>JAUIGR010000061.1 GCA_030430025.1 Gammaproteobacteria bacterium
TCATTCAGTCTACAGTCCTTGGCCGGAACTTTTCAAGGTTCAGGTTTTGGTCCGATTCCTGATGGTCCTGACGGTTGTGGTGAGATAGGCGAACCACTGGCCATCACTTTTGAGGTGCATAATATGAGTCCAGTAGTGACGGTAGAGGTTGACATGGAAATTTCACATTATTGGATGGGAGATGTGATTGCTGCTTTAGTCGCTCCGAATGACGATTCACATTTGTTATTTGGTGTTACAGGGGCAGCTGAAGGTACGTGTGATGTAGACAATTCTGACTTAAATGGAGTTTACAAATTCACTGATGATATTGATAATGGACTGGCTGGTTTGAGCTGGTGGCAGTGGGCGGCTAATTTAGATATAGATGGATTTATGCCCAGTGGACCTTATCAGACCACAGCGATGGGGGGATTCGTTAATGCTGGAAACATTACATCGATGAATGATGCTTTTAGTGGGGTAACAGATCCTAATGGGACATGGACTCTATTAGTTTATGACCATTGGGCTGGTGTCTTTGGTGAAGTCACTGATGCCTCATTAATCATCAATGGTGCAGGCGGCCAGATCAGCGATGGCAGTGCCGTATATGGTGTTGGAACAACTGGACGTGGCAATACCCTGAAAAGTGATATAAATTACTTATATGTAGACACATGGTTTTATCGATTGGACAGTGACACCAAAGAGTATTTTTTTCCTGTACCCGATGAAACGAACTACAGTGGAGATACCGCTACTTTGAGTTGGGATGATGTTGATGGTAAGGGATTCAGTGCTGAACTGACTCATGTGATTGATCAGAATGGATTACAGCCTGAACAAGGAATGCTGACAAGCACCATGAAAGTAGTGAACTTAAATCAACAAGGTATAGTGCTTAATTTATTTCACTATACTGATTTTGACATGAGTATTGGAGATACAGGTTCTTTGATCGAATTTCCCAGTCATCTAGAGCAAGTGGGTGGTGATTATCAGGCAGAATTTCGTGCAGGAGGCAATGATCATTTTCAAATGTCTGATGTGACACTTGCAGCAGATTTAATTGATGGCAATATTAATGACCTCACCGATACGGCAGCACAGCTTGGACCTGTTGATATACGTATGGCATTTCAGTGGCAGGATGTATCGGTATCATCAGGGATGGGTTATGAAGTACAGACAACGAGGTCCATAGGGGGTGCGACAGCACCTGTTCCTGCAGATCCTGTGTTTAGTGACCTGATCTTTGCTGATGATTTTGAGTGATTAATGCTAGATCCATAGCGCACTGAAAACATTTTATTTAGTCAGTCCTGAAAAAGTCCCTCCTGGCCTTTTTCAGCATCGGTCAAAAAACACTTAACCACAAAAGTGCGATTTTGCTGGTGTTTTTTGACCTTACTTGAGCCTAACGGCTCAAGGTGGCACCTCCTTGTGCCACACCGTCGAGCAGAAAAAAATTTCTGGAAAACTTTTTCACGTTAGCCTGAGAGCCGCATGGAGGCGGCGAATAAAGAAGCATTGAAACACTTGTTTTCTGGTCGAAAAATATGTAACTTGTAAGAAAATTTATCTTATCCAACAATAACTTATGCTTTTTTCAGGTTCGACTATTTATTTAAAAAAATGACAGTATTGAGGATGATAGTACCATTCCTACAAGTGATTTACTGACCATTATTAACCCTGTTTTAATAAATGATGGTGGACCGGCTTTAACTCATGCATTGAGCATTTCTAGTCTTGCTATTGATATAATTTTGGGATGTCCTATAGCTATTAATCAAATAAGTAAACAAAAGCTGCTGGATGGTGATGATGCTATCACAGTTTGTGATATAGATATGCTTATGAGTCACCGTCTGACTTGATGTTTGCAGATCAGTTTGATCTGAATAGATAAACGATGCACTGTGTTACTGTAATCACCCCATGAAACCACGCTAAGGGCCACCAAATAAGGAAACGTATTTACATTGCCATGAGCATCATTTCACTCAACTCATTTGTTATTGAAATCTGTATAGCGCAAATACAAAGCCCCACAAAAAGTGGGGCCTTGTCTCTAGCTGAAGCTTTATAATTTACTCGACTACAAATCGATGATATTCGAACAAACCGTATCAGAGCCAGCCTCACATATTTGGAAGGAATATGAGAAATTTTTATTCACGCTATAGCTAACAGCACCGTCATTAGTTGTCGTATTGTTATACGAACCATTGACATAAACATCTACATCGATGGTGTTACCACCAGTCCATGACAAGTCAGCTTGACGACCACCTTTTGAGCGACTTCCACTGAGTGCTATACCATCCGCAGGTGGTTCATTCAAGCCTCCTTCACAGCCATTATCCACTAAATAATCATGAGCATTTTTTGCTTGAACAATACCAAATCCAAAATATTCGTCATGTCCTGCAGTACCGGAGTCCAAGGCTGAAGCTTTTAATGCTGTACGAATTTCCTCGCCTGTACAGTCAGCATGGTTTGACCATACCAATGCTGCCACACCTGAAACTGCAGGTGTGGCCATAGAAGTTCCACTCATATAGCCATAATCACTGGCTCCGATTGAAATAGATGCTGACACACTATTAACGATCCCACTTCTATCCTCTTGCGCAGTACCTACAGCAGGAATATTGGTGTTATTGGGTTCACCCAATGTGCCATACAACATACCTGGCTCATTATTAATAACAATAGCCCCTATACCACCAGACGCTTGGCAATTAGCTACTTTATCGTGAAATGAAATATTACCTCTGTCAATGACACAAATTTTGCCACTGGCATTTGAATCGATTGACTCTGCCGTACCCATAAAGTAAGTTGAACCACTGGCCGAACCAGCATTCTCCATGGCTGAAGATGCTACACCAGATCCATCGACTGTGGTAGCTGACAATGTCGCCATACCAGCCGGATAAGTTGACAGTGTATCAACACCACCTGCTGTCACCTCAACACATACTGTTTCATCAAACTGTTTGTTATTTCCTTTACCCACTTCACAGCTTGGAAACTGTGAAAAATCTGCTATGTTATTATCTGCGTCATTAGCACCTACCATCATTACTGATGAATAACCAGCAGGATAAGAACGTACTGAATTTCCATCGTTACCTGCGGCAGCAACGACTAGACCACCTTGAGCGACAAAAGTGTCAAAAGCATTTTCTTCAATGGAGTTCACTCCACCACCACCTAAGCTCATTGAGATAATGTTAGCTCCAGCAGCGGTACATTTTTCAGCAGCATAAGCTAAATCAGAGGAATACCCCCACCCTTCTTCATTGAAAACCTTGATGATGTGCATAGGCACTCCAGGAGCCATACCAACCACACCAAAACCATTATCTTTAGCGCCTATGGTACCAGCAACATGAGTACCATGAGTACCATGAGGACCACCATGATCAAACCAGTTTCCCGTACCAGGATCATTATCACCTGTAATCACTGACCAGTTAAAGTCATCATTAGATGAGTCCAATCCTGAGTCAATCACACAAACCTTTTGACCTGGTTGTAAACTCAGCTGATCTGCTTGCGATTGATAAACGGCATAAGGCGTTAATTGTTCAATGGCAGGATCACCTGCATCATCACTATATAAAGAAAAAGCATAACGGACAGAATCAATCTCCATATGTTGAAACCCGCTTTTGCCCCGCATGGCACTTTTACCTTGTTCATCCAAATCTACAGCAAACCAGCCATTACCTTCTTTCAATATATGATGACCATTTTTCAGGCCGTTGCCATTGCCAGAGTAGGAAATAACCATACGCTCTGCATTTGCTGATACAGTGAGTGCCAACAGAGTAGCCATACAAGTTTTCTTCATTTTTAATTTCATTAAATTTCCTCTTTTTAAATTATCGATATTTCTTTAAGCAAATCATGCTTTCATAAAAAATCCCAAAGGGTAAAAACAGAACCGATAAACTAGACCTTACTAGTTCAGGATGTCATTAATTTACGGCCAGGCCAGGTTAATACTTTTTTTTGCAAAAAATATAGACAGCGTTCACAAAAATAACTGATGGCTAATTATTTTTACTGATTTCTCATCAAACCTACAACATATTGTTCTAACTCATCAAGCAGTAATTGCGCTTCACCGTTTTCATGAGTATTTCTTGATAATTTCAAAGACTCAAACCACTTATTCCAATGCTTTCCATATTGGACATCAAGTCGTATCATCATCTCTTGTTGCCACTGTTGTTGTTCTGATTGAGTCAGACATTCCGGAAAGTTTCTGGCTTTATAACGCTTTAATAACTCATCTGCTCTGCTATCTTCCAAACCTGAGTGTCCCCAAGGAATATCAGCTGGTCGAGCCTCTCGATAAGCTTCCAATTCAGCCCTATCCTGATAAGAAAAAAAACCGGAGTAAATCATCTCATCAACATCTTCACTAGATAACTCATATGGCCGATTGAACACCGCAGCGGCTTTACGAGATAAACCATCACTTTGACCTTTGATCTGTTGCAAATGCTGTTGACATGCTGCATAATCCAAGCCAATTCGCGATAAATCTGTACCTTTTAAAACTGACAATGGAGCGATGAACGGTACTTTATTTAAGTGAATAGTTTTTAAGTGAATACGTTCAACACCTTCTGGCAAATCGGCCTGAGGTGTATAAATTCGATCTTGAATGTCCTCAACAGACAATGACAATAAATCATCAGGGGCAAAAGCCAGATCATAACAAATCACTCCATTTTTATTGTTCGGATGCATAGCTAAAGGAACAAAAACACTCAAACATCCACGCGATGCTGGAATTTTGCCACTGATATGAACAACTGGTTGTAATAGTTGCCAATTGAGCATTGAACGAACAGTGTTTTTATCACGTAACTTCAAAGCAAAGTCAAACAATTTAGGCTGTTGCTCCTTAACTAAACGTGCCATTTGTATGGTGGCTTCAACGTCAGATAAAGCATCATGAGCTGATTGATGCAACAAGCCATTGGCTTCGGTCAAATGCTGCAAACGAAAGCTGGGCATGCCATCATCGCGCAATGGCCACTTAAAACCATCAGAACGCAAAGCATAACAAGCACGTATCAAATCCAGTATATCCCAACGAGAATTACCATTCATGTACTCTCTTTGGTAAGGATCATATAAATTGCGATAAAATAAAGAACGAACAAACTCATCATCAAATCGAATATTGTTGTAACCGACTACGCAGCTTTTATCTTGTGAAAATATTTCATGAATTTTTGCAGCAAAAGTCACCTCCACCTTGCCTTGTTCTTGACATCGCTGTGGTGTGATACCTGTCACTAAGCAACTTTCAGAATCAGGTAAATAATCCGGTGGCAATTGACAATAAAACATGTCCGGTTCACCAACAGGATTCAAATTTTCATCCGTACGAATACCCGCAAACTGAGCAATGCGATCAAATCGTGGATTAATACCAAAAGTCTCCAAATCATACCAATAAAATGTCTTCATCCTTCTTTCTCAATCCGACTCAGTCCAATGACCAAGAAAATGCCTATCAAACAACTGATCACAGCAGATAACAACAAAGGTTCATCAAACTGCATTGGCTCCACTAACTGATTATTGATCTGCCAGGGCCAAACCCGAGGTAAAGTGCCCAGCATCAAACCAGCAAGAAAGTAAATCATCAACTGATGGTAACGATTCAGCAAAAATTTCAACAATCTAGCAAATGACAACAAGCCCACAACACAACCGCCGGCAAACACCAACAGCACCGACATATCCTTGTTTTCAACCGCCATAAGTAAAATCTGGTATTTACCTAAAAGCAACAACAGTAAAGAACCTGAAAGTCCGGGCAAAATCATCGCACAAATCGCAATACACCCAGCCAAAAAAACACCTAACAACCCTGTTGGCAACACATCACTGGACTGGGTACTTAAGAAGTAGCAGATCACTACGCCAACAAGCAATAATAACCAACTACTGAATTTTCCCTTACCCTGCTGCCAAAGCAAAACCAAAGCTGCTGCAACAATCAGTCCAAAGAAAAAAGCCCAGGTGGGTATGGCATGTTGCATCAAAAGCCATTTGATCACTGAAGCCAATAAGACAATCGATGAAATGATGCCAGCAAACACTGCTAAAAGAAACCACCCATCTATCCTCTTCCAGAAAGACTCAAATTGCCCTGTAAATAACAGTTTAAAAGACTCACCATTGACAGCAGCAATTGCAGAAATCAAACGCTCATATATACCCACCAACAATGCTATGGTACCACCAGAAACTCCTGGCACTAAATCGGCCACACCCATCATCATACCCTTGATATAAACCCAAATATAAGTCATTACTGTTTCCAATTGTAAAAGGTAATTTGTGATACATTATAAATTGCGACAGGATTCTTCAACCACATTTCGCAGCACTGTTCAATTCAAGCCAAAACAAACTTGCTGTTCGATAAATTGTACTTATTTCACTCTGAAATTTCCTGATCACTGGTTTAATTGGAAATCTCATCCTTGTCATGAGACATATTATGGGAGAAAAAACTAAAGTTCTCAACGAAACCAAAATCAATGAACTTTATTCACTACGGTCTTACACAACATGTGAAATCCACCACTTATAATCTTTGATTCAGTGATGAGGGGGTGTCAATTGTGTACCTTGCTTTGCTTCTATTGGCGATAAATCAGGGTTGATTGTGAGTAAAATCTCTTGCTTATCCCAATTGTCTTCACCGTGTATTCGTAATATGATTACATATTCTCCGGCTGTCAAATCGCCAACTCCGTTTTGTATCAATGGCCTTTGTTTAAGTTGCCATGTTCCATTTCGATAACCATCAGCTTGCAATTCGTAACCACGTATAGGGTCGATCCTATTGCTATCGAATTCTGGATCATAATCTTCAATAGGAACAACAATGACACTTAAAGAATTAAGGTCACCAATAAAATCTGACGATAAACCACCACTTTTTGCTTCGATTCGAAACTGTTTGGAAACCGGTGACTTAATTTGCCAACAAACATCATCCATATCGGGTAATTCCATGATACGTTTACGATCTGCTTTGGTGATCGGTTGTGACTGGTGACCGTCAACACTCACCTCGACACATAGACCATTACGATTAATACATTGCATACCGTGTCTTTTCGAACCGGGTTCGCAATTTTCCATCAAACCACCCGCCCAAACTGGCGTAGCCATAACAACAAATAACAATAAAGCACACCAATTCATAACATCACTCCTGCAGAAACACCTTGCCATTGACCATCGCTAATCGCACGCTCTAATTTAAAGCTCATATCTTTCTTACGGATTACACACCGATAAGAGTGTCCGCCTAGCTCATGTGTATAAACATACCGCTTATCATTAAGAATCTCATGAGTTTTTATTCTCTTCACTAAACCATGATCAATGAATGAATTAGATAATCTTGATACACTTTTTTGTAAATAAAACTCACACTTACGATCTAATTCTGCAGGTAAAGAAATTTGATTTCCTTCCTTATCATTATATGACAGCATTAATCCCATAGTTCCACAATTGACATTTGGGTCAGTATCATCACAAACCTGACAAGTATAGCTATTATTTTGGTTCTCCAATGATACAAGATAGCGGCTTGCACTCAATAACTGGGAAGTCATCTTGAATTCAGAAATATTTTCAGATGTTCCACTTTTTTCAACTGCTAATAAGCACCTGTTTTCGAGCTTTGACAGTACATTAGCACGTTGGATGGATTCTTCTTTGGAAACTGATTCAGTCAAAGTTGTCAATTGGTTATCAGTGGCCTGCCGAATCCAACTGACTCCTACTACACGTTGGGAATCCCAGTTTTTACTATCATATGTACTAAAAGCATCTCCATTCTCTTCAATCGTAATTGACTCTTTGCTTGTCATGGCTTCTAAATAGGTATTGGGCATTGACTGATTATGGATAGAGTACATAGCATTGCTGTATTCTTTGAGAATATCAACAGCCTCAGCACGAACCAATGAAAATCCTTGAATAGATAAGCCCACACTGACATTCATACTTTTGGGATCAATAGAAACACGAGCCCCACGAACGAACGCATCACTGCTTCCAAATTCATCGGCATACTGACACATATAGGCATCACCTTGAGGTGCTGGCCCCCATTGAAACTGAGCCTTCATTCCAAGTGATGCAAAATATGAGCATAAAGCCTTGGGATCACTGAGGAAGTCATTAGATTTTGGGGTATATTTACTGGCATTGAGCCTCTCTTGAGACTCTTTGCTTACCAGTGGCTGCATATGTTTATCAAGTTTTTCAGTAGACAGTTCAGCTTTAACAATTATCTTTTCAGCAGCTTTATAGCGTTCTTTACTGGTTGGGTGGGTGCTAAGGATAGAACCCTTTTTCTTATTAGTTTTCATCGCTCCTAACATGTTTTGTAATCTGAGCATGCCTTTGGGATTATAACCAGCTTCTATCATCCAAGCCATACTCAGCTTATCTGCCTTCATCTCTTGAGTGCGGCTAAACTTTAATGCCACTAAGCCAGCTCCAACATTAACTACATCATTGCCAATACTTCCAGCTAAATCACCACTTTTATGGCCGATTTTGGCTCCTACAGCAGCACCTAATATCGCACCAACGATCGTCATTCCTTTTTTGTTACGGTTTCCTTTTCGAATATGATCAAGTTTATGATGAGCCAACTCATGGCCCAATACTGCCGCTACTGCATCTCGATCATTTTCAAGCTTTGCTAATAAACCATCATAAATAACAATTACTTTTTCCTTTCCTAATCCAGTGGCATAAGCATTGATATCACTATCAGTTGAATAAATCAATGTTGCATCTACCCCTGATAACTCTAGTAAGTTATTATAGATTTCGTTTAGTTCTATGGCTTGATACTTTAATACAGACTCATGATTTTCAGATGCTAAGTTATCGACCAAATAATACTCAGCAGCATTTGTAATAGACGGAAAGTAAACAGTTATACAAACTATAAATAGTAATATTTTTAATTTCATGGATTACCTGTTTTTGAATGAATATATATCTATCGTAAAATTAAACAAAGACTAGTGCTTCTGAGGTTATGTTGGTTATTTCACCATTTTTTCTTATTCTTCTTTCAATGCAAAAGCAATAGCTTAACACCAGCTAAATCAATGAATCCTTGCTCTGAGTGCAAAGGAGCATTTTCATTACCCTGTGATAGCAATGGACACCCATATCATACATTTACCAACCGCATGATGCTGTATAAGCTCCTTGAACACTTGGTATTTCTTTTTAAGCAAAAAATCCACAACTTGATGTTTCATAACTTAACTTAAGACAGGTAATTAGCAACATCCATATAGTGGTCATAAGTTTCATAGCGAATTCTCAACTACAGCAAATGTTAATACATATGTTATTAATGAATGGTTAACCAAATCATCAATAAAGTGTGACCTTTCTCCCAATAAACGAGTACTTATACACCCAAATGTGGATATGTAATTTCCCCATTTTGGAGTGACTTCAAAAATATAAAGTGGTTTTGATTAAACACCCCTCGCTTGGTAAGAATAAAGTAAAGACAAGAAATATTAAGGCTGTTAACAAAATGACTGAGGAACGAACCTCTTCAATCATGAGGTAAACATATAGAATCAACTGTTTCTGAACATTCACTTTGTTCAAAACGCGATAATAAAAAATGAGAAATATTGATAGAACTCTCTTTGCCTTGAATTAATTCACTGAGCAACTCTGCATACAGTGGCCCTAGACTAAAACCATTACCTCCACAAGCAAGAAATACTCTAGGATGATTCGGACAAGGTCCAATTATTGGTAAACCATCTTGTGTCCACGCAGCATACCCTCCCCATGCACGATTAACTTTTGCGTGACTCAGTTTAGGATAGACCTGAGCTGCACATTTTAAATTACTCTTAATGTTTTCCGATATAATGCCTACTTCCAAATTTTGAGCATTTTGTTGTTGTGCAGGCCACCCACCCCCTATCCAAACTGAATTATTAAGCATCTTTTTTACCGACAGTTTGTTGCCTGCATAACGAGTTAAAGCAGGAATGTTAATAGGACTGGGTTTGGTTGAGAACATCTGTATCGGTAGCGAGTATAGACCATGATTAATATTTAACTGATTTAAAAGATCTGCATTTTGGCAACCGGCTGAAAGCAGTAAAAAATCTCCATGATATACTTCATTATGAACTGTTTCTAATGTAACTGAAGACGAACCCAAGGTCATATTCTGTACTCGAGAGTGAAGCGCAAACTTAACTTTATTTTTCTTTAACTGTTCTACAATAAGTTCGATTAAATTATGAGGTTCGCAATACCCTTCATCAGGCATGAAAGTTGCGCCTAGAATTTCCTTGCTAAAATCAGAAGATAGCTTTTGCACTTCTTGAGCATCCAAAACTGAAGTTCCTAATTGATAGTCTTGTTCTATTTTGTTTTTATCTACTAAGCCTTGCATTTCATTTTCAGCAGAAGCAACAATAATGCCGCCAGTCCTCTCAAAATTAATCCCAGAAATTCTCTCTTTAAGTCGAAGCCAAGACGGGTAAATTTCTTTTGCTAGAGGAATGAGTTTAAGAGACTGGTCTGTGATATTTTTTCCTAACAAAGTAACTTGAGATTGTAATTGAATATAGATACCTCCAGCAGTGTTATAACTTGCAGATTTTTTTAAATCGAAACTATCTATAACAATGCAAGAGTAGCCTAAATCGCTTAGATGAAGAGCTGAACTAAGCCCGACAATACCTCCACCAAGAATAACTACATCATATTTCATCAAATAAACCTAATTTAGTTACAAGTTGAGAAATGACTTGTTTATTTTTATCGGAAATTGTTAACAATGGAGGTCTGACAAACTGAGAACATACACCTTGCATAGATAAAAGGTATTTGAAAGTAGAAATTGCGTGGCCATATTTACCTTTGAACCCAGTAAAAAAATGGCTCATGAAACTTTCATCATAATGCCCCATGCTCAGTGCCTTGCCATAGTCTCCTTGCCAAAAAGCCTCAAAAAAACCAGGTTGTTTTCTTCCCAACACACCTGCTGCGCCGATACATCCATTTCCTCCATGTTCTTTCATTAGTTTCATACCCTTTTCCCCCGGCATGATTCCAAAAATTAATTTATTTTTCGAATATGTTTTTAAAACTTCCAAAAATTGGTTTGAATTTAGCGTACTATTTTTAAGAGCTACAATATTTTTGAATTTAAAAATAGAATCAATCACAGAAAGAGAAAAGTCACATCCTGTCCCTTGTGGCCAATTATATGCAATAATAGGCAAGCTTGAATAATCAGATGCCGTCTTATAAAAATGAATAATTTCTCGATCTGTTGGACAAACATAAGGGGGAACAGTTAATAAAACACCATCCATTTTTAGGTTTTGAGCTGTTTTAATGTACGCTAAAGTTTCCTCGATTCTTAAAGCACTACACCCAGCAATAACAGGTACCGACCGAGGGAGATACTGCCGGCTTGCTTCAAATAACTCACACCGTTCTTCAAATTTCAAGGTACTCCATTCACCTGTTGTGCCAGCAATGACAAAACCATGCATATGCTCTTTAAGAAGCCATTTTAAAAGTCTTTCATAGTTAGAATAATCTATTTCCAGGTTTTTTTTAAATGGTGTAACGACTGTCGCGAAATAACCTTTCCAATGTTCTAAATCAACTGGCGTGTACATCTTCTAATTGATTCTTTTTCATATCGCGGAGGATATATTTTTGAGTCAGTCCATAATGAACTCGAACAATAGAATCTAAAGTCTCACGTAATGATGAAACTAAACTTCTAAGGATGGTTTGGGGGTTATGATTAACCAACTCCCTTAAACTGGCAAAATATTTTTCATCAGAATCTTGTGAACATACGTTCCTATAAACCAAATTAAATACACGACTTCGACTAATACTGGGATAATATTCCTGATTTTCTAAAAGCTCATTGAAATAATTAGGAATAATTTGCAATATCTCTTTACCTTCTATGAGAATCCGCAATGTATTCATGGTTTCAGAAAAACGACCACTGACACCATGATGTTTACTTGAAACAGGGGCAGCATAATAATCGCGAAACTTTTTAAAATGTTCTATAGGAAGATGTCTCATTTCCAAAAATAAAGATTTTACTTTCTTAATTTCATCTTCCATTTCCATGTAAATCTTTACTAACTGTTCACTCTTCAAGCCAGCAAATTCTGATTTTTTTAATAAAGGCATCAATTTTTCGATGATTTTCTCTAGTGTTTCTTCGATATGAGAATGAATAAGCAAAAAATCTTTTTCGGAAGAAGCTGTATCACCGAAAGTAAATAACCTTGGGTCTTCTGAAATTGGGTTAAAGAGGATATTATCCTCATATATCATCGCCGGTATCCTATTAAGCAGTATGCTTATTTTTTGGAAAAGCAAATACAGTTTGATAGGGTAACTGACATCAAGATGTTGGCAAGTATGATACAAAATACTGAGGTCTAGACACGCAACCCTTTTTTCGCTGAGTTCCAAGCCAGCAAATTTTTCTACTGTTTCATGGTTAAGGGTTTTATCAAGTTCATTTAATCTCGAAACAAACTCTTCTTTTGAACACTGGCCTCCTGATAAATAAACAGGTAATTCGTTAACCACAAACGAGCTAATTTGTTTAAGTGGCCTTATCGGCTCAGGCCTTTTGATAGGCAAGCCGCCAAAATAGTGATACAACGTACTTTCCTTAAAATGTTAGTCAAAAAGTCCTGTCGGATCACAATAAATCAAGTACTCCTTGATCTTCCCACTCATATCAATTTTCCAAATATCACAAAATGGAATGGTCATATTAACACCACTTTTCATGTGATAGCTTACTTCTCCCTCTATGACTATCCGGTCCTGCATAATACTCTTTTTCTGTATTTTGTGACTCATCGATTCAACCAAATTCAAAAAGCCTTCTGTACCCTCCTTGATATTGTCAACTCCGTTAACGACAGGTTGAGAACCAAATCGAAAACTAGAATCTGAATGAAAATAGGACATAAAGTGTTCAACTTTTTTATTATCCAGCGCTTCAAAGATCTCATCTAAATGGGAAAAAACATCATGAATTGTCACTTTAAGATGCATTGCTATCCGACTGGAAAGATAAGCTTCAACATCTTCTACTCCGCCAGTACCAGCAAACTGGTCTTTGCTAGGCTTTGACTCAATATGATGTTGAGTCTTATTATTAGGCACACCCTCCATACTTCTCCCCTATTACTCTCTATAAACATTTAAACACAACAGGCAGCGATTAAGTAACATATTAAACACCTCACACCTGCTCGCCCAATAGTAACGATACACCGCTAAAAATTAGCTAAAACTGGGCCTTTACCTCACCATTTAAATCAGATTATTTATAGAATCTAATATAAACGTAAGATTAGCATACACCACTTTCATGTCATTTAAAAGACAATAATTAGTCGAACCTGAAAATTGTATAACTTATTGTTAAATATAAAGAGTCAGTACAATCTTGCACACTTTTTCGACCAGAAAACAGCAGCCACAATGCATTTTTATTCGCCGCTTCCATCCAGCCGTTAGGCTCAGGTGAGGTCAAAAAACATCAGCAAAATCACACAACCTATGCGAAAGCAAGAGCTAATAACTTTAACTATACCAGCAATTCTATATAGTCAAAACCTCAGAACTCCCTCAATGAAGACTGGCGCATTAAGAATGTATAATACACAGATTTGTAAAAAACCATAAAAACATCTAGAAAACTGAGACTCTTAATGAATCAATGAAAACTTTCATTGATCAACTCTCACCATCTAACCATTGGGAAGTATATTAGCTTAAACCAATACTCACATGTTCTGGTTCACTCTCAGTAACCGAAAGACCAGATCGGAACTACAGTATAAAGCCAAGTTGTTTATGCAACTTGACTTTATCGCTCATTATACTAGTAAGGAATACTGATCCACATCATTCATCAGCAGTACTGATGCTTCTTTTTCCAAAATGAGAGATAGAAGAAGCATAAGTAGCCAAAAGTCCTTCCTGGGCGTTGGCATTGATGTATCGACTAAAAGCAAAACCAGTAACAGGTAACCCTCGATACTCAACCGGTTGGTTGGTGTGAACATCCACTCCCCTAAGTGTCGGCACTGAATACGATGATGTCCACGAAACGTCAGTCAATCGAAGTTCCATTTTCCCCTTGTGCTTCTGTATATCATCAACCCAAAACTCTAGTGGATACACTAACCTATCAAAAAAATCAATAGAAGAGTCAGGCTGATGTACAGCCAATAACGATTGTGCATCAGACCCTGGCTCATGACTGAATGGAATGACCAGTGTATGGGAAGCAAATGCTGGAGTAGAATAAGGAGAACATATTATCCCACACCCATCCCAGCTGTTAATAACATTACCCGCTCGATTAAAAATATTGCTGCTTTGTCCAAGTGGTGACCCCAAAAAACCTTCCATTACAGGATGTGGAAAAGGAAAGTGATAATGATTTGGAGAATCGTCACTGGCAACAAACGGTTCAGCAAAGCCATCATCCCGCTGATAAAACCTCAAAGTCGGAAAACTAATCACCCATTCAGTCGCCGCACCAATACCCTCCGAAATCTCAAATTCATTACTCAATGTACTTTTCATCAATAACGCACTGATCGCCTCATAACCAGTCGGCCAACGAGTCTCAACAACAC
>JAUIGR010000008.1 GCA_030430025.1 Gammaproteobacteria bacterium
TTTAAGATTTTATCTCTTTTTCTCAATGATTCAAAATGATACGGTGGTCTCAGCTAATATTTAAACCATCTTAGGCATTCACTGCAAAGTGCGCTTGCATTTGACGCCTTGTCATCTTGCAGAAGAAATAACTCATTAATAGAGGTACCCTTAAATCAATACCTCGCTTTCAGATCATATTTTTTATTTTGGCGTAGCTTAATTGATAAAAAATCAGTCGAACTACCATTTAACCTTTTCTTTATTCAGAAATGCATTCAGACCCTTTTGTCCTTCGGCAGAAACCCTAACAGCAGCTATAACCTGGGTTGTATATTGATCTAATTTTTTTTGTTGAGGAAGTGTTCGACCAACTACACTCATGACTAATTTCTTTCCAATTTCTTTGGCATAAGGTCCTGTTGAGTGTAATAACGTAATTTGTCTGGATACCTGTTCATCTAATTCGTCGGCTTGACACAATTCAGATACCACACCCAAACGATAGGCTGTCGCTGCATCAAATATTTCGGCTGTTTGAAAATAACGTCTGGCTTGTCGTGTACCGATCGCATCAACTACATAAGGTGAAATCACAGCTGGAACCAAGCCTAATTTAGCCTCAGTTAATCCAAATTTGGCTTCCTGCGTCGCCACAACAATATCACAACAGCAAACCAAACCGACACCTCCTCCTAACGCCAAACCATGGACTTTAGCTACAGTGGCCTTACTGCTGAAATTAATGGTGCGTAACAATTGAGCAAGTTTTTCTGAATCTGCTTTATTCTCTTCCTGCGTCGCATTGACCATAGACCTCATCCAATTGACATCCGCTCCAGCTGAAAAAGACGCTCCTGATGACTGCAAGACGATGACAGTGACATTTTTGTCTTTGTTTAACTGCGTATAACAATCAGTTAATTCGGCAATCATCACTTCATTAAAAGCATTATGAACTTCTGGACGATTCATGGTAACCGTCACCACTCCATTATTTTTTTCCAATTCCAGGGTTGAATAAGTACTCATATTTATATTTCTTCTGACCTTACATTCTAAATACGCCATAGCGGACATCATCAACATCAGCCCATGTACTGGCTTCAATAGCCAATGCCAATACTCTTCTGGTATCAACAGGATCAATCACACCATCATCCCACAATCGAGCAGTTGAGTAATATGGATGCCCCTGATTCTCATACTGATCTTTAATTTCATCGTAAAACTGTTGTTTTTCAGCGATATCCCACTGAGCACCCATCTTATCGATGCCATCTTGCTTTATGGTGGTTAATACCGATGCAGCCTGATCACCACCCATTACAGAAATACGGGCATTAGGCCACATCCACATAAAACGCCCTTGATAAGCACGACCATTCATAGCATAGTTACCGGCACCAAAAGAACCACCAATAACAACTGTGAATTTGGGCACTTGGGCACAAGCTACTGCTGTCACCATCTTGGCACCATCTTTAGCAATACCCGCATTTTCGTATTTCTGCCCAACCATGAAACCAGTGATATTTTGTAAAAACAACAATGGAATTTTTCGCTGATTGCACAGTTCCACAAAATGCGCACCTTTTAAAGCTGACTCTGAAAACAAAATCCCATTATTAGCAACAATACCAATAGGATATCCATGGATATGAGCAAAGCCACAAATCAAGGTAACGCCATACTTGGCCTTGAATTCCTGAAACTCAGAACCATCCACCAACCTGGCAATGATTTCCTTAACATCATATGGAATCCGAGTCGACTGTGGAATGATACCGTATAAATCAGATTGCGGGTACAGTGGCTCTTTTGGTGGCTGTTGTACCAACCAACGGGTATTAGTGCGATTCAGAAACCGCAAGATATTACGTGCCATTTGCAACGCGTGCTCATCATTTTCAGCAAAATGGTCAGTGACACCAGACTGACTGGAGTGCACTTCAGCACCTCCCAATGACTCAGCATCCACTTCTTCTCCAGTTGCTGCTTTGACCAAAGGGGGACCACCCAAAAAAATGGTGCCCTGTTCCTTAACTATGATAGCTTCATCACACATGGCAGGGACATAAGCACCACCGGCTGTACAAGAACCCATCACCACTGCAATTTGTGGAATGTTTTTCGATGACAACTGTGCTTGGTTATAAAAAATTCGACCAAAGTGTTCACGATCAGGAAAAACTTCATCCTGCAGAGGTAAAAATGCACCTCCTGAATCCACCAAATACACACAGGGCAGGCAATTCTCCAGAGCAATTTCCTGAGCACGAAGATGCTTTTTGACTGTCATAGGGAAATAGGTGCCACCCTTGACTGTGGCATCATTGGCTACCACCATAACAGGTTGGTTATTAATCGTACCTATCCCAGTTACTACTCCAGCTGCTGGCGCAGCATCCTGATACATGCCATGAGCGGCCATCGGCGCCACCTCCAGGAATGGACTACCCACATCAAGCAGTAGTTTAATTCGTTCCCGAACCAGTAACTTACCACGAGCAGTGTGCTTTTCTCTTGATCGCTCTGAACCACCTAGTGCGGCTAGACGCAACTGTCGCTTTAAGTCATCGACTAAACCACGCATAAATACATGGTTTTCGGAAAACTCCGGAGAAGTCGCATCAATGTTGCTCTTGATGATTTTCATCTTTAATCAGTTCCGTATCCTGTATCTAATTGCTGCATAAACAAAATCTTTGTCATGTAATCGAACACATTGAATGAAGCCATACCAATATCAGCAGCTCATCCATCATACCAGTTCAATAGCGATGGCAGTGGCTTCACCACCACCAATACACAAAGAAGCCACACCTTTTTTCAGCCCCCGTTGCTTTAAAGCATAAATCAAAGTCACCAAAATGCGGTTACCCGAAGCGCCTATAGGATGTCCCAATGCAGTGGCACCGCCATGTATGTTAACTTTATCATGATCAATATTCATCTCTGTCATAGCTGCCATTGTGACAACAGCAAATGCCTCATTGATTTCCCACAAATCAACATCTTCAACACTCCAGCCAATTTTTTTCAACAGTTGGGTCATTGCACCTACTGGTGCAGTTGTAAACCATTCGGGTGCATGCGCATACTGATGGTGACCAATAATTTTAGCTAGTGGCTCCAAACCCTTTTCATCTACAAATGACTGAGATGCCAATAAAGTCATCGAAGCACCATCAGAGATTTTCGAAGCATTGGCTGCAGTGACCGTACCGCCATCCCTTCTGAACGCTGGGCGCAAGGTAGGGATTTTATCCAGTTGACATGTAGGTGGTTCCTGATCTGTATCTACCTGTACTGTCTGATAACGCTGACTGACTTCCACAGCGGTAATTTCTTCATCAAAAGCCCCTGATTCCATGGCCGCCATGGCACGCTTAACCGAAGTCGCTGAAAAGGTATCCTGAGCTTCTCTACTGAAACTATATTTATCAGCACAATTTTCAGCAAAATGGCCCATCATGTTTCCATCATAAGGATTTTGTAGGCCATCAAAAAACATATGATCTAACATTTCTGCATGACCCATTCGATAGCCGCCACGGGCCTTAGGCAGTAAATAAGGCGCCATGGTCATAGACTCCATACCACCAGCCAATACCACACGGGCACTGCCTGCTTTGATGTTGTCATAAGCCAACATGACAGCTTTCATTCCCGAGCCACAAACCTTATTAACCGTTGTACAACATACTGATTGAGGTAAACCCGCGCCTAACACTGCCTGTCGAGCTGGCGCTTGACCCAATCCAGCTGGTAATACACACCCAATCAATGCTTCGTCAACAAACTCACCATTGATATCAACCTGAGCCATCGTTGCTTTGATCGCTGTAGCACCCAATTTTGTTGATGGCGTGTTGACAAACTGACCTTGAAATGAACCAATGGCCGTCCGCTTAGCGGCAACGACATAGATATTCTCTGACATATTACCTCTCTGTTAAAAACACGTAATGACCTTCTGAAATAGTCAAAAAATCATCATATTTTGATTTAAACTTTTGATTGACGGTATAACTCTCGGCCAATCAACATCAAACGTATCTCATTCGTTCCTGCACCGATATCGTATAATTTTGCATCGCGCAACAACCGACCAGTTGGATATTCATTGATATAACCATTGCCACCCAATGCTTGAATAGCTTCCAAAGCAACATCGACAGCAGCTGTTGATGCAAAATATAAACAAGCAGCAGGGTCTAATCTGGATTCAATACCCTGATCATAATCTCTGGCAATACCATAAGCAAAATATTTAGCTGCTTGTGTTTTTGTATACATTTCACCAATCTTTGCTTGCATCAAACCGAATGATCCCAAGTCCTGTCCAAACTGTTTTCTCGCTGCTACGTATGGCACCGCTTGATCCATCGCAGCCTGCATAATACCGATAGGACCTCCAGATAACACCAACCGTTCCGTGTTCAATCCTGACATCAGTATCTTAACACCTTCATTGACCTCACCTAGAATGTTCTCCTTGGGAATTTGACAGTCATCAAAAACCAATTCGCAGGTATTCGAACCACGCATGCCCAGTTTATCGAGTTTTTGTGCCGTAGAAAATCCTGACATCCCTTTTTCAATAATAAACGCAGTCATGCATTTTGAGCCTGCTTCTGTACCAGCAGTTCGCATATAAACAACCAAAACATCTGCATCTGGGCCATTGGTAATCCACATTTTATTGCCATTGGCAATCCAATAATCACCTTTGTTAACCGCAGTACAGGACATCGAGCCAACCACATCAGAACCAGCCCCTGGTTCACTCATAGCCAAGGCCCCAACATACTCTCCAGAACAAAGCTTGGGCAAATATTTCTTTCGCTGTTCTTCAGTAGCATGTTTGTACAAATTGTTAATGCATAAATTTGAATGCGCCCCATATGACAAACCAACTGATGCCGAACCACGGGAAATTTCTTCCATAGCGACTAAATGAGCTAAATAACCCATCTCACAACCACCATAAATCCCAGGGATAGTCATCCCAAGCAACCCAAGGTCTCCCATTTTTAACCACAAATCAGAAGGAAAAAGATTATCATCATCAATTTGCTCTGCTCTGGGACTAATTTCTTCCTCAGTAAATTTACGAACCGTATCCCTCAACAACTCCAAATCTTCAGAAAGTTTGATATCGTAACTCATCAGTGACTACTACTTTTAGTACGTCCTGAGAACTTGACATTTCTTTGGCACATGAACGGCAATTTGACACGACCCATCTTCTCAATACGCTCCTCTCCCATACGATCTGCTGCCTCCCAAGAAGCAATGCCATCCCTTTCAGCAATATCAAAAATTCGTTTAATATTATAATAAATATTACGTGTCATTCGCATGGCACGCTCACGGTTATACCCTTCCAACTCAATTGACACATTCATCAAACCGCCAGCATTAACTGCATAATCTGGCGCATAAACAATATCTCGAGCCTCTAGCTCATTACCATGGCGATTTTCAGCCAGCTGATTATTAGCAGAACCACAAACAATACTCGATTTTAATCGATCGATTGTTTCATCGTTAATCGTAGCGCCTAAAGCACAAGGTGCATATACTTCTGCATCGACATCATAAATATCATCCAATCCAACTGCTTCACAACCATACTCATTGACACAAACATCGATCGCTTCCTGATTAATATCTGTAACAAAAACTTTAGCACCATCAGCCCGTAACAACTTGACTAACTCGAAACCAACATGACCTACACCCTGAACAGCATATGAGTACTTACCTACCTCTTGATTTCCAAATTTCTTTTCTAAGCTTGCCTTGATGCCTTGATAGGTACCGAAAGCAGTAAATGGAGAAGGATCGCCTGAGCCACCATGAACTTGGTGAACGCCAACCACATTTTCAGTCTCCTGAAATACGTACTCCATGTCATTGACATCAATCCCCACATCCTCGGCAGTAATATAACGACCTCCCAAAGAATCCATAAAACGACCAAAGGCGCGAAACAATTCTTCAGACTTATCTCTCTTCGGATCACCGATAATGATCGATTTTCCTCCACCCAGATTCAGTCCAGAAACCGCCGCTTTATAAGTCATACCACGGGATAAACGCAACACATCATTCAAAGCTTCTTGCTCGGTCTTGTATGGCCACATACGCAATCCGCCCAATGCAGGGCCCAAAACAGTATTATGAATGGCAATGATGGCTTTCAACCCAACGTCTTTGTTATGACAAAACACCACCTCTTCGTGTTCAGTTTTGTCAATAGTTTCAAAAATGTTCATGTTCAATCCTCACCAGTACAACTGACCATGCGCTCAGCTGCCTGCTCAATGATAAAAAATAATTCTCAAAATCGCACCAATTACTCAAGATAAAAACACTCGATTTGTCTGACAGACTACCATCAAACCAACAACGACAGATCGAAGCAAACCAAAGATGATCTTTTTGTTTGATTCTCGAGCTATTGAACGGATCTCAGGAATCGATGTGCCTTCTCAAAACTGACGTGAATCTTGATTTTATAGGCATAAAATGTAGGCAGGTTGGCCTACCAATCGCGCGTCGCATTATACATCAACGACCCATTGTTTGCACTTCTTTCAGCTCACATTTCAAACCGATTTTGGGTAAGAACCCAACACTTTCAAATGTTCAGTAAAACGTTTCATGTGCCTGATCGCCGTAGCGATATTGTCATCTTCGACATGCCCTTCTAGATCAATAAAAAAAACATACTCCCAACGACCCTGTTTTGATGGTCTGGACTCAATCCGGGTCATGCTAACACCCTGATCATTTAATGGTTTGAGAATATGAAATAACACACCTGCTTCATCTTTAGCAGAAACCATAATGGATGTTTTATCAAAACCACTTTTCGCCAATAGCTGTTGACCTATTATCAAAAACCGAGTGGCATTATCAGGCCGATCTTCTATATCAGAGTACAATAATTCCAAACCATACATCGCTGCAGCGGACTCTCCTGCGATCGCTGCAGCATGTTCCGTATAAGAGGCCTTTCTTGCAGCTTCTGCATTACTGCTAACAGCCACCGTTTCAGCATGAGGTATGTTATTTTTCAGCCACATCCGACACTGAGCCAAAGACTGTCGATGAGAAAAAATAACTTTCAAATCATTTAAAGACTCACATTTTGACATCAGGTGATGATGGATCGGCAAGTCCAATTCACCGCATATCTTCAAAGGAGATGACAAAAACATATCGAGCGTATTATTAACCGCACCTTCCGTTGAGTTCTCGACCGGCACCACACCAAAATCCGCCACACCAGCCTCAACTTCAGCAAAAACCTGGTCAATTGAAGTTTCTGGCAACGCTTTAATGGCATGTCCAAAGAAACGATAGGTTGCCATTTCGGAAAAAGTACCTTCAGGACCCAGATAAGCAACATTCAAAGGTTTTTGCTGAGCTAAACAAGCTGACATAATTTCCTTAAACAAGCTGACCAGAGTCTCATCAGATAATGGCCCTTTATTCCTTTCTTTAACTGCTCGCAGCACCTGTGCTTCACGTTCTGGGCGGTAAAAAACACCACCTGCTTTATTCCTGACTTTACTATTAGCTACTTCGTTGGCAATTTTTGCTCGCTGGGTAATCAATAATTGAATATCTAAATCAATTTGATCAATTTGAGTCCTGAGTGTAGTAAGCCACTCTTGGTTGTCTCCCGACATGTTTTTTTACCTGACTAAAGGTTTGCATTGTAAATCAGTACACTACTCAAAAGGAACAAAGCTATAGATAAAATCAATCACTCAAAACCATTCTCAAAAATGACATCACTCAATTCATAAGCACCTAAATCATAAGGACCATATTGATCATCAATGGAAGTATAATCATATCCCCTTTGTATACCCTCTTTATCAGTAGCGCCATAAGCAATAAAATCACAAAAATCGACAGCGGGAGAGTCAATAGTTAAATGATAGTTACCTATAGCAGCATCTGCAAAAGCTGGATCACCAACCATGATTTTGCTAGCCGCCGGCAGATTATTGTCATTTTCTAGAAGTAAGCACTCAGCATAAAATGTCGAGCCAGGAGTACCGTAGAATAATTCATTAGGCTCATCGATAATACTAACCAGTACGGATGTTCCCACACCGGTATTACCATTATTAGCTAAAATCAAATTCCCCTCCACATGATTATCAGCTATCGTACTGTATGTCACACTCAAATTCGATCGTGTGGATAGATAAAACAAATAATTATCCAAATACTCAACACCATTAGCACCGTTTTTAACCATAGTGGAATTCTCAACCGTGACATAATGAGCATCATAATCTTGATTATCACTACCAATAACAGCCCCCACTAGACCAATATCGGCTCTATTACCTTCAAAATGGCTGGCATCAATGGTCACAAAGCCGCCTATATTGTTAGAACCAATAAAGAAAGCACCACCTATCGAAGCGCTATTATTTTTAAACTCAACATGATGAATGTTTAAATAATTTCGCAAATGTGTAACATAAACACCACCACCATTTCCTGTTGCCGTGTTGTCAGTAACACGGATAGGTTGGCTATTCGATCCAAAGCAATACCCCTGTTCACACATGCGTTGACCGTACAAATCAGATCTGTCATTGAGCAGCAATCCACCGCCATCACCATCTTTTTGATTATTTGAAATAGTAACAGGTGAAAATATTGTTAATCTACCATAGAGCGTGCTACTGACTCCCCGACCGATATTACTACTTATCACTGTCTCACCATCGATCAATATCGTCCGTTCATAGCCCCCGGTGATGGCCACATCACCAGTATTACTGTCAATCACACTGTCTTTGAGATATAGGTGAGCAAGATACTGATCTCCAGGCGTGGATGTCACATATATAGCTGAACCCTGTGATTGAGCAGTATTAAATTGAACTTGCACATCGTCGAGGCTAACAAAAAGCGTTGATTGGCTTTCTACATACATACCACCACCATGGAAAGACTGACCATTTTGAATAACTAAGTGGCTAATGGAGTTATACTGCATATCCAAGCTTTCGCTTTCGACCCAAAGAACTGAACCACTCTGACCACCATCAATTACCGCTTTGACATCACTTTCAATGTCATTACTGGCATCATCGCAATTAGCATAATTCCCTTTAAGAGCGACTGTACGGTCAGTAATGACTAAATTTTCATAGTATGGACTACCTTTCTCTGCGATTCTGACCTGATCAGCCCCTGAGTTAATGGCCTCTTGAATGACACTATAGTCACATGATGGCTCATTACCTACAGTAACTGGATTGTTAATCCCTGCTTCTTCAATAGCCTTCAGAAAAGGTACAACCAATTGTAAATGTTGACGCACTTCAACTTTACCTGCTTGACATAAACTTGCTAACGTCAAAACAGACATCACCAATGTTATTTTTTTCATACTAATCTCTATTTAATGTTTTCATGTGTTGTATTTATAAATACGAAACAACACTCAAAAGAGACCATTTTTCACTCGAAAAAACCAACCAACATAATTAGTCGAACCTGAAGAATCCATTTTATAGAGTAACTCATTGTATTTTTTTGAAGCAAGATGAATCATATTTCATCAGTTCAATGCTGATTTTTTCAAAGGCACAATAAAACCACCTCAACAACTTGGCAAAGTTGAATGCAGCAGCTGCCAACACGGCATTATTTTGATTACCATCTTTACCTTTGAGGTAGTTTCTATCCATCCTGTGATCTGATTTGATGTGACCAATGATTGGTTCCACTGCAGCACGCCGCTTCATCCATCTACGCATTGATCGGGTGGCTTTTTTTGGGATTTTTCCAACCAAATGAACCTTTGTGCTGCCTTTAACATCATGCCCCTTATAACCACCGTCACAGTAGGCATGTTTGGGTTCTTTGCCTGTATGCTTCTTACAGTTACCAAGCGCATCATCCAGGGTATGTCCATCAAATGGATTATCAAAGCTTAAAGCCGATAATATCCAATTGTTCTTTGATGATGAAACAATGGATACCTTGTTACCAAACTCATACTTTTTATGAGTTTTGCCTTTGGCAATACAGAATACCGCCTCCTCATGTACCGAATATACTTTATTCTTGTCATGGCGCTGTTGATTGAAGATAAGGGTTGCCCGTTCCAGTAAAGCAGTTAACTGTTCATTGGGTTCATGACATTTACGTGATATGTCTCGGATAACTCGACCCAAAAAGGTTTTGAGTTTTCTGGTTTGTTTTGCAGCTCGCTTCATTTGTCTGGCATGAGAATAGCGTCCTTGCATGATTAAAGCTTTCTTACCAACGCGTTGGTGCTTTGGCGTAGCTTGATGCCATGCTCTACAGCCATCTTTACCAATGCCACTCGTGCTTTTTGATACAGCTTGGCATCAGTTGGGAAAGTGATGTTCTTCTCCTGTACTGTTGTATCAACATTAACATGGTGTGTCTCTGAGGCTGTGATCAAATCGGTAGCTTGAGCTACCTTGATGGTTTCGGCTAACAGGGTTTCAAGCTTATCTCCAACACGGTTTCTCCATTTGATTAAAGTGGTTGGGTGTAAAGGCATTTGATGTTGTAGAAATTCAAAACCACAGAAATATTGCCAATAAGGATTCTCAACCCACCGTTCCACAACACTTTCATCACTTTCGTTGAACGTGTATTTCAGGTAATGCAAGCCTGCAAGCAGGCGTGTTGGTAGTGGGGGCTGGCCTGCGCCTGCTTTATAAACCACGTCAATTTCACTTTCCAGTCGTTGCCAGTTTATCTGTTTGGCCAGTTTAACAAGCGGGTGCTTTAAATTAATAATTTGGGACAGTTGTGACCTGAAAAGATCAGGGTGGTTATTAGGTTTTTTGGGTTTCATATTGCAAGGTTTTGAGTGATAACAAATGCTTTTCTTGCAATTTATTTTACCATATATTGATATTATAATGTTTAATATCAATAGGTTATTGATTTTTCAGGTTCGACTAATTAGTCAGTCCTGAAAAAGTCCTTCCTGGCCTTTTTCAGCATTGGTAAAGAAACATCCACTACCGTAATTCATTGGCCTTGTAGTAGCTTAAGCCATGTCCGCTGGTTCAGGTTGTTACCGAGCGCTTGCGCGACAGGGCAACCTGAAGGCATTCAGCGGGGCTCGTTACAGGAGGCGCGCAAGCGTCTCCTGTAATGGCGGCGTTCAGGGGCGTTTGAGGCGATGGCCGTTTTTGCAACAGCAAAAATGGGCAGCGGGTTAAACGCCCCTTGCAACGTGTTGTTCGGCGTCAGCATGCTATCGCTGGACATGCTGAGTTGGACCATCACATTTCCTGTTTCTTAAGGGGAATTCAATCGTCTTGATCTTTCCGAGAGACGTTTCACCCTCGATGAAGCCGAGTAGCTTTTCCTGCGATAGTCTTCTGTACCCGACGCGCTGCGGAAAATCATGGGCTGCATTTTCAAACGTCACGTGTCTCGGCCCTATAGAGATCATTCCAAAAGTGGTTGAAGCCTGCCCTGACGGGTACGCGACAAATATTACACCTGCCCCATCAGCGCGGATCTCCATAAACTCATATGCAACCGTCTCACCATTTCGAACTGTCCTAGAAATACCGAAAAGTGAGCCACCTGCCGCTGTGGTCCAAATTTCATCAGGCCCGCCTTGGCTATTCGATGACTCCCAGCATCCCGTAAGCCAGCCAAGTTGGTTGACCGTCTCAACAGTGCTCGAAGCGAATAGTTTAGGCACGACAGTCACCGATGCTACCAATGCGAGACAACAAATACCTCGCGAGGTTTTCATGATGCTGAATGGCCAAGTTGAGTTGCAAATTGTACATGAATCATGGTGCTTGCTCCTTTATTTAATGGATAATTTGTCGGCTCGAACGATTTTGTTCTGAAGGCGCTTTGCGCCTGAAAACGAAATTATGCGAGTCGCCTTGCGACTCAACTCGGCCATTCCAAAGCAGCGGCGCGCGCTAGCGCGTCCAGCCCGTAGGGCGATGCTGCCTTTGCTTGTTATGTGTTTAGCCCCAAAAACAACAATGCTCATCTTGCTTTACCACTGATAGAAACTCTTCAAGATGCTTTACCTCTGGCACAGGCTCATACCTGTGCCACTTCATATCACTGCGGTGCCAGTATATTCGCCATTCTTTTTGAGATTTCACGAAAGTGGCCTTTGCGACAGGAGTTTCCATTTTTTCTTTTGGGTTGTTCCATACTGGCCTTATCTCGAATAGCTCTACGCTTTGATTTGATAAGCGATAACCAATATCCAATTCATTTCGGATGTGTGTAGGCGGTCGGTTGCTCTCAAGAAATTTCTCTAGTTCTCGCTCACACCGTTTTTCTTCAAATTCACTAATTGCCACGATTATCTCTCAGAGTGTTTTGGCACATAACGAGCCCCGCTGAACAACAGCGTGGCTTGGGTTAAAATTTTGATTTTAGCACAAGCCATGTCTGTTGGTTCAGGTTGTTACGGAGCGCTTGCGCGACGGGACAACCTGAAGGCATTCAGCGGGGCTCGTTACAGGAGGCGCGCAAGCGTCTCCTGTAATGGCCGAGTTGAGTTGCAAATTGTACATGAATCACGGTGCTTGCTCCTTTATTTATGGATAATTTGTCGGCTCGAACGATTTTGTTCTGAAGGCGCTTTGCGCCTGATGACAAAATTGGGGGCCAAACGTAGTGGAACCAATTTGCGGTAAAGTGAGCAAAGCGAACCGCAAATTGGCGGAGCGTAGTTTGGTCCCTTGCTTGTGTTTGTTAGGCGCATATTGCACGCTAATTTTGAAACCATGCTAAGAATGACTGTAGACATAAACACCGTAAACGGCGCGACTACCCAATACAATATTCAATGCTTTTTCTGGCCAAAGTGGATCTGGATCTTGAAGGAGATATGGCCCATTGAACCAATCACCTGAGGGAGTCAAAATCGCAAAAGTCATATGGTCAGATGTCATTTTCGAAACAGGATAGACTACATATTGAGATTCAGGTAATTGATAGGGAAATTCAGAAACCCCAAATCCATAGTCATTCATTATTTCCTTCTCGTAAAGGCAATAATAATCCCACTTCCAATTTTCGTTATATGGAAGATCGTCATCTTCAATCAGCTTAAATGGCTCCATCCGCTGACGAACCATCTCCTCGATATCCGAATCAATAATCTCATTCGCACTAAAGAGTACTAACGTGTAGAACTTCATACGTATCGCCTAATGGCCGAGTTGAGTTGCAAATTGTACATGAATCACGGTGCTTGCTCCTTTATTTATGGATAATTTGTCGGCTCGAACGATTTTGTTCTGAAGGCGCTTTGCGCCTGATGACAAAATTGGGCGAGTCGCCTTGCGACTCAACTCGGCCATTCCAAAGGCGCAAAGCGCCTTTGGAACAATTTATTAAACATGCATTTTAGCATTTTTAACTCAGTAAAATTCCTTAACATCACCTATTTTTGAGCTTTTTTCGTTAAAAATCGATGTTTTTTCTTGTATTTTTGCGTTTTTATTTGACTATTTCGTGTTTAAAACGCTTTAATGCGCTATTATCTAAATATATCGTGGTTATAACGCATTTATGAAGCTATTAGATCAAGTCAGGATGAAAATAAAGTTTCTGAGATACAGTGATGAAACGGCAAAGATATATGTTTATTGGATTAAACAATTTATTTTGTTTCACCAGAAAAAGCATCCTGCAGATATGGGTAAAGTTGAAATTGAAAAGTTTTTGACTTTTTTAGCCACACACAGAAAAGTTTCAGCCGCTACGCAAAACCAAGCTTTTAATGCCCTCATTTTTCTTTATCACAAGGTACTTGATATCTCGCTTGAAAACCAAAATATCAATGCTTTAAGGGCGAAACAGAGAATTCATCTCCCTACTGTTTTAAGTACCAAAGAAGTCAAACATCTGCTCAATCAATTCAATGACAATATTTACAAACTGATAACCCAAACCATTTATGGTTGTGGATTAAGGATTTCTGAAGCCCTGAATTTAAGGGTTAAAGATTTAGATTTTGAGTATAATCGGATTATTATTTGGGACAGTAAATCACTTGGCGACAGGTCATTACCCATGCCTAAACAGCTGATTGAGCCCTATCAAAAATTAATTTCCAAGAATAAAACAACTTATAAGAAAGACATAGCAGATGGTTACGGCTCTGTTGCGCTTCCCAATGCTTTAAAAAGGAAATATCCAAATGCAGACAGGGAATTTAAGTGGCAATTTTTATTTCAGATGAATAAAGTGTCAAAAGATCCCAAGTCAGGTGTTACCAAAAGACATCATGTTTTATCCAGCACCTATAATCGAAACTTGAATAAGGCGGTTAAAAAATCAGAAATAAATAAGAAAATCACCGCGCACACCTTACGACATTCTTATGCCACACATTTGTTACAAGCAGGTATCGACATAAGGACGATTCAGGAACTTTTAGGTCATAAAAGCTTAGAAACGACCATGATTTATACGCATGTGGTGAAAGAACTCAGTGAGAACAATCGTTTTAGCCCTTTGGATTATCTTTGAAAAAATAAAGAATTGGCAGAACCACTGCACTTGAAAGGTTCAAATTGATCAGCCACCTTATCCGCAAGTTTATAGACATCAGGCTCAAAACTATTTTGGTTACAATTTATCTGTGCAAAACGCATTAATAGTTGACCAAGAACAGTCATGAAATGTACTCAGGCTAAGGACAAATTTGAGGCTGTTTTATTACTGTGTCTTAATGGTCACACCTAATGTTGTCTGCACTTGCTGAACAGGTGTCACGAATGTATGATCTGTACCCATGCCGCTAAGTATTCCCCAGGCTGTCGTACTCCATGACCAAGGTCCGCCACTGTCTCCTGGAATTGAGTTAACACCCGTTACCATCAACATATTAGTTAGTACCACTCCTGGATAACCAGTCATTGTGGTTGCTATATTGTTAGTAACAACCTGATGGTTACAAGAACGGATATCTGATGAACGCCCATAACCACAGACCGTCATCCCGAAGATCATGATAATAGTAGGCCTAATACTTTCCACTGGACGCAAGGAACTGGGACTGGCCCAATATTCGGCTGGCTCAATGTGAACCGTGGTGTGGTATTCAGAATCGCCACCTTTCCCAAAATTCTGTTTGCGATGTTTCATTCCATAGATACTCACAGGGGATTCTTCAAATTGATTGAGTGCTGTACAGTGCCCTGCTGTGACAATACCATCACCATTCGGACCAGAAACTGACCAACCACTGGTGCACCTCCGCAAACCATCTCTACGTAACCAATGACCTCCTCGACTGTGTAGCAATTCAATAATATCACCTCGACCTACTTCGATTTCATATTCTATCTCAGCCATCGACAAACCATCAAACAAGACACGTTCGTCTTCATCCAGTCCATCCTCACTGGCAATAATGCGATCCAGTGCCTCCCTTGACAACGCCTCTTTGTGATCCTCAACTTTCATTTGCAGTTTAATTAAATTGGTTTTGTGATTAAAGTAGCTTATGAAATTGGTCAGATCGTTCGCTACTAACACTTGAGCCAAATACTCGGCTCTTTGTTCTTGTTCCTGAAAACTGTAAACACCTCCGCCTGTGAAATCAACATTCAAGGTTGTTCGCACCTCAGGCATATCGCCAACAAACTCAACATACCCTTGACTCGCCGGGACTGGATCAAGCCAAACCCGTGAAATCTGATTAGGGTAATCACGCAATAACGTTTCAAAAAAGGCGGTGAATTGATCTTGAAACTGTAGTGATCTCCTGATTTCTTCAGTCCCAGCACCTATTTCTTTTGACAATATATTGATGTCTTCACTCAGGGCTTGCTCTTTTGTTTGTATGCGTTCAGTATTTACGAGCTCATTTTTTGCAACATGACTCTCATCGGCCATGGTTGTTCCCAATGCACATAACAGAATCATAAAAGTTAGGCTTTTAAGTTTTGTTTTATTCATAAAAAACGCCTCACACTGAGTTTACACACTTGATAAAAAATTCATCGTTTAATCAAAGACGATGATTGATTGATGTAACCATCGAAGTTTTGCTTATGGGAAGATCAAAATTTTTCAATTTTCTTAATTCTATTCCTTAATGCACAAACTAGCCTTGGAAGATTAATCAATATACCCCTGGTGCATTTAGCAAACAGTTGAAAAACAAGAGGTTACTCATAGCAAAATGCGGTATGTTTATAAGTGCCCAAACTTTAAAAATACCAATACTATGAGTAACTTAAGGAGTAGTTATACCAAAATTCTGTCCGTCCTGCAGCAATTAAATAAACAGTCATATTTGAACATTGATTCGGAAAGAGAGTTGTTTCGTAGGTTGCCCTCGAGCTTATTTGATCAAATTGAACGTTCCGTTTACAACCGAAGAAAAAGACATTTATTCTTTTATATTGAATCACTTAGACAACAAATGGTAGATCAAATGACTCTTGGAGAAGATCACTTTTTGATCGACACCATGCCTTTGGAAGTATGTAAAATTTCACGAGCAGGACGTTCAACCATTTGTAAGGGTGATATCGATACATCGCCCAACCACGGTTATTGTGCTTCACAATAACCGTGGTTCTATGGTTACAAGTTACATGCAGTTTGTTCGAGTACTGGTGTTTTCAAACACTTTGACCTAACCCCCGCATCAGTGCATGACATCCACTACCTCAATGATGTAAAAGACCTTATCAAAGACTGTCACCTTATTGGGGATAAAGGTTATTTAAGCCAACCTCTGCAGCTAGATTTATTTCATAACTCGAACATTAACTTGCACACTCCCATGAGAAAAAACCAGCTGGATTACAAGAAGTTACCTTGGGTTTACAGCAAGGCGAGAAAGCGAATTGAAACCTTGTTCTCTCAACTTTACGACCCGTTTATGATTCGAAGAAACTATGCAAAAACGTTTGAAGGGTTCGCTACCAGAATCATGTCAAAAATCACCGCATTGACTGTAATTCAATGGATTAATCATTCAGAAAAAAGGAATATCAATAACCTGAAAATTAAGATCGCCTAAATGCACCACGGGTATCAATATAATTGTTTCAACAAACATTACTTGTGGATATTAAGAATCTTAGGGAGCCTGCTCTCGAAGATGATGACATGGATAACTTAACCAATGAAGGAGGTGATGGTTTTGGACTCGTTGATGTCAAAGCAGCCTTTCAATGTTTTAGCAGTCCCTTATCAACAGGCTCCAGTTAACAGCTTCAAACCACAGTAGCTGTTGGTGGAATAACTGCTCCAGAACCTCTTGATCCTGTCATCACCGTTCCACCAGACTTGATTTTCGCTGATGGTTTTAATGAACAATAGATAGCATATCAATAAGCTAATCTTTGAAAATAACAGAGGTTAGCTTAGATTGTTAACTACATCAAGTGTTGCTTTGGCTCGATTCAAGGTATAGAAATGGATACCTGGCACACCTTGATCCAACAATTGCTGACACAATTTGATCGTAAATTCTGTACCAAACTGTTGAATAGAAGCACGATCATCACCATAGCTTTGCAACTTATATTTCAACCATCTCGGCATATCTGCACCGCAAAAGCCACAAAAACGATTGATATTAGAGAAATTAGTGATGGGCATGATGCCAGGTGTGATGGGGATGTCCACACCTACTTTTTGACATTGTTCAATAAAGTAAAAATAAGCGTCCGGATTGAAAAAAAATTGGGTGATTGCCTGATTAACTCCTGCCGACACTTTTTGTTTAAAATATTTGATTTCTGAATCCAAAGTTTCTGTTTCAGGATGTACTTCAGGGTAACAACCCACAGTAATGTTGAATGTATTGGGAAATTGCTCATGGATGTATTCGATCAACTCACTGGCATAACGAAAATAACCAACTGATCCCATACCTGATGGCACATCCCCTCGCAAAGCCAAAATATCAGTGATACCATTGTCAACATACTGTTGTAACAACGAACTGATTTCTGCTGGCGTGCCACCCATGCACGACAAGTGCGGTATCACTTTTGGTGCCGTATACTTCGACAACTCCAGCACTGTCTCAGCAGTGGTATTAATGGTCGAGCCACCTGCACCAAATGTGACAGAAAAAAAATCAGGTTTTAACTCCCGAAGTTGAGCTTGTGTATCCAATAATACCGTTTTTTGTTCAGCTGTTTTTGGTGGAAAAAACTCAAAACTTAAATCAGATGACAATTTTTTTTTCATTTGTATATACTCCGAACAAACAAAGCCAACCCAAAAGGCTGGCTTTGTGTATGCATTTTCTGTGTAGTAATGGCATCAGTATCTATAATGATCTGGCTTATAAGGACCATCAACAGCAACACCGATATACTGAGCTTGCTCTGGTGTCATCGTGGTTAAATGGGCACCAATTCTGGCTAAATGCAGCTGTGCCACTTTTTCATCCAAATGCTTAGGCAAAACGTATACCTCATTATCGTATTTGTCGCCGTCTTTAAATAACTCAATTTGTGCCAAAACCTGGTTAGTGAAAGAATTAGACATCACGAAACTTGGATGACCGGTAGCGCAACCAAGATTAACTAAGCGGCCTTTAGCTAACAAAATGATGCGTTTGCCATCTTCAAAGATGACATGATCAACCTGCGGCTTAATCTCTTCCCACTGACATTGTGCTTCCAACTTAGCCACTTCAATTTCGTTATCAAAATGACCGATATTACAAACAATGGCTTGGTCCTTCATCGCTTTCATGTGATCATAAGTGATAACATTGAAGTTACCGGTAGCAGTTACAAAAATATCGGCTTTGTCTGCGGCTTCTTCCATAGTGACCACTTTAAAGCCTTCCATTGAAGCTTGCAGCGCACAAATAGGATCGACTTCAGTCACCCAAACGATCGCTCCCAAGCCCTTCAGTGATTGGGCACAACCTTTTCCAACATCACCATAACCACAAACCACAGCAGTTTTACCAGCCACCATCACATCAGTGGCTCGTTTGATACCATCAACCAATGACTCTCGGCAACCATATAAGTTATCGAATTTGGACTTAGTTACAGAATCATTAACGTTAATTGCAGGAAACGGTAATTCACCACCTTTGGCCATGTCATATAAACGCTTCACTCCAGTAGTGGTTTCTTCAGTAACACCCTGAATAGAGGCCAAGGTATTACTGTACCAACCTGGTTGCTCTGCCAAACGCTTCTTGATGGAATTGAACAAATGAACCTCTTCCTCTGAGCCAGGGTTATCCAAAACCGAAATATCCTTTTCGGCTTTACTACCCAAGATCAACAACATAGTAGCATCACCACCATCATCCAAAATCATGTTAGGCGCTCCTCCATCTGACCATTCCATGATTTTGTGTGTGTAATCCCAATATTCAGCCAAAGTTTCACCCTTGACAGCAAAAACTGGCACATTCTGATCTGCAATGGCTGCTGCTGCATGATCTTGAGTCGAGTATATGTTACATGAAGCCCAACGCACTTCAGCCCCCAAAGCCCGTAATGACTCAATTAACACAGCTGTTTGAATGGTCATGTGCAAAGAGCCAGCAATACGTGCTCCTTTAAGCGGCTGTTCACTTTTGTATTGTTCACGGATCTGTACCAAACCTGGCATTTCAGACTCAGCAATACGAATTTCTTTGTGGCCCCAGCCAGCTAAGCCAATATCAGCAATGATGTAATCAGGTTTTAGTTGTTCTGCAGTATTTGTAATCACGATGTTCTCCATAGTCTCAGTTATTTCAAACCCGCCGCATCACGCAACAAGTCAGCTTTATCTGTTCGTTCCCAAGTAAAATCAGCACCCTCTCTCCCCATATGTCCATAAGCAGCTGTTTGCTGGTATATTGGACGAACCAAATCGAGTGATTTGATGATCCCATAAGGTGTTAAATCAAAATGCTGACGAACTAATTGTTCAATCAAGGTTTCGGCCACCTTGGCTGTACCAAAGGTTGTCACAGAAATCGATGTCGGTTCAGCCACACCAATCGCGTAAGAAACCTGGATTTCACAACGGTCTGCCAAACCAGCAGCAACAATATTCTTAGCCACATAACGACAGGCATACGCCGCTGAACGATCCACTTTGGACGGATCTTTTCCTGAAAAAGCGCCACCACCATGACGAGCCATACCGCCATAGGTATCAACAATAATTTTACGGCCTGTCAATCCACAATCCCCGACAGGACCACCTACCACAAATTTCCCTGTTGGGTTGATATGATATTTGGTTTTATTATCGAGCCATTCTGCTGGCAACACAGGTTTGATTATTTCCTCCATCACACCTTCATGAATATCACTCATGCTGATGTCTTCATCATGCTGTGTTGACAACACAACCGCATCAATAGCCACAGGCCGATCATTTTCATAACGGAATGTCAATTGCGATTTAGCATCTGGTCGTAACCAAGGTAAAACACCTGATTTACGTACCTCGGCTTGTTTTTTTACCAGCAAATGTGAATAAGTTATGGGCGCAGGCATCAATACGTCTGTTTCATTCGAAGCATAACCAAACATCAAGCCCTGATCTCCAGCACCCTGTTCTTCAGGTTTTGCTCGATCCACACCCATATTGATATCATGAGACTGTTTACCAATCAAGCTCATCACAGCACAAGCATTACCATCAAATCCCACTGCTGAATTATCATACCCAATGCCAATGATGACCTGACGCACTAAATCATCTAAATCAATCCATGTGTTGGTAGTTATTTCTCCTGAGACAATGGCAGTACCTGTTTTAACCATGGTTTCACAAGCCACCCTGGCCTTGGGATCTTCTTTGATGATGGCATCTAAAACGGCGTCAGAAATCTGATCTGCCACCTTGTCAGGATGACCTTCAGAAACCGACTCTGATGTAAATAAATAATCGCGCATAGCTAATATATCTCTATATCCGAATAAAAAGATATATTGTAAACATTTTTATCTTAGTGTCAAAAAAAATCAAACATAAACTCAAACAAAACAACCCTTCATGACATTTTTTCACCCTTTCACAGTAAATTTAGCCTCTAATCAGTTACCATAGGCAAGTATGTTATGATATAAAGTTGGCCTAGCCTAAGATTCTGGAATGTATCGGGCTAACTAACTTTTAAGAAAATGGGGATACACTACGATAGATATGACCGAAGATACTTTTAGAGTCGTGTTCAAGGGGAAAGTGGTCAGGGGATATGAAGCTGATAAAGCCATAGATAACTTTGCTAAACTGTTCAAAATACCCAAGCAAAAAGCCTCACTGATGTTTGATGGCAAGGAGCGCGTATTAAAAAAATCACTCCTCATGGACAAAGCCGCACAATTTCGAGCCGTGTTAAAAAAAGCAGGGATCCGTGTTTCACTGATAAAAAATGAAATAGAAAAACCAAGTTTAGGGAGTGATCAATGGGAATTGAACGACCCTGGTACGGTCATTTTACAGCCAATTAGACAACCTGAAGTCCACATAGAAACATCACATATGAGAATTTCACTTGATGACTCTACATTGGAAAGCCAACCAGGCACTCAGCCACTGGATGTATCCATTGACCATATTAAAATTGATGACAGTGAAGAGCCAATTATTGAGGAAAAAGAAGTTGAAGTACCATATATTGACACAGATAATATCTCTGTTGATGAACCAGGTTCTGTTATTGTCAACGCCAAGAAAGTAGAAACTCCTGATATTCCTATCGATGCTTTGTCGATGGATGAAATAGGTATTACTATTATTAAGAAAAAACAAATAGATCCACCCGAAATAGACATCTCCTCGATTTCACTAGCTGGAGATTAACGTACTTATCTCCTAATAAAGATACGCATCTTCGACCTCACTTTCTATAAAAATCACCCCTAAAGATTCATAGACAAATAAATGTTAGGTCGTTTATCTCATAAAAATCATATGCAAGAAGGCAATTATTAACAAATTGCCTTCATCTACATTTGGCTTTGGTAAAAAAATGCGCCTTTCACATAAGGGCACTTCTATTAATAAGTTATTTTTTTAAAGGTCGATACTTAATCCGTTCCGGCTGTAGCGTTTTGCCATAGCGATTTTTATAGTCCTGTTCATATTCACTGTAGTTACCTTCAAAAAATTCAACGTGAGAGTTGTTTTCATAAGCCAATATATGGGTGGCAATGCGATCCAAAAACCAGCGGTCATGTGAAATCACCAACACAGAACCAGCAAAGTTTAATAACGCTTCCTCCAGGGCACGCAAAGTTTCTACATCCAGATCATTGGTAGGTTCATCAAGCATTAATACATTACCCCCTTTTTTCAACACTTTAGCCAGCTGTAAACGATTACGCTCACCTCCCGACAAATGTTTAACCAATTTCTGCTGATCAGCACCTTTAAAATTAAAACGACTCAACCACGCACGTGTTGGTATGGTGTAATTACCCACTTTGATCACCTCTTCACCATCGGCTACTTCTTCATATAATGGCCGATCATGACCCAAGTCTTCTCGACTTTGAGACACATAGGCCAAATCAACTGTTGGTCCGACTTCGATTTGACCTTCATCAGGCTGTTCGGTCCCCGCAATCATATTAAATAAAGTGGTTTTACCCGCACCATTAGGACCAATGATACCAACGATGGCCCCTTGAGGTACTTTAAATGTCAAATCATCAATCAGATATTTGTCACCAAAGGCTTTTGACACATGCTTAAACTCAATCACATTTTCACCTAGACGAGGGCCAGGAGGAATGTAAATTTGCATGGTTTCATTGCGTTTTTGAAATTCCTTAGACTGTAACTCTTCAAACTGCTTCAATCTCGCTTTCGATTTAGCACGTCTCCCTTTAGGATTGGAACGCACCCATTCAAGTTCCTGCTTAATGGTTTTCATATGAGACTGTTCAGTACGAGCTTCTTGTTCCAAACGCTTTTCTTTTTGCTCTAGCCAGGAAGAATAATTTCCTTTCCAAGGAATACCGTGACCACGATCTAATTCTAAAATCCACTCAGCTGCATTATCCAAAAAATAACGATCATGGGTCACTGCCACAATGGTACCTTTGAAATCATGCAAGTAACGCTCCAACCAAGCTACAGTCTCTGCATCCAAATGATTGGTCGGTTCATCAAGCAATAACATGTCCGGAGATGACAGTAGTAATTTACACAAAGCCACCCGCCGCTTCTCACCACCTGATAAATTTTTCACCGTTGCATCCCAAGTCGGCAGTCGCAAAGCTCCAGCAGCCATGTTCATAGTGCGATCGAGTTCCCAGCCACCAGTTGCATCAATCTGTTCTTGTAGTTCAGCCTGCTTGGCCAGCAATTCATTCATTTCGTCGTCGCTCATCGGCTCAGCAAATTTCATGCTCAACTCATCGAACTGGGTCAACAGATTCTTAATATCCCCCATACCCAACTCTACATTTTCTCTGACTGACAAATCCTCATCTAATTCTGGCTCTTGAGGTAAATAGCCAATATTAATACCTGGCTGTGGCCTGGCTTCACCAGAATACTCTTGATCTATTCCAGCCATAATTCGTAAAACAGTAGACTTACCAGCACCATTCAAACCCAAAACACCAATTTTAGCTCCTGGAAAGAAAGACAGAGAAATGTCTTTGATGATTTCACGATTGGGTGGCACCATCTTGCTCACACCCATCATGGTATAAATATATTCTGCCATGATTGTTATTGATTCAAAAAAGCATGCATCTTACTAAAATCCCTCCATGACTGTCTAACATTGATTAAATTTAGGCATTTACTAAACTGTAAAATCACTCAATAAAATTAACGAAAAATTTCAATTATTGCAAAATCAATTGATCACATTTTGTTATATGATACATACTAAAATCGATAATCAACATCCAAGCAATGAAACATCTATTAAGGGTAAAACCATATGTCATTTTTAAGTGAAGTAAAGAATATTAGTGAAATATTACAGGCTTTTCACGATACAACCTTACAAGGAGATGTACCAGTAATTAACCAAGCTCCCATGCAAGACATTTTAGATGATTTGAACCCAGTTCAATGGCTAAATCATGGTGGATTGCAAGCAGAAGAGCTCAATGGTTTTGTGCACCGCTATTTGAAATATGCCACTCGCTTACATCATCCAGGTTACATGGGACACCAATGTGCACCAGTTCACCCAGCAGGGGCTGTAGGTGCATTGATAGATGCTTATGCTAATACCGTAATGGGCATATATGAAATGGGTCCAGGAGCTACCACTCTGGAATGGGTTATGGTCAATTGGATGTTGAAACATATTGGATGGCTGCCACAAAACTTAAACAAAAATTCTGAATCAAACGTCACTGCGGCAGGGGTATTTGTGAATGGGGGTTCAATGGCCAATTTATTGGCACTGATTGTGATTAGAAAACAGGCTGTTCCGGATATTTGGAACCATGGTAACCCAGGAAATTTGGCATTGATGGTGCCCGATGAAAGCCATTATTCAATAAGTAAATCTGCAGGTATCCTGGGTATCGGCCAGCAGGCAATATACACTGTACCCACTGATCAAGATGGCAAAGTCATTCCATCCAAATTGGAAGCAGTATTGCAACAATTGATAGACGATGGCAAACAGCCCTTGGCACTGACAGCTAACGCCTGCTGCACCTCTGTTGGCACCCATGACCCATTACATAAACTGGCAGATTTTTGTGAAAAGCATCAATTGTGGCTGCATGTCGACGGCGCACATGGAGCCAGTGCATTAATTTCAGGAAAATACAGAACGCAACTGGCTGGTATTGAGCGAGCCGATTCTATAATTTGGGATGCACATAAGATGCTAAAAACACCATCATTATGTGCTGCTTTGTTAGTTAAACAAAAGCATCACTTGGAAACCGCCATGCATCACGAAGCCAGTTATTTGTTCCACGAAAAACAACAACCTGGGATCGACTTTATCCATCGTACCATTGAATGTACAAAATCTGCTCTGGCCAGCAAATTATTCTTTGTCCTGGCTGCTGAAGGTGAATCAATTATGGCGAAGTATATTGAACATCAATATCAATTAGCCACCAAAGCCTACGATTACATCAACACCCAACCCGACTTTGTTTGCGCTGTCACACCAGAAAGTAACATCCTCTGTTTCCGACACCTCAGTGATGATGCTACGCAGCTTTCAACCCGAGCAGAATTATTAATGCAAAAAAAATTCTACATAACTACGGTTCGTTTTAAAGGAAAGCAGTACTTGCGTCTGGTTTTTATGAACGAAAATAGTCATTTGGATGATGTGGTGTGTTTGATTGAGACTATTCGTAAAATTGTGGGCACATTCCAATGACATCAACACAACAATGAATAACTGCTTAAATCATCTTTAATTAGATCAATTTGACTTTAAATATTTGCAGATTCATTTATACTTTCATCACTTTATTTTGAGTGCCCTATGTCAGTTTCAGATAGCAAACAATTAGATATTGACTATCATAAAGTCATTGCAGCCGAATATCACAAGGTAGTTGTAGAACCACGAGCAGTCGCCAATGACATACTTTTTAACTACTTTGATGATTACCTTAAAGATAAAAATTGTATGTTAGATATAGGATGTGGAACTGGTCATATGCTGTTGAGGTATGCAAATCAGTATCAAAGTTGTATAGGAATTGATCACAGCTATGAAATGCTTGCTGAGGCTAAAAAGAATAATAAACATCATGGAATAACTAATGTCACACTAATAGAAACTGATTTATTATCCTTCCTCTCTTTAAATAACAAAAAATATGACTTAATAACCATGGTTGGTTGTCTACACCATTTACAACCAGAACAATTTGAGAAGACATTGACAACCATACGAGAAGTGCTGACTGATGACGGAAGGTTTTTATTAGCAGAACCTATTGAAACCGATTTTGATCCGCCAAAAGATTTAATGGAATGGAATTCACAATCACTTGCTGCAAGTTTAACTTATAGCAAACACGCTGAAGACCCAGATGAAGCGCCGATATATTTAAACCGACTATTAGAATTGACACAAAAAGTTGGCTTAAATCTGGTTAAGCATCACCGCACTACAGAAATTTTTCCTCACCGTAATCCGCCCTCGGAAGAAGACATAACCATGATTCGCTATTTTCATCACAAATACGGTAGCCAAGGGCATGTTTTTGCAGGATTATTTGAGAAAATGGAGTAAGATAAATCTATGATAGAATTCCCGATCTTTTCTGCTATAAACTAAAAAACACTGAAATGGATCTCAATCAACAACATGTAGCGATCATAGCGCCTGAAATCAATGCCAAATCACAACAGGTCCAAGCAGCCATCGAATTATTGAATAAGGGTGACACCGTCCCCTTTATTGCTCGTTATCGCAAAGAGGTTACCGGAGGACTGGATGACAGTCAACTTCGAACTTTGGAAGAAAGGCTAGGTTATTTACGTGAACTTGATGACCGACGAGAAACCATTATCAAAGTCATCAATGAACAAGGAAAAATGACTGACGCATTGATGACATCCATTATGTCAGCCGAAACCAAAACCCGTCTTGAAGATTTATACCTACCATACAAAAAGAAGAGACAAACCAAAGCACAAAAGGCACGCTTAGCAGGCTTGGAACCTTTGCTGGAAGCCTTGATTTCTCAACCTGCAATAAACCCTAACATTTTGGCTAAAGATTTCATCAATGCTGAACATGAAGTTAATGACGAAGCCACTGCTTTAGACGGCGCACGTCAGATCGCCCTTGAGAATATCGCCGAAGATGCTGACCTGATTCAGGACTTGCGCGACTGGTTGTGGTCTGATGGATTGATTATTGCCAAAGTCATCTCTGATAAAGAAAACAGTCCAGAAAGCGAACGATTCAAAGATTATTTTGATTTCTCAGAAGCAGTCAATAAAATCCCATCACACCGCATGCTGGCCTTATTACGTGGTCGCAATGAAGGCGTGTTGTCACTGAACATTGATCATGCCTCCGTTTTAGATAAAAATCAGAAAACACATCCCGCTATAGGCCGTTTAATCACACACACTGGCTGGGATGTAAAACAGTCTACCTGGTTGGAAAGAACGTTGGAACTGGCATGGAGAGCCAAGTTATTATTGAAACTGAACTTACAATTGATCAGCCAGCTAAAAGAACAATCAGATGATGCTGCGATAGAAGTATTTAAACGCAACCTTAAGGATTTACTGCTGGCAGCACCGGCTGGCGATAAAATCACACTGGGTCTAGATCCAGGGTATCGTACGGGAGTAAAAACAGTGGTTATCGACGATAATGGTAAACTACTGGAGACAGCCGTCATATATCCACATGCCCCTCAAAAACAATGGGATGCAGCCAAACACATTTTAGCCACACTGTGTCAAAAACATAACGTTCAATTGATTGCCATAGGCAACGGCACCGCCTCTCGTGAAACGGATCAATTGGCCAGTGAATTGCTCAAAGAACACAAAGACATCAAAGCACAAAAAATCATGATTTCAGAAGCAGGTGCTTCTGTTTATTCAGCATCAGAACTGGCCTCTTCAGAATTCCCTGATTTGGATGTTTCTTACCGTGGTGCTGTTTCAATAGCACGACGATTACAGGATCCATTGGCTGAATTGGTTAAAATCGATCCCAAAGCGATTGGTGTCGGTCAATACCAACATGATGTTAATCAGATACAGCTGTCTAAAGCACTAGACAATGCTGTCGAAGATTGTGTGAATGCCGTCGGCGTAGATGTCAACACCGCTTCGGCTCCGTTACTTAAATACGTAGCAGGCATCAGCGATTCGGTGGCTAACGAGATTGTCCTGTACCGTAACGAACACGGCAGTTTCAAAAACCGCGATCAACTGCTCAAGGTCAAGAGACTGGGCGAAAAAATGTTTCAACAATGCGCTGGCTTCATGCGTATCCGTGGCGGCAGCCAACCCTTAGATCAATCGGCTGTGCATCCAGAGGCCTACCCATTAGTGGAACAAATACTAACACGCGTCAACAGCACCATTACTCAAGTTATTGGTAATAATGGTTTACTCAATAACATCAAAGTTTCTGACTTTGCTAATGACCAATTTGGCACCATAACCATCAAAGATGTACTAGAAGAATTAAAAAAACCTGGCCGTGACCCACGTGGTGAATTCAAAACAGCCTCGTTTAATGAGGCCGTTCATGAAGTCAAAGATTTAGTTGAGGGTATGATACTTGAAGGTGTCATCACCAATGTCACCGCCTTTGGCGCCTTTGTCGATATTGGTGTTCACCAGGATGGTTTAATACATATTTCACAACTGGCCGACCATTTCGTTAAAGACCCTGCTGATGTGGTCAAAACGGGACAAGTCGTTAAAGTCAGGGTATTGGAAGTTGATGTAGCCAGAAAACGTATTGCCTTATCAGCAAAATCAGATCAATCCGGTTCTAGTAAAATGACTACAAACAAAACCAAAAACAGAAAAGAAAAAAAACAACGCCCTCATTATAAGACACGACCAACACAAAATAGTGCCTTTGGTAATGCCTTAGCTGACGCATTCAAAAATGTAAAAGATAAATGAATATTATGACATCATATGAAAGTTAGTAAGCCATAATCTTAGTTGACTGACACAAAGACTAATGGTTTGTTTGACTTTATGCAAAAAGTTGAAGACTTTCATTATCACATCATAAGCTTCCTGCTTAGATGCTTCATTTTGATAGGTTTGAAAACAAATACCACCTGAACGATAATAAACCAGCAATAAATCAATTAAGTTAAGTCATGCAACATCAAGACATTTACGACTGGATCCAAAAAAGATTGATCAAAAAAGAACAGATTAATCTGGCTTTGAATTTAGCTGGCAAACAGCCCAATAAAAATCAATGGCGAGTATTTTTAAGCACCATATTTCTATTTTTTGGCATTTTGGCATTAGCAACTGCTTTGATCTTCTTCTTTGCTTTCAATTGGGATGCCATGTCCAGATTCATGAAATTCAGCCTGGTTCAATTGGGATTAGTATTAAGTTTACTTTTATATTGGCGGCTAGGAGCATGGATACTCATCAGACATGGACTGGTTTTGCTAATCGCTCTCCTCATTGGCGCATGGTTAGCACTGACAGGACAAACCTACCAAACAGGTGCTGATACTTGGCAGCTATTTTTCAGCTGGGCATTATTAATTACACCGATGGTACTGTGGCAAAAGGTCGAATCATTATGGCTTTTCTGGATAATCCTATGGAATCTGACACTGATTCTTTACCAAGAAACCAACTCCCGGTTCTTTGGATTCATTTTTTCGACTAACAACTGGCTTTATACTGGTCTGATATTGAATGTATTTTTTGTAATTGTCTTAGAATGGCTAAATACTGAAAGGGCACCTAACTGGTTAAAACTATCTTCAAGATGGGTTGTACTATGCTGGCTATTATTCACGTTTTCGATATTATTATTGACCGGTTTTCATGCCTTATTTGATAATCAACATCAATCGCTCTCCTCATTACTTTTTTTAATAGGTATGGCAATCAGTTGGTGGTATTACCGACAAGTTTCTCTGGATGTCATAGCGATGGTTTTTTGGTGTTTGACAATGATTATTTTTCTCACTGCATTTCTTGGAAAAATTCTTTTTGAATCAGATATTGAGGCGGGTGGGTTTCTAGTCCTTGGACTGGCCCTCATTGGTATGGCTGTGGGGGCGAGCAAATGGCTACTCAGTTTACGGCAGGGGGGGCATAAACAATGAATAGTCATTTATTATGGCAAATGCTTAAAGAAAAAGACCTTGTGGTATCAGACACCTCACCACTACAAGGTGGCGAAGTTCATGATCAACCATGGTATATTCGTCTGTTACTCGGTTTTTGTGGTTGGTTAGCATCCTGGTTCATATTGGGATTCCTGGCACTGGGATTTTTTGATATTTTTGATAACGCAATGGCTGCTTTTTTACTGGGGTTAATCATCCATATAGCAGCCTTTCATTATTACAAAAAGAGCACAAAGAATGATTTCTTTGATCAAGCCATTTTGGTTTTTTGCTTCGTGGGTCAACTACTGGTTGCTGTTGCTCTTTTTGAAGGGATAGGATTCCATAGTCGAACCGCATTCATGCTGCTGGGATGCTATCAATTAGCATTATTGTTTTTAATTGATAACAGTATTCATCGTTATCTTACCGCTTTTTTTGCTTTATCAGCGATTATCCATGTTTTTTTCAGCAATACCCTATACCCAATAACGGTAGCTCTAGTCAGTGCTATTTTTATTCAAATCTGGTTACAAAGGAAACACTGGGGTCGATGGAAAACCATATTACATCCGTTAGCTACATCACTGGCCTTGATTATGCTTTTTTTAGCACAAACAAGAAATCATCCAATATGGTTGATGGATATTATTTCACCCCATCGATATGATTTAACAACATGGCCTTACTTAAATCTTTCGGCCAATATATTACTGGCAATTTCGGCAGTCTATCTGAGCTGGCAACTAACACGTGAAAGCGGTATACCTTGGCACAAATATAGCATATTAGCTCTATTGATTGTTTTAGCAGTGGGTGTCATGGCAGTCTATGTTCCCAATATGCTGCCAGCAGTGATCGTTTTACTGATAGGCAAAGGTCGAGGAGAAAATTGGTTACAAGCACTTGGAGTTTTGGCAATACTGTTTTTCTTCTGCTGGTATTATTATTGGTTAGATATAACATTATTGAACAAGTCAATCATTTTGCTTATTCTGGGCTTATTACTGACATCAGCTTACTACCTAATTCACAACAAATCATCGGTTGCTGTTAGAACCAAAGTTCAATGGAATAGGAAACACCTGGCAACACTATTAACTGTGGTTTTCACACTGTTGTCACTGAATGGTTTTATCTACAACAAAGAACACACTATCAAAAACGGAGAGCGTATCTTATTGCGATTAGCCCCTGTTGACCCTCGTTCATTGATGCAAGGTGATTTTATGCGCATTCGCTATCAACTTAACAATCAGCTTAATCAACAACAAGATGGCCAAGCCATCATAGAGCTCGATGAAAATAACGTGGCATCTTATGTCAGCCTATTTGAAGACCAGTCGTTAAATCAAAATCAAAGACTACTCAATTTTAAAGTCAGACAAAACGTTCCCCGAATTGGCAGTCAGGCTTTTTTCTTTCAAGAAGGACAAGCCCAGTTGTTTGACAAAGCTGCTTATGGAGAATTAGTGCTAACTGATACTGGCCAGGTTTTATTGGTCGCATTACGTGATGCAAAGTTACAATCGATCGGGGAAAATCGTTTGGACTGACTTTCCCCTTTCAAATCTAAAGTTTAATTAAGGATTGTTATACTCATCAGCCCCTAAATCATAAGTGCCATGCAAATTAGGATGGTTTGGGTCATCTACTCCGTGAGCTTCAAATTCCATATCTTCCATAACATCAAAACTGATCTCGTAGCAATAATCAATCGCAGGCGATGTCGCTTGCAGACGATAATCATTCGCGCCTAGATTAACAAATTGCGGATCACCAACCATAACTGTACCTCCTGCACTGAATGAGTCACTCTCATGACTGAGCACACATTCAAAGTGTGAATTTGATCCTTCAGCTTCTGAATAGACATCAACTGACTCATCAACGATAATGCTGGATAACACATTAACATCACCTCTGTGGTTGTCGATCAATTCTTCAACGACACGATTATCGGCAATCGTTACTGACTCTAAGCGCAAATTGGCAGTTACATCAGGATTAAGATCAAACTCATCGACAAAAAACAACTCTTGGTCAATGTAATCCCCATCACTTCCCCAATCGCCATTTTCAACCAACATACTGTTGTTGAATGTCATCTCAGCATTGTCAACAAGATAACCCAAAACACCCATATTGGCACGATGACCCTGGATCCAACTGCGGTACAAACGGACTACCGCTCCTCCATTCACATATCCTAACCCACCTCTTCTAGCCTTGTTATTGACAAATCGACTACATTGCTCCACTGACCAACAACCAGCACCTTGATTTTCATAGGACAATGCCATGAATTCAACTGAACTCGTAACATAAAACGCACCTCCATGAACAGCGAGATTGTCATCGAACACCGTATTTACCGCGAATACTTTTGTTCCATTGCCTGTAGCAAAGAAACCGCCTCCTACTCCGCTGTAGGGCCCATCTTGATATGCTCTGGCTGTATTGTCCCTGATCATCACAGGTTGGTTATTGTCACCATAACAAATGCCATTTTCACAATGAGAAAAACCACCAAATAGCCAGAGTCGAGCACCACGCTCTAGAGAGATTCCACCACCTATTCCACCAGTAGTATTTTTTTGGATAACAACGGGTGAATAAACATAAGCATTACAGCCATAAATACGCATTCCACCGCCAAATTTGGACGCTTTGTTATGTTCGATTAATGTATCTCCAACCAAAGAAATACTGGTATTATTGTCCTCAGCAAAGCAGGTAACACCAGTATCACCATTATAAGAAATGGTGCTGTCATTGATGACTATATCAGCGTTGCCTTTAAACACAACCATACCCCTCAAATTATTATTATAAATAAGCACATCATCAATAACGAGGTTTACCTTAGCTTCATTTACATCAATTCCTTGGTCGCCATTACCGATATATAAATGGCGCAGCTCAACCTTATTACCAGTGCCTTTTCCGGAAATGCTCAACACAATACCAGAGTTTGCACCATCAATCACAGGATGTGAAAGATCAGTAATATTAGCAGCAGCAGCAGAACAATCAGCATAACCTCCTTTAAGAGTTCTGCTGACATCATGCATTGATAAGTGTTCAAAATAAGGGGAACCACTGCTAGCGATTCGAATTTCACCACTCAATCCGCTATCTATCGCAGATTGTATGGAGCTAAAATGACAATTATTATCAGCCCCTACGGTTATAAAATCTTGATCAGCCATCGAATTCAGGCTAATCAAAACAAAACATGTAAACAAACAAGTCTTCATTAATTTTCTCCACTAATGGCTAACATACCTTCTTAATTACAGTATTCGGGAGCAAATAATAGTAAAGGGCTTTAATGTCTTTTCTATACCTCCGAAGAATAACAACACAAATTTTAAGTACACAATTTCCTATCTTAGATGTCATTAATCTACATTGCTCAGCTCAGTTAAATGATATGTTAACTATACTTTCTCACACAGGTCCTTTATTCTAAAAAAAGACCACACCTATGAGACCTTTACTTGATTCTACGACTGCATTAAATCGGCTAAAAATCAGCAAGATAAGGTTTCAACCGTAGCTTAAAAACAAGTATCAGCAAGACTAATAAAGCCAATATGGCGCCTTTTAAACATGTTTGACTATTGAACGAATCAAGCATAAGGTCTCTATTAACAAAATAAACCCCAGCTAATCTTGTGGGTTCCAATGACCATCGTAATTTACGAAAGGAAAAGGTCATTTTTTTAACATTTTTTTAAATTGTTATGATTAGCACAATTAATTCATGAGTAAATGGATTTTTAACAAGATCGGTTATATTTCTGGTAATGCTAAATTCAGCGATTGATAACGCAGTTGTAAGGAAAAAGCAATCACAACAACATCTAACTAAATAATGTTAGCAGACCCTAAATTTTCATGTCCAAACAAACAGTCTTGTTATTACGTTACATGATATAATACAAGCTTTAAACATTAGGGATGTTTGATGACCAAACTGGTATTACTTCGACATGGTGAAAGTGAATGGAATTTGGCTAATCGTTTCACTGGCTGGAAAGATGTTGATTTAACAGAAACTGGACGAGCACAAGCTAAAAATGCTGGTCAGTTGCTTAAGGAAGCTGGTTTTGAATTTGATCAAGCATATACCTCTGTATTAAAACGAGCGATCCGCACACTGTGGATAGCTACCGATGAAATGGAACGGTTATGGCTACCCACAGAACGCTCTTGGCGGCTGAATGAACGTCATTATGGTGCCCTTCAGGGGTTGAATAAATCAGAAACAGCGGCCAAATATGGTGATCAACAAGTATTGATTTGGCGACGCTCTTACAACACACCACCACCTAAACTAGAGTGGAATGATGAGCGAAATGCCGCATCTGATATTCGATACAAATCTTTAGACAAGGATCAAATCCCTTTAGGAGAATGCTTAGCTGATTGTGTACAACGTGTCATGCCTTACTGGCATGAAAGAATCGCACCTGATGTAAAGGCAGGCAAACAAATTATCATAACCGCTCACGGCAACTCATTGCGGGCTCTGGTAAAATATCTAGATGATATTTCAGAAGACGATATTTTGAAGTTAAACATACCAACTGGTATACCTCTGATCTATGAGCTTGATGATGCACTTAAACCAATCAAAAGTTATTATTTAGGCGACCAAGAAATGGTTGCAAAAGCACAAGCATCGGTTGCTCATCAAGGCAAAGCATAAAGTAATATGAATAAAATATACCCTATTCTGGACCAAATCAATGACCCCACTGACCTCAGGCGACTGACTGCTGACCAGTTACCTCAAGCTGCGGATGACGTGCGTCAATATCTGATCGATAATATTTCACAATGTGGCGGCCATTTTGGCTCAGGGCTAGGTACCGTCGAACTAACCGTCGCTTTACATTACGTATTTGACACACCTAAGGATCGTATTGTTTGGGATGTAGGTCATCAGGCTTATCCACACAAGATCCTCACAGGACGCAAAAACCTCCTTCAAACCATCAAACAAAAAAATGGACTGGCACCATTTCCCAAACGAAGTGAAAGTCAATACGACACCTTTGGAGTCGGGCATTCATCCACTTCAATTGGTGCGGCTTTAGGTATGTCCTTGGGAGCCCAAATTATCGGTGAAGAACGAGAAGTTGTGGCTGTCATTGGTGATGGTGCAATGACTGCTGGTATGGCTTATGAAGCCCTAAACCATGGTGGGGAATTAGATACCAATATATTGGTAGTCCTCAATGAAAATGAAATGTCTATTTCACCGAATGTCGGTGCATTGACCAGAATGTTAATCAAAATAGTCTCCGGTCGCACCTATAACCGAATGCGCGAAAAATCAAAACGATGGATGCGTCGTGGTTCATGGCTATGGAAATTTCTCTCTCGCTGGGAGGAACACACCAAAGGTATGTTTGTTCCCAATACCCTTTTTGAGGAACTCGGTTTCCACCATCTCGGGCCTATTGATGGACACGATATGCCTACATTGATCAATACACTTCAAACAGCCAAAGAAATTCAAGGACCAAAGCTGTTACACATCATCACAAAAAAAGGGAAAGGGTATAAACCAGCAGAAGAAAACCCCATTAAATATCATGCAGTCAGCAAATTCGATCCAAAAATAGGAATGAAACCCAGTGTTTCACCAACCAGACCGAGTTATACCAGCATTTTTAGTAACTGGATTTGTGATATGGCACGCATTGATCAATCACTAGTAGCGATTACTCCAGCTATGCGTGAAGGCTCTGGTCTAGTCGAATTTTCCAAGTTATTTCCACGTCGTTACTTTGATGTAGGTATTGCCGAACAACATGCAGTAACGTTAGCAGCTGGCATGGCTTGTGAAGGTATTAAGCCGGTGGTTGCTATTTACTCAACATTTTTACAACGAGCTTATGACCAGTTGATACATGATGTGGCCATCCAAAACCTTGATGTGCTTTTTGCTATTGATCGGGGCGGTGTTGTGGGGCCTGATGGCGCCACCCATGCTGGCAACCTCGACCTCAGCTACTTACGATGTATTCCCAACCTAGTAATCATGGCACCAGCCGATGAGAATGAATGTCGACAAATGCTATATACAGGTCATATCCATAAAGGTCCCGCAGCTGTTCGTTATCCACGAGGTACTGGCCCAGGCACATCGATCCAACCTAAAATGAAAGCACTTAAGATTGGACAGGCCCATACTTTGAGGAGAGGAACAAAAGAAATAGCTATCTTGTCTTTTGGAGTGATGCTTGAATCTGCAATGAAAGTGGCGGAATCTCTAGATACCTCGCTGGTTGACATGCGTTTTATCAAACCATTGGATGAAGAGATAATTATCAAGATGGCCAATCAACACAACTGTCTGGTTACCATCGAAGATAATGTTATTGCTGGAGGTGCTGGCAGTGCAGTGAACGAAGTCGTACAACGTTTAAAACTAGATGTGATTGTTTTGAACTTAGGACTCCCTGACTATTTTCAAGATCATGGTAGCCGTGAAGAATTATTAGAAGAAGCTGGATTAGATGAGGCAAACATTCAACGACGAATCCAAGCTTTTATTAAAGGCAACAATCATAATGTTATTTCTATCAAGCAATGAACCAAATTTCTGTCTAGCAGAATAATCAAAAATTCATTAGTAAAAGATGATATATGTATCTGGTTTTCAAATGAAAAATTCACTTACGTATATGTACAAAGTCAACTTAAGTTAATGACTTCTTCTGAAACTCAGGCGCGTTTACTCAGCAGATACTCTGTCATTTCATGCGTAGTGAAGTGTCGTTTTAAATAGTTGACATAATTTTTGGCTTTTTTCTGATCCTGCTTTTCATCCAGATAATTGATGATCGCCACCAAAGCATCTACCATTAAAGGATTGGTGCTTTTCTTACGCATCATCTGATTAATAATGTAGGCTGCATTATTTTCAAATCCATGAGAAGCAAACACTATTGCTAATTTAATCAATGTGTCATCATTCAATTTGATACGACCTTGTGTAGTGGTCATGTATTTGACAAAATCAGCATGGATCTTTTCACCCGACACATCAAACTGAATTTGCAAATTAAAATAGTCAATAGCTGCCTGATGATGGGTATCATCAAAAGGGATGTATTTACCGTATTCAAATCGCAATCGTGCTAAATCGAGACTATTCGGATATTTTCGAAACGTTTTATGCAACAACTTCATGGCTTTCAAATACTTGCCCTTGTTGATGTATTTTTCAGCCCGAGCAACGGGATTCAGTCTGGATCCAAACAGCACTTCTTTTAATCACTTGTTTCACTTGAAACATGTCATTATAGCATTTGAAGTTCTGCCATTGATAAACATTTATCATTACCTAGAACAAAATGATCTAATACCTTAACATCAACTAATGCTAAAGTTTTAATTAACCGTTGTGTTAATGTCCGATCAGATTGGCTTGGCGTGGCATCACCTGAAGGATGATTATGAGCAAAAATAACAGCAGCCGCATTATGTTTAAGGCATAATTGCGCAACTGTTCTTGGATATATTTGAGCTTGATCGATGCTGCCGTTGAAAAGAAAATCAAAATGAATCAGTCTATTTTTACTGTCTAAAAATAAACAAGCAAATCGCTCATAATCAGTTTGTTCGAAATGAAAAAGTAAATAACGTCGAACCAGACCAGGGTCAGTAAAACTAGGTGTCCCTCTTAGTTCACTCGCAATAGACCGAGAAAACATTTCTGATATAGCGATAAATTGAATGCTTTTTGCCTGTCCAAGACCCTTAATTGCTGACAATTCATCTGGAGATGCTGACAACAATACATGGATAGAACCAAAATGGTCTAATAACTGTCCAGCTAAATTAAGAACTGAAATACCTTTTATACCTGTACGCAAAAAAATAGCCAGTAACTCTTCATCGCTTAATGAACCAACACCATATTTCAGAAGCTTCTCACGAGGCATTAAAACAATATTTGACCCTGACAACATTTGGCACCCTAATAATATAAATAAAGCATATAGTGACAAAACCACAAATAGATTGCTGTCTATATTTACTGACGAGCATGTAGTGATTCATAATCATTGATGTTCTTAAGTGCTTTCTATTACAATTATTGACATACCTAAACCTGCTTACTCAAACTAAAATAATGAAACACATTGATGTTAAAATATTGGATCATCGACTCAAATCAGAATTTGGAATGCCTCAATACACAACGCCAGGTTCGGCTGGTTTAGACCTGAGAGCATGTCTAGAAAAGCCCCTCCTTATTGAACCAAACGAAACTCACTTGCTACCTACTGGAATAGCCATTCACATCAAAGATCCTAATCTAGCAGCTGTCATTTTGCCAAGATCTGGCATGGGTCACAAACATGGCATCGTATTGGGTAATTTAGTGGGCTTGATAGATTCAGACTATCAGGGTCAACTGTTTGTTTCATGCTGGAATCGATCAAACAGTGTTTACACAATCTCCCCCGGAAACCGTATTGCACAACTGGTATTCATACCAATCGTACAAGCCAAACTTAACGTAGTCGATGAATTCGATCAAAGCGAACGGGGTATAGGCGGTTTTGGACATACTGGAGTGGAGTGATTTGATGGTTTTTAAAAGAAAGCAAAAAGAAGAGGATAGCATCATCACAGAAAATCAAACGACAAAACAAAACAGTGAAATCAATGAAAGCCACACTAACAAGGAAACAAAATCCCAACTTAATATAAAGTTGATCCCTGCAGGTGTGGACTTCAATACCGGTGCTTTATGGAATACAGCCATGGCCGTTACTCTTACTTTATCTGCACTTTTTGCTTTCACTGTTTACCAAAACATCAAAAATACTGCCACTTTAGCTACCTTATCATCAGCCAGCGATGAACTTTTAGAAGAGGTTGAAAACAATCTGAAAGCAATAGACAAAGCCGCTCGTGAAATCATCAAAAACAATCCTGACGCTGATAATATTGTTACTCTAATAGAACAAGCCATACCTAATACCCTGCGCGTTTTATCAGTGAAAGAACCTGTGAATGACATTGAACCCAATCCTGAGTTTCCTAACATTAATTTTGCCACACTTGATATTATTAAAACCACCAGTGAAACACAGCAGGAACAATTTCCAGAAATTCATTTATATGGGCAAAAAAACCAGTACCTCAACTACGTTTACATACAAAAACCTAAAACCAGTTATGTGGTCATCAGTTATCCTGTTGAAACACTCATTAATGTCAATAAAAAAATTGAAGCCGGAAATGGTATTTTGTCACTCATACAAAAATCCGGAACATGGAGCACCATCACACTCCAGCATTGGGGTGTTCAAGATGATGGTATTTCATTTTCATCATCAGAAAAGAACATACCTAACTCATCATTTTATGTTAAGTACGGAATCAAAGAGTCACAATTACAATTTATGCATATGGGGCTAACCAGTGCATCAATCAGTTTATTTGCAGCTCTTCTGATCACATTCCTTGTTTACAAAAAAAGAAAATTAGTTTTTAGTGAAGCAATCAGTAAAGTTAAAACAGCTAAAAAACAAACCCATTATGTCCCTAAATCTGTTCAGGACGCTGCAACTAAATCATTACCCAAAGAAACACAAATGCAACTTAAACAAAAAGAATTAAAGAAACAGGCTGCGCTACCTGATCAGTCGATTTTTAAAGCCTATGACATCAGAGGCATCGTTGACAAAACATTGACTACTGGCGCAGTTGAACAAATTGGTCAAGCCATAGGTACAGAAAATATCAATAGAGGTTGTCACAAGATCGTTGTAGCCAGAGATGGCCGCTTATCAGGCCCCCTACTTCTCGACTCCCTGATCATCGGATTAAAAAAATCAGGGTGTGATGTAATCAACATTGGCGCTGTGCCAACCGGAGTGCTGTATTTTGCCACCCATCACTTAGAAACAGGTTCAGGTGTTATGCTCACTGGAAGCCATAACCCAGCTGATTATAATGGTCTAAAAATCATGTTGAATGGCGAGACCCTGGCTGGGAAGTTGATACAAAACTTATATCAAGCCATTGTTGCTGGAGAACTCAAAGAAGGTGAAGGCAGTTATCAAGAAATAGACATCATCGATGATTATATAGATCAAATCAGCTCTGACATTCAGCTTGAAAATCAGCCCACTATTGTTGTCGATTGCGGTAACGGGATTCCTGGCGAAATCGCACCAGAACTGCTAGAAGAAATTGGCTGTGAAGTCATTCCACTGCATTGTGAAGTTGATGGCAACTTCCCCAATCACCATCCAGATCCCAGTGTACCTGAAAACCTTGATGACTTAAGAACCATGATGAAAGAGACAAATGCTGATCTGGGTATTGCTTTTGACGGAGATGGTGACCGACTAGGTGTAGTAACAAAAACAGGTGAAATCATCTATCCAGACCGTCTAATGATGCTATTTGCCAAGGATGTTTTAATCCGTCAACCAGGTTCTAGCATCATTTTTGATGTCAAATGCACAGGCCATTTACCTCAATACATTGTCAAAAATGGCGGTATGCCAATCATGTGGAAAACAGGTCATTCGTTCATGAAGGCTAAATTAAAAGAAACTAATGCGGCAATGGCTGGTGAAATGAGTGGCCACTTCTTCTTTAATGAGCGCTGGTTTGGGTTTGATGACGGACTATATGCTGCTGCCCGACTATTAGAAATTTTGGACCAAGAAGACGGTGATTGGCAAGAAGTCTTCGATGAGTTACCGAAAGGCGTGAGTACACCTGAACTGAAAGTTCATATGAAAGAAGGAGAGCATTACGAATTCATTAAAGAATTCATTGAAAAAGCTCAATTTTCAGAGGCTAAAATCACTACCATTGATGGCATTCGTGCTGATTTTGCTGACGGCTGGGGTTTGGTACGTTGCTCCAATACCACGCCATGTCTGGTAATTCGCTTTGATGCTGATAATCAAACTGCTTTGGAACGGATACAACAAGAGTTCAAAACCAAACTCTTAGCAATCAATGATCAATTAAAACTCCCTTTCTAAATTGATTACAACATTTTGCTGTTGATAGCTGAGTCTGGGTTATTGCTAGCTCCTAAATATGAGTAAACACCAACCAATTCTGATTGATCAACGCGCTCATTGGCTCAAATCATCAACCGCATAAGACATTTGCATGTTTTTTTCACAATCTGCAGTTAACATAGTATAGTAATTGAGCAATGTATAAATTTTTTCATGAAAATCATCAACCTCTTTACTGTTTTATTATTGGGACAACTCCCCACAAGTATTCTGGCACAAAACCTCACACCTGTAATCGTCGCTGAAGTTCATTCACAGCCATTACAAACACAGCTGGAATCACTGGCTACAGTGCAAGCCAATGAGAGTGTTACCATCACATCCCCAGTAACCGAGCATATAAAAAACATTCATTTTAAAGATAGTCAAGAAGTCATGCAGGGACAGCTGCTGTTCACTTTAGATGACAGTGACGAACAAGCCTTGCTAATTGAAGAACAAGCCAGGTTAGCAGAAGCACAAAGACAGGTCAAACGATTGAACCAACTGGCAATCAATAACATCACATCACAAAGTGCTCTTGACAACCAAATAAGTCAAGTGACCATCAGTCAAGCTAAAATTAAAGGCATCGAAGTGGCACTGGCCAAAAGACAAATCGAAGCCCCTTTTAATGGTGTATTGGGCCTACGAAAAATCAGTATTGGTGCACTGGCACAAGTCGGAACTCAATTAATCACTATTGATGAACTCAGTGCTGTCAAGCTGGATGCTTATATTCCAGAAAAATACCTCTCACATATTGCCATTAATCAAACCATTCAAGCAAAAGCAACCGCCTATCCAAATAAGATATTTGAAGGTCGTGTGGCTTCGATTGACAGCCGAGCAAATACATCAACACGATCAATTGCTGTAAGAATTATTTTGGATAACACTCAAAAACAACTAAAACCAGGCATGTCCATGACTGTGACCATCAATAGCAATAATGATGAACAACTGACCATTCCAGAAACTGCTGTACTGTCCTCAGGGGCACAAAATTATGTTTACCTGGTTGACCACCAAGCCTCACCATTAACGGTCAAAAAACAAGCCATCACCATCGGTCAAAGGAGTCAAGGACTGGTCACCATAGAAAGCGGTTTAAGGGCTGGTCAACAGGTTGTCATTCATGGTGTCAATCGCATCCAGAACGGCACTACTGTAACAATCACAGCTATTCAAAAGGGAAATGAAAGTCTCTCTGAACTATTGAATCAAAACAAGGATTCATAAGATGCTCATTTCAGACACCTCTGTTAAACGACCGGTTTTTGCCTCAGTCATTTCTTTGTTGCTTGTGGCTTTTGGTCTAGTATCCTTTGAACGCTTATCATTACGTGAATATCCTGATATTGACCCACCTGTTGTCACCGTTGAAGTTAAATACCCTGGCGCCCCTTCTAATGTGGTCGAAACCCGAGTGACAGAAATTATTGAAGACCGCATTTCAGGTGTAGAAGGTATAGAGTTTATCGAGTCCTCATCACAAGATGGTGAATCCAGAGTGACCATTCAGTTCTCCATTAACCGAAATATTGATGCCGCAGCCAATGATATCAGAGATCGCATTTCAGGAGTCAGAGATAACTTACCTGAAGAAGCCGACCCACCGGAAGTTCAGAAAGTGGACAGCAGTGATGATGTCATTATATGGCAAAACCTTGCCAGTTCCGAGATGACGGTTCCAGAATTAACCGACTACGCCCGTCGCTATGTGGTGGACCAATATGCCACCCTCGATGGTGTTGCTAGAGTTCGTGTTGGAGGCGGTTTACAATACGCCATGCGCATATGGATTGACCGCTTGGCACTGGTCTCACATGGCATCACTGTCAATGACATTGAAAACGCTTTGCGAGCAGAAAATGTCGAATTACCAGCAGGCAACTTTGAATCTGATCAACGTTTATTCAAAGCACGATTGAGCCGGCAGTTCAAAGAACCAGATGATTTTGCGAACTTAGTTCTCAAAAAAGGTGATGGCGGACATTTGGTCCGTCTGGGTGATGTCGCCCGGGTAGAATTGGGTTTAGAAGAAGACCGAACCATGTTCAGAGGTAATGGCATTGCTATGGTTGGTATCGGCACCATCAAACAGTCAAATGCGAATACCATAGCAGTGGCTCGGGCAGTAAAGAAACTCTCAGCACAGTTAAATAAAAATTTACCCAAAGGTACTTCGATTGAACCCAGTTATGATGCCTCGGTATTTATTGAAGCGTCAATTAAAGAGGTCTACCTGACTTTATTGATTGCGATTGTCTGTGTGGTGTTAGTCATCTATCTATTTCTTGGCAATGTCAAAGCAATGTTGATACCAGCCATCACTGTACCCGTATCTATCATTGCTACTTTTTCTTTGGTCTATATTTTAGGATTTTCCATTAATTTACTGACTTTATTGGCGTTGGTTCTGGCCATTGGAATGGTAGTCGATGATGCCATTGTTATGTTGGAAAACATTGTCAGGAGAATACAAGAAAAAAATGAAACTCCTTTGGTCGCCTCTTTTAGGGGTGCAAGGCAAGTGGGGTTTGCAGTAATCGCAACCACTTTGGTGTTAATTGCTGTTTTTGTTCCAATCACTTTTTTGGAGGGTGACATTGGCCGTTTATTTACTGAATTTGCTCTGACTATTGCAGTAGCAGTGTCCTTTTCTTCATTGGTTGCCCTCACCCTTTCTCCGATGTTGGCTTCCAAACTTTTACAGAAAAACCAAAAACATAACCACTTCCTGGCATTAATGGAACGCATCATCAATAGCAGTAGAAACTACTACATCAAAGGTTTAACACAAACCATACGTCATCCGATCATCGGTTTGTTAGTGTTTATAATGATCGTTGGTGCGGGCTTCGCTTTATTCCCAAGAATCAATCAAGAATTCACACCCAAAGAAGACCGTGGTGCTTTCTTTGTTCGTATTGATGGACCAGAAGGCGCAGGTTATTCATACATGAGTCAATATATGGATGAAATCGAACGTCGGCTGATGAAATATGTTGAGACTGGTGAGTTAAAACGTTTGCTGGTGCGTTCACCTAGATCATTTGGTTCTATTGAATCATTCAATAGTGGCATCGTGATCGCCTTGATGGATGATTGGGCTGCACGTCGACCCGCAGCCGAACTAATGGATGAGGTCCGCAAGGATCTCAGTACATTACCAGGAGTTAAAGCGTTCCCAATCATGCGCCGGGGACTCGGCGGAGGGACTGGGAAGCCTTTGCAAATAATCATTGGTGGTAACAATTATGAAGAACTAGAAACTTGGCGTAACCTGCTGATCGAGCTCGCTAATGAGCAGTTACCTGGGTTAATTGGCCTAGACAGCGATTACAAAGAGACCCGACCACAAATTGACATTGACGTAGATTACAATGCTGCTGCTGACATGGGTGTCAGTATCAATCAAATTGGCCGAACCTTACAAACCATCATGTCAGGTCGTAACATCACCACTTATATCAAAGACGGTGAAGAATACGACGTCATTGTTGAAGGCGAACGCGCATTACAAAAAACCTTTGCTGACATTGAAAATATATACGTGAGATCAGACCACAGTGGTCAATTATTACCCTTAACCCACTTTATCGATATCAAAGAATATGCTGCTGCCAATGACTTAAAACGATATAACCGCATTCGAGCCATTACCCTAGAGGCTGATTTAGTCAAAGGTTATTCCTTAGGGCAAGCAATAACGGACATGGAAAACCTAGTCAGAACCCATCTACCAGAACACGCCATCATCGATTACAAAGGACAAAGCAGGGATTTCGTCAACTCTGGTAGCTCTATTGTTTTTGTTTTTATACTTGGCTTGGTCGTAGTATTTTTAGTCCTGGCTGCACAATTTGAAAGTTATGTTCATCCGATAGTAATCATGTTAACTGTCCCTTTAGCAATCACCGGCGGGCTTTTTGGTCTCTGGATCACGCAAGGTTCACTCAACATTTACTCTGAAATTGGCCTGATCATGTTAGTAGGTTTAGCCACTAAGAACGGTATTCTGATTGTCGAATTCACTAATCAGTTACGGGATCAAGGCCACCATTTTTTACGAGCCATACTGACTGCTGCCAAAGTACGTTACCGTCCGATCGTGATGACGGCTTTGACAACCATCGCTGGTGCCCTACCGCTGGTTCTAGCCACAGGCGCGGGAGCTGAAACACGTATTGTTATTGGCACAGTGATTCTTGCAGGTGTATTAGCTGCCACTATATTCACCTTGTTTATTTTACCCTTAGCTTATAACTTATTAGCACGCAACACCGGATCACCTAATGATGTCGCCAAACGGCTGAGTGAAGAGCTTTAGGGGGTTTTACCTAGACACTGATGCTCAGTTTGAGGGAAGATCAGTACTGACCTTCCCCACAAAACTCTATTCACAACCATGACCCTTAATTTCCGTTAAGCGTGTCATTTCCAAATTACCAGCCTGAAAGTGGTCAAGATCATTGGGTTGATAATTGAAGAACATGTTATGCTGATCAGTAAAACTGAGCCTTAACACCCCCCACTCTGCTGCCATGATATCATCCGAATTGAATGACCATCCCTGATTGGCGTTGACGTCGAAGAAGCTAGCACCTGAAGCTTGAGTCAGTGTAATGGTGGATATTCCATCCTTTTTGAACACACCAGAGCCCACTAACCATAATTGTTCACCATCCTGAAAAGCAAACCATGCCACATTGATTTGTTTTTGCTCATTGGCCATGTCGGTAATATGAATGAATAAACCATGACCAGGTTCATCCAAGCTATAAAATGAGCCACTGTAACACCCATCTGCTGATTCAGAAATCGCCGAAAGCTGAGTCAAGTCAACCGAGCCCGATCCGAATTCTGAAAACAGGCTATCCCATGACATCTTAATATCATGCGACGTATCAAAGTTAAATGTTACCTGCCCCCATTCATTGGAGATAACATTACCAGCATCAAAATCAGGCGGAAAATCTGCACCTTCTGCAATGTGTAAATCAATAGTCAGTGGTTGATTATCAATAATTTCTGAAGCTCCTACCATCCAAACGGGTTGGTCATTATGATGAGTAAACCAATACATGTTTACCCTACCATTGTCACCGCCGTCAAGGTTTTCTAGGAATACACCATGTCCTGGGTTTTCTGGATCAAACCAAGAACCGGAAAGGTTTTTTGATATAAACACTTCAATCTTGTCTTGATTATTTTGAATATAGATGTCATCTTCAGAAATGTTGAGGTCAATTTTTGCCTCAGCAACTAAGCTATCTTCTAAACTATTAATTTCATAGTAAAACGTAAAAATTAACTCATCAGCAACACTTAAATCAACCAGCTCATTCAATTCGCCAGTGCCGTTGCTCTCAGGACAAGTTGCCAGGCCTACAGCAACTTCACAAACCCAGCTGAGGTTGTCAAAACCATCTGCAAATGCTGTAGTTACCAAGATATCTGTTTCATTTTGATATCCTGTATTTTTTACATGTATTTGAGCTTGGCTTTGTTGGCCTATTTCAATATGCTGTTCAAAAGACCCAAATTCTATTGAAACATCTGCACCACAATTCAATCCGCCATCCGTAATTTCCCAGTTATGATCATTGATGATTTTATTTTTGGCTGCTTCAGCCTCGCAGTAATATGAGTTTCCTCCACTAAAAGAAACATCATCTTGTAATTGCTGGTCGCTAAAACTTATGAGTATTTTGTCGTAAAGTCGAGGGGGAAGTGAAACCCCGCTGAACATATCATGCATATTGTTAACATTACTGATTTGCCAGCTTGAAATGTCAGGAATTGCTGATTCTGCATTGGCGAACATGCCACTCATACTCTGGACAAAAGAAACATCCCAATTGCTCACATCTGGATTTGCTTTTTTACTTCCTGCAAACATTCCAGACATACTGACAACCGAGGAAACATCCCAGTTACTAACATCTGGATTTATATCAGTATTTCCATGATCAACAAACATTCCATCACTCGCAAACATGTCTCTCATGTTTGTCACAGAGGATACATCCCAATTGCTCACATCTGGGTTAGCTTTTTTACTTCCTGCAAACATTCCAGACATATTGACAACCGAGGACACATCCCAGCTACTAACATCTGGATAAGCTGCAACTGTTGATTGAAACATAGCACTCATGTCTGTCACAGCAGAAACATCCCAGTTGCTGACATCTGGATCAGCCTTTTCACTGTTGGCAAACATATCTTTCATATTTGTTACAGAAGAAACGTCCCATTTGTGCACATCTGGATTAGCATTTTTACTGACGGCAAACATGCCTCTCATATTTGTCACAGAGGTGACGTCCCAATTACTGACATCTGGATCAATTTTTTCACTTCTCGCAAACATGTCTCTCATGTTTGTCACAGAGGACACATCCCAATTGCTCACATCCGGATTAGCCTTTTCAGTGTATTCAAACATACCCTCCATGTTTTTCACGGCAGAGACATCCCAATTACTGACATCCGGGTCCGCTGCATCAGCTGCTTGAAACATGCCGCTCATGTCTGTCACAACAGAGACGTCCCAATCACTAACATCTGGATTAGCTAAACCTGTAAATGAAAACATATGTGACATATTCGTCACAGAAGAAACATCCCAATCACTGACGTCAGGGTCAGCTATATTAGCTCCGTTAAACATCGCAACCATGCTTTCAACATTAGAAACATTCCAATTAGAAACATCTGGTGAGAAGTAGTTAATACCTCCAAACATTCCAGTCATATCAGTTACAGATGAAACATCCCAACTTGAGGTATCAGGCCCTACCATGTTGGAATTTAAGTTACCTGCTCTAAAAAACATCCTTGTCATGTCTGTCACTTGTGAAAAATCAGGAGAGTCACTGGCGTTAAAAGTGACATAAAAAGCCCTGTAAAATGTATTTGACATATTTTGCCACTTCATATTTCCCCATTGTTCAACAGATCTGATGGTTTGAAACGATGACTCTTCATCAATATATGTAATAATTCTTGGAAATCCTGTTCCATCTCCTTCATTGTCTTTAATCCTGATGGTATAAACACTTCCCCCCGGGTAGCTACAGGTGAAGCTTCCTGTCAAAGCAATGCCTTCATTTATTCCATCATCATTACAATCTACATTGTAATTATAACCAGTCCCTTCCGTCCAAATTGTAAATTCATGCGGCTCAAAAATATTTCTAATAGTCATTACAAAGTCATCTTCTGGTGCTGCCATGACCATCATGGGTTTAAGTATTAAAAGAATCAATAATTTTGTTGTTATTAATTTAGGCACAGTTTTTCTCCTTATTCTTTATCGTTTGTGAGAATGATTTTTGGATTAGTTGATAAGTGTGTTAATCGACTGTCTCGAAAATCTATAACTGACTTCATGTATATGTTTTACATGAAGTGAAGTGAAATTAAATAAATTCGAGACAGCCTCTGATCTTTTAACTCAATCAATCCACTGATGATTCAAAACTGTTTAGATAAATCAAATCAAAATTGAAAATATAAGCTGAACCTGAGTTCTGCCCATGTTCATCATCTGATGGTGCACCTATCAGGGCACGATTCCCCGATAAACTGACAGACGTTCCAAAACCAATGGACTCTAAACTTTCATTATCTATGAATGTTATTTGACTACTATCATTCCATAGACTATCGGTATATTCATAAGTGTAAACCTTTTCATTCTTAGTACCGATTAAAGAGCGGGTGCCAGATAAGCTGACAGAATAACCAAATTTTTCATCTGTTGCAGTATCTGATGCAATCAACTTTGTTGATTCAACCCAGTCATTGCCATTGAAATTGAAAATGTAAGCAGCTCCTGCAAAATAATGATCATTAATCATTGTTCCAGGTGCACCAATGATGACATGATCACCATCAAGGCTGGCTGAATAGCCAAAAGCATTCATTTCTTGACTATCAGAGGCTGTTAACATAGCCACATCTAGCCAATCATCACCGTTAAATTCGAAGATATAGACAAATCCTTCCTTAAATAATAGAGGCGGACACAAAATCTGACAATCTTGTGTATAAGGATACTCACCACTAATAAGAAGTCTGTCGCCTGATAAACTGATCGTTCTCGCAAATGAATTTTCTTCATTTCCTTCAGGTTTGACTAGTTTAGCTGTTTGTTCAAACTGTAGTAAATTGTTATTGAAGTCAAAAATATAAACAGCCTCTTCCTGTGGTGCACTCACAGCCGCTCTAGAGTTGTTAATATCAACAACGGTACCAAAATTACTGCCTTCAACAAGCTCTTCAGCAACCAGTTTACCGACTTCATTCCATTCGATGCCATTATGATAATAAAAATAAACAGCACCTGAATCATTAATGCCGGTATTTTCATCGGGAGCACCAACCAGCGCCGAATTACCCGATAAGCTCACTGATCTACCAAATCTACCACCATTACCTGTGAATTTGCCGACATTAATCCAACTATCACCATCATATTCAAAAAAATAGACCGATCCTGAGTTACCATCGTCACCCTCATTATCACCATATGCGCCAACCAAGGCCCTATTACCTGAGAGGCTAACTTCATAGCCAAATCGATCAAAGGCTGCGCTATCAGAGGCAACGATGTCAGCACTTTTAAGCCAATCCATTCCCAGTTTTTTATAGACATGAACAACACCTGTTCCTGAGGTACCGTTGTGGCTATAATCAGGTGAGCCTATAAACAATTCACCATTATGAAATTCTAAAGACTTGCCAAAATAATAAAAATCAGACTCTAACGTCAAGGTTTGTGTCCACTGATCATTGTTTTGTTCGAATACGTGGACATATGATGGTTTACCAAGACTAGAAGTGGTTGTTATTGATATTTGATCACCATTTAATGCCACTGAACTACCAAAAAAAAGACTTTCTATGCCATAAGTATCAACCAGTTTAGTCTTTTGTATCCAATTATCATTGATATACTGAAATAGGTAAGCTGCTGTGCCTCCAGGGGATCCAATAAGCGCCAGATCAGCCTCTAGACTGATTGAAGAGCCGAACTTATCCCACTTATTAGTGTCAAATCCGGTGAGTTCGGCTGTTTCTATCCAGGTGTTCTCTTTAAATTCAAATACATAGACAGCACCAGAATACTCTTGATCTAGAGCGTCTTTATCAATGCTCCCCACTAACACTCTATCACCATCAAGAACAACTGTATACCCAAAATTATCAAGTCTATAGCCATTGGAGGGCACTAATTTTGCTGTTTCAATCCAATTATTACCGTCAAACTCAAAAATGTAGGCGACTCCAACTAATTCTTCATTATATGATTCACCTATATTAGCAATGGGAGCGCTGACCACCATTCGATCACCTGATAAACTAACAGAATAACCAAACTTATCATTAGTTACACCCTCTGGTGATGTTAATTCAACTGTTTCTACCCAATTCTCTCCATCAAACTCAAAAATATAAACAGCTCCAGCATGGGTATGACTGTAGGCATTTACTACAGCACGATTCCCAGAAAGGTTGACGGAAGTTGCAAATTCAAAGTTATATGAAGGATAGTCAGGTTTGCTCATGATCTTTTGTGTTTCTATCCAATTCTCTCCGTCATATTCAAACATAATGGCATTAACGCCTGTTCCTACTAACATTCGATCATTATCAATTGAGAAACTTCCGCCAAGATGGGCGCTTTGTCCACCAAGCCCATTTGGTGTGGGCAGTAATTTTTGCTCCAATGTCGCTTGTTCCAAACTGAGCCATTGGGCTTTGCTAACACCGTTAGGCGGCTGTTCGTCAAAAATATTTGCAAAGGTTTGAAAACTCGATACCGACAGGATCGTCAGTAATATCATATTGATTTTGTTTTTCATAATATCGTCTCATAAAGTTATAGTTATAGTTATTTTAGGTAAAGGCAGCAGTGAACAACACTAAGACTCATACCAATCAGCAATGCGTCAAATAATTGATATTTGACAGTTTTTAATGAACAAGGCACCTGTTCTTATTTATTTTTTATCGTTTGTAGCAATAATTTCTGGATTAAGTAGATAGATTAGGTGTGTTAATCGGCTGCCTCGAAAATCTATGCTGACTTCATGTATATACTTTGCATGAAGTCAGTTCAAATAAATTCGAGACAGCCTCTGATCTTTTAACTCAATCAATCCACTGATGATTCAAAACTGTTTCGATAAATCAAATCGAAATTGAAAATATAAGCTGAACCTGAGTTCTGCCCATGTTCATCATCTGATGGTGCACCTATCAGGGCACGACCTCCGGATAAACTGACAGAAGTTCCAAATTCCATAGGATATTGACCCTCATTATCTGTGGCCATGATTTGCCCTCTTTCACTCCAAGTATTATCAATTTTTTCAAACGTATATACCTTGTTATCTTCTCCTGGCATAGAGGTAGGAATGGCTGTACTTATTAGGGCTTGATCGCCAGACAGGCTTATGGCAGCACCAAATGTTTCATGTACAACCGGATCTGATGCGGTTAATTTTGCTGATTCGATCCAGTCATTACCATCAAATTCAAAAACATACACAGCACCTGCACTATTTGCTTGTTCATCATCATGTGGCGCACCAATCATGGCACGATCGCCATCGAGACTAACTGAAGTGCCGAAATAATTACCCTCAAATCCATCAGAGGCAGTCAATTGCGCCATTTCTAACCAAGTATTGCCATCGTATTCAAAAATATAAGCATACCCCTCAATTTCTGGATATGGTGGACAAAGAATCATACAAACTGGGAAAGGAAACGGGTGACCACTTATGAGAATTCGATCACCTGATAAACTCAGGGTTCGCCCAAACAAGATGTTTTCATTGCCTTCAGGCTTCATCAATTTAGCTGTTTGTTCAAACTGCAATAAATTATCATTGAAGTCAAAAACATAAACCGCTTCTTCTTGTGAAGCACCAACAATAGCTCTCCAATTTTCAATGTCAACAGCAATACCAAAATCACTGCCTTCAACAAGATTATCAGCAACCAGTTTACCGACTTCATTCCATTGGACGCCATTATGATAGTAAAAATAGACAGCCCCTGAATCATTAACGTCGGTATTTTCATCTGGAGCACCTATCAGGGCCAAATTTCCTGATAAGCTGACTGATTTGCCAAAACTACCACCATTGCCTGTAAATTTACCGACATTGATCCAGCTACCATCAATATAATCAAAAAAGTAAGCTGATCCTGAATAGTCCTCACCATCTTCATTATCTCCATAAGCGCCAACCAAGGCTCGATTACCTGACAAACTGACTTGATAACCAAATTGATCATAAGCCGCGCTGTCAGAGGCAACGATGTCTGTCGTTTTTACCCATTCTGTAAAAGGTTTTCTATAAACCTCAATCCCTCCTGATTCATCAGAATCATTATATTCATAGTATGAACTTATAAATAGCTGGTCATTATAAGCAGCTAACGCTGTTCCAAAAGTATAACTACTTAATTGAGCATCAGATGTTATTGTGGAAGTTTGTGTCCACTGGTTATTGTTTTGTTCAAAAACATGGGCATATGCAGGGCTAATAGAACCACTGCGGGAAATGACAATTATTTGACCATCACCTAGAGCAACCGATTTGCCAAAGTCCTTAACATCGACACCATCGGTGTTAAACAGCTTAACTTTTTGTATCCAATCATCACCACTGTGCTCGAAAAGATAAGCTGCTCCTGAGCCAATATCACTTCCATTGTTTCCATCAGCTCCAATAAGCAGCTGATTGGCTTTTAAACTCATTGCCAAGCCGAATTTACCTCCTACTTTCGGATCAGATGACGTGATAATAGCCGTTTCTTTCCAAATATTTCCATCAAATTCAAATGAGTAAACAGCTCCCCCGTCAGGGGTTCTAGGAGCTCCTACTAAAATCATGTCTCCATCTATAACAACAGAATGCCCAAAATTATCAGACCCATAACCATTTGAAGCGGTCAGTTTCGCAGTTTCATTCCAGCTGTTTCCATCAAACTCAAAAACATAAGCAGCACCAACCTGCCCATCGGCTAGTGGGGCGCCAACTACCATCCGATCACCTGATATATTGAGAGAATGTCCAAACTCATCACCGTTAACACCATCAGAAGACTTTATTTGAGTTGATTCAATCCATTGATTATTCTTAAATTCAAAAGTATTAACGACACCTGGAGTCGCATAAGAGTAGCTCCTGAAGCTACTAACTGCAGCATGATTTTCTGACAGGGCAACAGCAGTAATGCCAGATGTATCTGCTATTTTCTGTGTTTCAACCCAATTGTCTCCGTCAAACTCAAACATGATGGCTTTAGAAGAAGCAGTCACGAGCATTCGATCATTATCAATTGAGAAACTTCTGCCAAGATGGGTTTCTTGTCCACCAAGACCGTTGGGTGTAGGCAGTAATTTTTGCTCCAATGTCGCTTGTTCCAAACTGAGCCATTGGGCTTTGCTAACACCGTTAGGCGGCTGTTCGTCAAAAATATTTTTAGCAAAGGTTTGGAAACTCGATACCGACAGGATCGTCAGTAGTATCATATTGATTTTGTATCTCATAATATCGTCTCATAAAATTATAGTTATAGTTATTAAGGTAAAGGCAGCAGTGGACAACACTAAGACCCATACCGATTAGCAATGCGTCAAATAATTGATATTCGACAGTTTTTAATGAACAAGGCACCTGTTCTTATTTATTTTCTTACCGTGCATCAGATTTTAGGTACATGATCCAATAAAACCACATGTACCAATGGTACAATGATTCATATTAAAATAATGTTAAAAAGGGATCGAGTAAAAGCCCTTGAAATAATTTTCATTTAATGACTTCATCAACATTAATACCATTAACCGAGCAAGATAACATGACTCAATATTAGTTTGAGACAGATTAAAAATAAGTTAACATATTGATTATTAACTAGAATATAACATTTTCTGGTTTGCTTGATCGTTTCGGCCAAGTATTATCCGTCAGTGACAAACAGATCTGGATCTTTGGATGGTTTACTGAGTTTGTTGCTGTGGACCTTCTTTTATCACATTGGCGTCCCCAGCTTGGCATTTTTGGTTTTTGAATAAGTAGTCGAACCTGAAAAAGTCCATCCTGACATTTTTCAGGTTCGGCTAAGTTAATGACTGAACACTGTCACTCTAAAAGCAATGTTCAACGATCAAAACACGATCTTGCTAATCATAAAAATCATATTGACTCTTATACAAACAAGGGCATCTCTGTTAATAAGGTGTCCTTAATATCGACTGTCTTTTTCGCCAGTCAGGTAAATATTGTGCCATTAGTGCATAAAAACGTCGATTATGTAGTCGCTCATGTAAATGAGTCATTTCATGTACCACGATATATTCCAGACATTCAGGCGGGTATTGTGCCAGTAACAAATTCAACCAAATTCTCGCTTTGGTAATATGGCAAGTACCCCACCGAGTTTTCATATTTTTGATCCGACATTCTGACACGCGTTTACCGATGATTGGTTGCCATCGTTCAATTATATCTTCAGCCCTATTTAATAATTGTGATCGATACCAACGATCCAAAAGTTTTTGCTTACTGGCTTTAGTGGTATTTGAACGGACAAACATGTGTAGATGTTTTTCGTCTATCTTAATGTGGCATTTGCCGGTTGTGCTGATCAACATCAACGAATAAAACTGACCAAAAAACAAATGTTGTTCACCTGTTATGTATTGAAACTGAGGTTTAATCACCCTGTCAGCGAGCTGTTGTTGTGCTGCTTTGATCCACTCCATTCGCTCTGATACAAATCGATTGATCTGGGCATTAGTCACCTGGTAAGGGGCTGAAACACGGACTTGACCATCAGGTTTCAATACACGCAAGTGTAGGTTTTTGATCTTTTTTCGCCAAACCAAGACACTCTGATCTTGAATCGTTAGGTAACTGTTTGTTGATTTTTTCACAGGATCAACATCGCATCACCGTAGCTAAAAAAACGGTATTTTTGCTCAATGGCGTGTTGATAAGCATTCATAATGGCAGTCTGACCGGCGAGAGCGGAAACCAACATCACCAAAGTGGACTCTGGTAAATGAAAGTTGGTAATCAAACCATCAATGATTTTGAACTCATATCCTGGATAGATAAAAATTTGTGTATCACCCTGGAACGGCTCAATACAACCTGACCGTGCTGAGGTCTCCAAACAACGTACTGCTGTAGTACCAACCGCAATCACACGACCACCTTGTGCTTGTGTTCGCCTGACCAAATCACACACTTCAGGCGTCACTTCTAACCATTCTTTATGCATTTTGTGATCGCTGACATTTTCTGATTTGACTGGCTGAAAAGTACCTGCGCCTACATGCAGAGTGACAAAAGCCATTTGAACACCTTGCTGCTTTAGCTCAGTCAATAAAGTTTCATCAAAATGCAAACCCGCCGTGGGAGCTGCTACCGCACCTGTTCGTTCAGCATAAACTGTTTGGTAACGCTCATCATCAGCAGCATCTACGGGACGAGTAATGTATGGTGGTAAAGGCATGTCACCATGACAGTCCATCAGATCAGATAGGTTTTCAGCCAATGTTTCACACAAAAAGAACATGCCCGAGCGTGCTGTAACTTTGAGCTTAGCATCACCATCAAAATAGATTATAGAACCCAACCTGATTGATTTATTGGCTTTGAGCATGGTTTTAGCTTGCCTGTCATTGAGAATGCGCTCAATGAACACCTCGACCTGACCACCGGTGGCTTTTTGTCCCTTCAGCCTAGCAGGAATCACTTTGGTATTATTAAATACCAGTAAATCACCCGCCTGAAACCATTGGCCAATGCTTTTGAATGTGGCGTCGGTCAGCTGTCCTGTTTGTCGATTTAAATGCAATAAGCGACTATCAGAACGATTATCAAGAGGGTATTGAGCAATCAGCCCTTCAGGCAAATCAAAGGCAAACTCTGATTTATTCATATCAGTCGCTGGTTTTGACAGGAAAGTCTAAATGTTGAACTTGTTCATTACCCACTGTATCTTCATAAATCAAACAAATACGCACCACGTCACCAATCTTAAATGTTTCTTTAGGCATCATCAACATGATGTGGAGACCTCCTGGCTCAAAACTCAACATATCCCCAGGGTTAAGTAATAATGACTTTTGCTCTTCCATACGATATTGACCATTTTCTTCAATACTGCGATGAACTTCTGTCATTCCGAAAGCAGGACTATAGGCACCCACCAACTTTATTTTCTCTGTAGTTTGATTCTCTATTGTTAAATACGCTGCCATCATTTTGACACCGGGAGGTGCAGCACGCAACCACGGCATTTTGACATCAGGAAAATCATATGCAGATAGTTGAAAGCTCAACCATAAACCCAAAATAACCGATGTAATCTTCATAATTGCTCCGCAAATTGTGCTATTTTTGTTGCTTCTTTTCTTGCCACTTCTGGATCTGTGGCTTCCACCATAATTCGTAATTTCGGTTCTGTGCCCGATGGTCGAATTAACACCCGACCTTGATCTCCTAATTCAGCATCAACAGCTGCTGCCAATTGCTTCAACTCAGGATGCTGGGCCAGCTGTTGGGGTCGCTCATTAACAATATTGATCATCGTTTGTGGGTATAAACTCATTTCATTAGCCAGTGAAAATAATTTTTGACCTGTTTCCAACATCACACCCAACACCATCAACGCACTGACAATCCCATCGCCAGTACCTGTCAACGCTAAATTCAATATATGACCAGATGATTCACCTCCCAGTATCCAGCCATTTTGCTGTAGCTTCTGATGAACATAACGGTCACCAACAGCAGCACGTTCAAAAGAAATTCCCAATGCTTTTAAGCCAGCTTCCATGCCCTGATTAGACATCAATGTACCGACTACACCACCATGTAATAAGCCGTGTTGATGCCAATGCTTCGCCACTAAAAAAATTAACTGGTCACCATTAACCTCCTCTCCTTTGTGGTCAATCATTACCACACGATCACCATCACCATCAAGCGCAATACCCAAATCAGCACCTATTTCGAGTACCTTCTCCTGTAAAACGGCCACAGCGGTAGAACCACAGTCTTTGTTGATATTAAAACCATCTGGCTTGTTACCAATCACAGTCACTTCCGCTCCCAACTCTTTGAAAACTTGTGGCGCAACATGATAGCTTGCTCCATTGGCACAATCTAATACCAAACGAATGCCATCTAAGGATCTGCGATGACAGCTTTGTTTACAAAATTCGATGTACCGTCCTGCCACATCACTTAAACGCTTGGCTTTGCCAATGTCTTTCGACTCAACCATTTGCATCGGTTGATCAAGATATTGCTCGATTGCTAGCTCTTGTTCATCTGTCAGTTTTTGACCTCTTTCATTAAAGAACTTAATGCCGTTATCATCAAAAGGATTGTGTGAAGCACTGATGACAATACCAGCACTGGCATGCAAAGTTTTCGTCAACCAAGCCACCGCAGGTGTAGGCATTGGACCAAATAAAATGGTATTAATACCTACCGACGACAAACCTGCTTCCAAAGCCGATTCCAACATATAGCCGGATACCCTTGTATCTTTACCAATAACGATGGTGTGATTGGGTTTATTCTGTCCCAATACTTTCCCTGCCGCATAACCTAGTCTAAGCGCAAATTCAGCCGTCATGACTTGACCACCGACTTTACCACGAATCCCATCTGTTCCAAAATAACGCTTATTCATGGATTTACCCTATTAAATGCCGTGATGTATACAAAACATCACGTGTTGGTGCCACATCATGAACACGAAAAATATCCGCACCTTGTAAATAACAAAATTGAGCCACAGCTAGAGAACCGGGTAACCGTTGATCAACAGAGCGATTAAGTAATTGGCCAAACAGAGACTTACGAGAAACACCTATCAATACAGGAAAACCCATTTGTTTTATAGTTGAAGTGTGTCGCAACAACTGTAAGTTATGCGCCAGCGTTTTACCAAAACCAATACCAGGATCCAAAATGATTCGATCGGCACTCATACCATAAGACAAACAAGACTCTACACGCTCATCAAAATAATCGAGCACGGTTTGTACGACATCATGATACTCTGGACTCTCCTGCATGTTCTTAGGCTGTCCCTTTTTATGCATCAAGCACACATTGGCATCATATTTGACAGCAATTTCAATCGCACCTTCCGCCTCCAGTGCGTTGACATCATTGATAAAATCAGCACCAGCGATTATCGCTGCTTCCATCACTTCTGGTTTACTTGTATCAATTGAGATTGTCAACTCAGGGTATAAGGCCCGCAGCTTCTTAATAACAGGGACCGTTCTTTCCACTTCTTCATCAACAGAAATACTTTGCGCACCCGGCCTTGTCGACTCACCACCTACATCAATGATATCGACATCTTCGTCAATCATTCGTTGGGCCTGAGCAAGCGCTAAGTCAATTTGATTGAACTGACCGCCATCTGAAAATGAATCGGGGGTGACATTCAGCACCCCCATGATTTTAAAATCATTGTCCATTAATGAAGTTAATTTTGTTCAGCTGGATCCCCAAATGAACTGGGTCGCTGATCCTTAGTTTTGTCTTTAACCGACTGACCACCTTCACCTGAATCATCTTTATCTATATCTTCCCACCCTTCAGGTGGCGATGGTTCTTTACCTTGCATGATTTCCTCAATTTGCTTGGCATCAATGGTCTCATATTTCATCAGTGCTCCAGCCATTACATGCAACTTATCTAGATTATCATTCAATATTTTCTGAGCACGCTGATAATTTTTATCAATCAACTCACGAACAGCCTTATCAATTTGGTCAGCAGTGGTATCTGACATGTGTTTATGCTGTGTGACTTGACGCCCCAAAAATACTTCACCTTCGTCTTCCGAATAAGACAAGGGGCCCAATGCATCAGAAAGTCCCCATTTAGTGACCATATTCTTGGCAATGCTGGTGGCTCTTTCAATATCATTAGATGCACCTGTTGTCACTGCATCAGGACCTCCAATGATTTCTTCAGCGATACGTCCACCATAGAGGCTGGAAATCTGACTTTCCAATGCAGTCTTGCTGTAAGAATACCGATCATCCTCAGGTAAATACATGGTCACACCCAACGCCCTTCCCCGAGGAATGATCGTTACCTTATAAACAGGATCATGTTCTGGCACCACATAACCTACGATAGCATGACCCGCTTCATGATAAGCTGTGTTCCGTTTTTCCTCCTCCTTCATCACCATGGACTTTCTTTCTGTACCCATCATGATTTTGTCACGGGCTTTATCGAACAGCTCCATATTGATTTCTGTTCTGTCTTCCCGAGCAGCAAACAAAGCCGCTTCATTGACTAAATTAGCCAAATCTGCGCCTGAAAAACCTGGTGTTCCACGAGCTATGACCATGGCATTAACATCATTAGCCAATGGCACTTTTCTCATATGAACCTTTAAAATAGCTTCACGTCCTTTGATGTCTGGTAAAGGAACGACAACTTGACGATCAAAACGCCCTGGTCTCAACAAGGCAGGATCTAGCACATCAGGTCGATTGGTTGCGGCAATAACAATGACCCCTTCATTCCCTTCAAAACCATCCATTTCAACTAACAACTGGTTCAGTGTTTGTTCTCTCTCGTCATGTCCACCACCAAGACCAGCACCTCGTTGACGTCCAACTGCATCTATTTCATCAATAAAAATAATACATGGTGCATTTTTCTTCGCTTGCTCAAACATATCACGAACACGAGAAGCGCCCACGCCCACAAACATTTCGACGAAATCAGAGCCCGAAATAGTAAAAAATGGCACCCTGGCTTCACCAGCAATGGCTTTAGCTAAAAGCGTTTTTCCTGTTCCAGGAGGACCTACCATCAGAATACCTCGCGGAATGTGTCCACCTAGTTTTTGAAATTTAGACGGGTCACGTAAAAAATCCACTACCTCACCGACCTCTTCTTTGGCTTCTTCAGCTCCCGCCATATCAGCAAAGGTGACTTTATTTTGCTCTTCATTCAATAGCTTGGCTTTTGAACGGCCAAAGCTCATGGCACCACCCTTACCACCGCCACCTTGCATTTGACGCATGATCAGAAACCATAAACCCAAAAATAATAAAATGGGTGCTACGATTTCTACTATTCGCCAAAAAACACTACCACCCTCTGGTTTTTTGACTGCATACTTGACATTATTTAAAATCAGGTCATCTTCCAAATGTGGGTCATTACCTGCCTGCACTTCAATTTGATCACCATTCACCGTTTTGGCTATGATTTTTCGATGTACTGAAGTTTCAGGATCAATCAGTGCTTCTGTGATTTGACCATTTTGTACCATATGTATGAAATCAGAATAAACGACCTGACCCTGTTGTTGTGGCTGTTGTATCATACTGCTGAACACACTCATCAACACCATCAAAACAACCACCCATAATAAAATATTTTTTGCTACGTTATTCAAAATACTATTCTCTATTTTTTACCCTGAGCCACTGCATAAACTTCTCGTGAACGCGCTCGTGACGACTTGGGTTTGTAAATTGTTACTTGATTAAAAACCTGCTTCATGTTTTTTATATGTCCATCAAAACCTTCCCCCTGGAACAATTTAATCACATGATGCCCATTAGGATTCAATGTTTGTTGACAAAAATCCAGTGCCAGCTCAGCCAAATACATGGCCCGAGGTTGATCAGTAGCGTTCACTCCACTTAAGTTTGGGGCCATATCAGATAAAACAAGGTCTATTTTATGACCATTCAGAAGCGTCATTAACTGTATATAAGTTTCATCACTTGTAAAGTCGCCTTCAATAAACTCAACACCTTCGATCGGTTCTATTGGCAACAAATCAAGGCCGATAATCAAAGCATTATCATCAACCTGATTTTTCACAACCTGACACCACCCACCTGGAGCAGCGCCTAAATCAACTACAGCATCAACTTGATCAAACACTTTGAACTTAGCCTGTATCTCCTCTAGTTTAAATGCAGACCGTGCTCGATATCCTCGTTGTTGTGATCTTTTGACAAACTCATCATCAAAATGTTCTTTTAACCATTGATTTGAACTCTTGCTGCGACTCATCTGTTAAAATACGACCATAAATTTGTGAAAGAGTTAGATTTTACACCAATGTCAAAAAAAACTAAAAAACAAGCGCTGTCTTTAAGCAAAAATGCTAAAAAATACATACGAGGCATAGCCCATCATATCAATCCATTAGTTACCGTTGCAGATAAAGGTATTACTGAAAATATTTTGAATGAATTAGATATCTGCTTGGATCACCACGAATTAGTCAAAATCAAAATTCGCGCTGACCGCCAGGCACGTGATGCAATTGTTGAAAACTTGATTCAAGCTTCTCAGGCAGAAAAAGTACAAAGCATAGGCGGAACCCTCACTTTATTCCGACCTAACCTTAAAAAACCAGTCTATGAATTACCACAATAATCATGGAACTATCGGAACAAACATTCAACCACCCAAATTTAATCAAAGAAGCTAATCATAAAAAATGCCATGTTGGCAGTCGGATCTACACTGAATCTCTCATCATACCCTGGCAAGGTGAAATTCAAACTTTTAAAGCACAGTCAGTTACTGACTTGGATGAACCTTTATTTAACTTGATTTGTTCAAAAGAGCCTGAAGTGATCGTTTTAGCTACTGGTGCCAAGATTGAGTACCCAGATGCTCAAATTTTAGCTCCCCTCGTTAATAAACAAATTGGATTGGAAGTGATGACAAACACGGCCGCTGCCAGAACAGTTAATGTTTTGATGGCTGAAAATCGACGAGTTGTTGCTGTATTGATTATTTAGTCGAACCTGAAAAATGCATAAGTTATTGTTGGATATGATAAATTTATTACAATCTCCATATTTTTTCGACCAGAAAACAAGTGTTTCAATGCTTTTTTATTCGCCGCTTCCATGCGGCTCTCAGGCTAACGTGAAAAAGTTTTCCAGAAACTTTTTTCTGGTCGACGGTGTGGCACAAGGACGTGCCACCTTGAGCCGTTAGGCTCAAGTAAGGTCAAAAAATATCAGCAAAATCACACTTTTGCGCTTAAGTGTTTTTTGACCGATGCTGGAAAAGGCCAGGAAGGACTTTTTCAGGACTGACTATTTAATATGAGTAAAACCAAATATGCTGATCAAAAAAAAGCCCTTAAGTATTTAAGGGCTTTTTAAGATTCAGCTTGAAAGCGGATTATCTTTGACGTGCTTTTAACTTTGGATTTGTTTTACAAATCACAAAAACCTTTCCACGGCGACGAACCACTTTACAGTCTCTTGAGCGAGTTTTCGCTGATTTCAAAGATGATAAAACTTTCATAATTTACCGCTTATTCCGAGAGAGCAGGAATTATACTCGCCTCAGAAAAAACTGCAACTTCTTTATCTAGAAAATACATACTACACTCAGTTCAATCACACCACGGGATTACCATATAACGACTCTGATCGGTTGAACAGCACCCATGATGTCAATATATATTTATCTACAGAAACGGGTTTATTCCCCCTATGTGTATGGGTAAAACCTGCTGGAGCGATGACCAAAGTACCACGTCTCGGGCTGATCGAAGCATTTTGAAAATAAAACTCAGTTTCCCCTCCTTCATCGACATCATTTAAATAGAACATCCATAACAATGTACGGTGAAGAACGTCATTTTTGGGGTCATTAGGATGAGGATAAACCTCTGAATGCCAATAAAAGTAACCACCCTCGTTTTGTTTATATTGCTGCATATTGACTGAACCAAGACGGTATACTCTCATGATCAACCGGGCAATCGATTGATCACTAAGGTTAGGAATATCAACATAAGCAACCTGCTCGATACCCTGATCAGTCTGGACCTGCAAGGCCACGGCACCTGCCAGTAAAAACGGATATTCCCTGACATATCGAATCATACCATTCAACACGGCTTGTTTAACCACGGTCAATTCATCCTTCCATTCAGAATATAACGAAATATTGATATCTGTACTGTTCTTTTTAACTATATCAACTCCGTGTCCTGTCATTCCTGGTCCCAAATGCGGACTTTTATTGAACTTTTCTATCAAATCCTGACAAAAATTAAAATCAAGCGCGTTTTCATATACGCCAATAAAATTTTTCAACTGAACCTCTCTTATGAGAAAGCATTACTCAATTAGCTGATAGATTGAGCAATAATCTCTATGAATTAGTAAAGCGGTTATAAAGCAGTCAAACAGTTTTTTCCAGCTTTTTTGCTTGCTGTTGGATATTACCGACCCTAATTCGGCATTTCTCATAAGAGTGAAAATAATCCAGCAGATTAACATGAGTGAGCATAAAAAAAGGGCCTCATGTACTGAGGCCCAAAGCTTTAAGCTGAGGAAGAGGGAGGAAAACCTCAGCAATTGGTCATGTGATTTGACTCACATGGATGAAGCCTTGCGGCTTCTAAGGAACAATGAATAGAATCCATTTCCTTCATCCTGCATTATCAGTATCGAAGATGAATGGGTGATGAATAAATGGCTCTGATAAATTTGAAAACAAACAATATATATTACTGGTCATACACTCATTATGCTATGCACAAATCAATCACCATATGACAACAAACAACTCAAATCGTTTAATCGAAGTATTATTACAGTCGGTTTAGTTTTTAAGGGGAAAGTCCAACAAATATTGTGTTTCGAGCAAAGATCTCTAACAGAAAGATTTCATTCTTGCTATATTTGACTAGACATCCCACTAATAACCTTTTATAGTGTGCTCAAGCGTTAATTTAAAGTTCAATATTTATAGTCTCCAATCGCAGTATTTCAAAACACTCCGCATGTAGCCTCGAAATTTTCAAGTTAAGCAGTGTATGCCCTTTTAGGGCTCTTTTTTTTATTATTTAGCAGGATATGATTTATGTCTAAAAAAGTTACAGGAATCGTTAAATGGTTCGATGAATCAAAAGGATTCGGTTTTATTTCACAAGCTTCAGGTAGTGATGTATTTGCTCATTTCAGCCAAATTATTGGTGATGGTTTCAAATCTCTTATTGAAGGTCAATCAGTAGAGTTCACTATAACTAAAGGTCAAAAAGGCCCCCAAGCAGAAAACATCGTTACAATCTAAATCACTATAAGGTTTGATTTTAATTTAAGGTAAGCTCTTCTGGTTTACCTTTTTTATTTTCTCTGACAACAAACTTGAGTAATTAATAACCACCCGTGGTACATTTGGAGCAAATTTTTGCCATATTCAGCTCTAATATGAGACTCGAAAATGATAAAAATTAAGATAAACAGTGATAATTTTTGATAGTTCCAACTGAAAATTCATCAAATTTTAGTCGATTTTGATCAAAATTTTCCTAAATACACTACCGGTTAATTAATTGATTTTTTAGAGACCTTTACTTGATTCTGCGACTTTGTTCAAACTGGCTAAAAAGCGACAGATCAAGGCTTAAAATCTTGCTAATAACTGGTTATTAGCAAGATTTATAACACAAATATGGTGCTTTTTAGACAGGTTCGACATGTTGTGCGAATTGAGCAAAAGTCTCTTTTAGTTTTTAATCAAATAATCTCAGCAAAAAATAAAATGGATAAAGAAACAGTCGCTATATATTGGGACTTTGAAAACATACACGCAAGCCTGTTTGATACAGAGAAAGGGCTTGGTTCATACGGAAAACCACAAAATAGAGGAAAGCAACAAAATGCATTGGTCAACGTTCAAGCACTTTATGATTTTGCTGCCACATATGGAACAATTGCTATCAATAAGGCATATTGCAATTGGCAATGGTATTCAAAATATAGATTCCCTTTACTTAAGTGCGCAGTAGAGCTTATACAAATATTTCCAGCTGGAGCATCTGCAAAAAATGGTGCTGATATTAAGTTATCTTTGGACGCTGTGGAAGATATTCTTCGATTTTCTCATATAACTTCAATTGTCGTCATTGGGGGTGATAGCGACTTCATTCCACTCGCACAAAAGATAAAAGCAGCAGGTAGAGATTTGATAGGAATTGGATGTAAATCTTCCACAAATCAGCATTGGGCAAACAGTTGCTCAGATTTTAAATATTACGAGGCACTAGTCATAGATGACCTGAACGAAGATATTGCTGTAAGTACAGAAGAATCAGAATTGATCCAGATAAAAAATCCTGTCAATTTAATTTCAAAAGCTATCCGTCAAGAAACAAAAAGAACTGGAGATGAATGGGTCGTAAAAGCAGCAATAAGACCAATTGTTAAACGGCTTGACCCAACATTTGATGAATCAAACTATAAATGTAAAACTTTCTCCGAACTATTAAAAAAACACCCTGAAACATTCAAAATTAAATCAGGAAAGCATGATCATATGATATCTTTAAGATGATTATAAACAAATAGAATTGTCATGGTGGGCACGACTGGGATTGAACCAGTGACCCCTTCGATGTCAACGAAGTGCTCTCCCGCTGAGCTACGCGCCCCAAGACCTGAAGAAAACGGCACCTTTAAGTGGTGCCGTTTTACAAAGAGGCTGGTATTCTATCAAATCTTTTTTTCAGAACACAAGACGTTTTATGATTCTAAATATAATTTTTCCTTGTCTCGGTAGATTTCAATTTCTACTTGACTACCTTCTTCAAGTGATGACAGTTTTTTTACCACATCTTTTGGCGAGTTAACAACTTCACCGTTGATCGCTTGAATGACATCTCCATCTTTCAGGCCCAAACGATTATCAACATCAACTTCCAGAACCAAAACACCAGCCTCCACACCAAAGTATTTACCTAATTCTTTGGTCACCGTAGAAAAGTGATGTTGCTTGCCCAGCCATTGATTCATTTTCCCTCCTGAGAAAAAATAAGTGTCAGTATCACCAGCTGTCATCACATGCACCTCATGATCACCAAAACCTTCAGGGAGGCCTTCCATAATGTTTTCAATAACGATTTGTCCATCTTTGCTAATCCATTGATGCACATTATTTTTCAATATATCTGGTGAATCAACCAAACGCGCTTCTACATCTAAATCCATAACGTCACCATCACGATCAATGGTAACCACACTTACATCACCTTCATTCATGTCACGTTTGGTAAATTGATTTAAACCCAACCCACCTTGTTTAGTGGCCTCACCATCAATCGCTGTGATTAAATCACCTGCCTGTAGACCAGCAACATCGGCACCACTGCCATCAACTACAGAAATCACTTTCCAACCACCCTCTTCAACCGATGCCATAAACCCTAACCGAGGCTTGTTATGCTCTAGAGAGGTCACCCTTTTATCCAATTTGATGATTTTTTTGTGTACCTCACCATCAGCAGCATCAATACCATGCTTAAGCATCAAATCATCAATCAATTGATCCAAATCAACATCATCACTGACATCAAAAGTTTCTTCTATGATTTCTACCTCACCGTCATCATCCTTCTTGATGAAGACCTTAGCGACACCATTTTCTATATCCACATTCACATCGTTACTTTTTTGAACCCACATCATTTTGTGATCACCAGTAGTACTCACTTCAGCCCCATCAAGCACCATAACTTTTTTAGTTACCTTGGCCCCATCTTCGCCTAATTCAATACCATGAGCCACCATCAGTTCGTCAATTTTTTTTTGTAGGTCTGTACCTTCTGATAGGTCAATGGTTTCACTGATTTTTGACACATCACCATTGTCGTTTTTGACAATCATGACATGCGCTTGACCCTCTTCGGCATTAACATCTACATCCACCGTTTGTTCTGCTGCCATCACATGCGTGCTCAGCAAACTGGCAGTTATTAAACTTTTTAATTTCATCACATCTCTCCTAAATCAAAGGTTGTTCACTTTCGGCTTGGGGCTTCATTTTGTTTTGTAAAGCCACCAAATCATCCAAGACATCTAACTTGGCATTCAAGAGCGCCAGCGTCTGCTGCTCATCAGTGCTTTGCGCAATGTTGGTATTGAGCTGTACCAACCAGTTTTCCATAGAAATCATTTTTTCCAACAATTCAGAACCAGGCCCTGAGTGTTTGACAGATTGACTTAACACCGCCATTTCTATCGTATTAACTTTTTTAATCAGCAGATCCATCTGACCATCTGATGATGGTTGAATTTGGGGGAACAATAACCAGGCTCCAACCATCAAAATCATCATTGCCGCCATAGGCAACCACAGATTGTGCTTTCGACGTTCATGAGCCAAATCATCCATAATCGCATCGAATCGCTCCTCGGGTGGATCCAACAAAACAGATGACTGTAATGTTTGACTGATTTCATTCATGTCGCTGTTGACCATCATTGTGCTCCTGACTGGCCAACCAATTGGCCATGATTTTTTTGCTTCTAGATAATTGTGACTTGGAAAAACTGACCGACATCTTATAAAGGTCAGCAATTTCCTGATGGCTTAACCCTTCTACCTCATATAGCCACAAAACAGTTCGAGACAGCGAAGGTAATTTTGCCAATATGGTATTGAGATCATGACTGACTTCAATAATCGAATCTTCTGCATCAGAAATGACATGTTCAGTCTCCAACATGATCCTGCTGTGGTTGGCATTTTTCTTTAATTGACTAAGTGAGTGGTTAATCACAATCTTTCTTAACCAATATCCAAAAGCTACATCTCCCGACCATTGTTTTATATAATTAAAAGCCGATACAAAACTGTTTTGCATCACATCTAAAGCATCTTCCCGGTTTTGTAACATTCTGTATGCCAGGTTATATACGGGTGATTTGAATTGATCGTAAATATTTCGATAAGCCACCTGTCGCCCTTTAAGCGCTGCTTTATGTGTGACTTCATCTATATTGCTACTGAAATGGCTCACGTCTCTTTTTCTTTAGTTTTAATACATAAGAGTGTCAATAAACAAAAAGGGTCGCAATCAAATTAAAAATTTTGATATTCTTTTAATAAACTGTTCTGAATCAAATGCTTTTGCTCTTTTTTCACAAGCGGTTCGCATAGTACTGGCAGTGGTCGCATCAAGTTTGTTAACCGCTGTGATGATTTGTTGAGATAAGTCACCACCAACATAAAATCCAGTTTCTCTATCAACCACTGTTTCTAGCGGCCCACCATGATCAGAGCAAATCACTGGCTTACCTGCAGCCATCGATTCCACTGGGCTCATGCCAAAATCTTCATCCTCTGGCACATAAATAGTGGCAATACAATAACCAATCAAGTCAAGCATTTTTCGCTCAGAAAGCCAACCAGTGAAGATGATGTTATCGTATCCTAATGCCAACTGTTGCAACTGATTGGCTTGATCTCCACCAGAAGCAATGATCAATTTCTTATCTGGCATCTCTTTGAAAGCATTGATAATGGCATCAACACGTTTTAGACCATCCAGCCTGGCCGTTGATAAATAATAATCGCCTGTTCCAAGCCACCTAAAATATTTGGTATCACACGGTGGATGAATAACATGAGCATCAACACCCAAGTATGTTTTGATTCTCTGTCTAACATATTCAGCATTAGTGAATACTACATCCATTCCTCTAACAGCTTGTTCATATTGTGGCCGAAACCAAGCATTCAACAACGTGAAAGCACTTCTTGCAGGCCAAGACAGCTTCGAGGCATAGTAGTCCTTCTTATCATAAATAAATCGAGGGGGCGTATGACAATAAAATAAATGTTGAGTCGCCTTGATCGTTCCTCTCGCCAACGGTGAAGCGACACCAGAATAGATAACATTATCATAAAACTGATTGAGTTTAATTTTTTTAAAGGCTTGAGCCAATCGCCAAGTTTTAATACCATGAATTCGATTTAATGCATTGAGGTTAGTCACTTTTCCTGTCAACTCAGATATATCAAAACCGTCCTTACCCAAATGCCCCGTAATCAAATCGGCATCCAAACTATCACATAAGATTTTAACTAATCGTTCACCTCCACCTTTGATGGTAAACAAGTCATGCAATGTCAAAACTGAACCAAAACCCATAAAATAAAAACAATCGATTGAGAAATTAACCGTGATGGTATATAAAGGCTGCCTTATTTTAAACCAACCCATGGTATATGAAGACATTAATTGTCATTCCAGCGTTCAATGAAGCTGAAAACCTTAAACAACTACTGCCAGAACTGAAACAAAAAGCCAATGAAATTCTTATAGTCAATGATTTCAGCAGTGATGATACTGCCCAAATCGCACATTCTATGGGTGTGTCCTGTCTTACACTACCCGATCAATTGGGCGCTTGGGGCGCTACACAGACTGGTATCAGGTATGCACTTTCTCGAGGATATGACCAGGTCATCACCATGGATGCTGATGGACAACATTTACCAGAAGAACTGATCACATTGTATAACCATAAAACACAGGACAGTCATGTGATCATTGGCACGTTTCCCCAAAGGTTGAGCTATCTAAAAAAAATGGCTTGGCGCTTTTTTAAAATATTAACACAAATTAAAATCCAAGACTTAACCTCTGGTTTTCGGCTCTATGACAAACAAGCCATGACTATCCTTGCTGGTAAAGAAGCCAGTCTGCTAGACTATCAGGATGTCGGAGTATTGCTACTATTATTGCGTTCTGGCTTAACCATCGAAGAAGTTCCTGTTAAAATGGAACATAGGAATGATGGCAAATCACGAGTTTTCAGCTCTTGGTTGGTGGTCATGAAGTATATGATTCAAACAACCACACTGTGTCTTGCCAATTTTGGAGTCAAAAAATCGACATGACAAACATTGTGATTCTGGTGATTGGCGCATTGATGTCTCTCACTATTTTTTATTTAGTCAGAAAAGATAAAATGCACGGACCTTTCGCTACCTGGTGGCTATTGGTAGCGTTAGCGACTATTTTACTTTCTGCTTTTCCTCAGTGGGTTGATAGTATTGCTATACAGTTGGGCATTGTTTATCCACCCACATTGATTTTAGTCTTAGCCGTAGGACTGATATTAATTAAAATGCTGACCATGGATATGGCGCTCACCCGAAAAGAAAGAAAAATACGCCGACTAACTCAACGCATGGCTATTCTAGAAAATAAATTGGATGAGTTCATCAACCGAAAATGAACATCCTCCATCTTGGCAAATATTATCCACCTTACCATGGTGGTATGGAGCACTACTTAAAGGATTTAGCCGAAGCGCAAGCTCAGATGGGACATCAAGTTACTGTACTAACCCATAACCATCAGCATGGCTTGCTGACATCAAAATCATCCGAACAAAACATCAACCAAGTTAAAGTAATCAGACAAGCATCAACAAGACCTTTTTTATTCACTCCTTTGATGCTGAGAATGCACCGTAAAATTAAACAATTACACAAAAAGAATGCCATTGACATCTTACATATCCATTGGCCCAATCCCTCTGCCCTAAGACTACTCATTCGACCATTGAATATACCCTACTACCTTCAATGGCACTCCGATATGGTTACAGAACCTTCATCTTTTTTTCTGAAATTGATTTATCATTTCATAGCACCAATAGAACAAAAACTAATTAACCGATGCGTTCTAATTCAAACCAGCAGCCCAAATTACCAAACCCGATCTTTACCTCTACAAAAGAACAAGAAAAAAGTAAAAGTCATACCATTAGGTATTGATCCAGAAGCTATTGCCAATATCAGGACAGACATCGCATGGGCAAAGTCATTGTGGCATCAAGACCAATTCAGAATCTTTCATCTGGGGCGAATGACACACTATAAAAATCAAAAACTATTGATAGAACTAGCAAGCAAAAATAAGCACAACCACATCATTATTGGAGGTAATGGGGCATTATTAACATCATTACAACAACAAATCAAAAACTCGAACACAGCTGACAACGTCACACTAACTGGCGCCCTTAGTTGGCCACAGGTTCATGCCTTGTATCAAACATGTGATGTCTTCTGCTTACCATCAGACAACCGTGCCGAATCATTTGGCGTGGTGCTTTTAGAGGCCATGTGGCACAATAAAATCATCTTGGTATCAGATACTACAGGTTCGGGTATGTCTTGGCTGGCACAAAATTACAACAAAGGTTTTGTATTCAAAAACAATGATATTGAAGATTTGATTCAAAAGCTGCATGACATTACCACTGATAAACAAAACATTCAATCACAACCCAAAGACTTCAAATATCACATTAATGACACAGCAAATGCTGTACTGAAACTATATCATTCCATAACTCAGCAGGAGAATATATGAACACCAAACTATTGATATTAGCTTGTGCCTTGACCATCCTTAGTGCCTGTCAAAAACAGGAAAAAACACGACAGCAGAATCAACAAACTGATGTGACTAGCGAAAAACTTTTAAAAGAAACGACCATTGATCAGATTCTCAACAAATACGCTTCTTTTGAATTGACCAGCGACCTCAGTCACTTATCTGACAATCAAAAGAAAATGATTGGCATTTTAATTAAAGCAGCGGATATCATGGATGAGCTGTTTTGGTTTCAAGCTTTTGGAAATAATAAAGACCAGTATCTAAAAAGATTGGCAAACGAAAATGCCCGTCAGGCAGTAGCTATTAACTATGGACCATGGGACAGGCTGGATGGAGATAAACCATTCATCGCTGGCCAAGCAAAAAAACCATTAGGTGCTCAATTCTACCCTGAAGATATGAAAAAGTCTGAGTTAGAAACCGTCGATAATGACACACTGAAAGACCTTTATACATTAGTTAAGCGTGACGATTCAGGACAATTGGTTGCTGTCCCCTTTCACGAAAAGTACCAAATCCAACTCGAACAAGCTGCTGTGTTATTAAAAAAAGCCGCTTTATTGGCCGAGGACCAAGGATTCAAAACTTATCTGAACCTGAGAGCAGATGCATTATTAAGTGATGATTTTCAAGCTTCTGACCTAGCCTGGATGGATATGAAATCAAATAAAATTGATGTTGTTATTGGCCCCATTGAAACCTATGAAGATCAACTATTTGGATACAAAGCTGCTTATGAAGCATATGTTTTGATTAAAGATTTGGCCTGGAGTAAGAAATTGGATAAATTTGCCGAATTCTTGCCACAATTACAAAAAGAACTACCTGTTGATGAAAAGTACAAAACCGAAATGCCTGGCACAGATTCTGACCTCAATGCCTATGATGCAGTCTATTATGCTGGACACAGTAATGCAGGAAGCAAAACCATCGCCATTAATCTACCCAATGATGAATCTGTACAATTAAAAAAAGGCACACGTCGTCTGCAACTGAAAAATGTCATGAAAGCCAAGTTTGAAAAAATATTGGTGCCCATCGCCGACCAATTGGTCACTCCTAAACAAAGAAAGCACATTACATTCAATGCATTTTTTGCCAACACCATGTTTCACGAAGTTGCTCACGGTCTGGGCATAAAAAACACCATCACTAACAAAGGCACCGTACGCACAGCCTTGAAAGAACATGCTTCATCAATTGAAGAAGGTAAAGCAGACATTCTAGGCCTATACATGGTCGAAAAATTACACAAAATGGGTGAATTACCAGATGGCGAACTCATGGATTATTACACCACTTTTATGGCTGGAATTTTCCGCTCCATCCGTTTCGGCTCAAGCTCTGCGCACGGTGTAGCCAATTTACTTCGTTTCAACTATTTTGCCAACCATGGCGCTTTCCATTATGATGAACAAACTGGTTATTATTCAGTCAACCCAGAACAAATGACTCAAGCCATTGCCTCCTTATCTGAAAAAATATTGACTCTACAAGGCAATGGCGACTATCAGGGTGTTGGCCTATGGATGACATCAGAGGGTAAAATCACACCTCAACTAGAACGCTCCTTGAATACCATTAATAATGCAGGTATTCCAGTTGATATAGTCTTCAAACAAGGAAAAAATCTATTGAGTCTTTAAAGGCATTAAATCTTATATAAGGAAAAGAAGCAGCTTCCAACAGCTGCTTCTTTGCTTCATATTCTCTTGTTAGCAACCCTGTCCCACGACATCAGTGTATGGAGAAGTAGAAACACAAAACACAAAGTCAGTTGTAAAACAACTCGATTAACGGCTGCATAATTCTCAGCCCACTGAGCCGCATCAGTAAAAGTAAACAATAGCACAAAGGAAACAAAAGATAAAACAAAAAAAACCTGATTGACCCTATCATCTTTGGGATATTTAATCAGCACCCAAATCAACATAACCACGGGTAAAAAATACCATAACAACCCCCAATTATTTTGTAACAATAATCCAGTAATGATTTCACTGCTGATGTCATGGGGTACAAGCTGAATAGAAAAATAAGAACCCAATTGAATAAAAAATTGACTGAACACAACTGTCCGTCCTGCCCAACTAAAATGCCAATATGACGGCACAAACCAAACAACAAAAACCACCAAAATTAAGCCAGCCAAAATCAATCGGTATCTGTTATTTAAAAACTGAGCAATGAACTGCGCTGTCAAAAACAATGCCACCCAAAACCAACCCTCCAACTTAAAAGCCGGCAACAAAAATATCAACGATAACATCATTAAAAAATGATGATGGTGATAATAATGTCGATAGGCTAATTGCACCATCAGTAACAAAAGTGTCATTGCTAACCAAATATCTGCATAGCCCTCCATCATGATGTGATTATTAATCAATGGTAATGTAAAAAAAACCAGGTATCCAAAAATTTGTAACGACCATGAGGCACCTTGTTTTCTAAAAACATCAATCACTGTAACGACTATAGTTACGTAGACCAAAGGAAGAAACCATGCCATCCACACACTACTTCCCGACATCCACTTCCCAAGAAAGAACAACAGTGACAGACCATCAGGATAGTGAGCGGTTGAACTGACAACACCACCATCGCTGTGCAACCAATCTTGAAACTGAAGTAGGTTAATTGACCACCCATGGGCAAGCCACTGTTTTGCTTTTAACTCCCAAACTAGCCAGCTATCCCAGGCTGATAAAGGCATATCTAAAGCCAACCACCAAACCATTAAAACAGCTAAAAACAAATGAAGTACAGTCATGTAATCCCAGTACTGGAAGCGTTTATCTTTTAACCACAGGAATAAACCTAGAAAGGAAAAAATTGGTATCACCCACAAGCAATCAGGCGACCATCCCAAAAATTGAAAAATTTGAGCCAAAACGATAAAAACAAACAGTCCTAAAAACAAAACAAAAGCATCTAAACCGAACTGTTTGTTTTTTTTGCGCACCAATAAAAAATTGACTCCAAAACCTAAAAAAATAAAACCGAGCCAGAAAATCAACGCTTCAATCATATTTTCACCAAACAGTAGCCTTGTTCACTCCAAATAAGCCTTCCATCATCAAACGCATTAACACCCAAAGTGACAACCTCACATTCCGGCAATAATTGCTGACTAATCAACATCAACATAGTCGAGATCCCCTTTTTTGATTTAACTACAGGTATATTATTCAGACTTAAAGCCGTCAAAACATTATACCGATGTAAATGGTATGCCAGACGAGTTCTGCTGAACGCATTATGGTCCATAATCATAATGGGTAAATTTTCCATATGTAATTCAGTTATGGTTTGGGAAAGGTGATCACTGATTTTTTTCAACCGATAATCCAAACCATTAATCGCATTATTATCAGCCAGTTTGTCAAATTGTGACTTCATCAGACCCTTCATCTGCCATTGATTAAGCCAAATAGGAGTTGAAAAAATGATCCAAATAGACATCAAAGCTAAAACCATAACCTTCATTTCAACTTTCAATAGCCAACCAATAACTATCCATATAGTCAACGCAAATAACACGCCACAGGCAAATGAAATCGAAAAAAATTGGATAGCCCAAAAATTCAGTGAAGAAATTTTTAAAGATTTGAGATCGGTCATGACCAACCAGCTATACATCAGTCGTGCCTGAACTGAGTCAGTCATTAATTCGAAGCGCTTGAACCGAAATTCAGGGGCATTAGTTACTTCGCCTAAATCCACTGATTGAGTCATTTGAAGGTAGACCTCGAATGGGCCATTTTCATTTAATGTTATACGTGGAATGATGGCCATACCACTTTTTCCTAGCTCAAGTGGAACTGTTTGAAAAGCCACATCTCCACTTTTCCAAACCAGCTGTGCATGAAAATCTGTTTGCTGAAAGTCACTATCCACCAGCAAATAAGTATATTCACTCCATTGATGAGAAGGAAGCTCAACTAGGTATTCAGCCACCGGCGTACCAAGCACACTCAGATGATAGTGTCCTTCTGTCTGAAACATTTGACCTGGTTTGACTTTAAATGACCGTGATATGTCTTTAACCTGCTGTTCTTCACTACCATTGAATAATAAAAACAGCACTAACGAAGACCAAATCAAAAAACCAGATAATAAAAACAGTAGCGTATTTTTCAACACAATATAATCCTTAACATAAAACCTTCATTCAAAAACTCAGTCATATTAATCGTTTTTTTTAATTGAATACCTTATCGATCTGGCATTAAAATTAAGGTGCCTCTTGATATATTGATGTGAATCTCAGGACAATACGGCGTTCTAGTTCAACGCAGATCTGCTTTATTTAAGGTAGTCATTCTACCCCAAAAGATACAGAAAGTAGAAAACCAATGTATTTCCCTGTCTTTTATTCACTGTATGTATCTGTATTGTTAACGACCAGAGGGTATCTTTAAGTAAACGACTGACTTGTATTAATGCATTTACTCCAACTTGACGACAAAGAAAGCGTGTGGTTCCCACTAAAAAAAGAAACGGTGATAGGAACAGACTTCGATTGTGACATACAAATTAATCATGCAGACCTTCAAGGAAAACATTTTGTTATAATCCAATATAGTTATGGCTGTGTTTTACGTGTTTTAGTCGGTCAAATAACAATCAACAATATACCTATCAATAAACAGAGTCTTATTGAACCTGGTGAAATCATTCAATTAAATGACTTGAAATTCAGACTGGTTGATGATCAATTTATACCTAAAGATTCCGTCATTGACCTAACACAGGTAGAAACCACAGATAAAACCAACCAAAGTGCAGTTTTTGGATTAAGGGCTTTTGATCAAGGGGCCTGTGGCCAGTTTATCATTGATAATTTTCATCACCCAGATGGTTGGCATGTCATTCGACATGAAGATGAACTTCATTTTATCAACAACAGCCATAAAACTGTTTTGAACGGCCAAGTAATAAATCAAGCGACTTTACGCAACGGAGATGTCATGGTTGGTAATGGCTATAAATACAAGGTTGAATTACCCGGCACATCAGGTTATTCGAAGTTCAGTCCATCTCATCCAAAAAATATTCTGCTCAGTGAACAATTGAATGACGAATCATCCCAAGCTGTATCAACCTCACCAAAAACATTCATGAAATCTAATTTGTGGTGGTTGACCATATTAGCAGGGCTAATCTTGATACTACTACTAGTAATAACCAATTCACCACAAACCTAAAGCTTCCACTTATGTGTTTTGTGAGCTAACTCAATACAAAAAAACATTCAGCCATAACCTATATAACTCATAAAGAGTTAAACATCAAAAGATACATCATGCTTTCAACCTTTGACTATTTAGTCGAACCTGAAAAACACATAAGTTATTGTTGGACAAGATAAATTTATTACAATCTCCGTGTTTTTTCGACCAGAAAACAAGTGTTTCAATGCTTTTTTACTCGCCGCTTCCATGCGGCTCTCAGGCTAACGTGAAAAAGTTTTCCAGAAACTTTTTTCCGGTCGACGGTGTGGCACAAGAACGTGCCACCTTGAGCCATCAGGCTCAAGTAAGGTCAAAAAAACATCAGCAAAATCACACTTTTGCGCTTAAGTGTTTCTTTGACCGATGCTGGAAAAGACCAGCAAGGACTTTTTCAGGACTGACTATTTAACAACCTCAAATACTGGCTTATACTCGCTACCAGGTAGTTTCATGCGCTGCTGGGTAATGAATGCCTGTAACAAATCATCTAACTTCTCCATCAACTGAACATCACCATTAATTTGATACACACCTTTTTCTTTAATCTGTCTGACACCAAATTCTTTAACGTTTCCAGCAACGATGCCTGAGAATGCTTGTCTTAACGATGAAGCTAATTTGCCTTTTGGACGATTAAGATGCAAATTCAGATCAGCCATATTTTCATGAGTTGGTATGAAAGGCAACTGCAATGACTCGTCAATTTCCAACGCCCAATTGTAAAAATAACTGACCTGGTTCTTAGCTCGATATGCTTTAACCTGGTCTATACCTGCCATAATTTTTTGTGCCACCATCTCAGGGTCATCAATGATAATTTCATATAATCTTGCCACGTCATCACCCAGTGCAAACCTTAGAAATTGGTCAATTTGATGAAAATAATCGGCAGACTCCTTGGGGCCAGTCATGATAAATGGATAAGGTATCTGACGATTCTTTTCATGGCTTAGAATACCAATCAAATACAAAATTTCTTCGGCTGTTCCCACACCTCCAGGAAAAACAATAATACCATGTCCTAAACGGACAAAAGCTTCTAAACGCTTTTCGATATCAGGCATGATGATTAATTTATTAACAATTGGATTAGGAGCTTCGGCAGCAATAATACCGGGCTCTGTCAAACCGATAAAGCGACCATCAATGATTCTTTGCTTGGCATGCCCTACTGAAGCCCCTTTCATAGGCCCCTTCATCGCGCCAGTACCACATCCAGTACAAATATCAGCACCACGCAATCCCAATTGATAACCCACATCCTTAGTATATTGATATTCCACTCGATTGATCGAGTGTCCTCCCCAACAAACCACCAAATTCGGATCAATACCATACCGATGTACTTCCGATCTCCTTAAAATTTGAAAAACATAATTGGTGATATCAAATGAATCTTGTAACTCATCAGCATCATGTTCCGTATACTGATAAACAATATCCCTCAGCACTGAAAAAATAGAGTCTCTGATACCAGAGATCATTTTGCCATCAACAAAAGCTTGTGCTGGTGCATTCATAAACTCAAGGTGAATACCGCGTTCACGCGGTACTAACTTAACATCAAAATTTGGATACCGTGACAAAACAGCGACTGCATCATCCTCTTTGGCATCACAATTTAAAACCGCTAAACAACATTTTCGAAACAATTCGTAAACACCACCTTGTCCAACTGCCATCATTTTATTGACTTCTTGCTGTGATAATAGTGTCATGCCTCCTCGAGCAGCAATAATACAACGATCAATAGTTTTAGCCTGATTATTCATATAATTCTCCTTATTTTGCACACCGTCCCAATGTAAGATAACCATGGTCAATTTGCAAATCATGACGTTTGTCTGCAACTACCAACTTAATTGGAGTAAATAGAGGTTATGTTATCTTGCTTTTTGAGATTAAGGGCGAATATATTAACCTAAGCAAAATCAGATACAAGATTTTTTTATGATCGAAATCCCCATCATTATATTAATAATCGGACTGGTGTACTTTTGGTACAACCAAGTCCAAGCATTAGATAATGCAAGAATCACCGCAAAAAAAATAACAATTGATAAAAACTGGGCTTTTTTGGACGACTCAGTGATCCAAAAACACATCAGCATCAAACCTTTTCTAGGAAAATTAGCCATATTAAGAGAGTTTCAGTTCGAGTTTTCCGACACCCATACAAAAAGACATAAAGGATCAGTCATTCACCATGCTCAATCCGTCACTGAAATCAAATTTTATCATAGTGATGGTATTGAAACATATCAGCTCAAAAAAACACAATAGAACCCAACATCAGCAATGCCAGTGAGATAAAGATAAAAATATTAACCCAGTCCATCCACCGCCTAAAAACTGGGCGGTGAAAAAAAGAAGATAGACTATGTGCCGTAAGCCAGCCAAGCCCACCAAAAACCACCAGTGTAACCAACGCAAACAATAACCCCAAGATGGCTAATCTTATTTCTGCCCCAGGCTGATCAAGGGAAGCAAATTGTGGAAAAAGTGCCAAAAAAAATAGCAGCACTTTAGGATTGCTGATATTCATAATCACACCGCGCCAGTAACTCGGCTCTTTTGGTGTTTTTTGAGCTTCAGTTACACCATCACTTCTGTACATCCAGGTTAAAAAGGCTAAGTACAATAAATAGCATGCCCCTAAAAATGTAACTAAAATCATTGACCAAGACATCTTAGCAATCAATACAGACAAACCCAGTATTAAAAACAAAGTATGAATCAAACAGCCCGTAGCAAATCCTAAAGTCAACTTGAATGCTGGACCAAACCCCACTCTGGCCGCAGTGGCAATAACCAAAAGGACATCTGGACCCGGAGTCAGTGCCAACAAAATAGCTGTTGCAGTAAATGCTAAATAAGTTTCAACCAATGGAAATTAACCATATGTCTCAACTTCATGCACCCGATCACCTAATAATTGCCACAAATCTTTCTGTTTATCATCTGCAATCGAAGTGAAATGCATAGCAAGTTCATGATCATCATTCCTTACGACCAATCCTTTGACATCAAAATTAAACACTTCATTGACAACAATTTCAAGCACGCATTCATCACCCTGCCCAAGACCATCTATGTGTTCGTTTTCAATTTTTTTTATCAAAATACCTGTCGCAGAAATATTTTTCACATCAGCAACCATTGATTGACCTCTAAAAATTAAGAGGCAAGAAGCCACAATTTTTTTTCTGGCGTGTCTTATACCTTTAAATTCACTCATTAATGTTCTGGTTTCATATATGGAAACAATAATACATCACGAATCGAAGCAGAATCTGTGAATAACATCACCAATCGATCGATTCCAATACCTTCCCCTGCGGCTGGAGGCATACCATATTCCAAAGCCCTAATATAGTCAGCATCATAGTGCATGGCTTCCTCATCACCCGCCTCCCATTCCGCCACTTGCGCTTTAAAGCGATCTGCCTGGTCCTCTGGGTCATTTAATTCAGAAAAACCGTTAGCAATTTCGTTACCGCAAATAAATAATTCAAATCGATCTGTGATCTCAGGGTTATCATCATTGCGACGTGACAGTGGTGAAATTTCTATGGGATATTCTGTCACAAAAGTGGGCTGAATGAGGTGTTCTTCAACAGTTAATTCGAATAATTCTGATAAAAGTTTACCTTTTGACCATTTTTTATCAATTGATATATTTCTTTCATCACAGTATGCCTGCATAACAGATAAATCGTAACAATCAACTTCTGTCAAACCTTCATTGTACTCAGCAACCAGAGAGGCCATACTTTGACGACGGAAAGGTTGAGCAAAATTCAGTACTTCCCCCTGATAAGAAAAACGCATTTCTCCTTTAACATTCTCCGCCAATGAACGAAACAAATCCTCGGTTAAGTCCATCAAGTCATGATAGTCAGCATAAGCCCAATAAAACTCCATCATTGTGAATTCCGGGTTATGCTTAGTGGAAACACCTTCATTCCTAAAATTTCGATTGATCTCAAATACTTTTTCGAAGCCACCAACAGTTAAACGCTTCAAAAATAATTCTGGAGCAACACGCAAATACAAATCCAAATCCAAGGTATTATGATGTGTTATAAATGGCTTAGCTGTCGCACCACCAGGAATCATATGCATCATTGGCGTTTCAACTTCTAGAAAGTCTCTTTTTTCCATAAAATGTCGAATATGGGAAACCATTTTAGAACGTAATCTAAACACATTAGCTGAAACATCATTGATGATCAAATCGACATATCGCTGGCGGTAACGTGTTTCTTGATCAGACAAACCATGAAACTTTTCCGGCAATGGTCGCAAAGACTTGGTGATTAATTGTAATTCGCTGACCTTGACCGATAACTCACCAGTTTTTGTTTTAAATAAAACACCTGAACCAGCCACAATGTCACCCATATCGTAGGTCTTAAATTCTGAGAATTTATCTGCCCCGATTTGATTTAACTGAACAAAAATTTGGATGTCTCCAGAAACATCTTTGAGATTTGCAAACCCACCTTTTCCAAACAAGCGTTTACTCATCATACGACCAACAACCGAAACTTGAACGGCCTGAGGATCGAGTGTTTCTTTATCCATAACATCATAAGCCTGATGCAATTCGGCTGCCAAATGAGTACGTCTGAAGTGGTTTGGGAAAGCCACACCTTGCTGACGAATAGCTGATAATTTAGCACGTCTTTCAGCAATCAATTTATTATCTTCTGTCATAATTTGTAAGATCAATCAATATTACTCAAAAAAAGAAACACTGATTCTATGTCAACTTTTGATATTGTTTAAATAAGATGATACACGATCACAATAATTATGCACCAGCAGCCAATTTATTCAATCACAAACCTTGTTTTAAACTGGCTTCGACAAACTTATCTAAATCGCCATCTAACACAGATTGTGTATTGGTATTTTCCACGCCTGTGCGTAAATCTTTTATTCTCGACTGGTCTAACACATAAGAACGAATTTGGCTGCCCCAACCAATATCCGACTTGCTGTCTTCTAGCGATTGCGACTCAGCATTTCTCTTCTGCATTTCCAATTCATAAAGCTTAGCTTTTAGCTGTTGCATAGCTGTTGCCTTATTTTGATGTTGTGAACGACCATTTTGACACTGAACCACGGTATTAGTCGGCATGTGTGTGATTCTCACAGCAGACTCTGTTCTATTAACATGTTGTCCACCAGCACCAGAGGCCCGATAAACATCGATACGCAAATCTGCCGGATTAATATCTATTTCGATGTCATCATCAATTTCCGGCGACACAAAAACGGCCGCAAAGCTGGTGTGCCTTTTGTTACTGGAATCAAATGGCGATTTTCGAACCAATCTGTGGACGCCTATCTCTGTCCTTAGCCAACCAAAAGCATAGTCACCATCGACTTTAATGGTGGCTGATTTAATACCAGCCACATCTCCCGGAGAAGCCTCGATCAACTCAGATTTCCAACCGCGAGACTCAATCCAACGTAAATACATCCTGAGCAACATTTCTGCCCAATCTTGAGCCTCAGTTCCACCAGAACCTGCCTGAATATCGACAAATGCATTCTTAGAGTCCATTTTTCCAGAAAACATTTTTTGGAATTCAAGTTGTTCGATTTTGTTTTGCAGGCCATCAATTTCAGACAATACTGTTTCAAAACTGTCCTTGTCATCTTCTTCATTGGCCATATGTAAAAACTCGGTGGTTTCTTCAATACCTGAATATAAATCATCAATGGTACTAATTATATGATCCAACATTGCTCGTTCCTTACTTAAAGACTGAGCCTTTTCCTGATCATTCCAAACCCCTGGATCTTCCAGTTCGATATTAACTTCTTCTAGACGCTCTTTTTTATTTTCGTAGTCAAAGATACCTCCACAACGCTTCAGTGCGCTGGGAAAAATCTTCTAACTGAGCCACTTGTTGTGCTATTTCCATGAACTAACCTTCCCGGGTTATTTTCTGTTTCAGTTCCCAACGCTCTTGAGCATCGATACATAGAGTAGCGATTGGTCGAGCAATCAAACGTGGTAAACCAATTTCTTCATCAGTTTCTTCACAATAACCGTAATCCCCTGACTCAATGCGGCTCAAAGCTTTATTGACCTTTTTCAATAGTTTTCGATATCGGTCTCGAGTACGCAGTTCAAAGGCATTTTCAGTTTCTCGTGATGCCCGCTCAGCATCATCACTGATGTCTCTCGCCTCTGCTCGTAAATTAGCAATGGTCTCATTGGATTCATTCAATAAATCTTCTTTCCATTGCTCTATTCGACGACGAAAATATTCGATTTGTTTATCACACATGTACTCTTCTTTCTCAGAAGGAACATAATCATCAGTCAACTCCACACGGGAAACATAACCTTTGGGCAAATCATTGATGCCTCTTTCTGACATGTTTTTCTCCTATTCAATACCCGCAGTTTTTCTGCGTGCTAAAATATGGACCATTCTGGCTTCATTTTTATCAAACCAGAAATTAAGGCGGTAGTTTATACCTGAAATTTAGAAAGACAGCAACTTTTTTTAATGTTGAAAGCAATATTCGTAACGATTTTGAAAGCCTATCAAATAATACTCAGCCCCTGGCTGGGAAATCGATGCCGTTTTTATCCTTCCTGCTCACAATATATGATTGAAGCGATCAATAGATTTGGAGTGATCAAAGGCATTAATTTAGGTATCAAAAGATTAACCAAATGCCAACCCATGTGCAAAGGCGGTATAGATCCAGTACCTGAACATTTCCCTAAAATCGATAAAGAACAATATGACAAAAACACTGATTAAGAATGCACTGATAGTCAATGAAATGGAATCCAAGTACGGTGATATCCTGATTAACAACAAACGCATTGAACAGGTTAGCAATACGATCTCTGCCAAAGAAACTTATCAGATTATAGATGCCGATGGTAAACACTTATTGCCAGGGATGATAGATGACCAAGTACATTTTCGTGACCCTGGTGGCACACACAAAGCTGACTTTAGTACGGAGTCGGCTGCTGCTGTCGCTGGCGGCATCACTTCAGTAATGGACATGCCCAACACCAATCCATTGACCATATCGCAAGCAGCTATCGAAAACAAACATAGCAACATCTCGGGCAGATCACATTGCAATTATGGATTTTATTTAGGAGCCACCAACGACAATATCGAAGAAATCAAAGCCATTGATACCAAGTTAATCTGTGGTGTTAAGGCATTCATGGGAGCATCGACAGGTAATATGCTAGTGGATGATGAAAGAACCTTAGATCAGATTTTCAGAAATTGCCCTACTCTGGTAGCAACCCATTGTGAAGACACACCAATAATTCTAACAAACGAAGCTTTTGCCCATAAGCAATATGGAGATGACATTCCTGTCAGCGAACACCCAACAATTCGTTCACGGAAAGCCTGCCTAAAATCTACGAAGCTAGCCACTTCACTGGCTACCAAGCACGGAACAAGATTACATGTACTGCACATTTCAACCGCCGATGAAATTCAATACTTGCGAGAATTAAGAAAACAACACAGCAACATCACTGGAGAAGCATGCGTCCATTTTCTGTGGTTTACCGAAAATGATTACGCCGATAAAGGAGCACTCATTAAATGCAACCCTGCGATTAAATCAGCAGCCGATCAAGCTGAGATCATCCGCGGCATACAAGATCGTACTATCTCGGTGATCGCTACCGACCACGCACCTCACCTACTGGAAGAAAAAGCCAGAAAATATGCACAATCCCCTTCTGGGTTACCGTTGGTTCAAACTGCCTTACCCAGTTTATTAACCTTAGTCAATCAAGGTCAATTAGATTTATATCAAACTATAGATCAGATCACTCATCAAGTGGCTGATATGTTCGATGTCATCGACAGAGGTTATATTCGGGAAGGGTATTTTGCTGATCTGGTTCTGGTTGACATGAACAATTCACACTCAATTACTAATCAAGAGATGTATTATAAATGTGGCTGGACCCCCTACGACGGTGAAGTATTCACTGCCCAGATTGAAAAAACCTGGGTTAATGGCGAACTCAAATGGTCAGAACAAAAACTACTAGGTAACACAAATGGCCAAGCCCTAAAATACGATCGGTCATAACATGATCATCGATCAAATAAGCTACCGAGTGTAAAACACCTCTTACTATCACATGAAAAAGCCAGTGATAATAATCGTGACTGGCCTTCTACAGTACCGGATTAATTTCCAGTTATTTTTTTGGACTGAACACTTTATCAATAAAAACATAAAACATGGGTACAAATAAAATCGCCAATACTGTTGAAGCAATCATCCCTCCCATAACAGCAATGCCCAATGCATTTTGGCTACCAGCACCAGCACCATCAGCCAATGCCAGTGGAGTCACCCCCAATACAAAAGCCAAGGATGTCATAATAATCGGTCTAAATCGCTGTCTGGCAGCGGTGGCAACTGCTTCAAACATATCCATACCCTGATGTTTCAACTCTTTCGCAAACTCCACTATTAAAATAGCATTTTTCGATGCCAATCCGACAGTAGTTAACAAAGCCACTTGAAAATAAATATCATTATTCAAATTAAAAAGCGTATTAGCAAGCACCGCACCCAAAACACCCAATGGCACAACCAATATCACGGCAAAAGGCACCGCCCAACTCTCATATAATGCTGCCAAACATAAGAACACAATCAAAACAGACAGCGCATATAAGGCGGGCGCTTGGGCACCACTTTGCTTTTCCTCGTAAGACAGTCCAGACCAAGCCAGTTCAATACCCTCAGGAAGCTGATTGACAATTCCCTGAATCGCATCCATTGCCTCACCGGTACTGACACCAGGTGCTGCATTCCCTTGAATATTCACTGAACTTTCGCCATTAAATCGTTCTAGCTTGGGAGAACCGTAAGTCCACTCTGTTGAAGCAAAGCGATCAAATGGAATCATCTCACCTTGACTATTACGAACATACCAACTTGACAAATCATTAGGATTCATACGAAATGGAGCATCAGCCTGTAACATCACTTTCTTAATACGACCATTTTCAATGAAATCATTAACATAACGAGATCCCCAGGCAATTTGCAATGTGCTGTTAATATCAGCTAATGACAAACCCATCGCTGTGGCTTTTTGCTGATCAATATGAATTTTAAACTGTGGCACATCATTTAAACCATTGGGCCTGACACCTGCTAATTTAGTATTCTGCATGGCCATACCTAGCAGTTGATTTCTTGCATTCATCAATGCCTCGTGCCCTAATCCCACCTTATCTAACAATTGAAAGTCGAAACCAGTAGCGTTACCCAACTCTTGAATAGGAGGTGGATAAAATGCAAAAGCACTGGCATCTTTAATTTGAGAAAAAGCCCCATATGCCTGTCCAGCTAGAGCAAAAACACTCTGATGTCCCTCTGTTCTATCAGCCCAATCAATCAACCTAACAAAACCCATGGCTGCATTTTGCGCTGCACCCGAAAAACTGAAACCAACGACAGTAAACAAATGGTCGATTAAATCACCCTGTTGATCCAGCATATAGTTTTCAACTTGCTTGACAGATTCTAAGGTTCTCTCTGCCGTAGCTCCTGCTGGCGCACTCACCATAACAAACATAGAACCCTGATCTTCATCTGGTAAGAACGACTTAGGTAAACTGACAAATAAATGTGCTACCACACCAATGATCAACAAATAAATCACAGCAAACCTGATGATTCTTCGGGCCATGTAATTGGTCATTTGCTGATAACGGTCACGCACTCGATTAAACAGGCGGTTAAAATGACCAAAAAAACCACTGGTCTTTCTTCTCATATCTCCTTCATCATGCTTAAGTAAAGTGGCACATAGCGAAGGAGAAAGCACTAGCGCCACCACCACAGACAATGCCATAGCAGAAACAATGGTGATTGAAAACTGACGATAAATCGAGCCTGCTGATCCTGAGAAAAAAGCCATTGGCACGAATACAGCAGAAAGAACTACCGCGATACCGATCAATGCACTGGTTATTTGACTCATTGATTTTTTGGTGGCTTCTTTAGGTGACAAACCTTCTTCACTCATCACACGCTCAACATTCTCAACCACCACAATGGCATCATCAACCAACAAACCAATAGCCAAAACCATCGCAAACATAGTCAATACATTGATCGAAAAACCAAATGCTGAAAGCACACCAAAAGTTCCCAATAGAACAACTGGTACAGCAATGGTAGGAATTAAAGTTGCTCGTAAATTTTGGAGAAATAACAACATCACCAGAAATACCAAAATAACCGCTTCAACCAGCGTTTTTACTACCGCATTGATCGACAGTTCAATAAAAGGTGTGGTGTCAAAAGGAAAAATCACTTCCACATCCGCCGGCAAATATACCTTGAGTTCCTCTACCTTCGATTTAACAGCTGCTGCAGTATCAAGCGCATTGGCTCCTGTTGCTAAAGTCACAGCCACACCCGATGCCGGTTGCCGTTTATAACGGGCAATGGTCGCATAAGATTCTGACCCCAGTTCTATACGCGCCACATCCTCCAACAGCACATGTGAACCATTATTATTAACACGAAGAATAATTTGCTCAAAGTCTTCAACCGACTGTAATCGAGACTGGGCTGTTACTGTGGCGTTAATTTGTTGTCCCTCAACAGCTGGTAAAGCACCAAGTTGTCCTGCAGAAATATCAGTATTTTGAGTGCGAATCGCATTCTGCACATCACCTGGAGTCAACCCATATGAATTCAGAAGATAAGGGTTCAGCCAAATACGCATAGCATGCTGAGCACCAAAAATCCGAACCGAACCAATACCATTAATTCTAGATAAGGGGTCTTTAAAATGAGAGGAAAGAATGTCACCCAATTCACCTTGACTAACCTGTCCTGTTTGACTATGCAAACCAACTACCATCAAAAAGGTATTGTTTGCCTTAGCCACAGTGATACCTTGAGACTGCGCCTCCTGAGGAAGCAAACTCAAAGCACCTTGTACTTTGTTTTGAGTCTGCACTTGAGCAATATCGGCATCGGCTTCAGGTTCAAAGGTCAACGTAATGGTCATACTACCATCTTCACTCGAAGCATTATAATAACGGAGGTAATCAATCCCCGTGAGGCGCTGCTCTATCACCTGAGTGACTGCATTCTCAACTGTTTTAGCTGATGCACCAGGATAACTGGCGTTGATCATCACTTGCGGTGGTGCAATTTTAGGATATTGTTCAATAGGAAGCACCCGTATTGCCAGCAAACCCGCCAACATAATAATAATAGCAATCACCCAAGCAAAAACAGGTCTATCAATAAAAAATCTGGCCATAAGACTGCTGCCTCTTTACTGTTTTTCAGTGGAAGAAGATTGCCAATGTGAAGCTTGTACCTCAACACCATTTTGCAATCGATGATAACCAGTCACAATCAATGACTGACCACTTAGACTTAAATCACCAACAACCCACTGATTGTCCTCAGACCCATGTGCAAAAACTATTTGTGAACTGACGATACCCTGATCATCCACCAACCAAATCATTAAATCACCGTTTGGTGTTCGGCTGGTAGCTCTTTGTGGTATCAAAACAGCATCAATCTCTCCCAAATTTACCTCAGCAGTGACGAACAAACCAGGCAACAAGTAGCCGGAAGGATTGGCAAAAATAGCCCGAATAGTCACGGCTCCGGTACTGCTGTCAACATTCACATCAGCAAATGATATTTCCCCTGTTTGAGATACGGAATCAGAGATATGATCATTCAATTGCACAGGTAAAACTTTTTTTGTTAGCAACTCTTTTTGGATTTGACGCAACATATCATTGGATGCCTGTAAATCGACATAAACAGGATCCAGCTGTGTAATGATAGCCAAATGCTGGGCTTGGTTCGCTGTAACCAAAGCACCTGCGGTAAATAAAGACTGGCTGATACGTCCACTGATCGGAGCTTTAATTTGACTGTATTCCATATCCAACTCTGCCAACTCAACTACTGATTGAGCAACAGATATTTGAGCAACAGCTTGTGCCAACGATGCTTTAACATCATCCAAGTCCTGCTGGCTAACAGCTTGAGACTGACTCAAAGCTTGTAATCTTTTTTCACGTTGCTTAACGGTTAAATGCTGTGCCCTGGCACTTTCCAACTGTGCTTGAACACTTGATAAGTTTGCCTCAAAACGCGCATCATCCAATTGATATAATGGCTGACCTTTCTCAACCAACGCACCCTCTGTAAATAGCTTAGCCTCAATAATACCAGAAACTTGAGGACGAACTTGCGATGATTGAAATGCCACAACACGGCCATTGAGCACTATCTTTCGTGGTGTTTTAGTTGTGTTCAAAGTGATGACTTCCACTTGTGGCTTAGCCGCAGGAGGCATTTGTTGAGTAGACTGATTTTGTCTTTTCCCATACAGAATATAAGCAACCAATGCGCTGACTATCAGCAGCATAAACAAAATGGTTTTGGCTTTCATGACTTGACCTTTGTGAATTGAAAAAAGCTTGAAACTTAAGACAGCACAGTGGCTGACACCTTAGTCAATGGATTATACATACATGTATGTATGTTGTCAAAGTGTTTTCTCTGCGATATAATCACTATTATGCGCCGGACTAAACAAGATGCACAACTAACCAAAGAAAGTATCATGGATGCCTCAACCCATTTGTTTTCTCAAAAAGGGTTTCATAATACTTCTTTGGAAGATATTGCACGAAAAGCTCAGGTCACCCGTGGAGCTATTTATTGGCACTTCAAAAATAAAATGGAAATTTTTGACTCCCTCCATAATGCCCTGTATGAACCATTCATGAATACCATTCTTCAGGGTTTAGAAAATTTGACCGGCCATCCATTAATTCAATTACATGATTTGTGCATTAACTTATTGGTTGATATAGCCAATGATAAAAAAAGACAAACCTTAATGAAGCTATTTATTACCAGTAACTTCACAGGAGCATTGGCTGATCACATGGCCAAACATCGACAGAAAAAGCAGGCCAGTTTTGAAGTACTTGCCTGCTATTTCAAAAAAGCTCAACAACAAGGTTTACTGGCTGCAGACCGTGATATTAACTGCTTAACCCTTGCCCTACACTGTTATCTTAAAGGCATCTTAGTTGAGTTTTTACAAGCTCCACAATATTTTGACCTTGAAGCTCAGGCCAAAAACCTGATGGATGATCTGTTCAAAGGTTTGTTTCAATGCTATTCACAAGTTAAACAAGATTGACTCACCTTTAGTTAGCGATCATTAACAAAATACTTTTGACTTATCTTGATGTATATTGCTGAACGTGTGTCAAATGCACCACAGGTTTTGATTGATTTTTTTAAGATTTCCTCCCCAAAATAGCAAAATTTTATTTTACTTTTTCAGTTACAATTCATCGATGACACAACACCATGACAAGGGATTTTTAGCAGGCATTTTTTGTTTTGTCTTTTGGGGACTGGCACCTATATACTTTAAGCAGCTAGAAACTGTAAGCGCATTAAACATCATCGCTCATCGCGTGATTTGGAGTGTCCTCTTCCTGTTATTATTTTTGACTTATTGGGAAAAAAATCAATTATTCAGAACACTGTATATCCCTTTTAAAACGATGCTGGCCTTGTTACTAAGCGGCATCATGATCATCAGCAACTGGTTGATTTTTGTCTGGGCTGTTACCCATGATCAAATACTGGCCACTTCATTAGGTTACTTTATCAACCCTTTGATGAATGTACTATTCGGCATGTTATTTTTAAAAGAAAGTCTCAACAAAGTCCAAACAGCGGCACTGTTAATGGCAGCCACTGGCACTGTATATCTAGGTTGGTACTTAGGTCAACCTCCTTGGCTGGCACTGTTGTTGGCTGTGACTTTCGCACTTTACAGTCTGATCAGAAAAAAAACTGAAGTCCGACCATTGATCGGCTTGTTGTGGGAAAGCGGTTGGTTATTGGTTCCCGCCTTAGTATTCTTGCTACTAATAGGAGATCATACTGCTTGGCACCAGAATATGGCAATAAAAGGATGGCTTATTGGTACCGGTCTCATAACTATTATTCCACTGATTGCCTTTAACTATGCTGCTAAACAACTACGCCTTTCAACCTTAGGGTTCTTACAATATATTGCACCAACCTTAAGTTTCACAATTGCAGTGTTATTCTACAATGAACCCTTAACCAAAGGACATCAAGTGGCTTTTGCTTGTATTTGGACAGGCCTGATCATAATGACGACACATAATTTAAAGCACAGAAAACGACAATGAAATTGGCACTGATTACTTGCAGCAAACACCCCAATGGCGTTAAGGAAGATCACCCGCTGTTTGATGCATTGACCCACCAACAGATTGACTATGAATTAAAAGTTTGGGATCAACCTACTGATTGGTCAGCCTTTGACATCGCGCTGATCAGATCGACCTGGGACTACCATGAAAAAAGTCAAGAATTTCTCGATTGGTGTAATACATGTGGGAACCAAACACGATTGATCAACCCTCCTGAGGTCATCAAATGGAACAGTCAAAAAACATACCTTAAAGAACTGGCTGAAAAGGCTTTCCCAATAGCTCCGACTCTCTGGATTAAACAAAACAGCACACCTGAGATCGCCACCACATGTACTCAAATACCCGGACAAAAATGGTTTTTAAAACCAATAGTTGGTGCTGATTCATCAGGGACATTAAGATTCAACATCGATGACATGGCGACAGCGCAACAGCACCTCAATCACTGGTTGAAAAAAACCGACATGATGCTACAACCTTATTTAACAGAAGTTGAAAGTAAAGGTGAAGTTTCACTCATCTACTTTGGAAAGCATTACTCTCATGCTGTCATAAAAAAACCACAGCCTAACGATTATCGCGTCCAGAACACCTATGGAGCAATCGATAAAAGCCATCAGCCAAGCTCACAAGAACAAATCATCGGTGATGCTGTGATAGACTGGCTGAGTAAACGATTCAAAAACATCTGTTATACCAGAATAGATCTATTATTCGATAAAAATAACCAACCACTCATTAACGAAGTCGAACTGATTGAACCCAGCTTGTTCTTTCATCACAAC
>JAUIGR010000107.1 GCA_030430025.1 Gammaproteobacteria bacterium
AAATATCATCACTTATGTTGTAGCCAAATTTCACTTCATCACGTACATATGTATAAGCTGCCCCAATTTTCTCGTACTCATTCAATTTCATCCACGCTCTTGATTTGATTAAGTTTTGAATACTTAGGTTTTCATAGTCCAAAATATCAGTGCTGGATGTGTAAATTTTGTTTATGGCTTCAGTCCCACCGTCTATTTTATTCATTTTTTTGGTTTGCATAATAACTCTTAATTACGTGTTATTTTCAATTTTAATACCTATAGTAACTATAGAGTCAATGCTTAATTAAAGTATAAGTATTTTTGTCACTAAATATAAGCAAGCCGCCAAAAGGAAGCTTGCTGTTAATGAAAACGCTACCACTTCATTTTTTGTAATCTCACAGCGTTTAATATTGCCAATAACGCCACACCAACATCAGCAAAAACTGCTTGCCACAAGGTGGCCATACCAGCTGCACCCAAGATTAAAACAAGCACCTTTACACCAAATGCCAGAATGATATTCTGCCAGATGACTCCTTGAGTGGATTTACTGATATTAAAGCCCGTAACAAATTTTGAGGGTTGGTCTGTTTGAATGATCATATCAGCCGTTTCAATAGCCACATCGCTGCCATTGGCACCCATGGCTATGCCTAAGTGACTGGTTGCTAACACCGGTGCATCGTTAATCCCATCACCCATGAATGCAATGACCTTTGTTGAATCTTCTTTGAGCTTTTCTACATGATTCAATTTATCCTCAGGAAGTAAGCCACCCCTGGCTTGACTGATTGATAATTCGCCAGCAACCTTTTGTGTGATTGAATCCTTGTCACCTGAAAGCATAACTATTTCATTGATACCTAAATTCCTGATTGCCAAAATGGTTTGGTTGGCATCATCTTTTAATTCATCCGATATGGTAACAAAACCTGCATAATCACCATCAATTGCAACCAAAACAATGCTATCAACTATGGAATCAATTTCACCTGGTGTTTTAATGTTAAATTGATCCAGTAATTTTTTATTACCGGCTAACACAGTTTTATTGTTAACTAACCCTTTAAGCCCTTTGCCAGCTATTTCATCAACATCACTGGCATCTGAAATATCACTGACATTTTCATATTGCATGATGGCTTTGGCAATTGGGTGGGTTGATGTTTTCTCCAGTGACAAAACATAACTCATGAATTCATCCTCAGTCATGTCATTTGAGATATTGATTTCTTTAACTTTAAATGTTCCCTTGGTCACCGTTCCTGTTTTGTCCATGACCAAAGTGTTTACTTGTGTCAAAGTATCCATGAAAGTGGCTCCTTTAAATAGAATGCCATTTTTTGAGGCTGCTCCAAGCCCACCAAAGTACCCAAGTGGTATGGATATCACCAATGCACAGGGACAAGAAATCACTAAGAATACCAAAGCCCTATATAGCCAGTCCTGAAACTGATAGGTTTCAACAAAGAAGTAAGGAAACATGCAAATTGCAATGGCCAAATATACCACGATGGGGGTGTATATTTTGGCAAGCCTTCTGATAAGTAACTCAGTTTTGGCTTTTTTAGCTGTTGCGTTTTGCACCAGATTAAGTATTTTGGCAACAGATGAATCGTTGTATAGCTTTTCAACTTCAACCTCAATAACTGACTCAAGATTAATTGAACCTGCCAGAACATTTTCAGCTTTTATTAAACTTTGTGGCTTACTCTCACCTGTTATCGCCGCTGCATTCAAGCTGGCCTTATCAGAAATTAACTTGCCATCAAGCGGTACTTTCTCACCAACCTTAATTTGAATGGTATCGCCTACCTTGACAGATTCTGGATCTACTGTTTCGTAATTACCATCAATAAGCACATGTGCAGTTTTGGGCCTCACATCGAGTAAAGCTGTGATGTTTTTCTTGGCTCGATTTACAGCCGCGTTTTGAAATAGCTCACCAATGGCGTAAAACAACATCACTGCAACACCTTCTGGGTATTGTTCAATAAACATGGCACCAATGGTTGCAATACTCATAAGGAAGAACTCTGTAAAAATTTCTCCTTTCTTGAGTGACTCGATGGTCTCTTTAATTACTGGAAGAGCAACTGGCAAATAAGCTGCAATGTACCAGGTAACTAATACCCACCCGTCAAAAAACTCATACTTTAGTAAATGCTCGATGGCTAAGCCAGTGAGCAATAACACCAGTGATATGATTGCCGGCAGGTAACCGCTGTTTTCATGATTGTGATCATGACTGTGATCATGACCGTCGTTTTCTGTATGTTCATGTGAGCTCATGCTTTTTTCTCCTTTTCTTTTTTATCCTTAGAGACCCATTCAAACAAAATGGGCAGGATAAACAACGTTAATAATGTTGATGAAATGATGCCGCCTATGACAACTGTAGCAAGTGGACGTTGTACTTCAGCGCCAGTGCCGGTATTTAAGGCCATTGGAACAAAACCTAAACTTGCAACCAGTGCTGTCATTAAAACAGGACGCAGGCGTGTCATCGCCCCCTTGATCACTGAATGATAAAGATCACCTGTCTTTTCCCATAAATCCTTGATAAATGAGAGCATCACTAAACCATTGAGAACAGCCACGCCTGATAAGGCAATGAAGCCAACTCCTGCTGATATTGAAAATGGCATGCCCCTTAACCAAAGTGATA
>JAUIGR010000062.1 GCA_030430025.1 Gammaproteobacteria bacterium
TCAAATAATATCTCTAAATATCCCCATAAAAACCAATCATCTTAGCTAATATCAACTCAAAACCAACATGTCACCGCTTGCACTTGATCATTAACCTACATGGTAAATACCATTATTCTCTTTTATTCAAAATCATCTTTGAAGATCAGATCGCTGACACTTCCAGTTTCATCGGCACCGATGTCATAAGTACCTTCAAAGTTAACCATATCAAAATTGTCAACACCGCGTGTATCGCCATCAATGTCATGACTGCTGATGCCCGAAGCATTGTAGCAATAGTCAATGGCTGGCGAATCATCCGCTAAATGATAGTTACCTGCTGCGGGGTTAGTAAAGATTGTCTCTAAATCATCGTTGGTCACAGAGACCACAGGTCCTGCGATAAAGCTGGCATTTTCACGAACCATCGAACATTCAATATGAAATTGAGATTGTTGACCTGCTTCTTGATAGACATCAACAGTATCATCAAGGATGATCGATGAGTAAACAGCAACCGATCCTTCAGTATTTGTGATCAGGTTGTCAGTCGTGTGATTGTCCACAACCGTGACATAGTGCAATTCTGTTTTAGCGATGTTGTCATTACCGCTTTGGTTGTCAAACAATTGGTAATCGCTGAAATCACCAGCACCATTTTGACCATTGTTACTGATGATTGAGTTCATGATACTGATGTTTCCACCTTCATAGGCTCTTGAAATGATACCCGACGATGCCCAGTTTTCTGTGAAGAGTGCACCACTTATGTCAACTCTTGATTGATCTGTTGAACTAATGGCACCCCCATTAGGTGATTTATTGCCTTTGAATTGTAAACACGCACCAGGCGACCAACAGGTCTGACCAGGTTCTTGATAATTCAATGCTGAAACAATTGAGTTACCCAGAGTATGAATTGCTCCACCATTAAAGCTCGCTTGATTGTTTTCAATCAAAGAGTTGTAAATAGCTACTAATGAATGATCAAAAGCAAAGAAAGCACCACCATGATGAGCTTTATTTTCTGATAATAAAATAGGATTTTCCCACTCACCTAAAGACATACCATTTTGCTCCCCTGAAGGATATCCAATTAATAATACGATGCTGTTATTAATTGCAGCAATACCACCACCAAATGTGGCTTCGTTATTGATGATTTGAGCGGGTGAATAAACTGACAAAGAACAACCTAGTCTCACTAGAATACCACCTCCACTATTACCAATACCATCTAGGCCTATGGCTTTATTTTCGGTGATCAAGGTTTCTCCTGTGATGTTAAGGGTGTTACTTGAACCTGTACAATGTATACCGCCACCTTGATTAAAATCTATCTGGCTGTCATTAATTAACACGTGAGCTTGAGCCTCTGTAAAACCCAGAATATGTATCCCACGATTGTGACTATTATAGACTCGAACCTGGTCTAGAGTAACATTCAAGACAGAACTTTGTTGCGCATGTATCATAATGCTGTTATCACCATTTGAAATGAATAAGTTACGCAATATTACCTCAACGTTATCGTTGTCATATGCCTCTAAAAGCACTGCACTATCAACTCCGTTAGCTGTAATAACAGCTTGGGATTGGTCAGTAATGTTCATCTCAGCTTGAAAACAATCCGCATAGCCTCCTACCAGCTCAATAGACTTGCTAGGTATTTGTATATTTTCGAAATAGATTTGATTGCGTGCTATTCTGATGATATCGTCCTCATCAAAGTCAATGGCTTCTTGAATATTGTCATAATCACAAAAGTCATCAGCACCCACGGTAATGAATGCTTGAGCTTGTATTGCCAGTATCAGTGATAATAAAGTAATGATTCTCTTATACATGCATACCTCGATGAAAATTAATGAGTCCTTTTAGGAAGTGAGGTACGTGTTAGAGATGTTATTTGGACCAAAAAGATAGTTTATTAACTGTAAAACGTGAATCAGTTCACATTACAAGTAGGGTATATTAAATCGAAATGACTTGAAAAGATAAATTACTCGTGAGTTTAAATCTTATATCAAACAACAAAAAACAATCACGACACCAAGGTCATCTGACCCTTTATATCTCTGTAAAAATTCAACGAAGCATACTGCAAGCCACTGTGCTCAGCGATAAAACGACCCGACAGCACTTCTCCTCTGGCCTCCATTCTATTTAGTAAGATCTGTGCTTCTGACCAACGCACAGGTAATGTCTCGTTTTGCCAAATATCATAGCTGAGCACACCCCAACGGCGCATAGCCCATTCCAACATTTCCTGAGCATCAACTTCACTGGTAGGCGCTAATGCGATCCTCCCCATCATATCTAAATAACCCAAAGCTACGCCCCCAGTTTTGTGATATTGCTTCGCCTTATTCAATATTCGGGACCGTTTGGCTGGAGATTGACTGAGCATACGAGCGGCTTGAACTCCATCAATAAGCACAGCACCATGTTTAACCAGCAGTATCAGACACTCTTCCAGAACGACCGGCAATTCATCTATTATAGATTTCAGTTCATTGAAAAACATTGGACCATGTTCTCTCAGCGTTTTAAGCACGACTAATGCTTGAGGGGGTAATACCGATTCATTCGTTGCCATAAATCCAGCATTTGACCTTTGCAGAAAAGTGAGGGTTGTTTTTTGCAATGAACTGGGTTTGATCTGTAAGCTCGTTGTCTTTTTACCTGCGCGTTTCCAAACCCATAAACCACTCTGGGACAACTGATCTAATAGCATCGGATGATAGTCTTTAACACGTGATTTGAGGATGGTTTGTTCCCACTGTTCTATGGTTGCAGCATGCCCTTCAAATTGAAGCAAAACCTGATGCAAACCATCAACCCCTACCAATGGCTGTAACTGGTGTTGCCATTTTTTTAAAAACAATAAGTAATCTTTTTCACTGATTGGTTTGATTCGCCGACGTTTTTGCCCCAATGTACTTTGTCGCAACCGGGCTAAATGATGACGATCCACCCAATAACCATTCTGAAACCTGAATACCACACCTTGCGATTCCAGTGCCAACAGTACCTGATTAATTAAACTCGCAGCAACTGGTAACCTCGATCGCAATCGCTCAACGGTGACTATGCCGTCAATAGCCAAGCGATTTTGCACCATATCTGTTAGCAAAGGAGTGATATCATCTTTACATTCAATACCAAACACATGCGCCCATACTTTGCGGACATGTTGCAAGTTGATATGACTAACCCACACCTCTTGATCGAACTCATTGAAGCGCTTGATTTGACCTGACTTTTCCAAGAAATTCAAATCATCTTCCCAGCCATGTACCTCATCTGTCCAAAACAACGTGGCATATTGTATCTGCTCTAATAATTCATCAGTATCTCGAATGATTGGTTTAATGCTTTGATTAAACTGCTTAATTTCTTGTTGATTCAAAATTTGTGCTGTAAATTCATGGTTCAGATCTTTTGTTTGTATCGCCAGTGTTCTTCTGGCTTCTGCATCTTCTTCATCTAAAAATGCGAAATTACGAGCATGAATAATCGCCATCGATGTGGGTGATGGGGTTTGACTGTCAACAAAATGCATCGCAACACGGCCTGACTCCAGACGTCGTAATAATTGTGATAAACCTTCTACATCCATAATGCCTTGTGTGCAATCCCATAGGGTTTGGATGACCAGTGGATGATCTGGTACTGTACGATTCCCAGTGATATTTTCAGCACAGGCTATTTGCTCTGGAAACACTTCAGCCACTAAATCCTCAGCAGCATTTCGTTGAAATTGAGGCAATACCCTTTGATCACCACGGCGTCTTTTAACTGCGAGTGCAATAGAGGCATTCCAGCGCCATTGTGTAACAAAAAACGGTGTATCAAGTAATGCTTGTATCAAAACATCACAGACCGAATCTGGCTTTAAATAATGAGCCACATCCGATAATGCAAAACTGTGCGTGGAGCTCAATGACAATATCAATGCATCTTCTATGGCTGCCGCTTGAAGTTCAAAGTTAAACTGCTTACAAAAACGTTTGCGTAAGGCCAACCCCCACGCTCGATTCAATCGCGAACCATAAACAGAATGTATCACCAAGTGCATATCATTGTTACCATCAAAAAAACGCTCCACAACAATATCGTCCTTACTGGGCATCACGCCCAGTACAGTTTCACTGTTAAGAGTATAATCTGACAGCTGCTGCGCCTTGGCTTCAGTAGTACCTAATTGCTGAGCTAAATGGCCTACTGGTTGAGCTGTTTGATTGAACGTTGCCAACTGTTTTCTTAAATTTGAAACAGCTTGAGTCAAAGCATCTGAGCGCCACATAGTGACACCAAACCAGAAGGGAATATTAGGAGGCTGCCCTTGTGCATCTTCAACAAACACTGTGCCCGTGGCTACTTTTAATATTTTATATGAGTGATTACCCAACTGGAAAATATCACCAGGAATACTTTCAAAGGAAAAATCTTCATTCAACGTCCCGATGTTAATGTCCTCAGGCAACAAACGAACATCATAATCAAACTGATCCGAAATAGTCCCTCCATTGAGTACTGCTGTTAGAAGAGCTCCTTTTCTCGGCCTAATTTCATCCTTAATGGCATCATAGGTGATCAGTGCTTTTTGATAAGTCGCTCTTTTGGAAAAACCGTCAGCCAACATTTGCACTACTTGCCTGAATTGAGTCTCGCTCAGATCTTTGTAGCTTTGAGCTGAGGTAAACAAGTGAAACAAATGTTTCACAGACCAAGGCTTCAAAGCCACCTCGGCAACAATTTGCTGTGACAGCACATCCAACGGCTGCAAGGGCCAACTGATGTGTTCTAGTTGACCATCAGCAACAGCCTGCACCAAAGCACAAGCTTCAATCAGGTCATCAATAGTCAGTGGAAACACCATACCTTTGGGCGTGCGATTGACACCATGTCCAGAGCGACCGACCCGCTGTAAAAAAGCTTGAATACTCCCTGGAGATCCTAATTGACAAACCAAGTCCACATCACCAATGTCAATTCCTAACTCTAAAGATGCCGTTGCCACAATTGCTTTAAGCTGGCCTGATTTCAGGGAAGTTTCTGCCTTCAAGCGATGCTCTTTAGCCAGTGAGCCATGATGAGCGGTCACTTGAGATTCATCCAAGCGCTCAGCCAAATGTTTAGCAGCACGTTCAGCCAAACGACGATTATTAACAAACACCACAGTGGTTTTATGATCGGCTATGACGTTTGCTAATAGATCATAAACCTCAGACCACTGCTCATTAGACATAATGATATCTAAAGGCGACTCAGGTGTTACAATTGATAAATCTAATTGACGCTTATGCCCCAAATCAACAATGCTACTGTGCTCGGAGTGCAGAATAAAATCACGGACCTGCTCAATTGGTCGTTGAGTAGCAGAGATCGCGATCCGCTGAGGCCTTTGATAAGTCAATGCTTCTAACCTCATCAAACTCAAAGACAAATGTGCCCCCCGCTTATTGGGCACCAGTGCATGAATTTCATCAATGATCACTGTCGAAACAGAATGAACCATTTCACGGCCCGCCCTGGATGTAATGATGTTGTACAACGATTCTGGGGTAGTCACCAAAATATGTGGTGGTTTTTTCTTTATTTTTTCCCGCTCATAAGGTGTAGTATCACCAGTCCAAACCGCCACTTTGATGTCAACCTGATCATTACACAATGCTTGAATTGCAACCAAAGGTTGTTGTAAATTTAAATGGATATCATTGCTTAAAGCTTTTAAAGGTGACACATAAATAACCTTTAATGCGTTGCTCTCTCGAGACTCAAATAGCTGGTTGATGGCTGACAGGAAAGCAGCAAAAGTTTTACCTGATCCAGTGGGCGCCGCAATCATCACATCTTTACCTGTTTCTATTTCTCGCCACGCTGCTTCCTGCACTGGTGTTGGCGCATTAAACTCAGCGGCAAACCATTGTTGTATGAGGTAATTAAACATTTGGCAAAGTAAGGCTTAACATTTATAATGCCCGGTTATTTTCTGTGACAATTAATAAAGGATAATTCATGAGTGATCAAGATTCGATATTTTTTAGGAATTTCTCCATTTTGGTTGTTGTATTGATTTTGTTTACCATTGTCTTGGCTGTTGGTTCTAGCATATTCCAGGACAAATTGGTGAAAAATTTAGAAGATCGCAAGGATCGCTCGACCATTCAAGCCAGCATCGCACCTGCAGCTAAAGTCAATACTGACCCTAATGCCATTATTGCAGTCGCAGAGGTGACAGAAATTCCTTTCGACGGATCTACTGATGGCGAACTGATTTATACCAACGTATGCACAGCCTGTCATGGAACTGGAGCTGGTGGTGCACCTAAATTAGAAGCATCAGCCTGGAAAGATCGATTATCAAAAGGTCCTGAAGCAATATTAGCCAATGCAATTAAAGGCTTCACAGGTAACTCGGGATTAATGCCCGCTAAAGGTGGAAGAACTGATCTGACAGATGAGCAGGTGAAAGCCGCCGTTGAATTTATGACCGGTAGTCTGTAAACCGATTGAAATGACTTTGAATAGCTCTCATCAGTATCTTAAGTTAGTTTAATCTTGAAACTAATCGTCGTGGCGATTCATTTTTTAAACTTTTTTAAACTTGACCTTAAATACTGACCCTTTCCCTTTTTGACTTTCTATTTCGAATTCAGCTTGATGCTTCAAACAAATGTGTTTAACTATGGCCAAGCCAAGACCCGTACTCTGTACATTTTTAGTTCGTGAGTTATCAACACGATAAAATCGCTCTGTTAAGTGAGGCATGTGTTTATTGTCTATACCTTCACCATTATCACGAACCCACAAATTTGGGCGACTATTGTCATCTTTGAACCAATGTATGTGCACTGAAGTTCCGGGAGAAGTGTGAATAACAGCATTTCTCATTAGATTCAAACATACACTGGTAATTTCAGATTCATTTCCTGAAATCATCAATTCAGAATCTATTTGTGCTGTCATATGATGCTGTGCTGCATCCCTGCTATTTTTTAAATCATTGAATAATCGGTTAAGTAACTTTGGCATTTGAATGGGCTCAAATTTAGTTTCCATGTAACGATCATGTTCAATGGTGGCTAACTTCAACATATCAGCGATAATTTGCTCCATACGATTACTTTGTTCCAAAGCCTGATCAATAGCAATAGACCAGTCTTCAGGCACCTGACCGGAGTCTTTTATCATTTCCAAATAACCTGAAATAACCGTCAACGGCGAACGCAATTCGTGAGACGCATTGGCGACAAAGGCACGTCTTGATTTCTGTAATGCTTCTTGAGCACTGATATCTCTTGCCACTAACAATTGTCTGTAACGACTCAACGTAATTAATCTGAGGTGAATCTTTTTCTCTGTATCTAGAGGATGCTCTAATCTCAATTCCTGATCAGTTTTACTACTTGATAACATCTCAATAAACTGAGGATTTCGAATAATATTATCTATGCGCTGGCCTTGATCGCTGATACGAATATTCAACAAATTATAGGCGCTGCGATTCGACCACTGAACTTCATTTTCGGTATTGAGCAGCACCGTTGCGAACGGTAAAGCTTGTGCTGTCGTGTTAAACTGTTCAATTAAATATTGATTTCTACGCTGAATCTTTTTAGTTTGACGTTTATTCTCTAAAACCTGGTTTGCTAAAACTGCAAAAATACCATGACTACTGGGTATTTCATCCTTAGAAGCGCCTGCTTTATACCATTGATAAAATCGCCTAAACTGCAAATATTTCCAGATAAAAAATATTAAAGAAATTCCAAAAAAGCATGCTAACCAATAATCACTGACCATTCCACAAATAGTAGCCACCAGTATAAAAATACCAGCGGCAATGATATCTGTGCGCCAGTCACTATTTTTCATGTGATACAGGGTCTCTGGAAAATTGAGCTATCTTAACCCAGCAAATTGATTGGAAAAACATTATAAGGCTATTTATTTTCCTTATTATTGCCAACTGAGTTAGCGAACAAACAAACTCAAGTCACATTTGCTTTATAAAAATCAGCACCAACACTCCAGCAGCGACTTGAAATGAGTCAGGAAATCATTTGTTTGGTGGGCATCCAAACTCCTGTGATCGATGGTTAAGCTGATATAGCACATCGGCTTGATTACTATCGCATCCTGTCCATTGATTTGTTCAACCACTACACGTTTTTCCATTTTTCCCACACCTAAAATAGCCGATTGTGGCTGGTTAATGATGATGGGCGTGGCAACAAGTGAACCAGAAACACCATGATTAGAAATGGTGAATGTACCACCTTGGACATCCTTTTGAGAGAGCTGATTATTCCTTGCTTTTTCAGTTACTGTTGTTAAAGATTTCGCGATTTCCAACAGGGTCATATTTTGACATTGATGAATGACAGGCACGATCAAACCACCATCACCCAATGCTGTTCCAATACCCATATTAACATGACCAAAGACCTCTAGCGCTTGCTCATGAAATTGACTGTTGACCTTAGGTTGATATCTGATAGCTTTAACAGCAGCAGCCACAAAGTAAGCTGTAAAGGTTAGTTTCGCACCCTGTCTCTCAAACACAGCTTTATTGGCATTTCGATGTTTGATGATGGCGCTCATGTCCAAATCAAAAACCGAAGTCACATGAGGTGCGGTCTGGATACTGTGCTGCATATGTTCAGCAATACGTTTTCGCATAATGGTGTGAGGAATCATTTCACTACCAGTTGTTATCTCTTGCTGTTGTAGAACTGAGTGTGATTTCTGAGCATCAAGAAACATCCTGACATCACGGGAGGTAACACGACCATTTTTTCCTGTCCCTATAATTTGATTGGTGTCCAGTTGATATTGTTTTGATAAACGCCGAACTGCTGGACTAATAAAGGTAGAAGGAGGATAAGAGAGTCCAGCAGCCGGGCTTACACTTGTCGAATCGTTTTGTAAAAATGACTCTTCAATCGGAGTTGTGTCCTTTTTTAATTCACTCACTACCTTCGACACTGAGTGTTGGGATATAGTTCCCAAAATATTTTTCTCAGTGACGGACTCTCCAGACTGTAACATAACCTCATGTAAAACACCTGTTACTGGAGCAATGACTTCCATCATCACTTTATCTGTCTCCAATTCAACAATTGGCTCATCCTGAACTACTGAGTCACCTACATTTTTCAACCACTGTGCTACTGTTGCCTTGGTGCCTTCTGTCTGATCTGCTGTTAATCGAATTTCAATCAATTCACTCATATTTGGTCAAGCTCCATCATCTTTTCGGCAATGTTTGTTGAATTTGGCAAAGCATGCTCCATTAGTAAAGGATCATGAGGATTACCAATATCAGCAGTGGCCAATCGTTCAACAGGTGCATCCAGATAAAAGAAAGCCTCTTTCGCTAAATAAGCTGCAATCTCCGCACCAAATCCAGCAGATATATTATCTTCATGAACAATCAAACACCTGCCTGTTTTTTTAACTGATTCGAGCACCATGTCTTTATCCCAAGGTTGTAAGGTCCTCAAGTCAATCAGTTCTGCTTGAATTGCTGTTTTTTCAATGGCCTGTTGACACATATGAACCATGCCACCCCAAGAAACAACCGTTAATCGATCGCCTGTCAGTATTTTTTTACCTACACCAAAAGGAATAACATATTGATCTCCTGGATAAGGACGTCGTGCCCAGATATGATCTAACATTTTACGGTGTTCAAAAAAGATGGTTGGATTATTATCTCTCAAAGCATAACGTAACAAACCAACCGCATCCTCTGCATTGGACGGCACAACCACTTGCCAACCAATGGCATGAACCCATTTCACTTCGGCACATTGTGAGTGCCACGGATCACCACAGCCAAAATAACCACCAGCCATACGCACCACCATTGGTGCTGCAAAACGATTACCAGTACGCCAACGCATGGAACCAGTATCATTCAACTGCTCTTCAGCAGGATCTGCATATTTCCTGAACTGTATTTCCGGCACAGGCAATAAACCCGCCAAAGACATGCCTAACGAACGCCCTATGATGCCTTCTTCAGATAAACTGGTATCAAAAACCCTGGCATTTCCATGCTTGTCCTGTAAACCCAGAGTCACCGCATGAACCCCTCCTTTAGCACCGACATCTTCGCCAAAGACCAGCATTTTCTTGTTATGAGTAAGTTCATAATCCAAGGTTTTTCGAATGGCCGTTACCATATTGATTCGGCCTGGTGCTGGTACGACTTGCTCTGATGATAAGGGAAACTTATCTTGACTCAAATGTATACCACCTTGCTTTTGTAGAATTGGCGAACCGTTGGCGTCTTTCTCTTCAAAGACATAGCGATGCACATCACGGGGATCAGCATTTGGTTGTTTATCGACTTGTTGATAAACTTGATCACAATAGGCTTTAGCATCTTTAGCCATTTGCTCCCAATCACCGGTGGTCACGATACCTTTTTGATTTAAAAACTTCTGCAACTTAGGTAAAGGGTCATGTTGTTTTTCAAAGATGAGTCTTTCTGCGGACTTATAACTTTGCGTGTCCTGAGCTGAATGTCCGTTGAGCCTCGGCACAGTCAACCTCAACAACACAGGAGACCTGTTATGACGGACATGATCGTTGGCCTGACTGATCAGATCAGCCGCCTCTTGCGGATTGGTACCATCACCAGACAATAACTTAATGCCTTTAAAAGACTCCAGATTTTTAACAATATTACCCCCTGGGGTCTGAAAACTTGAGGGTACTGATATACCATAACCATTATCCTCAATGTAAAAAATCATCGGTAAAGACAAAGTGGTAGCCATCGTCAAAGCAGACCAAAAACCATTAGTTGCCACAGAACCATCACCACCCAAAACGAGTCCGGCAGCATCTTCCCAATCACTGTCTTTTAGGTACTTATAGTGAAAATCTATGGCTTGAGCCCAACCTGCCACTGGTGTGTATTGCGCACCGACACCTCCAGACATCGGTAGGACACATACACCATTATGCCTGGGTTCATTGAATACCACACCAATATCTCTACCATCAGAAAAACCACCTCGACGCATCATGGTCGCTTGCAAAAATTGTTCAACAGCAATACCCAGTGAAAGCAACAAAGGTCTAGAACGATAATACCCAGAAACAGCATCTTTTTTTCCTTTCATAACCTGTCCCAGCATAATTTGTGCCAGATCATGTCCTCGTGCAGAAAATTGATACAATACCTTTTTCTGCTTGACCAAATCATATTCTTCCAGATCATCCAATGCTCTGGAGATCAATAGGTCCTTAGCCACTTTTCGCCAGTCAAAAGTGACCGTCTGCAGACCTTCATCTTTGGTTTTGAGATTCATACTATGTCCTGTATTTTCGCGAACAACCATTGTATTAAGAAAAATGGCAAATGTGCTTGCGTTTAGTGCCTGAAAAATAGTTTTTAAGCAATATTTATTTTATATCATCATATAAATATGGTATATATTGCTAGGATGGACCAATATGATATCAACATTATTCAACAACTTCAGATCAATGGCCGCATATCCAATAAGGATTTGGCTAAACAAGTCGCGCTGTCACCAGCACCCTGCTGGCGCCGCGTTGACGCCTTGCGACACTCGGGATTGATTAAAGGCTATAGCGTCGTTCTTGATCAAGAAAAACTGGGATTGACTATCACTGCTTTCGCTTTCATTGCACTGGACAACCACCACCCTGAAACGGTGAAAATTTTTGATCAAGGTATTCGTCAATGGCCTGAAATACTCGAATGTCACGCCACCAGTGGAGAACATGATTACCTGCTAAAAATAGTGAGTAAAGACATGCAATCATACAATCAGCTGATTTACGATAAAATTCTAACGCTTCCTCACATTCGCTCCATTAACACCAGTTTTTCAATGCAACAAAAAAAACGGACAGCTCACCTACCACTTGATCACGTCATCAGTTAATTCAAGCTACGCTAAAGTGGCCCCACTTTGGGCGTCATCACACCGGTTCTGGTTTCCCATTTGAACGGTATACTAACTAACTTCATCCCTGTGTTCCTCTGAATGGCAAAGTGTAAATGTGGGCCTGTTGAGAAACCTGTCGATCCGGAATGACCAATCAATTGATGTTTTTCTACTTGTTGACCTTTACTGACTTTGACAGACTCCAGTTGCAGATGCGCATAAATAGCCATACTGCCATCATCATGTAAAATGCGGACAAAATTTGCTCGTTGTAAGTTTTTCACATCAGCACCTCCATCGTAAAAATCTTGTGCCACATCCATGACCACACCAGCCCTTGCTGCCAGAACCTGAGACCCCTCAGACATGACAATATCAACCGCATACTGGCTTTGATCAAACTGATGACTGAATTCACCATTGAACCCCTGGGAAACCAAATAACGCTTGTTACCAGGAAAAGGTACTGCATAAGGATAGTCTGTATCTACTTGATTATTCGGATCACCCAAGACAGAATCGATTCGGTATCTCATTGACCAGCCGAATCTCTGATTTCTTGGCTTGATAGTTGCTAAATATAAGTCACTGTTGGCAGGTACTACGTAATTAGCAGGCCATTCAGGCTCAGCATAGACGTTATTATTTTGTAGAAAGCTTAACCGTACCTCAACCGGTCCATGGTAAGGATTAACCGCATAAAAAATAGGCATCTGCTTGGTTCCCCGATTGACTACTTTGACTTGATATTGTTGGTCAGCCACTCGAACTTGCCAACTATCAAAATCATCAACATCCTTGGGCTTTTGATCTGAATAATGAACCACTCCAAATTCATCTACATGTTTGTAGTATTTCTTACTCCAGCAAATAGCAGAAAAAAATAACATTAAAAAAAATCTCAACATCCAGTAAAAATATCAAAAGCACTAATAAAATGCAATCTATCTGTACCAACAGGGACACACTGATGTTTAACATCATCAATCTATAAAAAGCCCATTTTGCACAGATCTCAGAACAACGACCAAAACCCAGTCACCAATACCTAAAAAGGAATTTTTATTCTTTTAAATCATACAATTACATCACCTTAATTCCAACAGATCATGTGTCAGAGCCATGACAGAAATGTGAAGTTTCTAAGAAGTTTGCAGACACACTGACCTTCTCCAAGTCGCAATTCCGATGTTGTGGGTGATTATCCACAATTAACTTAAGGAGATATTAAATGAAAATTATCACAACATCTTTACTGGCTGTTTTTTCGTTATCGAACGGAAGCGCAACCAGCCTCTATGATTCCGATATAAATAACCGCTTTATTAATCAATCAATTGATAAACTAGAAAGTCAACAACGCATACAGCCCCGAAACATTATCACTGTCGGGTTTGATGGTGACTGCTCACACAGTAGTATTCAAACTGCAATGGATGATGCAATCAGCGGCACTCAAATCAGACTATCCTCTGCTGCTGAATTCACTGAAGATGTTATATTTCCTGTCAAGAAAAACCTTACATTAAAAGGTGGCTACGACAACTGTAGCAAAGCAGCTCTTGATCAAGCCAATAGCAATAAATCAATCATTAACGGTACCGGTAACCAATCGGTAATCCGCATCCAAACCAGCTCACCACAATCACTCATCCTCGAAAACCTCCATATCAAGAACGGATCAGGACAAGCTAATGGCTACCAAGGTGGAGGCATTTCAGCATTCAATGCCAACGCCTTTGTTTCCCTTAAAAACATCGACATCACCGATAATAATGGACTTCGCGGGGGTGGTATTTATATATTTGAGGGTAATCCAACCTTTTTCCTTGATGATGTTAACATTGAATACAACAATGCCCTTTACGATGGTGGTGGCATCCACTGTTCAAAACTTAAATCAGGTGGCTTGATCATGAACTTGGGGCGAATTAATGAAAATCAAAGCATCAACTCATCCGGTGGCGGAGCCTTTCACAATGAATGTTTTTCAGCATACATAAGCACTTCAATTCTTCTCAATACTGCCCATACCCACGGAGGAGGATTGGCCCTAATTGATACTGATAGCAGGCTGTATGGTTTCCTCTATTGTGCCAACGCAGCAAAATGCCTTGGAAATAAAAGTAATCCGGTATTATTAGACAGAAACTCGGCTAATGATTTTGACCAAGGAATCATGGGTATGGGTGGTGGTATATACAGCGTCAATACAAACATCATCGCCAGCAGCACTGGCAGCGGCAGCTC
>JAUIGR010000108.1 GCA_030430025.1 Gammaproteobacteria bacterium
TTTGCGGGTTTCACCGTTGGTGAATTCCAAAGGTAAGACACCCATGCCAATCAAGTTGGTGCGGTGAATGCGTTCGAAGCCTTCGGCCACAATCACTTCAACACCCGCTAAGCACACGCCTTTCGACATACCATCCCGCATTATAAGTAGCGGGAATTTTTATTTGTGGTTTGTGGTGCATATCATCATTTTACCCGTCATTCCCGCGAAGGCGGGAATCTTTTTGTTAATCTATTAATGCTTTAGAGCGGTGTTCTTCAACATAAAATTCAGTACCTAGTTTTTCTATAATATCCTCATTTTCAAAACGCTTAAGTTTTATATACCACTCTCTTTTTACTTCATCAATATAATCAGCATGTGATAGCAATGCAAAACTTATTGTTTCATTTGCAAATTGGCCATTTAATACATCAAGCACTTTTGCTCTGTGCACATAATAATAAGCCCAAGGAAAACAGTTTTTTATCTTCAAAACATATCTTTGTAACGTCCGGAGGGTAGTAGTCGGTTGAATTTGTATCTGTAACTTTAACAACTAGAAGGACATCATTTTCTGAAAATTTAAAGAAACTCAAAACTTCACTATCTGGACCTTTGTATTTATGAAAACACCCCCCAAGAAATAAAACTAAAAGAATTAATAACTTTCTTGATCTTGAGTTCATTTATTTTCCTTCAACATATGCATAATCAACCGTATCAACGTTTCTTTTTGTTTCGGGTCAGATTCTGCGACTAATAGAGTTAATGCAGCCAAGCCCGTATCATTAATGATGGGGTCACCTAATTGGTTAAATAGTCTGTTATTTCGATTCAAAAAATCTACAAATAAAAACGCGCCACTGCGTTTGTTACCATCAGAAAATGGATGATTTTTAACCACAAAATACAACAAATGAGCGGCCTTACTTTCTATGCTTGGATAGGCGGGTTCGCCGAATACACTTTGCTCCAAATTGCCAAAGATGCCTGATAAACCCTCGGCTCTGGGTTTGGCAAATAACTCTGTGGCTTCGCCTTTTTCAATTAATGACTTTTTCAACTCATTAAGCAGTTGTTGGGCTTTATCACTGCTGATTAGCTTACCCCCAGACTCACCCTCAAGTTCGTTCAACAAGCCTTCATCGTATTGTTGTAACCACAAAAAAGTTTGGGTGTAACGACTGACTATTTCAGTCAAACCTCTGCCAGCATCTAATGTCAGTTCGGGTGATTTTGCAGTTTTTTCTATGAGTTTAAGCGCTTGTTGTAGTTCTTTGGCGTTTTGCTCAAATCGTTGTTGATTCAATGTATAACCATTAATCAGCAACTCTTTTAAACGTTTTGTTGCCCAAATGCGGAAATTAGTCGCTTTTGATGAATTGACTCGATATCCAACAGAAATAATGGCATCAAGATTGTAGTGCTTCCTCTTTCTTTTAACTTTTCTTTTGCCTTCAATTTGAACTTGTAAGAAATCCTTACAAGTTGCATCCTCAGAAAGTTCGCCGTCATTAAAAACATTTTTTAAGTGCATGGTGATATTTTGTGGTTTCACCTCAAACAAATCAGCCATTTGGGATTGAGTAATCCAGAAGGACTCGTTAACCAGCTGAAGTTCTACAGAAGCTTGACCATCCTCAGTCTGATAAATTTCTATTTGGCTTCGTTCTGTCATTTAACCATTGGCACTCAAAAAATCATTGGCAAAGCGTTGCAGCACCCCACCCGCTTCATAGATTGAGACTTCTTCTGCGGTGTCCAGTCTTGATTTCACAGGTATGGTGACTTGTTCGCCGTTTTTGCGGGTCATGATGACTTGCATGTCAGCGCCCGGTGCGATGTCGCCTTCTACATCATAGGTTTCGGTGCCATCGATGTTGTATGTTTTGCGGGTTTCTCCGTTGGTGAACTCTAAAGGTAAGACACCCATGCCAATCAGATTTGTGCGGTGAATGCGTTCAAAGCCTTCGGCTACAATGACTTCTACGCCGGCCAAACGCACGCCTTTGGCGGCCCAATCACGTGAAGAGCCTTGGCCATAATCAGCTCCAGCGATGATGATCAAAGGTTGTTCACGGTTCATGTACGTTTCAATGGTTTCCCACATACGCATTTGTTCACCTTCCGGCTCCAATCTGGCCAATGAACCTTGAATGATTTCACCATTTTCATCCAGAACCATTTCATTGAGCAATTTTGGATTGGCAAAGGTGGCACGTTGTGCCGTTAAATGGTCACCACGATGCGTCGCATAAGAGTTAAAGTCTTCCTCTGGCAAGCCCATTTTCGCCAGGTATTCTCCAGCTGCGCTGGAGGCTTGTATGGCATTGGATGGCGACAAATGATCGGTAGTGATGTTATCACCCAACACAGCCAATGGTCGCATACCTTGCATGGTGCGAGGTTTGGCCAAAGCCCCTTCCCAATAAGGAGGACGTTGGATATAGGTTGATTTTGGATCCCAGTCATACAGCGGACTGGTGTGTTTGGCGATGATGTCCTGAATATTGAACATCGGCTCATAAACCTGTTTGAAATGCTC
>JAUIGR010000009.1 GCA_030430025.1 Gammaproteobacteria bacterium
CATGATGATAATGATTTAGGTTATACCTATGGGCAGGCTGATATTGTTAGGTTGGGCAGTACCGGTGAATGGGTGGCCTTGTTACCCAACGGTTACAACAATTCATCAGTTGATGATATTGCGAATTTCAGTTTGACTGGGAATGCTGTTTTATACGTGGTGAGAATCAGTGACGGTCAGTTGATCGCTAAACTAGATACGGGCGTAGGTAATGCATCGACGCCTAATGGTCTAGCTACGCCAACAGGCGTAGACTCAGAATTCATTGATGGTGGTATCAATCTTGCAGCTGAAATGGCTTATGCAGGTGATCTTTATGGTAATTTATGGCGATTTAATTTCGATGGTGAACCAAATAATTGGTCAATTACTAAAGTGGTTGAGGCAGCAAAACCGATGCATCGTCCAATTACTGTTAAACCTAGGGTGTTAGATATACCAGATGCATATCAATCTGCTGAGGATGATGTGGTTGTTATGTTTGCGACTGGCAAGTACATCGAGCTTCCGGACAGGGATATTAATTTACCAGCCAGTCAGTACATTGTTGGAATTTTTGATGGTCCTACTTCTGAAGATGATCAACTCGATATTTTAGACGATAACATTGTTGAACAAGAGTTCACCGCAAACGGTATGTTTCGCAGTTTGTCAAATCTTGAAGTTAATCCTAATACCAACTATGGCTGGCGAGTCGAATTGACTGAACAGGGCGAGCGGGTGTTTAATCCCATGAGTTTACTTGGTAGAGACATATTGCTTTTGACCTCCAACGTAACAGCTGGCGTAGATCCTTGTATTCCAGGTGGTAACAGTTGGTTGCTTGCGGTCAACCCGTTGACAGGAGGTATTCCATACCAAGGTGGAGAACCGACAAATATTTTTAAAGATGTGCATGTCATTATTAATGGCCAGCTTGTTCCCATAGAGGGCTCAGGAACTGGTATCTCTGTCGATGATTTTATTATTGGAAAGCCTCCAATATTAGAGAATCAGGGAGGTGGAGCAGGATCGATTGTCATAGAAGGTACTCAGTATACCAATGTTATTGATTTTCAGTCACATACATGGCGAAGAAGAAATTGGACCAATTTACTAACAGAATAATAGAGATCAAGAAATGAGAGTAATTTTAAAATTAAGTATGTTACTGTTACTAGGAAGTGCTACATGTGCCGACGGACAAGGATTGAGGATCAAAGTTACCAAGGCTATTTTAGATCACATCGATCAAGGCAGTAAGACAGTGACATTCAATGGCCGGGTTTATCAGTACAGGTTGGATGAAAAGAACAGTATGTATACATATGCAGAGACCCAAAAACCCGCTTTGAGTTGGCGTGATTTGAAGGTTGGAGAAACTTATTATTTTGAACTCATAACCGATGAACAGAGTGGTAGAGATTCAGATTTTAAAATAGTCAGATACATAGCTGCACAGCCTCTTGATGATTAAAGTGAGTGTTACGGATGAATAATAAGGGTTTTACATTAATTGAATTGTTGGTTGTTATCGCTATCATCGCTGTATTAGTAGCTTATGCGCTGCCTAATTATAGACAGTACGTGGTGAGAAGTAAGCGGGTAGAAGCACAAAATAAGTTGCTAGAAGTGGCTGGCATGTACGAAAAATTTTATGCTAACACCAATGCTTATCCCACTGACTTAAAAGGAGGTGGCGCTGCTTTATCATTGACTGATGCATTTCTTCTTTGGGATGACTATGAAATTACGAGGACTAATCTCAATGGTGGCGGTTGGCTTCTGAATGCTGAAGCGCTTGCAAAGCAAGCTGATGATGACCCTGATTGTCCGAATATACAATTTAATAATTTAGGACAAAAAACACCGGCAATGTGTTGGGAATAACAATAATCCCTTTATTGATTACTAAACGTGACTTCACATTGGGGTAATTTATAATAAGCGATTTATTGTTGCGCTATCGAACGACTCTTCATCTAATTGTTGGTTAAAGGAGAGGAGACCGTTGGTTCCAAATAGATATCGATGTTACTTCTCGCATTAACATCAGGCACAACAGGTAACTCACATGAAAATGAAAGTTACCTGTTGTGCCTGATGTATAGTCTATTTCAATTATCTACTGATTCAAAATTTGGATTAAGTTTTGGTGTGTGCTTTGCAGTGTGCCAGGGAATGCACAATCAAATCCATTTTTAAATATAAATTGGTAGATCAGGTCACTATCAGCACTATTGTTATTACTTAAGTCAATGTCAGTCTCGTTTTGAGGCATAGCAATGGCTGCTGATGAATCTATAAAGTCAAGCAGATCACCTGTCACAGTGGTGTGCATGGTGAATATCGCATAAGCATCTACAGGAAGATCTACTGTTGTGTTGATGTCGCTGGTACCTATTATGGTGTCACAGTTGGCGCCTGCAAAAGGTTCGCAAACCCAGCTGGCCTCAGCTACATGTGCTCCTAGTATGGCAGTCACCACAGCATCATCAATGTTTTTATTACCTTCATTGCGTACTGTTAAATAATACGTCAATGGCATATTGGGTTGAACGCCAGCGACACAATTAGTTAAATAGGCACTGACATCGGGCATCTCGTCATCATCAATATTGACAGCATCTATATCTACTGGATCAACGCCATTGAAATTGTTGTCAGCGGACATCAGTGTGGCAGTTATGATCTGATAATCTTGGTCAAAATCATAAACCGTGTCATCAACGCCTGTAACAGTAACTGTCTGTGGTTGATTCCAGTTTGAAGGTGTGAATGTTAGTGTGGTAGGAGCAACCGTGCCTTCATCAGTATTTGAACTACTGACATTCAAAACCACATCGGCGGTTGGTGTCAGTGTCAGCGCAACAGTGAAAGTGTCACTGCCTCCCATTTCTGTTGTTACTAACTCCGCACCATCAAAACTGATGTCAATGTCATGAGTCAATCCACTTTGCACATTGATTGTTACACTCTCTTCTCCAGACTCGTTGCCAGCATCATCTGAGGCTACAGCAGTAATGATGTTTACACCATCTTGTAGTGAGGCATCAAGTGTGCATGACCAGTCTCCATTCTGATCAACTAGCGCTTGACAATTTTGTCCGTCTGGACCAGATACTGTGATAGTTGAACCTGGTTCACCTGTACCTGTGACTAAGGGATTGTTGTCATTAGTGGTGCTGCCATCAATTGGATAGACGATAACAGGATCAGAAGGTGGTTGTGTGTCAATACCATTAGCAATGATTATTGGTGGTGACTCATTGCCGGCTTGATCTTCCTGAACCACTGTAATGTCTTCACCATCATTTGGTGTAGGACTGAGTGTACATGACCAGGTACCGTCCTGCTGCACTGTAGTTATGCATGTTGCACCACTTGGTGTTGTAACAGTGATTGTTGCACCAGGTTCACCTGTTCCAGTAATTGGGGCGCCATTAGTTGGTGTGTCTACTGTTGGCGCATCTGGTGCTATGGTATCCAATATTATACTCACTGTCGTTGTTGGTGAATTATTTCCTGCTTCATCAGTAGCAACAGCATTGAATGTGTTATCCCCCTCTTGAACTGATGGTGCAATTTCACAGGACCAATTACCATTTTGATCAGTCACCGCCATGCATGTTTCTCCATTCGGTCCTGTGACAGTTACTGTGGACCCGGGTTCTGATGTTCCTGAAATGACCGGAGTGTTATCGTTTGTGATGTCTCCATTAATAGGGCTGATTATAATAGGCGCTGCTGGAGGTGTGTTATCCAAAGTAAAGTTAACAGGGGTGGTATTGGTATTGCCTGCTGGATCAGTTACGGTGGCAGTTTCATCGCCATCGACATCGTTTTGCCCGGCTGTTGCGGTACAAACCACTTGATTGCCACTTTCAGCGCCACAGGTATAGCCAGGAATGGATAAACTGGCTCCGGATTCGACACCAGTACAGGTTGCTGTCAGTGGTGTGCCGTTATTGGCAGGATTGGGACTGACTGTGCAGACCGGGGCAGGTGGAGGCGTATTATCCAAAGTAAAGTTAACAGGGGTGGTATTGGTATTGCCTGCTGGATCAGTTACGGTGGCAGTTTCATCGCCATCGACATCGTTTTGCCCGGCTGTTGCGGTACAAACCACTTGATTGCCACTTTCAGCGCCACAGGTATAACCAGGAATAGATAGACTGGCTCCGGATTCAACACCGGTACAGGTTGCTGTCAGTGGTGTGCCGTTATTGGCAGGATCGGGACTGACTGTACAGATAGGGGCAGGTGGTGGAACGTTGACAATGGTTATGGTTACTTCGGCATCTGAAGAAAAGGATTGATCAGGCAGTGTCATTGAGTTGGAGTTTACGGTTGCTGTATTGGTGATGTCTCCTAAAGGTGAATCAGTATTGATGGTCGTTCTAAAGTTTACTGTTGCCCCTTCATTTTCTGCCAGCGAACCGCCACTAGATCCGTTCGCGCCAGCACCTACTCTGAATACTACTTGATTACCACTGGCATCATATTCAGCAGCGTCATTTCCTGATGAGTCTGACATGCTGCCTACCGGCCCTACATCAGCTGATGTGATCTCTAGACTGTTAGCTACATAAGTCATATGATTGGGAATAGGATCTGTGAGGATTACATTTGTGGCTGTATCTTGGCCAGTGTTAGAAAAGGTAATGGTATACTCGATTACGTCTCCTGCTTCAATACTTCCTCCATTGACATCTGTTGCCGTTTTTGTCATTGTTGAACTGAAGTCAGGTACATTTAAATCAGTTGCAAATAGTAGAGCATGGGCGTAATACCAGTCACCATCAGTGACGAATGCAAAATCAGCATTGGTTAACCCATTTGGGAGTAGTCCTGATACATCTATTATGTCAATATCCATACCCATTTGGTTTCGATGGTCTGGGTTTTTGGATGTGAGGTGGTTGTCATAACGTGTGATCGTGGAATTCCAAAAATTATCATTTGGATTTAATGTGTTGCTGATGGTTGTGCCTTCAAATTGTATTGAATCTCCTGTGATGTCTTGATCTCCTTCCCAGATCAATGCACCAAGAAAGGTGTTAAAACTGCCAGTTTGAGGTGTAATGATATCGGGAATGGTGATGGTTTCAGTATTGGTGTTGATAACACGCACAGCACCATCCATTAACGAAAGATGTTTAAACGATTCAGCACTGTTACTATAAATAATCGCAAGAGACCAGCCGCCATAAAATCCTAAGCTATCTTGACCAGTTAAAGCGGTCAGATCGCCAACAGTATAAATTCCATTGCCTGCATTGTTCACTACTGTGGTAATGTCAGCAACTGCTTGATAGGGTCTGCTTCCTATGCTGCCATCGTTAGAATATGTGTCTAATTGTATTGCCGTCACCGTTGTGTAATTGGCGGTACCAGGTGGTTTTATTTGAATAGTATTCCTATTGATATCAGTACTGCTCGCACGTCCGCCCCAGTAGAGTGCTGCGTATTCTATGGTTGAGTTTGCTGGTATCGATAAGGTGGCATTAGATGAATTACTGAAACCGGCTGTTGTATCAGTATTGATGAATACCATTTGAGTGTTATTATTCCCTCCATTAACACGTCCATTTTGCACATTACTACAATTGCCTGCTCCGCTACAGGTCAGTAACGTGTTTCCTATAATCTCAATGTTACCCGTAGTTTCAATACTTGCTCTGGTTTCGAATGACCGATTCACCTGTGCACTAACTGCTGTTGTGTACAGTAGCGTTACACATAAAATTTGCTTAAACTTTTTCATAATTCCCCAATTGTGACTTGTTTATTTGAGATGTTCGTCACAAAACTCACACACTGTTTTGTGCTTTATATTCTATTGCACTGATGTGATGAATTGTACAAAAGAGTAGTTTGTAATGAGCGATAAGCCTTTCAAAATTACTGTCAGAGATGTTGTCACTTGAAGAATGACAAAATTTGTCAAGAAATTGAAACTTTTTTAAAGATTTGGATCATCGGTTGATTTGTTTAAATAGTACTGATTAAGTCCTTTTTTGTGATAACATGTCAGCCATGCTGAAGATATCTCGGTTAACAGAATATGCATTCATGGTCATCATGTCTTTAAAAAAGTCCGACATGCCTGCTTCTGCGGATTCGGTTGCTAAAAAAACTGGATTGGAACCCCCCACCGTCAGTAAAATTTTGAAGTCATTGAAAAGAGGTGGCTTACTGACTTCTAAACGAGGGGTTGCGGGAGGTTATTTCTTAGTTAAACGCAAAAGAGATATCTCGTTATGTGAAGTCATTACAGTGATGGAAGGGGCCATGGCTTTGACTGATTGTGCAATTGATGATTCGGCTTGTCACTTAAGTGCTGATTGTGATATGAGCCGTGGATTAAAAAAAATCAGCCAGATAATTACAAATGCTTTGGAGCAAGTGAAGGTTAGTGATTTGATGATTACCGATTCCAAGCCAATCATTGCTTTGACTATTAATCATGAGTGAAATTGATAAAGATTTAGAAAACAAGGCGGTTAAGGATAGGGCAAATCAAAAATACAAAGATGGTTTCGTCACAGACATAGAGTCTGACGCCCTGCCACCAGGTCTTGATGAAGATGTTATTCGCCAAATTTCTGCAAAAAAAGATGAACCTGAATGGTTGTTAACATATCGACTGAATGCTTTCAGGACATGGCAAAAGATGAATAATCCTGACTGGGCCATGCTTAAGATTCCAGCCATAGATTTTCAGGCCATTTCTTATTTTTCTGCGCCGAAATCCAGTAAAAATGTACCCAAGTCACTTGCTGAGGTTGATCCCAAATTACTGGAAACTTATGATAAGTTGGGAGTGCCTCTTCATGAAAGAGAACGATTGGCTGGGGTTGCTGTGGACGCTGTTTTTGACTCGGTCTCTGTTGGTACAACGTTCAAAGCAGAACTGGAGAAAGTGGGCGTGATTTTTAGTTCGTTTTCTGAGGCAGTTAAGGATCATCCAGAATTAGTTAGGCAGCATTTAGGAACAGTGGTACCCGCTCGAGATAATTACTTTGCGGCTTTGAATGCTGCGGTTTTTTCAGATGGTTCTTTTGTTTATATACCAAAAGGTGTCAAATGCCCCATGGAACTATCAACTTATTTTCGGATTAATGCCATCAATACAGGGCAGTTTGAAAGAACTTTGATTATTGCCGAAGAAGGGAGTTATGTCAGTTATCTAGAGGGATGTACTGCGCCTATGCGAGATGAAAATCAGTTGCATGCTGCTGTGGTTGAGTTGATAGCAATGAAAGATGCCAAAATTAAATATTCAACTGTTCAGAATTGGTACCCAGGCGATGAACATGGTAAAGGGGGTATTTACAATTTTGTCACCAAACGAGGATTGTGTCAGGGCGTAAACAGCAAAATATCTTGGACGCAAGTAGAGACGGGTTCTGCCATTACATGGAAGTACCCCAGCTGTATATTACGTGGAGATCGATCAAGTGGTGAGTTTTATTCGGTGGCGTTGACTAATAATTACCAGCAGGCTGATACTGGCACGAAAATGATTCATCTCGGAAAAAATACTAAATCCACTATCATTTCAAAGGGTATTTCAGTGGGTCAAAGCTCTAATGCTTATCGAGGATTGGTGCGAGTTGCAAAAAAGGCTGATCATGCACGTAACTTTACCCAATGTGATTCTTTATTGATTGGTAAAAATTGTGGTGCTCACACTTTTCCTTATATGGAATCGGCTAATACCACAGCTAAGATTGAGCATGAAGCCACCACTTCAAAAATTTCTGAAGATCAAATGAATTACTGTTTACAAAGAGGCATTGCTGAAGAAGATGCCATTTCATTGATTGTTGATGGTTTTTGTAAGGAAGTGTTTAAAGAATTGCCAATGGAGTTCGCAGTGGAGGCCAAAGCGCTGTTAGATATTTCATTGGAAGGAGCAATTGGATGATGTTGAATATCAATAATATTCACGCAAATGCAGGTGATAAAGAAATTTTGAAAGGCTTGAATTTGCAGATTGGAGCGGGAGAAGTCCATGCCATTATGGGCCCTAACGGCGCAGGTAAAAGTACTTTAGGTAATGTATTGGCTGGAATGCCTCATGTTGAAGTCACAGGAGGAACAGTTGATCTATTTGACAAGAATTTATTGTCATTAGAGCCGCAAGAGCGAGCAGCTGAAGGCGTGTTTTTAGCGTTTCAATACCCAGTCGAAATCCCTGGTGTTAATAACATGTATTTTTTGAGAACAGCCCTCAATGCACAACGCAGATATAGGGGTGAGACTGAAATAGATTCAGCCAATTTTTTGCGCATGGTAAAGCAAAAAATCAAAGACATGAACATGCGAGATGATTTATTGAAACGGCCGGTTAATGTGGGATTTTCTGGTGGTGAGAAAAAGCGCAATGAAGTGTTTCAGATGAGCATTTTAGAACCCAAGCTGGCGATTTTGGATGAAACTGATTCTGGTTTGGATATTGATGCTTTGAAAATAGTTGCTGATGGTGTCAATCGCCTAAGGACATTAGACCGTTCTTTTATTATCATTACTCATTATCAGCGACTGTTAGATTATATTGAACCTGATTTTGTACATGTGCTTGCAGATGGCAAAATCGTTAAATCTGGTGATAAATCACTGGCACTTGAATTAGAAGAGCAGGGATATGGTTGGCTTAATCAATGATTGGCAGGTAGTGATTGATGGCCAAAGGCATAGGATATTGCCTGACTGGTTACAACAACAAAAAGCAAAAGCTTGGGTTGCTTTGGAAAATCACCAATCACCTAATCGGAAAATGGAAAGTTGGCGATATACTGATGCCAGCCTTTTATTGTCAGAAAGGCTGGCCACCAGGGAACAAAATGGAATTTCCGGAACACAAACCACTGATGCTGACTGTTGTATCGTTCTGACTAATGAGGGTGTTGAAGTGGTTGGCAACCAACCCGACTGGTTAAATATTACTGATATTCAATCGATGTCGCCCAGTCAATATCAGCCAATCGATGTTCGCAGCTTGCCTCAAGAGCAGGGCTTGGTGGCTCTCAATCAAGCACTGGTCACCTGTGGTTGTGCCATTGAAGTATCGAGTGAATCACAGGGTACTGATCTGATGATTGATTTGATTTATGATTTTAGCGACAACAATTGGCAGTTTGTTCAAAACCACATTAAGGTGGCTAAACATGGACAGCTGAAATTGAGGGAGATAGTGGTTGGTGGTCGCATTAATAGTTGTCAGTCTTGGTTGGTTGGTCAACAAGCCGATGTGGTCAAGATAGCCTGTAGCAAATTAGTTGCTGATGCAATGCTGGTGATGTACAACCAATATCAACTGCAAGAGCGAGCTCAAATGCGTTGTATGCATCAGCGTTCAGGTGGTATGTTACAGCACCATAATCAGCAAGTTATTTTTATTGCGGAGTACGCCAACTATCTTTCAGGTTCCATAAATAAATCGTTAGAAAACAGTCAAATAAATGATATTATTAATGTTTTTCATGATGTTAAAAACAACGAATCTAAAGTCATACATCGTTCAATTGCCGATGATCATGCTCGAGTATTTAATAATGCCAAGGCTATTATCGCACAAGGTGCAGATGGCTCATTAGTCGCTCAAGATTTGAAAAACATTTTGTTGTCAGATGATGCCAAAATTTTTTCCAAGCCTGAATTAGAAGTTTACACTGATGAGGTAGTTGCTGCTCATGGTTCGACCATTGGTTCTTTGGATGAACAATCGTTATTTTATTTACAGTCTCGCGGTATTCCTATGAAAGAAGCGCGTGAGATCATGATTGAGTCATTTATAGCAGAGGCTGAAGTATGTTGAGAGAACATTTTCCAGGATTAAACCAAAGGGTTCATGGTAAGCCTTTGGTATATTTCGATAATGCAGCGACTGCTCAAAGGCCACAAGCTGTGATTGATGCCATCAATGATTATTATATCAACCATAATGCCAATGTTCATCGTGGTGTTCATTTTCTGAGCGAATCAGCGACTGATCTTTATGAAAATGCTCGGCTATCTCTGGCTAAGTTACTGAATGCACCTTCACCGAAAAATTTAATTTTTGTTCGAGGCTGTACCGAGGCGATCAATCTGGTTGCACAAACTTTTGTCAGATCTAAAATCAAAGCTGGCGATGAAATTTTAATTTCTCATTTGGAACATCACTCCAACATTGTGCCCTGGCAAATTTTGCGAGAACAAACAGGTGCTGTTTTGAAGGTCATTCCAATGAACGAACAAGGTGAGTTGAATCTTGAGTCAATTGATGAATTAATTACAGAAAAGACTGCGTTTATGTCTGTTGTCCATGTGTCGAATGCCTTGGGCACAATTAATCCGGTTAAAACACTGATAGCAAAAGCCAAAGAAGCTGGTATTCCAGTCATGCTCGATGGAGCTCAGGCAGTACCACATTTGAAAGTAGATGTTCAGGATTTGGACTGTGATTTTTATACCGTATCTGGTCATAAAATGTATGGGCCAACGGGTTCTGGTATTTTGTATGGTAAAGCCGAGCATTTGGAGGAGATGCCACCTTACCAAGGAGGAGGGGAAATGATCAGTAAGGTGACATTTGACCACACTGTCTATAATGCTGTTCCTGCTAAATTTGAAGCAGGGACTCCAAATATTGCTGGTGGTATTGGATTGGGTGCTGCTGCTGAATTTATGATGACAATAGGCATGGATAAAATAGCACAAAGAGATTCAGAGTTGAGGGTTTATACAGAGCTGGCACTAAAACAAGTTCCCGGTTTGAAACTGATTGGAACTGCAGCAGAAAAATCACCTGTATTTTCATTTGTCATTGAAGGTATTCATGCCCATGACGTTGGTACCATTATTGACCATTACGGTGTTGCTATTCGTACTGGTCATCACTGTACCATGCCTATTTTTCAATATTATGGGCTGGCTGGTTCTTGCCGAGCTTCTCTGGCATTCTATAATACTGAGCAAGAGGTTGATGTTTTGGTTGACTCGTTAATAAAAGCCAGAAAAATGTTTGAATGAGTCGATGACAGAACTTTCTAAACTTTATAAGCAAACCATATTAGAGCACAATAGGCACCCTCGTAATTATGGAAAACCACAAGAATGTACACATCAAGCTGAAGGTTTGAATGCGATTTGTGGCGATCAAGTCAATGTTTATTTAACTATTGAGAATGACATCATAGCAGCCATTAATTATGATGGTGAAAGTTGTGCAATTTCAATGGCTTCTGCTTCAATGATGACAGAGTTTATTAAGGGGAGGAGTGTGCCTGATGCATTACAGAAATTTGATCTTTTTTGCAAACTCATGAACAAAAATGGTGATGTCGATCATATAGAGTCGCTTGAAAAAATCAATACTTTAGTCACCGTTAAAAAATTTCCTTCAAGGATTAAATCGGCAACCTTATGTTGGCACGCAATGGCTGCAGCGATCCAAGGAGTGCCAAACGCAACAACAGAATAGAGTTATGGAACCGAGTCAACAGTTTAGTTTCGAAGATGGACAGCAATGGTTGTTCCAAGGGTGGTATTTGCTGAAAAATTTCTTTGGTTTGCTGCTTCTGGTTTTGTTGTTTTTAGGGTTATGTTATTCTCAACTCATTCAAATGCCTGAATGGTTGTTTTTTGTTCTTGTGGGACTATTCAGTCCTATAGTTACTGCAGGTCTTTCCAATGCTTGTTATGTGGCTAAACGTGTTGGAGTGGGCGGACGTTTGGTCCACATTACTGATTTTTTGGCTGGTTTTAAAAAGAACATGGTGGTGCTATTGCAGTTAGGTCTGGTTTTGGCGGTTTTTTCACTGACGACACAGTGGATAACTAACATTGCTTTAGATCAGTTAGGCATTGATTTATCTGATGATTTGCCAATGGAAGCGTTATTAAAAAATACACTAATGGCGCAAGTAATTTCTACAGTTATATCGATTCCTTTATTGGTTTTGACTATTTTTGCTCCTCAACTGGTTTTTTTTCACAATCAGGATCTTTTAGGTGCATTAAAGAGCAGTTATTATGGCTTTATAGCGGCTTGGCGTGCATTGTTGATGATGGGTCTATTGATTGTTGCTGTTGTTTTCGTGGTGGCTTTGATCGGTAGTTATTTTGCAATGTTAACAAAAGATTTGGCGTCGTTATTGGCAATTGCTGGATTTATATTGATTTTTGCCACTAACATTTGTGCGCAATTCATTGCCTTTGATGCACTATTTCCAATCGATTCTGAAAATCAGGATACCCAGGTTCATGAAATCATTTGATTTTTTTGCTGTGCTTCAAATAAGGGGTAAGCCATGGGATAATAACTCAAAAATAAAGTATGATTGCAAATGAGATAATAGCTACAGTATGGAGATCGCTCCTGTAGTACCATGATGTAGTTACTAACGAAGTGAATAAATCGTCCAAAGTCGATTCATGAAAATGCCTATAGGGTGAGTGGAATATTAAATGACAAGATCTTATCAAGCCTCCGATATTGAAGTCCTTTCTGGTTTAGATCCAGTTAAGCGCCGCCCAGGCATGTATACCGAGACGAATCGACCGAATCACTTGATTCAGGAAGTCGTCGATAATTCAGTAGATGAAGCACTTGAAGGATATGCCAATAAAATTACTGTGGCTCTTCACCAGGACGGCAGTTTTGAAGTGACCGACAATGGTCGAGGTATGCCTGTAGATATCCATCAACAACATGGTGTTTCTGGTGTTGAGTTGATTTTGTCTAAATTGCATGCAGGCGGTAAATTTTCAGATAAAAATTATACTTTTTCTGGGGGGTTGCATGGGGTGGGCGTATCTGTAGTGAATGCTTTAAGTGAACGTTTGGATGTTTGGATAAAAAGGGAGGGTAAAGAGCATCATATTGCTTTTGAGCATGGAGACAAAGTTCAAGAATTGGAAGTTGTAGGGCAGGTAGGTCAAAAAAATACCGGTACCCGAGTTCATTTTAAACCTGCCCCGGATTATTTTGACACGATAAAAGTAGGTATTAAAAAGCTCAAACATTTGTTGAAAGCCAAAGCCGTATTATGTCCCGGATTAGAAGTTAAGTTTATAGATCTAAATACAGAAGAAACCATTGTTTGGCAGTTTGATGATGGATTGAGGCAATACCTGACTGATGAAATAGGCGATCAAGAAAAACTTCCAGAGGATGCTTTTGTGGGTGCTCAAATGGATGACGAGTTTGCTGTTGATTGGGCATTGGCTTGGCTACCTCAGGGTGAATTGGTTACGGAGAGCTATGTGAATTTAATTCCCACGATACAGGGTGGTACACATGTCAACGGTTTACGAAGTGGTTTAACAGAGGCGGTCCGATCTTTTGCTGATAGTCATCATTTATTACCCAGAGGAGTGAAGTTAACACCTGACGATGTTTGGGATAGAGTAGCCTATGTACTGTCTGCTAAAATGAAAGATCCTCAATTTTCTGGCCAAACCAAAGAACGCTTGTCTTCAAGAGCGATTGCATCTTATATTTCCACGACAATCAAGGATGCTACTATATTATGGTTTTCCCAGCATGTAGATGATGCTGAAAAAATTGCATTATTGGCTATCAGTAATGCGCAGAGCAGAATGCGCAAAGCCAAAAAAGTAGTTCGTAAGAAGGTGACCACAGGGCCCGCATTGCCGGGTAAGTTAGCTGACTGTAGTGGGGATGATCCTATGCTGGGGGAATTGTTTCTTGTTGAGGGTGATTCTGCTGGAGGATCAGCCAAACAAGCCAGAGACAGAGAATTTCAGGCTATTATGCCATTACGGGGCAAAATATTGAATTCTTGGGAAGTGGATTCAGGACATGTCATGGCTTCACAGGAGGTGCATGATTTGGCTGTAGCTATTGGTGTTGATCCTGGTAGTTCTGATTTAGACGATTTACGATATGGGAAAATTATTATATTAGCGGACGCAGATTCGGATGGCTTGCATATCGCTACGTTGCTTTGTGCTTTGTTTTTGCGTCATTTTGAACCGGTGGTTAGGGCTGGTCATGTTTTTGTTGCAATGCCGCCGCTGTATCGAATTGATGTTGGTAAGCAAAAATTTTATGCTGTGGATGATTCTGAAAGGGAGCATTTACTACATAAAATTCAGCAAGATGGCGTTAAGGGAAAGGTCTCGGTAACACGCTTTAAAGGGTTGGGGGAAATGAATCCATCACAGTTAAGAGAAAGTGCAATTGCACCCGATACTAGGCGCTTACTGCAATTGCAAGTTAATGCGGGTGATCAAACCCATCATATACTGGATATGCTTTTGGCTAAAAAACGTGCTGCAGATCGAAAACAGTGGTTGCAAGAAAAAGGAGATTTAGCAATAGTATGATTTTTCGTAAAAACTACATGTTATGATTGATCTTCGGTGTATAATGAAAAGAAAATGCAAAAACAACCATCAGATTTTTTGATACGAATTAAGGACTCTGAAAGTACCGCGCTCTATTTGTCGTTCTGTTTTTTTGTCGTTGCCGTTATCATCAGCGCCCTTGTCAGCCGTTCCCAAAATGGTTTATTGGATCGCGCCATAGCTACAAAAGCAGAACATACAAAAACAATTGTTTTGAAAAATGCATCTATGCTGGCAAGCGCACTTAATCGGATGGGGAGTAGATGGCAAATAAACCGTCGAACCAATGAGCAAGTTTGGCGATCAGATGCAGCTAATTATTTACGTGATTTATCTGGTATTGAAGCGCTTTGGTGGGTTGATGGTTCATTTAAAAACCGTTGGATTGTTAGTGCTGAAAATAGTGATGTTGACATCGATGATAGCTATTTAAGTCACATCGATTTAACACAACAGTTGGAAAAGTATGATTCTTTGCATGAGCCACAATTTTCTCCAGTGGTTCAGTTGTCTGACGATAAGTTCGTAGTGTACATATTGCAGCCATTGACTGTAGATGACCAGTTTGATGGTTTTTTTGTGTCAAGAATCAATATCAACGAGTTTTTGTTAAATATTTTAGGTGATGCTGCGCTCAGTGGGTTCATGACTAAAGTAATGGCGGATGATCTTACCGTTTTTGATGATACTACTGATATAAATTACTCTAGAGCACAATATAGTTTTTCTTTGGATATGGATGATGATCAGGCAGGATGGACGTTTATTGTTTATCCATCGTCGATGGTCTATCATTTATTTAAGACACCCTTACCTTATATTATTACTTCATCAGGATTGTTGATCGGTTTTTTGTTGTATAGCGTGATGGTCTCTAGGATTAGGGCCAAAGCCCAGACCAACCATTTAACAAAAGAAATCAGTGAGAAAAAGGTCGTTCAATCTAGATTACAACATATGGTTAACCATGATCCTCTCACACATCTGCCTAACAGGGCATATCTCAATATATACTTAGATAATAAAATTAAAGAATGTCAGAGCTTACGCAAACAGCTTGCTGTGATTATTTTGGATGTTGATTACTTCAAAGACATCAATGATTGTTGGGGGCATGGTATAGGTGATCGCATTTTAAAAGCTGTTGCATCAAGACTGGATGCTTCACTAAACAGAGAACAACTATTAGCAAGAATGGATGGTAATGAGTTTGTGATATGTATGGATGGGAAGTTAATCAAAGAAAGTATGTTTATTCATGCAGACGATCTATTGAAATCATTGAGGAAATCATTTCAAATTGATGGTAAAACCATCAGATTGACCGCAAGTATTGGTATCGCTTATCTTGGTGAGCATGCGAATAATGTCAGCGAATTGATTTCAAAGGCCAGTGCGGCTTGTTATGATGCCAAAAAAATGGGTCGTGATACATACGCCATTTATGATAATAAGATCAGTCGCGAATTGGTTAATCGAAGCCAAATCATCAAAGAAATAAATAAGGCGTTGAATAATGGTGAGTTTGAGATGATGCTTCAACCTCGTCATAATGTGCGTTCTGGAAAGATGGTGAGTGCAGAAGCGTTGGTTAGATGGCGTAAAGGAAAAGAAGTGATTCCTCCGGATTACTTTTTGGGTGTGGCTGAAGATACAGGATTGATATTAAAAATCAGTCAACAGTCTTTCTCCAAAGTATTTTCTTGTTACCATGATCTATTTAATGGCAATCCAAATGTCATGCTTTCTATTAATATTTCTGCTAAGCAATTAGAACATCCAGATTTTCTAAATGATTTGTTTTCACTGTTGGATCAGTATGATTTTCCGTCCAACATGTTAGAGATTGAGCTGACAGAACAGGTATTGATACAAAATTTTGAAGCCAGTATGAAAACTTTAGAAATTCTGCATGAAGCAGGGATACTAATTGCAATTGATGATTTTGGAACAGGTTATTCCTCCTTATCTTATTTGAAAAATTTTCCGGTTGATGTGCTGAAAATTGATCGTTCTTTTATTCAAGATATTCATAAAGATAAAGGCAGTGTCGAAATTGTTCGGGCGATTATTGCTATGGGTAAAAGCTTAAAAATGGAAATAGTCGCCGAAGGTGTAGAAACCAGGGAACAACTTGAGATTTTACAACATGAAGGTTGTGACCAGGTTCAAGGTTACTACTTCAGTCGACCATTATTTGAAGAAGATTTCAAGAAACTGTTTGGTCAAAATGTTTATGGGCGTAATGCCCTAATGGATTAATAGAGGAGCTCTATAGCTTTTACGAGTTGATTAACATCTTTTCGTTCTGTGGCATGAGAAAATACCAGGCGAATAATGTCATCAGAGTCAGGCCATACATGAAACTCATATCCTTGTGCTTTTAATGAAAGGATTTTACTCGTTGACAAACGACAAAATACTTCGTTGGCTTCGACAGGGTGAATGAGTTCAATTTGGCTTTCAACCTGGGTGGCAAAATAATGAGCTTGTTCGTTGGCGTGTCTGGCTAACTTAATCCATAAATCATCATTCAAATAAGCGACTAACTGGGAAGTGATATAGCGCATTTTGCTAATAAGGTGACCACTTCTTTTGCGGTGTCTAAGAATTTGGGTAGTGTATTTGGGGTTGAATACCAATAATGACTCGGCCATCATCGCCCCATTTTTTGTTGCACCAAAAGATAACAAGTCAATTCCTGATTGCCAAGTCATTTCAGCTGCTGTGCAGTTGAGTGACACCAGTGCATTAGCAAAACGTGCACCATCCATATGTAAAGCTACCTGATACTTCTCCTTGAGTTTTTTAAATGTTTTGAGTTCATCTAGTGTGTAAACAGTACCTGCCTCGGTAGATTGAGTTAAACTGATTACTGAAGATAATACTTCATGTTCTCCATGTCTTCCTGACGATGCTAATTTTTTTTCCAAAATATCGACATCAATTTTTCCATGTTGGCCTGGTAGTGGAATAAGTTTGGCTCCACCAGTAAACATTTCTGGTGCTCCACACTCATCAGCATTTAGATGTGCAGATTCGTGACAAAATATAGCGCCGTATGGTGGGCAACAAAGTGCCATGGCAATAGAATTAGCTGCGGTGCCAGTTGCTAGGGGTAGTGTTTCGACCCAGCATTGAAACAGATTTTGGCATTGTTTATTGAATAGATTTGAATAGGAGTCATATCCGTACGATTCTTCAAATCCATGATTGGCATCAATAATCGCGCGTAAAATGGTTTCATTGACTGGTGTTTCATTGTCACTGCGAAAATTCATAGTTATCTAGTTGTTGAGGTGGTGTTATTTTAGTGTTAATTAAATGCTGGTGCCAGAGGAAATAAATGACGGGTAGGATGAACATGGTTAATAATAAAGCACTGATCATTCCTCCGATCATTGGTGCTGCCAGACGACTCATGATTTCTGCACCCGTACCAGAAGCAGACATGATAGGAAGGAGTCCCGCTATTGTCGCCACTGTTGTCATGAGAACAGGTCTGAGCCTTGAATTAGCACCATTTAAAATGGCTAAAAACAGGTGTTTTGACTGATTTTTTTGTTGTTCTTTTAGTTTGTTTGTTGCCTGATTTAAATAGACGAGCATAATAACAGCGGTTTCGACAGCCACACCGGACAGAGCAATCATACCCACATAAACAGCGACAGAAAGAGAGTAGTCCAGAAGATATAATGTCCAGATACTTCCAGTAAGTGCAAAGGGTAGAGTCAGTAAGATCACTAATATTTCTTTGATGCTTCTAAAATTAAGATAGAGCAGCCATATAATTAAAGACAAAGTTAGGGGAATGATTGTCATCAATTTAGATTTGACTCTGTCCATATATTCATACTGTCCTGACCAATTCAATGAATAGCCATTAGGTAATTTGATTTGTTCTGGCAACCAGCTTTTTAATTCATCAACGATCTGACCTAAATTGACTCCTCTAATGTCAATATAAACCCAACCATTAAGCCTGGCTTGTTCACTTTTTATAATGCCAGGCCCTGTTTCGATATAGATATCAGCTACTTGTGATAAGGTCAGCTGTTGACCATTGCTAGATACAATAGGTAATGATTTGAGCGCCTCCAGATTATGACGGTATGATTGTGGATAACGCAATTGTATGGGATAGCGAGCAATTCCTTCATAACTCCAGCCAATGCTTTTACCACCTACACTTGTAGCCAAATGCTGTTGTATTTGTTTTATACTGATACCGAATGATGCTGCTTTTTGACGGTTAATATCAACAGTGATGTAGCGTCCACCTGCCACACGTTCTGCATATACAGATAAAACACCTGGATAGTTGGTGAGTTTTTGCTCTATGGTTTGTCCGATTTGTTCAATGACTTTTAAATCAGGACCTGCAATTTTAATGCCAACAGGGGTTTTGATACCTGTCGATAACATTTCTATACGTGTTTTGATGGGCATTACCCAAGCATTACTAACGCCAGGAAATTGAATTAAATCGTCGAATTGCTTTTTGAGCAACTCAGTGGTCATGTGTGGTCGCCATTGTGACTTTGGTTTCAGTTGAATAAAAGTTTCTATCATGGTTAATGGTGCAGGATCTGTTGCTGTATCAGCACGGCCTACTTTACCAAAAACAGTATTAACTTCAGGTACTGTTTTGATTATTTTATTGGTTTGTTGTAATAACTGACGTGCTTTGCCGATGGATATACCAGGGTAGGTTGTTGGCATGTACATGAGATCGCCTTCATCAAGAGGAGGCATGAATTCTGAACCTAATTTCTGCCAAGGCCACCAACCCACACACAGTAAAAAAAAAGTCAAAATCAGCGTTATTTTAGGAAAAGAAAGTAGTTTTTTTAAAATCGGTCGATACACCACAGACAGTAGTTGACTGACAGGGTTTTTGTTTTCAGGACGAATTTTTCCTCGCACGCAATACCCCATGAGTACGGGTACCAGTGTGATCGATAAGGCAGCTGCTGCTGCCATCGCATAAGTTTTAGTAAAAGCCAGAGGAGCAAATAGCTTACCTTCTTGAGCCTCAAGTGTAAAAACCGGGAGGAAACTGATAGTGATGATGAGCAGGCTAAAGAACAGGGCAGGGCCAACCTCTGTGGCTGATTTGGCAACCAGTTGCCAGCGGTTTTGCTCCGTTATTTGGACTTCTTCGGATTTTTTATGCATATTTTCAATCATCACAATAGCACCGTCGATCATGGCTCCAATAGCGATGGCAATGCCTCCCAGAGACATGATGTTTGCATTCAGTCCTTGCCATTTCATAACGATGAAGGCAGTCAATATTCCAGCAGGTAAGCTGATCAGGGCAACCAAAGAAGAGCGCAGGTGAAATAAAAATACCAGACAGACTAGTGCTACCATTAATAATTCGCTTAATAATTTTTGCCATAAACTGTCAATGGCATCATCAATCAGTTGACTGCGGTCATATACGGTAACAATCTCTATCCCTTGAGGTAGCCCTTTAGCCAATGTTGCTAGTTTGGTTTTAACTGCGGTGATGGTCTGCTTGGCATTTTCTCCATAACGCATGACCACAATGCCACCAACAGTTTCACCTTCTCCATTAAGTTCTACCAGTCCGCGGCGCATTTGAGGACCCAGCCGAATCTCCGCGACATCTTTTAGTAGCAAAGGCGTGTTTTGTTGATTAATACCAAGTGGTATCGATTTTAGATCTTCAATATCATCGATATAACCCGTCGCTCTAATCATATATTCAGCTTCAGCCATTTCAATCACTGAAGCGCCAACTTCTTGATTAGCATGTTGGATAGCTGTTTCAATTAAGCTCAAGGGAATGCCCAAAGCTTTAAGCTTTTGTGGATTGGGAATAACTTGATATTGTTTAACCATTCCTCCAGCAGTAGCTATTTCAGCTACGCCAGGCACTGATTGAAGTTCATATGATAAATACCAGTCTTGTAATGATCTTAATTCGCTTAAATCGTGCTGCCCGGTAGTATCTTTGAGTGCATACATATAAATCCAGCCAACACCCGTAGCATCTGGTCCCAATTGGGTTTGTGCAGTAGGTGGTAATTGACTGCTGGCTTGGTTTAGGTATTCTTGAACTCGGGCTCTTGCCCAATAGATGTCAGTTCCTTCTTCAAAAATCACATAAATAAAAGCATCACCAAAAAAAGAAAAGCCACGTACCGTTTTTGCTTTGGGTACAGCCAATAGGGTGCTGGTCAGTGGGTAGGTGATCTGGTCCTGTACTACCTGAGGTGCCTGTCCTGGGTAACTGGTTTTGACTATTACTTGAACTTCTGACAAATCAGGGATGGCATCAACTGCGGTATCTCGAAGGGTTAACAAGCCGCCAATTATCAATGCCAAGCAACTTAATAAGACCATTGCTCGGTTTTTTATCGACCATTCTATGATGCTTTTAATCATAGTTAATGACCTCAAAGTGAATGATGATGAATCTTGAATGCCTAATTTCGAACTGGAAACTAATCTGGCTGCCTGGTCTTAGCTGGTTGAGTTCAATACCATTGATAATCTCAAAATCCATGGTTGCTGGTGGTTTTTGCCATTTGGTTATGGCTTCCCGACTGATGTTTAACAGACGTTGTTGATGGTTAATGTGATTAACTGTGCCGATTACTGTTGCTGTTGGCCATGTTTCATCTCCCATTCTCTGAAAGTCAGATCTTTTACTGGACTCTGAATCAAGTAAAAACTGGGCAGATATAACCACTTTATCTTCAGCTTTTAATCCTGATGTTATGGCACTGAATTGATCATCTTGTTGACCTACCTCTACAGCCACGGATTTATATTTTCCTTGTCCTAGTGCCAAAACAACACGATTCTGATGGTTGAACTGTATCACGGCACTGGATGGAATGAGCAGTTGTGGTTCAGGTTTTGATCCAGTCAGACTGACTTGTAATAGCATATTGGCTTTCAGCTGCTGATCATTATTATCCAAAATAGTCCGGGTAACCAATGTTCTGTGAACTTCATCTGCTGATGGATAGATATGATCAATTTTACCTTGCCAATGTCTATTTGCATAAGTTGCTGAGGTTGCTTCAATCAGCTGTTGGGTTTTAATTTGGCCAGCAATGGGTTCAAACCATTCCACATCAAGCCACATTTGGCTTGTATCAGCAATCACCATCAGTGTATCTTCTGGTTTGACCACATGGCCTTCTTTGACATTCAATGTGGTTACAAACCCAGATTGGGAGGCATAAAATGGTATCGATTGAATGACATGGCGTTTCTTTTTAACTTTTTCGATCGTGTCTTTAGGGAACTGAAGAGCAATCAGTCGTTGTTCAGCAGCTTGTGTTAATTGATGATCATTTTGATTAATAGCAAAAATCAATTCTTGTTGTGCATTAATCCAATCAGGGGTATAAATTGAGTACAGATGTTGACCTTGATCAACCCAATCACCAACACTGAAGACCGACATCGACTGAATCCAGCCGCTGGTTTTGGCGTGAACGTGATGTAAAGTTTCTTGGTTGTAACGAACGATACCTTGCGCTATGTGTTGAATATTCAGTTGACCCCAAAAAGCAGTGGTATGTTTAACACCCATTTGTTGTTCTACATGTGGGTTTATAACGACTGTTCCAGAAGTGCTTTCATCATCGTTTTGATTTTCTTTATAGACAGGTATTAATTCCATGCCCATAGGAGAAAGGCCTGGTTGATTTCGCCGATAGTTATCATCCATTGGCGCTACCCAATAAAGGGGTTCTGGTGCATGCTTCGTTTTGGAGAGCTCACTTGATTTACTTATATACCAAGTAAGACAGATCCCTGAGAGTAAACCTATCAAATAAAATAGATATTTCATAAAGGGACTCCAATGGTGTTGTAATAACCTAATTTTAGTAGGCTTTTGAGCTGTTCATGTTGGTAAATGGTTTTTTGAATCTGATGAGATGTCAAATTTTGTTGTGCCAAAATCACTTCGTCAAGGTCATTAGCACCTTGACTGTATCCTGTCAGTAATGATGAGATCAGTGCTTCTGTCTGTGGAATCAGTTGTTCTTTATAAACAGACAACATATCCATTTGAGATTCCAAATGGTTGATTGACAGTTCTCTTTGTGTCTCAAACTGTTTGATTAGCTGTTGCCAGTTTTGTTGTTGAGCATCTGCTAACAGCGCGGCGCGCAATGTCGCTTGATTATGATGTTTTCTGTTAAAAATAGGTAGGTCAAAGGTGATACCAATACTGGCCAAATCGCTGCGATTTTGACCTGCTGGATCATTCTGTCGATGTCCATAAGCCAATTGAAAAGACCACTGAGGTTGTTGGTTGAATTCACTTTTTTCAATTTGTAAATCTGCCAATGTGTTTTCTTGTGATAGCGCCAGAATTTTAGGGTGTCTGGTAAGATCAGTGAATGGAGAATGATTGATGGTCGGTAATTCAGGAGGTAGCGGTTCAAGTTCATGGGTGAGCCACTCTGTTAATGCAGATTGTGCATCAACAAGGTTTCTTTTATCAACGATCACTTTTTGATCAATGGCTGTGACCGCCAGCCTTGCTTTTAATATATCGGCTTGGTCAGTTGATATGATGCCTGACTGATAGCGGTTCTGTACCGATATGGTCAGCTGTTTTAGTGACTGTTTGAGCTCCTGTCGTAACGAAATGATGGCTTGTTTTAAGTGAACATCGAGCCATAATGATCCAACGTGTTCGTATAACCAGGCTTTACGGTCTTCTATTAACCAATGATGGCGCTCTATTTGTATTGAGTTTTGTTTTTTTTGCCACCGTTTCCAGCCACGTTTGGGTAATCTCTGAGAAATTTTAATTTGATTTTGTGTCATGGCTTCACTATTCAAATCAAATCCATCTGTTCCCACATTCATAACACCAATACCCAGGGTAGTGTTAGGCAGTGGTAATATAGCTTGATTGTTAACTTGCCAAGCTTCACTTTGCAACTCCAGTGCTTTAAGTATGTTATCACTTTCTTGGGCTTGTTCGATGGCGATTTCAAAGGGAGTACACAAAACTAACTGACATGCTAATGTCAGCAGTAAACATATCTTTATTTTTTGGAACATGTTTTTTCCTGATGAATCAATAAAAAAAGTTAACCCCTACATACTCTTTCAGTTAGGGGCAAAAGTATGTCTTTGAGATCAGGAAAATATAGGAGGTTTGAGCAGTGTTTGAGGTGATTCTGTTAAAAGCCAGAGACGAGAACTAAGCGGGTATACATTGACTTCCAATGGAATGGTATCGCTGGAGTGGACGAACCACATCGTAATGGTTTGGCAGCTGCTTATCTCACACTGGCAATCATCACAACATCCATGGGTCATGGTTTGTTCTGGTATTGATTCTGTAGTCATCTGATATTCATGTTTCATCATGTTATGATCTTTATGATCCATCATGTTCATAGACTGATTGTGTGACTGTTTTTTGCAAGCATGAGTTTGTGTCAACACACTCTGGCTAAAAAGTAAAGCCAGCATTGCAAAGAGCATATACCATTGTGATGTTGTACACTTCATCAGCTCATTGTACAAAAAAAGAATGAAGAAAAAAAGTAATGATACTTAGTCAGTCCTGAAAAAGTCCATCCTGGCCTTTTCCAGCATCGTTCAAAAAAACACTTAAGCGCAAAAGTGTGATTTTGCTGATGTTTTTTGACCTTACTTGAGCCTGATGGCTCAAGGTGGCACGTCCCTGTGCCACACCATCGACCAGAAAAATGCATCGTGACACCTGTTTCCTGGTCGAAAAAATGTGCAAAATTGAAGTAACTCTTTATATTTAACAATACGTTATGCATTTTTCAGGTTCGACTACTTACATACATGTGTCGACTTATTTGTTTGCACTTAACTAGGAAGTGATTGTTCATTACATGATGCCTGAGTACACTGGCACAAGGTACATGGGGCACTTTTTGAATCAGTAAAGCTGACGTATTGGTAGATTGTGTTTTTTGAATGCATGATTTGGCAAGATAATTCAGCCCAGTTTTGAGGCATTAACCCGCCTAATAAAAACAAGCGAAAGCTTCCATAAAGAATAATCGCTAGTAATAGAGTAAGACAAGATTTGGCATTCATGATCATATTGATTGATCTTCATCCGTAAAGTTCAGTTATTGTGGTCAATACCTTAAGATTGATTAGTCAACTCTGAAAAAGTCCCTCCTGGCCTTTTCCAGATTCGGTCAAAAAATGTGCAAGATTGAAGTCACTCTTTATATTTAACAATAAGTTATGCACTTGCTTCCACTACTCAACTTTAGCTTTCTTGTTGATGTGACTTAAGTTTTTTCAAGTCCCGTCTTTGTTTCTTTGTTGGTCGCCCTGCAGATTTAGGATTAGAGTGAAAAGATAGGTGTTTTAACTCTATTGTTTTTTCGCGCATTTTTTTGCTGCTTTCAGTTTCTTGGTAAAATGTTTGGGCAATATGTGCGCTGACTCTTTTTTCAGCTAATTCCAGCACACTCACTTCCCATAGTAGATCATTTTTATTAATCAGTAAGGTATCATTAGTTTTAACTTCACGAGATGGTTTGCATTTTTGACCATTGATTTTAACTTTACCTTGTTCTACTTGTTTTTTGGCCAATGAACGCGTTTTGAAAAAGCGTGCTGCCCATAACCATTGATCTATTCGAGCCATTATCCACTTGAATCTGTTGAGTACCAATAAAAAGACCCCAGTCTAAAAGGCTGAGGTCTTTTATTATATACAGAATTTATATTAAGGGTTTTGTTGAATGCATTGGAACCCATTTCTGAAAATGACATCTGGATCATTCACAGGTGATGGTGGATCACAAGGATCTTCCAATGCTACTTGAGGAAGTAAACAGAATTTTGTAATATTGCCTGTAAAATCTATGAGTATGTCACTGGCGTTGAGTGTCCAGTTACCATTGACCTCTTCCCCATTAAAAGCAGCGAGAGCTTCTTCAGGCTGCAATGTTCCTGTGATGCCTGGTGATGTATTTTCACATACATTCTCTATAGGCGTACCGCTGTTATCGTCAAATGTTACTTCTATACCTCCTTGGCTACAGCCATATTGGGTATCAGGTACGCCAGGTCTATCCATTAACACAATAGATGTCGCGGTCGATTCGTTTGTTAATGTGAAGATCAAGTCTCCAGGCCACGTATGATCTGAGTCAACTTGCACCTGCATTGAATCAATGATTCCTGAAATTCCAACATTCAAGGAAACATCTATACCAAGAGGGGTGTCATCAGGAATACTGGCAGGTACTGCAGCACAAATTTCGTTTGCAGTGGTGAATGAGAATGTAGATGAAGAACTGCCTACGCCACAGCCATTAGTGGCAGTCACCCTCCAGAAATATTCTGTATTAGAAGTGAGACCAACGTTAGATTGATAGGCATTATTAGCAACGACAGCTGAATCAACAATATTATTGAAACCATTGTCATCAGAAATTTCAATAAGGTATGAAGTCGCACCTAAGATGGCATCCCATCCAAATTGCACAGAACCTGTAGATACGCCAGTGGCCGCATTCACAGGAAGTGTCAAGTTGGTCCCTGCAGGGACTCCAGATGAATAATTAACAGTGATGTCTGTCGTTTTCACTTGAATATCCCCCATTTCATCACCAGTGGCTTCAATGGTGATTGTTGCTGGGCCATTCGCACCTGTGTTGTCGACATCAAATGTAAAGTTACTACTGAATGGCGCGACTTGGTTATTAGCAGAAAAAGCTGTGTTGTTGACAAAACCAGGCGCACTGTCGACTATCATCGATACTGTACCTGAATATGACATAACAGATGTAATATCTAAAGTGACAGCATTGTTTAAATCGTTAGCACATACATCCAAAGCATCTGGGGTAGGTGTGATGTTGAAAGTGGTTGGGCCAAATAGGTTGCCGGAGGTACCCACCATTGCTGTTTGCTGTGCATTGCGGTTATCAGTCCATGTCATGGCAATGTTTTCCATGACCACTGATAAACCGTTATAGTCGCCCCATTCCTGACCGTTATTGATGTTAACTGAGGTTTCTGTTGAGTAGCGTTGTTCACCTTGTGGTAACCAGGAGGCGCCACCATCCGTAGAAACATTGTAATAAAAGTCAACACCTGTTCGATTCACTGAATTTCTGGTGTCGTAAAAACCAACATGGACTGCATTATTTTCACCAACCATTAACCAAGGATGAAAGCGATCAATGGGGTTGCCAGAGTTTAATTGGCCATCATCAGCATGTGGCATAGGTAATAATGTCCATGAATTGCCGCCATTAGTTGATTTAGCGACTTTGATCACTGCTCGGTTTTGTGATGCTGAACCATTGCCATTACCAAAACTGTCATCAGCTTCATCTGTAAAGGCTACATAGATGTTATCATTTGAATCAATATCTACTGACACATAAATGAAAACTTCACGTGTTTCCATAGCCGGAATAGGAAAATCGAAAATACCAGTGAGTGGAGCTACCTGTACGCCTGGTGCAAAGCTGTCGCCACCATCAGTAGACTTCAACATCTTTATACCACCACCTTGAACTCCAGCATAAACATAGTATATGTTGCCTTGTGAGTCAGTTGCTATGTCACTTCCAATACCTGCTTCTTCGCCATTGAAAGCAATGGGAACAGACATTGTTTGCCCCATATCAGTTGATTTGGCAAACTGCATGATATTACTGTTATGATAAGTCAAGTAGACATTGTCTTTGTAAGGAGATACAAGTGAGCGGTCCACATGAATCCATTCTTTATCGCTACCACTGTTTGTCAGTGTTTTCATAGGTTCCCAGGTTACGCCTTGGTCAAGTGAGCGTGTCCAGCGAACACCAGTAGATGCACTGAGGTCAGCTTGATAAACGATGGAACCATCAGAAGACCAGTCAACAGTGGGGTCACAACAACTGGATGCGTTGGTTTGGGAAATATTCCAGGTTTCAGCGCCATCGGTTGAATAGTACATGGTTTGACCAGCAGACTGATTCGAACCAGCAACACAGATGTTTGGGTTAGTTGGGTTACATTCGATGGTCACTTCGTTACCAAATACCCCATTAGCCAGTGGTGTTTCAAAGTCAGCAGTAACAATGGCCCCTTTGACCGATACACCACCCACTTTACCTTCTTTAACAGGTTCAGGGTGATAACCCTTACCCAGTCCATCCTTATACCAGATACCATCAACAATCAAACCACCATGCAAAATTTGGAAGTGTTGTAAGGTAGAACGAGGATAAAACTTACCTAAGTCGGGCAATTCTTTCCTTTTTTCAATTTTAAAGAATACCGGAACATTTGCTAAGTATTGGTCATCGGCTGGCAATAGGTCCAGATCTTCTTTAGTGACATTGTAATTTCTATCATCCCATGGTCCATATTTTGTCAAACTGGTATAGTCAACACGTTGATCTAAACCCAGCGACTGTTCAATGGCTGCGAATGAAATTGATGAGGCTGCTAAGAAAGGCAGTGTGAGTATTTTAAACTTCATATTGTATCTCTCCTTCTCTGTAAGTGTGTGTATGATAGGTTGGACGATGATAATTTCAATATTTCAAATATTCAAGAAACAAATTGAAAAAAATATCAAGACGGTTAATCATAACTCTTTTTTGGGAGGTATAACCAGGTTACCAACCAGTAACCCAACAGATATAGCGACAGCGACTAATGTTGCTTCGAAGGCAGCTTGTACACCTGTGATGGTGTCATTGGTGTAAAGTGATGACAGAGAATTGAAGCCCATGGAACCTGGCACCAGCAAAATAATACCTGGTATATGCATGGTAGAAGCTGGATTATTACTGATTCTGGAATACAGGTTGCCCATGATGGAGACAAGCATCACTGCGACCAATGATTGAAAGGGTTGATCAACCCAAAGTCCAATTAATTTTGAACCTGTGAATGCCAGTGAGATGGAAAGAAATATCCAAACAGTATCTTTGACACGAGATTTGAAAAGTACTGTAAAAGAAAGCGCTGCGATAATCAATGCAATGTAATTGAACCAATCAGGTGTGGGTGTGCCTTTGACTACCTCTGTTTCACCAAAAACATGGTGACTGAGCAGAAACCCCAAAGCCAAGCCAAATGATAATAAAAACAAAATAGTGACGGCACCGGCCATTCGCGAGCTACCTGAAACCAGATGTCCTGTTGATAATTCCCGGATAGCCAAAGTAATACCTAGGCCAGGTACAAGTATAATGAGACCAGCTAATGATACCAAAAAATGGTCGATGCCGTGAATACGAGCGCTGAAGGCAACAGCCAAGAAACCAACGGTCATGGCTGTTACTGGTGCCAGTAGTTGAGATAGATGCTTCATCTTAGCACCGTATAAATTAATGATGCCTGCTATCATTCCCAAAGCAAAAGATACCGAAACATCTAGCCAACTACCAGCAAAAAGGGTAGTGAACCCACCAGAAACGAGACCGAAGGATAAGATTGTTAACCATACTGGGAAAGCATTAGGTTGAATGGTGATGTCGTGAATGTAAATCAAAGCGTCATCTATACCAATGTCGTCGTTCTCCAGTGCATTGAAAACTTCATTAATACGTTGCATAGTGCTCAAATTAATATCAGATGACTCAGTACGAATCATGTACGATCTTTGTATATCACCTTCACCAATGCTCGCTAAAACAGCAGTTGGTAATGCGAAAAAGCATCCATCAAGTTTGAATTTATCAAGCAATACTTGCATATAAGCTTCAAGTCTGTGAGCGGGGGCACCAGCTTCAGCAATGGCTTTGGCTATTTTGATTAAAACAGTGGCTTGTTTTCTACGGATGTCACGACTTCTTGTCATGGTGGTTTTGTATTAGCCTAAAAAGCAGCAATGATAACCCGATTGCAGTATATATCAAGGGTTCTGTCAGATCAGATTTCACCAGCCATAAAAAATGGAAACAAGCAAGTATGACAACCATGTAAATCAAACGATGTAGAGGTTTCCAGTGCTTACCAAGTTTTTTGATCATATAACGATTAGAAGTGATCGCCATTGGTAACATAATAAACCAAGCAACCATTCCTACAGTGATATAAGGTCTTTTGATAATGTCTTCGAGAAATTGTGGCCAGTTAAGCTGAATATCTAGCCATACGTAAGTAGTTAGATGTAATGTTGCGTAGAAGAATGTAAATAGTCCTAGTAAACGCCTGATTCGAATCCAGTGTATCCAACCTGTAAGTACTTTCAAAGGTGTCATCAGTAGTGTCACTAATAACAATCTGAATGCCCATATACCAGTTCGATGTAATATTTCTTCAATGGGATCAGCTGTTAATTGATGACTCATACCATCCCAGAGACCAAGCCCAAGTGGTATTAAACATAAAATGAACACACTGAGTTTGAATACAAATATGTTTTTCATCAATAGTATTTGGTTAAATTCATACCATGGTATAAGTCAGCAACATAGGCGCCATAACCGTTGAATAATTGAGTGTCAATCCGACTTCGAAAAAAAGAAAAAGAACCTGTGATGCGACGTTCTGTTTTCTGTGACCATCGAGGATGATCAACGTTGGGGTTAACATTGGCGAAAAACCCATATTCTTGTGGTGCAATGGCTTGCCATGAGTTAAGCGGCTGTTTATCGACAAAGGCAATCTTTTTGATCGACTTGATGCCTTTGAATCCATATTTCCATGGAACAATCAATCTTAATGGCGCACCATTTTGATTGGGTAGTATTTTACCATACATGCCCACCGTCACTAAGGTTAACTCGTTCATTGCCTCATCCATTCTCAAGCCTTCACGGTATGGCCAAGGAATTGATCGACTTTTTTGTCCGGGCATTTGAGTTGGGTCGTATAGGGTTTCAAAATAGATGTATTTAGCTTGTGAGGTGGGTTCAAAATATTTGATTAGATCAGCCAGCTTAAACCCGAGCCAAGGGATCACCATAGACCATGCTTCGACACAACGCATTCGGTAAATACGTTCTTCTAAAGACATTTGTTTAACTATTTTTTCTAAATCAAAAATTCCTGTTTTTTTGGCATGTCCAGAGACTTCGATGGTCCAAGAATTTGTTGCCAAAGTATGTGCATTTTCTGCTGGTTCGTCTTTACCGAGGCCAAATTCATAAAAATTGTTGTATGTGGTTGCATCTTTTTCTGATGTGGTGTCCTCAATGTTAAAAGATGTGTTTTTTTGTGGTTGGCCAAGAGTTAAAGCCAGTGAAGGGTTTATGGCCAAAGTACCCATGCCGATGATGCCTGTTTTGACGAGTTGTCTTCTTTGGCGATATATGCTTTCATCAGTGACTTCATGATCTTTGTGGGTGTTTTTAAATTTCATAGGAAAGTTTGAATATATGGCTGATGAATATACTACAATCTCAGACCTGTTTATTCAGCAATTCATTACAAATAAAATGAACATTTATAATTTTTCTGCAGGTCCTGCCACATTACCATTGGATGTTAAAAAAATCATTGAACAAGAATTATATGACTGGAATGGTACGGGTTGTTCAGTGATGGAAGTGTCACACAGAAGTCAAGAATTCACTAATATGGCTGATGAGAATGAGTCCTTACTCAGATCTTTACTCAAGATATCGGATGATTATGCAGTGATGTTGATACCTGGAGGAGCTCGTTTGCAATATGCCATGCTACCAATGAATGTGTCATCAACACAGGGTCAAGCTGTATATGCTATTAACGGCCACTGGGGAAAAGAGGCTGTCAAAGAGGCCAGTCGTTTTTGTCAGGCAAGCACCACAGCAGAAATCTCTGCAAGTGTTTATAACAGTATCCCTGCTTATGATGAAGCAGAATTAAATACCCAAGCTGATTATTTTCATTATACCAGTAATGAAACTCTTGAAGGCGTGCAGTGGCATCATGTACCAAGGACTGCTGGTCTGAGGCTTTGTTGTGATATGACATCGGATTTGATGACCAGAGTAGTTAATATAGACGATTATGATATGATTTATGCCAGTGCCCAAAAAAACATGGGTATTGCGGGGTTAACACTGGTCATCATGAAGAGGGATTGGATAGGGCAATCCATAAATTTATTACCTACAATGGTTAACTACAAGACATTCGCTGATACCCGTTCTTTTTATAATACACCACCCACGTTCCCTTGGTATGTGATGCTACAAGTGTTGAAATGGACTGAAGCTCAAGGTGGTATCAAGGTTATGCAGCAACGTAATCAAGCCAAATCTAAAAAACTATATGAATACATTGATCAGAGCGGTTTTTATCAAAACAAAGTCGAACCACTTTTTAGGTCTGAAGTTAATGTTCCTTTTTGGTTACATGATGAGGCTTTAGATGCAAAATTTTTGAATCAAAGCAGTCAAGCTGGATTGAAAGCATTGAAAGGGCATAAGGCAGTGGGGGGTATGCGTGCCAGTATTTATAATGCAATGCCAGAATCAGGTGTTGATGCATTGATTGATTTTATGAAAAAATTTGAGCAAAAATATGGTTGATCACAACCAGGATGATACAAGTGCTATGATCGGCCGGTGGCAACGATTAAGTGTTGAGCAGCTATTGCCGTATGGTGCACTGTTAAGTGGTGGTGTATTACTACCGACCAAATCGATGCCAAGCACTTTAAAAGATGAGAGTAAAATTGAAGTTTTTGTTTATCAAGATGGTGATGGTCAGCTCAAGGCCATAACTACAGCACCTAAAATAGAACTCGGTCAATGTGCCTATTTGTCGATTGTTGATGTCAACAAAATGGGTGCTTTTGCTGACTGGGGGGTGCCTAAAGACTTGTTAATTCCTTTTGCTGAGCAACGCATACCTCTACGCAAAGGGCAGCATGCAGTAGTTTATTTAGCTTTAAATAGGGCCTCTGGCCGTTTGATTGGTTCAACTAAACTCAACAAGCATTTACCTGAATTAAATGTCAATTTTAAAGCCAAGCAACCAGTCAGGGCTTTGATTGTTGATGTCACTGACTTGGGTTATAAAGTGGTGATTGATCACAGTCACATTGCTTTGATTCATCATCACGATGTTTATCAGAAGTTGAGACGTGGGCAAATTATCGATGCTTATATCAAAGAAATCCGTCCTGATGGTAAGATTAATGTGACCACTCATATCCCAAATAAGGAGCAATTGGGCGATTTAGCTGAACGTATTTTAGCTGATTTAAAAGAAAATGAGGGTGTTTCTGACTTGACAGATAAAAGTGACCCAGAGGTCATCAGGGCCAAATGGCAGGTCAGTAAAGGCAGCTACAAAAAAGCCTTAGGAAAACTATATAAAGAGCGAAAAATCACCATCAGTCCGAGGGTCATCCAGTTAGTCAAAGAATGATGGTTTATCTTTAATAATAAAAGTCAGCCCTGAAAAAGTCCTTCCTGGCCTTTTCCAGCATCGGTCAAAAAAACACTTAACCGCAAAAGTGTGATTTTGCTGCTGTTTTTTAACCTTACTTGAGCCTGATGGCTCAAGGAGGCACGTCCTTGTGCGACACCGTCGACCGGAAAAAAGTTTCTGGAAAACTTTTTCACGTTAGCCTGAGAGCCGCATGGAAGCGGCGAATAAAAAAGCATTGAAACACTTGTTTTCTGGTCGAAAAAAATATGGAGATTGTAATAAGTTTATCTTATCTAACAATAACTTATGCATTTTTCAGGTTCGACTAAATAGGTGACTGTTATGCCTAATGCCTATAGATCATCTGAGCCATCAGCAAAATCTTCAAATAGATAAGTGCTGAGATAACGTTCTCCTGTATCGGGAATCATAGACAAGATGACTGAGTCTTTCGGTGCCTGTTCTGCGATTTTTAGTGCTGCTGCAAACGTTGCACCAGCGGAAATTCCACATAAAATGCCTTCTTTACTGGCAAGCTCTAGACTGGCCTTTTTGGCTTGATGTTCATCAACAGCGATCAGGGTATCATAAATATCTCTATTCATGATGCTTGCGATAAAGTCAGGTGTCCAACCTTGAATTTTATGGGGTGACCATTCTTTACCTGCCAGTAAGCTTGCTTCTACTGGTTCTGTGGCGATGATTTGTACCTCAGGCCGTGCGACCTTCAAAACTTCTCCAACACCAGTGATGGTGCCACCTGTACCATAACCACTGACAAAATAGTCCAGTCGTTTATCAGCGAAATCACGTAAAATTTCAGCGCCTGTTGTTGAGCGGTGATAGGCTGGATTAGCTAAGTTCTCAAATTGTCGTGCTAAAAACCAGCCATGTTCTTTGGCCAAAGCTTCTGCTTTTTCAACCATGCCAGAACCTCGTGCAGCTGCAGGAGTGAGGACTACCTTGGCTCCAAGAGCACGCATTAACTTCCGTCGTTCAATAGAAAAAGTTTCACTCATAACAGCTACAAAAGGATAGCCTTTAGCAGCACAGACCATGGCCAAAGCGATGCCTGTGTTACCAGAAGTCGCTTCGATGACTGTCTGCCCTGGTTGTAGTTCACCTCGTGACTCTGCGTCTTGTATTATGGCGTGCGCTAAGCGATCTTTAACAGAAGATAATGGGTTAAAGAATTCAATTTTGACATACATGTCTACATGTGTTGGAGCGAGCCTGTTAATTTTAACGACAGGTGTGTGGCCGATAGTTTCTAAAATGCTGTTGTATATCATGTTGCTTTCGGAGTTTGATTTACCAGCTTTATTGTATCATCATGATGATGTGTTTTTTCTAATTAAAATGCCATCTGATGTTAATATGAGCGTTTAATCAAAACCGCTTTTGATCTATAAACATGAGTCACCTCCCTCTCACTATTGTTGCTGATGAAAACATACCTGTTCTCAATGAATGTTTTGCTGATATGGGTACCATCAAAACACTATCTGGTCGAAATCTAAAACAACAGGATTTAAGAGCTTGTGATGTTTTATTGGTCCGTTCAGTGACTCAGGTGAATGCAGGACTATTAAAAGATACCAATATCCAATTTGTCGGTTCAGCCACCATAGGTACTGACCACATAGATCAGGATTATTTAAAAGCCAATGGCGTGGCATTTGCTTATGCACCATCATCTAATGCTCAGTCAGTTGTGGAATACGTGTTGACTGCTATTGCCTATTGGTGTCAGTTGCGAAATAAAAACCCTCATCAACTGATCATCGGCATCATTGGTAGAGGACAAATTGGTGGCCGATTGGCACATTTTTTTGAGCAGTTGAATATCCAGGTGAAGTGTTGTGATCCACCAAGACAAAGGGCAGGGGATGCTGGATTCTGGTATCCTTTGGATAGGCTCGTTGATTGTGATGTGATTAGCTGTCATGTACCTTATACTGAAAGTGGAGCAGATGCCACTCATCATTTGGTTGATGCTGATGTTTTAGATCAACTGAAACATGGATCATTGCTCATCAACACTTCTCGAGGTGCCGTGGTTGATAATAAAGCATTGTCACAAGCATTAAAAAGAGGACAATATGATGCGATTCTCGATGTTTGGGAAAATGAGCCTGATATTGATTTAGATTTAATGGATCAATTATTGATAGCGACACCACACATTGCTGGTTATGCTGATGAGGCTAAAATACGTGGCACATTCATGTTATATAAAGCTGTGTGTCAACATTTTAGTATTCCAGTAGATCTCAAGTTTTCCCAGTTACTGCCTACATCAAATGATCGAGTTCAGTTTCAAACTGTTGAACAATGGATTGAAGAGATTGTGCAGTATTATGATATTCTTCAAGATGACCAGGCCATGAGATTAACAATGAAATTATCATCACAAGCCTTTGATAAAATGAGAAAAAGTTATAGAGAGCATCAAGAGTTTTTAGCGGATTTATAAGTTTTATTGTAAGAAAAATTCTATTTTTGAGTTCAGCTGGTTTTAGTAAGTCAAGCTTTTAGTTTACCCTGCTGATAGGTTTTGATTTCTCCTTATCTAAATCTTGTTAATAGAACTCAAGGTATTAAACAATTGGACATGAAAAATTGATAAAAAAAGTTTATCATGAGTCAATTAAAGACAGTATCCTAATAATGAAAAGGAAAACGAAAATTGTGGCAACTATGGGCCCCGCGAGCTCCAGTCCAGCACAAATCAAAGCATTAATTCAGGCTGGTGTTGATGTTTTTCGTCTTAATTTTTCACATGGTATGGCCGCCGATCACCAAGTTAATGTAGAAAATATTCGAAATGTGGCGAATGAGCTTGGTACCACTGTAGGTGTTTTACAAGACTTGCAAGGCCCTAAAATTCGTGTAGGAAGATTTCAGTCCAATCAGGTGGAACTAGTTGATGGACAAAGTTTTGCGTTATATCCGGATAACGGTCGTATTGGAGATGTTTCAGGTGTGGGAATCAGTTATCAGGAGTTATATCAGGATGTTAGCACACACGATGTGATTTTGCTTGATGATGGACGGTTATCTTTAATAGTGAAAAAAATCAGTGGTAATATCATTTATACCGAGGTGAAACGAGGCGGCGTTTTGAGTAACAATAAAGGAATTAATATTCCTACAGCTGATTTGTCTTTAGCTGCTGTGACCGAAAAAGACATTGAGGATATTGCCCTGGGAGCGCAATTAGATGTTGACTGGGTTGCTTTGAGTTTTGTCCGTAATCGAGATGATTTATTGTTGGCTCGGCATTACTTAAAACTTAATAATTCAAATGCAAAGCTGATGGCTAAAATAGAAAAGCCTAGTGCTGTCAGTAATTATAAAGATATATTGAAAATAGCTGATGGAATTATGGTTGCACGGGGTGATTTGGGTGTTGAATTATCTCCAGAGAAAGTACCAATACTGCAAAAAAGATTGATTAGAAAAGCCAGAGAAAAAGGTAAACCAGTAGTCACCGCTACTCAAATGCTGGAATCAATGATTAACAGTCCAATTCCCACTAGGGCTGAAGCCAATGATGTGGCTAATGCGATATTTGATGGCACTGATGCTGTGATGCTTTCAGCTGAGACTGCCACAGGTGAATATCCAGTGAAAGCTGTACATACCATGAATCAGATTGCCAGGACAGTAGAAGCTGATGGCGATTACAAAAAAAGAATGGTTGAACGTAAATTGTTGGCAGAAAAGAATACGCCAGACGCTGTTTCTTCTGCTGCTTGTCACATAGCATCTACCTTAGGTGTTAAGGTAATGTGTAGCTTTTCCAGTTCTGGGGCCACTGCTCTAAGAGTGGCTCGTAATCGTATACCGACTACTGTTTTGGCTGTTTCACCTTCAATTAAATCTTGTAGACAGTTGACACTGTCTTGGGGAGTTAAGCCGGTGTTAAGTGATGATGCGAAAAATTCAGAGGAAATGGTTGAAATCGCTAAAAAAATCATTCTTGAGAATAAAGAAGCCAGGAAAGGTGATCAATTTGTGATTACGGCAGGGGTGCCGTTTGGACAGTCCGGAACAACCAATTTGATTCGGGTTGAAATATTGTAGAGAGTATCAGTAGTATAGCGGGGTTTTTGAAATGCAATCATTGAGATCATTATGGTAGATAAATGCCATCCACAACTTCAGGTTATCATTGACACGATAGCCACAAAAATAATAGATAAAGAAGCTCAAGTCAGATTGGTGATTGCTGCATTATTAGCGGGAGGACATGTGTTGTTAGAAGACAGGCCAGGGTTAGGTAAAACGACATTAGCTACAGCAGTAGCACAGTGTTTTGGTATGGATTTTAGTCGCATTCAATTGACTTCAGATATGATGCCGAGCGATGTTTTGGGAGTGAGTATTTACGATGCGCATGCTCATAGTTTTAGTTATCATAAAGGACCTATTTTTACACAATTTCTTTTGGCAGATGAGTTGAATAGAGCGACTCCTAAAACACAAAGTGCGTTACTGGAAGCGATGGCTGAAAATCAAGTCAGTATGGATGGACAAACTTATGAATTGGATACTGCATTTTTTGTTTTGGCCACACAAAACCCTATGGATGATGCAGGTACCTATCATCTGCCTCACTCTCAGTTAGATCGTTTTATCATTTCATTATCTTTGGGTTATCCAAGTCCAGAAAGTGAGCGTGTACTGTATAGCGAAGCATACATAAAGGGCCTCAAAAAACCACTGACTCCTGTGACTGACGTAGATCATCTCAAGTCTTGGCGGAAAAGTGTGACGGAGGTACATGCCAGTAGTGAAATACTGGACTATCTACAGACGTTGATTGCCAAAACAAGACATCATCCTGATATAAGTCACGGTTTATCTCCAAGAGCCGGTTTGGCGCTGTTTAAATTGTCACAGGCAATCGCGTTTATCCAAAATAGAGATTTTTTAATTCCTGAAGATGTGCAAATGGCTTTTTATCCGGTTTGTAGACACCGTTTACTCTGTAAACAAGGTAACAAGGCTGTTAAGTCAATAGTCAAAGAGATACAGCAAGAAACTGTATTTGTCTGATGCGCTGCTTTAAGGTCAACATTGAAGCCCTGATTAATCGTCGTGGCAGAGAAACCGTACCTGTGATTTTTGATTGGCGCCGTATTTATGTGTTACCCAGCAAACCAGGCCTGTTTTTTGCTTTTATTTGGTTTGTCATGCTCATGGCTGGTTTGAATTTCAATAACAACATGGGATTGATGTTGGTTTTTTTATTGTTTGGTATGGCTCAAGCGATCTTACTCAAAACATTCTTTAATATGCGTAATATCCAGTTGAAGAGCATCAAGGCTGAACCAGTTTTTTTGGGCGAATCGACAGAGGTGAAATTAGAGCTGGTTGCTGATGATTCACGCTGGCAAATTGCTTGCCATAGTGGAAAGGTCTCTGATTCGACTAATATTAAATCAGGTAGAGGGTATGTGAGTTGCCCTGTTGAAGGCAATCACCGTGGTTGGCAACATATACCTAGGATTAAGTTACTGACACGATACCCGATGGGGTTATTTACAGTTTGGGTCTATTGTGCTCCGGATTTTTATATATTGGTTTACCCAAAACCAGAAACGCCAGTGCCAGCTTACCCACAACATGGTGGTTTAGAGGGTCAGTTAACATTGCCTGAGAAGGGTGATGAAATATCTAACATACGCGAATATCATGTAGGTGATCCGGTTCGTGACATCGCTTGGAAAAAAACAGCACAAAATAATAAGACTTGGGTTAAGCAATTTGAACAAATGCAAGGGCAGCAAATGCTTTTTGATTTTGATCAAATGACTACATTGACAGTTGAGCACAAACTGTCTCGCTTATGTGCTTGGGTGCTGCAAGCAGAGCGTCAAAACATGGATTATCAACTCAAATTATGCGATTTTTGTAGCGATATGGGGCATGGAACAGAGCAGTTAGCTCAATGTCTTAAGGCATTGGCATTGTATGGAGGGGGTGATTCATCAGCCAAGTTAGATCAAAATTAAGCACCAAACAATTATTTTGGGTTGTCTTATCAGTTCTGGTGACTGTGTTACCACAGATTCATCGTTTGCCATTGTGGTTTGTGCCTATGGTTGTTCTGGTGGTTGGTTTTAGGTTTTATGCCCAGTATCATGGTTTAAAGAAAGGTCATGGGATAGTGTTGAGTTTGTTGGCTATAGCTGTTCTGATTTTGTTGATGTATTCCCAGGGTTTCGGAGTAACGCGTGAAGTCAGTGTCAGTATTTTGATTACTATGACTGTTTTGAAGTTACTGGAAACTTATCATAAAAGAGATGCCTATTTAGTCGTTATGCTCTGTTATTTTGTTATCATGACTCGGTTTCTTTATTCACAGGATTTGATGCTGTTGGTTTATTTATTTGTCGCAGTATGGTCCAGTAGTAACGCTTTGCATGTTTTACAGTTTCAGAAGAATGAAATCTTATTTGATCGTCAGCAATTAATTCAAACTGCAAAATTGGTGTCATTAGGTGTTCCTTTTGCAGTGATTTTCTTTATTTTTTTTCCGAGATTAGGTTCTCCCATTTGGGGCTCGCCAGATATTTTTGGTGAAGGTAAAACAGGCATTTCTGATAGCATGAGTCCAGGATCTATTGTCGAGTTATTTATGGATGACTCTCCAGCATTGCGTGTCACTTTTAAAAATGGAGTGATTCCAGATCCCCGTCATTTGTATTGGCGAGGTCCTGTTTTGTGGCATTATGATGGTACAACCTGGACAAGGAAAAAATCTCGCGTGAGGGCGCCTATCGAGTCTTTCAGATCTGAACAAGTGGTCGATTATCAGGTTGAGCAGGAAAGTACAGGGCAAAATTATATGTTTTCATTGGACTATGTCTTAGGTCAACCCAATAGTGCTTTCATGTTGGAAGATTCAACGTTGTATTCACCAACAAAAATTAATCAGCTTAAACATTATGAGTTACAATCTGTTTTGTTGGATTCGTTTTCTGAACAATTGAGCGAACAGGATCGAAAGTTCTTACTATCTTATCCTGAACAATTGAACCCTAAGACCCAATTAATGATGGCCAGTTGGTTATCTGATGATCAGTCAAACTCAGCAGAAGCGTTAATAAATCGAACACTGACTTATTTTAACCAATCAGATTTTTTTTATTCTTACTCCCCACCTTCATTACATGGTGACATAGTTGATCAGTTTCTTTTTGAAACCAAACTTGGTTTTTGTGAACATTATGCTTCAACATTTGTACTGATGATGAGAATGGCTGGTATTCCTGCGCGGGTAGTGACTGGTTATCAAGGTGGCATTGATCGCGGAGAATATCTTTTGATTAAACAGTCAGATGCTCATGCTTGGGCTGAGGTGTTTATTGAAACCGAACCAGGCATAGGATCGTGGAGACGAGTAGATCCCACAGCTGTAGTTTCCCCTGAGCGAGTGCGTACTGGTGCAGGTTCAATTATTCAAACTCCGCGGAATTGGTACGATTTTGAATGGATTCGACAAACCAGGGAAGGGATTGACCAGTGGCGATACCAATGGAATCGTTGGATTAGAAACTTTAATCTCTCTAAGCAGAATGCTTTTTTTGAAATGATGGGATTTAAGCATCATGAAGTGACAAAAATTGCCTTGATTATGGCTTTTTTGATATTCTTATTGAGCGGTGTTATGGCTTTGTGGTTATGGATTAAAGCTCGCCCATTAAAAACTGCTTATCAAAAAATTTATGTTTCGTATGTAAAACTCTTATTCCCCCATAAAGAATGTCAACAGGCTTTAAACAATGGATTTAAGTATAATCAACAATACCTTCAGTCGATTTATCCAGAGTTGAAACCTTTGCTTATAAGATTTGAGTCACTATATTTAAAGGGGCGATTCGCTCATCATCAACAACCTGATCAAGCTTACATCAGTCAATTAAAAAACTTGCTCTTTAAAATAAAAAAGAGAAAATCTTTAAAATAAGAGCTAATTTCGCTATTCTTGAATTATTGAAGTTTTAGCCCCAAATTGCATGTATACAAAAACACGATAAACAATGAGTGAAAAAAACAACATATATGATTTAGATGCTGAATTGTTAGAACAGGTCGAACAATCATTCAAAGAGCCTAAAATGTACAAGGTTGTGTTGCTGAATGATGATTATACCCCGATGGAGTTTGTCATTGAGGTCTTAATGCGTTTTTTTGGGATGGACGAGCAAAAAGCGACGCAAATCATGTTACATGTACATACTCGAGGTAAAGGTTTGTGTGGCGTTTTTAGTCATGAAATTGCCGAAACGAAGTCAACACAAGTTAATGAATATTCGCGTCAACATGAGCATCCTTTGCTGTGTGTTACGGAGGTGGTTTGATGTTAGATTTACATCTTGATAATACGGTCAATCAGATTTATAAGTACGCACGACATCATCGCCATGAGATGTTGACTATGGAACATTTGATGTTAGGTCTGCTTAAAAATAAGCATGCTTTACGCGTATTAGATGCGGTGGCTGCTGATGTTAATTTGTTGCAACAGGAGTTAGAAGATTTGATAGCACAACATGTTGCTGTTTTGCCTGTTGACAGTGATTTAGATACCCAACCAACGTTAGCTTTTCGTCGGGTGATTCAACGAGCTATATATTCTGCACAATCTGCTGAATTAAAACAGGTTAAGGGTGATCGTGTTTTAGTGGCGATGTTTGATGAGGTGGACTCTCATGCTGTTTATTTACTGAACAAACAGGGGATTACACGTTTTGATGTGGTTCGGTGCATTGCGCATGGCCAGGCAGAGTTTGAAGAAACTGAGACAAGTGCAGAACCTAAACAATCGGTCAAAGACAATAGTGAGGAAAAAAAACCAAGTGTTACAGATTATTTGACAGATCTCAATATCAAAGCCCAGAAAGGAAGAATAGATCCGTTGATTGGTCGTGGTCTTGAATTAGAAAGGATGATTCAAATACTGATGCGTCGCTCTAAAAACAATCCATTGTTGGTTGGTGAACCAGGTGTTGGTAAAACTGCTATGGCAGAAGGGTTGGCTTGGCGAATTGTTAAAGGTCAAGTTCCTGGGGTGATGAAAGACACGCGGGTGCTTGCATTAGATCTGGGTAGTTTACTTGCTGGTACCAAGTATCGTGGAGATTTCGAAAAACGATTGAAAGCTGTGATCAGTCATGTGCAAAAAATTCCTGATGCGGTGATGTTTATTGATGAAATACATACCATCATTGGTGCAGGAGCTGTATCAGGTGGTACATTAGATACATCTAACTTACTGAAGCCAGCTCTGGCATCTGGTAAGTTAAGGTGTATTGGCGCTACGACACAAGATGAAGTGCGACAAGTTTTTGAGCGGGATCGAGCATTGGCCAGACGATTCCAAAAAATCACTATCAGTGAACCCAGTATTCCAGAAGCGATTGAGATTTTAAAAGGTTTGAAAACGCATTTTGAATCTTTTCACAAAGTAACCTATAAAGAGCAAGCTTTAGTCGATGCAGTACAGCTGTCAGTTAAACATATTGCTGACAAATTTTTGCCAGATAAAGCCATTGATGTAATCGATGAGGCAGGTGCTTGGAAAAATATTCAGGGTAAAAATGAAGAGGCTATTGGAAGTGCTGATGTTCGCAGAATTGTTGCATCTATTGCCAAGGTACCTGTTGATGACATTACTGAAGATGAAGGGCAAAGGTTACAAGCCATAGACCGCAATTTAAAACATGTGATTTTTGGTCAGGATCGAGCCATTGATATATTGGCTACTGCTATTAAGATGGCTCGCGCTGGGCTGATCCGTGATCATCGCACTGTGGCCAATTTGATGTTTGCTGGTCCCACCGGTGTCGGTAAGACAGAAGTTGTTCGCCAATTAGCACACCATATGGGTTTAAAATTATTGCGATTTGATATGTCGGAGTATATGGAACCCCATACAATATCAAAATTAATCGGCTCACCACCAGGTTATGTAGGCCATGAACAAGGAGGTCAATTAACTGAAAAAGTATCACAGGCACCACACAGTATCGTTTTGCTCGATGAAATTGAGAAAGCGCATCCTGATGTGTTGAACATACTTTTGCAGGTAATGGATAATGGTAAGTTGACTGATTCTAATGGCCGAGAAACAGATTTTCGTAATGTTTTGGTAGTGATGACAACCAATGCAGGTGCAGAGTCTCGTGGTCGTAGTAGTTATGGTTTTATGGAACAAGATCATAGCAGTGATGCGATGAAAGATTTAGAGCGACTTTTTAGTCCAGAATTCAGAAATCGGCTTGATGCCATTGTGCCTTTTCAGTCACTGTCATTTGAGCATGTAGAGAAAATTGTGGATAAATTAATGATTGAGTTGGAGCAGCAATTATCTGATAAAGCGATCACTTTCAGTTTGTCTGCAAGTGCCCGTAGATGGCTTGTGGAAAAAGGATACAATAAAGAGATGGGTGCTCGCCCTATGCAGCGTGCCATCGATCAATTCATCAAAAAACCGTTAATTGATGACATTTTATTTGGTGATTTGAGGCAAGGGGGTACTGTAAAAATCAAATGCGTCGATGATGCTCTTGTATTTGATGTACTATCTAATACTCGATTGCTTTCAGTAGAAGGAGAAGCTAAGCCAGCAGTCGATCATTGACCATTTTCAGCTTAACTCATTAAACTGCCTATTGTGTAAGCAATAGAGTAGGATAGATCAGTTGCTGATGTGACTTCACGTTTCTTAGCATCACAATCCCCAATATGTTTAACGTTGTTCTAACTGTACTTTAACGACATATTATTGTTATTGGTAGTATATTTCTGTGTACGATATTTTACGAGGTAATAACAATGAAAAAAATGCTTGTGATCATATGCTGTGGTTTGTTTTTCACAGCCCAAGGGTCGGTTTATATTAATGAGAATGAAACAGGGGAGGTATTACTGATTCCCTTTTACAGTGTGGCCAATGATTTAACTACGATGGTCAGTATCAGTAATGGTGGTGATGAGTATAAAGTAGTTAAAGTGACAGTCAGAGATGGACAACAATCGCAGCGGTTATTGTCATTTAATGTTTTTCTTAAAGGTCATGATATTTGGACCATGGGTTTGTTACGCACATCAGCGGACAGTGTTTCGTTGGTAACCAATGACCAGTCTTGTACGACCTTGGAGGGAGATTTGCCTATATATCAAGATTTATTAACTTTTGAGATAGATCCTGATAATGAGTTAACTCAGGAAGAGATTGATGCCCGTATGGAGATTGGATCGATAGAGGTTTATGAGTTGGCTGAGGTTAAAGACAGTGACAATTTTTTGAAGGTTGCTATGGATGAATCGAACTGTGGTTATATCAGGGATCAATATGGAGCTGGTGGATTATGGCAAGATGATCTGAACAATGATGAGATTTTGAATCCGGTGGATGGTGGTTTGCATGGAGCTGCTTATATTATTGATGTGGCTAATGGGTTTGTTTTTAACAGTCCGGTGACACATTTTGATCATTTTTATTCTGAAGGGACGGTTTTTCATCGATCTCCGGAAGATTCATTACCGGACTTATCCAGTGGTGATCCTGTGAGTTTATTGATAGATGAGGGTCGTGTTGTTGAGACTCGTTGGCCGACTGGTTATGAGGCGATCAGTGCGTTATTGATGAAAAGTACATTGAGTAATGAATTTGAGATTTCGGAGGGTATTGGTGCGGCGACTGAATGGGTGATCAGTTTTCCGACCTTGAGGTTTTATCAGCGGGATGATGGGTTTGAAGAGCCTTTTGTTTTTGAAGCTCATAATCCCAACCTCTTTTATTTTCCTTTCCCAAATAAAATTCGCGCGAATCTTCCTAACTACGGTATACCCGATACGGTTACTGATCAATATGATTCTGTTTTTGACCGAGAGGGTAATTCCATTAATTCCTTTGACTGCCTTTTATCAGCTTGTCCGCCTCACCAATATCTTCCATCAAGTTCAAACACTATTTTGATTTCATTTACTTCCCAGTCTTGGAATCTGACACAACCATTGTTGGCTATGAAAAGATATAATGATCTAGAAGACGATGATGCATTTAATAATCCGCACAACGTACTTGGGCTTGAATTTGGTCCTGATTTTCCAATGAAAAAACAGCAAGGCAAAGTCGAACTTCGTATTAATGAAAATTACACAAGATCAACTTTACGAGGAGTGGATATCCATACTAACCAACCGGTTGAATATCGAGGGTTACCTGTTACTGGCTTTGCTTTTAGTCGATACATCAATGCCAACGCCCAGGAAGGACTGTTGGCTACTTATGCTTCATCGACTCCTCATTTTGGAGAGAGAAGTATAAATACTCCGGATGATTAAAAACAGTCAAAGCCTGCGGTGAAGCTATAAAGCCAAGTTGATTGTTCAGCCTGGCTTTATATTGCAGTTTTTTACAAATAGTCAGCCGCAGTTTTTTTGATTTGAGCGATCATGGCGTTGAGACCATTGCTGCGTGTAGATGACAAGTGTGCTGACAGGCCAATCATTTTAATGAATTCAGGTTCGGTTTGAATGATTTCTTTGGCGGTTTTTTCTGAGTAAATAGACAACACCAAATATATCAGACCAGAGACAATGGCGGCGTCAGAGTTGGCGTAAAAGTGTAGGGTGTTGCCTTCTTTTTTGTGAATTAGCCAGACTCGGGACTGGCAGCCTTGTAACAAATTATCATCTACTTTGTCGATTTCATCTAAGGCAGGTAGTTGCTTCCCCAGGTCAATGATATATTGGTATTTTTCTAGCCAATCATCAAACATTTCAAATGTTTCAATGAGTTCTTGCTGGTTTTGAAAGTGATTCATCTCTTAATACTCCAGCGGGTACCATCCGTTGAATCTTCCAATATCACTCCCAGGGTGTCCAATTGGTCACGAATTTCATCAGATTTTGTCCAGTCTTTGTTGTCACGAGCATCTTTACGTTCAGCAATTAACCGCTCAACTTGTGTTCTTAAGTCTTGATCAATCTGCTGATCTTTAGTAAACCAGTCATCAACCGGCGTTTGTAGTACTCCCAATAATTTGGCGCTATTCATAAGCCTGCTTTTGGCTTGTTGCTTGGCTTGATTGGTTTGAGCGTTAGCTAACTTTTTAGCCAGTATATTAATCCGAGCAAAAGCCATGGGGGTATTCAAATCATCTTCCAGTGCAGTAAGCAACTCGTTATCAATGGTTGCATGTGTGTCAACTTCAATATCTTCATTATCTCGCAGTGTATGGTATATCCTGTCCAATGTCTTCGTTACTTGTGCTAGTGAATCTTCAGAAAAATCGACTGATTGTCGATAATGAGCACCGAGTAGTAACCAGCGTACTACTTCTCCACCATGTGCAGCAATAACATCACGGATCAGTGCAATATTTCCCAGTGACTTGGACATTTTCTGTGAACTCATGGTGATGAAACCATTGTGAACCCAATAATTGGCAAAGTTTCTGGTTTTATTGGCACAACAACTCTGTGCTATTTCATTTTCATGATGAGGAAATATGAGGTCTTTGCCTCCACAATGAATATCTATGGTTTGGCCCAAGTGTTTGGCTGCCATGGCTGAACATTCAATATGCCAACCCGGTCGTCCGCGTCCCCAGGGACTGTTCCAGCCTGGCAAGCTTTCATCAGATGGCTTCCATAATACAAAATCTCCCGGATGTTTTTTATAGTCAGCTACCTCAATACGTGCACCTGCTTGCATTTCTTCCAGGTTACGTTTGGATAAACAGCCATAATCGAGATAAGAGGTGACATCGAACAATACATGTCCATCGGCCTCATAGGCATGTCCCTGTTCAATTAAGATTTTGATCATGCTGATCATCTCATCGAGATGGTGTGTAGCGTAGGGTTCAATGTCAGGCATTCGAACACCCAAAGCCTTTAGGTCCTCATTGTAGGCTTTGGCGTATTTTGTTGATATGGTTTTGATTGAGTGTCCCGTTTTTTGTGATATGTTATTGATTTTGTCGTCAATGTCTGTGATGTTGCGTGCAAATACAACATGGGGGTAATGTGATCTCAATAATCTATTAAGGACGTCAAAAACCACTGCTGGTCGGGCGTTGCCGATATGAGCGTAGCCATACACCGTGGGGCCACAGAGGTACATCGTTACGCGATTTTCATCGATGGGTTTGAATAATTCTTTTTGTCCTGTTAGCGTGTTATATAAATATAGACTCATGTTTTTTGTCTTTGATTGACAGTAAACTGCTTATTCTAAGGAATTGTGAGCTCAGCTTAAACTGCTTTGTGCCTTGTTTTGATAAATTGAATTTAGGATAATGGCGCCTCTTTGAAATGTGAAAGCTTCATTTTCTACTAGTTAATGTTGATACATAATGGTTATTAATCCCAGTAAGCAGCAAACCCATAATCTTATGTCATTTGCATTTAGCTCGTTTGCAGATGATGTTACATCTTTGATTATTCCGCTTGAAGTATTGGCCTCATCAACACACTATCAAGAGCATTGGGGCGCGACTCAGAGTGTAGCGTTTGAACAACATCCTTGGGGTCGCCAATGGCGGTCTGCAACTGAATTGGTATTGGCCTTTGAGCCTGATGTCAGTGACATTATGAGCATGACAGAGTTTGTTTATCAACGAGCATTATCACAGGCCACCAATTTTGGTTATTTGAATTTGATCCGTACTTGGAATTATTTTCCTAGGATCAATGATAATGAAGAGGGGTTGGAACGTTACCAACGTTTTTGTGTGGCGCGTCAGATGGTGCTTAACCAATTCCCTGTTTTTGAAAAACAAAATCCAGCCGCGACAGCCATTGGTAGTATGAGTGATGGTGTTTCTTTTGTATTCTTTTTTGCTCATACTTCTGGTTGTTGTATAGAAAATAACAGGCAAATTCCCGCTTGGCAGTATCCAGAACAATACGCACCCAAGCAACCACGGTTCGCTCGTGCAATGATGTATCAGGGCTTGTTGATGTGCTCGGGCACGGCCAGTGTGGTTGGTCATGAGACTCAACATGAAGGCGATTTTGAAGCCCAGTTTCATGAAACTCTAAAAAACATCAAGCAATTATTGTTGGAGGCTGGTCAGCCAACCTCATTAAGCCATGGTTTATTTCGGTTTTATATTCGTGATGTTGTTTTTATCGAAATATTAGAAGTGTTAGTTAAAAGTACGACCATAGAACATTATGTGATACTTTTAGGTTCTGTTTGTCGCACAAGCTTGTTGCTTGAATGTGAAGCGGTATTTCAAATAGAGTAATTTAAAGGTACAATGGGTTATCGTGTTAAGGATTTGAGGCGTCACTCACTTGGTTTGAAAAGGAGGAAATATGACGAAGAAAAAAATTGAAAGTGCAGTTTTTGATGAATTGTATTTACAAGAGCGATTTCAGAATATTAATTTTTTTAAGCTTGATGTGGCGGCGCTCAATAGATTTCTGAGTTTTTGTCATTTACGTAAGTTTCCGACAAAAACCACTGTAATCAGACCTGGTGATTTAGCCAATACTTTGTACTACATTGTTGAAGGGTCGGTAACTATTTCTTATGAAAATGAAGAAGGAAAAGAACTGATTTTGACCTATTTGAATAAGGGTGACTTCATTGGGGAAATGGGCTTGTTTATGAAAACTGAGCGGCGTGAAGTTTTGGTTCGTACACGAGCTAAGACTCAAGTTGCCGAGATTGGCTATGTTCGTTTGGGTCAACTACTTGAAAACGAGCTCAAAGAAGATGGTTTACATTTGCTTTACGCGATTGGTACACAACTGACTCATCGTTTGTTACAAACTTCGAGAAAAGTTCATCGATTGGCCTTTCTGGATGTCACGGGACGTATTGCCCGTACGCTAATTGATTTATGTCAGGAGCCTAGTGCTTTATCTCATCCAGAAGGTACTCAGATCAAAATTTCTCGTCAAGAAATTTCTCGTATCGTTGGTTGTTCGAGAGAAATGGCCGGACGGGTATTAAAAGACCTAGAAGACCAAGGAAATTTGACGGTCAAAGGACACACCATCGTGGTCCTTCACGATCGTTCTGATGAACCGACAATCGATTAGTGGTCTGATGTTGATTGGTTAAGTTTTGTTAAAACACCAGTGCCAGGGTTCATAGATAATTCCGTGATGATTGTTTTTAGGATATGACAGTGAGAAACCATAGTTTTTCGCATGTTTCACCAGCCATTTAAAAGCCGAACTTTGATCAAAGTCTATTTCAAGTACTGTGCTATCAGTTGATGTCAAGTCAATGGCACACCCCGTATGATGTTCTGAGTGACCTGGGGCGGTGTTGATCTTCAGTATGTTATCCAGTGATTGACCTTTTTTAAGCTTATTTTTAATTAAGGTGCTTTGATATTTCGGACTGCGATAGGCTGAAACTACCAGTAATTTAATGTCGTTTTGGGTGGCGGCTTGTTGCATTTGATGCCAAGCTTTGGCTGCTTCTGGATGCATACGGGCGGGCCGATTGTAATAATCAAGGCCAATGTCAACCAGGCGACATGCCGATGGATGATAAGGTGTTTTCAGTGTTTGCGTTTCTATCCCGAGTTGAGTATTCAATGTTTGGTATTGTGGTAGAGGGGTGGTGCCATTCCATAGCATGTCATCCAAGTTATCTTCAAATCCGAGTTGTTTAAGAAAAACATAGCTGTGTTGATCAACTGGATTGGTGGAGGTGATTTGTTGTTGTCGATGAGCTTTTAACCATATAGAAGCAGCTTCTGTAGCTACACCCAGTCTCTGGGCTTCTGGAATCAGGTTAATAGTCAATTGACCATGTAAAAATCCAATTTGACCTAAAGTTTCACCAGATTTTTCTGTTATTGTCCACAGTTCGGCCGATTGTGCAATCAGATTCAGCCGCTCACTACTTAATTGACTCATGGTTGATCCATTTCGGCTTGCGCTTGTTCCCAGTTTTGACCATCGAATGTTTTAATGACAGCCATATTAAAATCGAAATTCTTGAGACAGTGTGCATTGATGCTCCAGCTTTTTGGATGTGAGCGTGGTTGGTAGAACGATTTAACTCCACATACTGAGCAAAATAAATGATTAGCCTGTGCAGTATTGAATTGATAGCTGGTTAATTGATCTAAACCTTGTTGCAATTGAAAATCTTGATGTGGCACAAAAAGGTGTATGAAACCTGTCATACTACAGATTGAACAATTACATTGTAATAAAGGTTGAGTGATATCAACCAGAGCCTCAAATTGGATGGCACCGCAATGACAGCCGCCATGTAAAAGTTTCTTTACTTGATTTTTTGAGTTCTCAGTCATATATCATGCTCCAATGTGGGATAATACCGCGATTTTAATCTTTGATACAGGATAAAACATGAACTTTTTCATCTCTGATGCAGCAGCACAGTCAGGTGCTCAACAACAAGGTGACCCAATGGTTACATTGCTATTTATGGTGGGGATATTTGCTGTGATGTATTTTTTGATGATTCGTCCTCAACAAAAGCGAATGAAAGCACATCAAGAAATGGTTAATACATTAGCCGTAGGGGATGAGGTCATTTCCAATGGCGGTACTTTAGGTAAGGTCACCCTTGTTGATGAAACTTTCATTAAAATGGAAATCTCAGAAGGCCTCGAAATCCATGTGCAGCGGAGTGCTGTGGCTAAGGTATTGCCCAAAGGTACTATTAAATCATTGAAATAGAGAGAAATTCATGAATCGTTATCCAGTGTGGAAGTATGTACTGATATTGGTTGTTATTGCTGTTGGTACTTTGTATGCACTACCTAATATTTATGGTCAAAGTCCTGTAGTACAAATCACTGCTGACAAAGGGGCTGCTATAGATGAAGCACAGTTTGTCCAGTTTGAAGATGCTTTGAAAACTGCCGGTGTAGCTTATGACAGTATTCAAAAAGATGGCGATTCTGCGGTAATTAAGTTTACTGATCTCGATAGCCAGCGTGTTGGTCAGGATGTCTTAAAAGAATCTGTGAAAGGTTTCAGGACTGCCATGAATCTGAAGCCCAATGTGCCTAATTGGCTCGAAGGTTTGGGCGGTTCAGCGATGAATTTAGGCTTGGATTTGCGTGGTGGTGTTCATTTCTTACTTGAAGTTGATATGCAAGAAGCGGCTGAGAACAAACAAAAACAGCTGCGTTCTGATGCCACAGCTTTGTTATTCAAAGAAAAGATTCCCAAAAAAACCATACGTTGGATTGGTAATGAGTTGCAAATAACCTTTAAATCTTCTGATTTGGTAGAGAAGGCTTATGATAAGTTGCGACAAGAATTGGTTGAACTGACATTTCGTTTTGAAACTGGATCTGAAAATATCGTTATTGGTGCTTTGACAGAAAGTGTATTGAAGGATATTAAGGATAAAGCGATTGAGCAAAATTTGACTACCTTGCGTTCTCGTGTCAATGAGATTGGTGTTGCTGAGCCTATTGTTCAACGTCAGGGTATGGACCGCATCGTGGTGCAGCTGCCGGGCATTCAAGACACCACGGAAGCCAAACACATTCTGGATGCTACTGCAACCTTGGAGTACCGTGCTACAGATATGGAAAACAACGCACAACAAGCTGCTAATTCTGGTCGTACACCGATAGGTTCTACTTTGTATTATGACCGTGACGGTCGCCCTGTCTTAGTTAAAGACCGCATTATTGCTACTGGCAATCAATTGATAGATGCCCAACAGACATTCGATCCACAAAATGGCCGGCCAGCTGTCAGTGTGAAGCTGAATAGCATTGGTGCGTCAAGAATGCTTGATTTTACAAAAAACAATGTTGGCAAGTTGATGGCGGTGGTTTTTAAAGAGCGTGTCCCCTTAGGTAAAGATGAAAATGGTGTGATGCGTTACCGTGATAAGGCGGAAGTGATTTCAAATGCAACCATCAATGGTGTGTTTTCGAACTCTTTCCTAACGACTGGATTAGATTCAGTACAAGAAGCCACTCAGTTAGCATTGTTGTTGCGTGCAGGTGCACTGGCTGCACCCGTACAGATCGTTGAAGAGCGAACTATTGGTCCTTCTTTAGGTCAAGATAACATTGATAAAGGTGTGTTATCTGTACAAATAGGTTTGGCGCTGGTACTGGTGTTTATGTTGATTTATTACCGAATGTTCGGTGTGATTGCTAATGTCGCTTTGACAGTTAATATTGTATTGATGTTGGCAGTATTATCACTCTTTGGTGCGACGCTGACATTACCTGGCATTGCGGGTATTGTTTTGACTGTTGGTATGGCTGTTGACGCCAATGTATTGATTTTTGAGCGGATTAAGGAAGAGTTACGTGATGGCAATACTGTTCAGGGCAGTATTAAGTCTGGTTATGGTAAAGCCTTTTCTACCATCGCTGATGCCAATGTGACTACATTTATTGCAGCTGTTGTATTGTTTGCTTTTGGTACTGGGCCAATTAAAGGTTTTGCGGTGACTTTAAGTGTCGGTATAGTGACTTCAATGTTTACAGCCATTATGGTATCAAGAGCCTTGGTGAATTTAATTTATGGTCGCAAGAAAAAATTGCAATCAGTAGCGATATAAGGAGATTGGCATGAGTTTTTTAGCTAATATTTCGTTTGACTTTATGGGTAAGCAGAAGATTGCCATGATGCTTTCTTCTTTGTTGATTGTTATTTCGCTCGGCTCTTTATTCACCAAAGGTTTGAATTTTGGCCTTGATTTTACAGGTGGGACTGTTGTGGTCGTTCACTTTGATAGCGATGTTGTTGCATCTGAGATCAGAGATACCCTTGAGGATCAAGGTTTTTCTGATGCTGTAGTGAAGAACTTTGGCAGCAGCAAAGACATAGAGATCACTTTGCCTCCTATGGATAAATCAATCCCTGTGGAAGATGGTGTAACTACAAGTGAAGAGAGTGATGAAGCTAAATTAAGTAATGCCATTTTGTCTGTACTTCAACAAGTTGATGATTCTGTCCGTATTAGCAAGGCCGACTATGTGGGTTCTCAGGTAGGAGATGAACTGGTTGAACAGGGTTCACTGGCCATGTTATATGCCATCATTGGCATATTATTGTATGTGACTTTTCGGTTTGAATGGCGATTTTCATTAGGTGCAGTGACTGCTCTGGTTCACGATGTCATTATTACGGCAGGTGTCTTTTCAATTTTTCAGGTTGAATTTGATTTAACTGTATTGGCCGCTTTGTTGGCAGTCATTGGTTATTCGCTCAATGACACCATTGTTGTATTTGATCGTGTCCGTGAAAACTTTCGTGGCCTCAGGAAGAAAACAGCAAAAGAAGTGATGAATATTTCTATAGGGCAGACGCTATCCAGAACAGTCATCACTTCGCTGACTACAGTACTGGTGTTAGTTGCACTTTATGTTTTTGGTGGAGCGATGATTCATTCTTTTGCATATGCGTTGCTTGTTGGTGTGGTTGTTGGTACATATTCTTCGATTTTTGTGGCTAGCACCATGACTTTGGCTCTGGGTATCAGCAGAGAAGATTTAATCCCTGTCGAGAAGGAAGGTGCTGACTTGAGCCATATTCCGTAAATCATGTAAACATATTGTGCGGCAATTAAAATTAAAGTCTCTGATTTATTGGCATGATGGGTTATCAGTTAATTGGATGATTTGGTTGGTTAGATAAGCATTGGTTACGGTCATGATCGGACAGCTTAGTAATTCGTTGATTTTAATTTGATAATGTCCTGGTTTGAGTTGATCAATGCGGAACTGACCAAACCGATTGGTGCTGCCATCGGTTATTTTCGTACCTTCAAGGTTTTGTACTTCGAAATAGGTATCTGCAATGATCCTTGAATTTTGGTCAGTAATGGTGCCGTTAGCGCCGTAATATAATTGTGTTTCAAAGACAACGGAAGTGTTAGAACCAGCCGCTACTTCTACCCAAAAGGTATCTCTGACTGGTTCCATTTCAAGAGGTAAACTACTCCAGTCGAGTTTGACTTCGTAGATGCCTGGATCGATATAAGGAATGGTGAATCGATTCAATTCGCCGACTTGGGTTCTGACCTGTCCATTGATCAATATTTTGATGTCATTGAACTCATAGTCAGTTCCTTCCGGTGATTTTATTTTTCCTGAAATTGAACCAGTGTTGTCTAAGGCTTGGTAATAGCCACCACGATAATAACCACCTTTACCTAGATTAAAATTAGCTATCATATTAATGCCAAGAATGGTATCTAGTTCATCATCAATTCGAGCAGTTATCGGATCCCGAAGCAATTGTGCACGGACCCTTAAGCCAGGAATGAATTCGTAATCGACAGAGGCCAGATAACCCATGTGATGTTCACCAGCCAGCAGGCCAATTGACCAACCCAATGACTGCAATCCAACACTGTTGTGAGTGAACATGGCTGATAATCTTTGTTGATCCTGATCAAAAGATTTACGATCTAGCCAGAGTACATCGAAACTATTTCTGGAGTTGACAGCATATCTCCAATGGATCGAGGTACTGCTGCTTTCGTTGGCGATGGCTGAGATGCGTTGTTTACGAGAAATTTGCCAATAAGCTCGGTAAGAGTAGTCACCATTAAAATCAGGTCTGGCACTGAAAGCTAAGTTTTGAGTTGGTCTCCAAGAGACAGCGGGTAAGACAAAGTCAACATCTTGTTCAGCAAATTGATATTGACGAGCCAATACTGAGAAATCGAAATAAGTGTTAAACTGCCAACCGACTTCGGCTGAATAGTCATTGAATGATGTTAAATCAGTGTCCATCCAATTATCTGGCCTGTATTGTGCTGAGGTACGATAAAACCAGTATTTACCTCGGTTACTTGACTGAATGCGCCAGGCATTGTCATTTTCATCTGCAGCCAAGTCAATCTCCCAAAAACCCAGTTTACCTAAGTACGTTTGGGAGCCAATCAAAGCTACATTGTGATTATCGATGGACTGTAAAATGCTTTCTATTACAAAATTACTATTGACTGCATATTGCGCTCGGGTATAAAAGAAGTTTTCTAATTCATTATTAGCTTGTTCAATTATATTACCATTGAGTCCAGCGCCTGCTTGAAGTAATAGGGTTTTTTCAGGTAAATTTTGATTGGTGTTATAGCGACTGAAATCTATGATTTTTTCAGGAATACCTGAAGTATTTGGAGCAAATACCCAGGCTTCAATTTTGACGTAGCTGCCAGTGGGTATTTTGATGTCACGAAAAATGAAAGTGTTATCTAACAATGCAATAGTCTCTGCTACTGGTACATCCTCGACTCTGAGTTCAACGACACCACCACCAATGCCTTCTCCCTTAAAGGTTCTGATGGGGCTTCTTGGATCACTGATGAGCTGATTATTACTGACGTTTCTTAAGAATAAGTCAATGCCTTGGTTACTCCAAGCGATTTGTGCTCCAGTAAAATCTGTGCCCCCTAATAATGGGTTCAACGATATGATTTGGTTGCCAAGCAGTAAACGATGTTTAGTTCTTGTTTGGACCCAAACATAATCTTCGAAATAAGGGTCATTATCAATATAATTAGAGGCTCTGAATTGCCAAGCCCCACCCAATAATCGTCCACCCATTTCAGTTTCTGCGGTGGTACTTTGATTATTGTCATCTTCACGATAATAGTATTCATTCCTGATATATGCGATTGAATTATTGGCTGATTTGATGTCAGGAGTTTTTACCTTACCACTGGGTTTGATAGTGGCTTGTTCAATATTAGTAATCATATCCCACCATTTTGCTCGTGCTATGATGGCAAAGGTTTTTTTGTCGAGTGATAAATACATAGCCAGTTTATCTGATAAATGGGTCAGTGAGACCATCATTTGGCCATTGATTATATAGGTGTCTAATTCAGCAATATGGGCTGTGCCGATCGCGGTTTCAATATGAATTTGTTGATTGGTGAATTGGTGTTTCAGCTTTAAAGCTGATAAGAAATCGATTAAATGGATATATATTTGGTCATTGTCTTCGATGACTAAAATTTGTGCGTCTTTTTCGGTCCCATTGATAACAATGGGTGTGATGAGTGGTGGTGATTGTGTTTCAATTTGACGTGACGCAGCTGTATTTGAATGGCAATAGCTGATATGGAATATTAATAAAACCCAAAATGCTATTTTGATCGGCATTCAGTTTCGCTCCTGACATCATCTATTGGTAACTGTTTTGAGCTGATATTCAAGCTCAATAATAGTACGTTTAAATCTAATATTCATGATCAGTTGACGTTAATAGGTAAAATGGTATCTACTGTTTCATCACCTAATCGGCCAATGAATTGTAGGGTTAAGGGCTGATCATGCGGTATATTCAGCTCATAATCAGAAATATCCACATTGATCATTCGAGTATAGCCAGGCAGCACCGGCATGCTGGGCATTTCGCCTTTGGCTAATAAACCATTAATTTGTGGAGATTCTTGCTCTAGTATATTTTCAAGATTAATCAATGTAGAGTTCGGTTCACCTAACCACAATAGCCAATGACCTTTATAGCGTATAAAGGAGTTGCCTGTATTCATTGTTTCTAAGCGTATATGTTGATTTTCTATTTTTGCACTCAGAGTTTTTCCTGTTTTAATTTTTTCACCAATATGGACATAAATGGCAGATCCTATTTTGAACTTGAAATTGATCGTTCCCTCTTTAGGTTTTTCCTTCAATTGTTGATTAAAATAGAGCATTAGACGGTGTTCTCCTTCTGGTATTTGGTTGGGCGGTCTTAATGCCAGTCTAATAGTCTGTGTGGAATTGGGTTCCAGAGTGAAATTAAGAGGGTTAACAATAACCCAGTTAGTCAGTGAGTCAGCAGTTAATGGTATGGGTTGTACTTGATTCATTTCATCCAGGGTCCAACTCTCTACATTGGTAGAGACATGAACAGCATGCTCTTTTTTGTTAATGATACGAAAGCTATGTGTTTTATTGATTTCTGTACTGTCAATTTCTAAAACACTGGGAGTTACCGCTATTTGTGCTTTGGAATCTATTGTCCAAGTGATTATTGATAAAAGTAGTAGATAATGTAATTTATTCAATATTGTTTCATTAATGAGCGATGCTTTAACTGTTAATTTCATTTCTACTCCCTGGGTTATGGGTTAATTAAAACGGTTTCAGTTCAATGTTGATTTGGCTTGAAAAATTGACTGCTTTGAGTGAGTCTGAATTTATATGTAAAATAATTCCGCCTTCAATAATTTCAGAACCATCTTTTTGCTGTTGTCTCCTTTGTATCCAAGGTTTAATGGACATTGAAGCCAGCATAGATGTTGGATCGTTGTCATACCAGTTGGTCGTCACTGGTATATCAACATGTGACCAATTTTTAGGTAAGATCACTCGCCATAAATTGGGTATGGTTTTTATAATAACTTTGTTTCGATTAGGAGCAATCGGTGGAAGATCCACAAATAACCCACCTGATTGATAGTAAGCATTCCCAGAGGCTATGCCCATTGGAATTTCAGTAATTTTAATGGCCTTATTAGGCGTTAAATCGATATGGTTGTTGGGGTGGCCCAATAAAATGAGTTGTGGTTGGTTCTTTTGATGTGTCGAAGTTAATTCTTCAATTAGGTTATGTTTAAATTCATTGCTGACACTTACGCCTAACTGGGCTAACATGATTATTGTTGGTGCGAGTCTCATGGGTGAATATCATGTGTATTTGATTAATTGTTATGGGTATTGAGAATACCCATAACAAAATACTGGTTAATATATCAAATAGACGTTATTGATACTGTTATTTCTTGACCAGCTACAGTATGAGTACCAGAAAGACTGAGTCCACTTAAGTCCAGAACTGCTGTATACCCACCCAAATCCCCAGATAGACTTGGACCCGAAAATGAGGCAGGTGCAGGTGAAACAGAGGTGATACTGATAGTAGAACCACCGTTAGCTAGAGGCACAGATTGGTTTAGTGCAGCATTCATAACTACGGTTCCCGCACCAGTAGGATCTTGGACGCCGTCAACTTCCCAGGCGTTGCTGATATTGAGTGTTACAGCACTTAAATCAGGTGGTACAATAGCAGTGTAAGAAACATCTAAATCCCCTGCGTTATATGTAGCTGTGACAAAACCTGCATTACCATAATCACACTCAAATCCGACGGCTGCTGCTACACATGATGTGCCGCCGTCGAGTAATGCTGCCATGGCTGTTGCATCTATAGTGATACCTAATGTCGAGTAGTAACGCAGATAAGTTACACTTTCAACAGCTATATCAGCATCGACTAATCCTGCATTAGAGACACCTGGAACTAACATCGTTAATGCCAGACCGACTTTTTTATAAGTTTTCATAACTAATTTCCCCATAATCTGAAATGATTGTTTGAAGTCAATCATTTCAGATACACCCTTAAAATTTAAACTGAATGAAAGACCCCTGATGAAAACAAGTACTCACACATATGAGACCATCTTCACTATTTAAAATAGCACATTATTTTTTAATTGTGAATTGTTTTTTGGATATTTGCACAATGTTCAATTGTTGATTGGCGCATACAGCAAACTTACTATTATGAGTGACGTTTTTTGTCGGTCAGTGGTATTAACCGACCTCTGTCATTGCCATGATGTTATAGCCGGCATCAACATAAGTGATCTCGCCAGTGATACCCGAAGCCCAATCTGAACATAAGAACGTAGCTGCTTTGGCAACATCGATTTGTGTAACACTGCGTTTGAGTGGGGTAGCCTTTTCAACATGATCAAGCATAGATTTAAAATTACCTATACCAGAAGCTGCGAGTGTTTTAATTGGACCTGCTGATATGCCGTTAACACGGATGCCTTGTGGACCCAGTGCATGAGCCATATAACGGACATTGGCTTCAAGAGCTGCTTTGGCCACACCCATCACGTTGTAATTATTCATTGCCCTTATGGCCCCAAGATAGGTTAATGTAAGTAAAGCAGCCCCATCACGTCCGGTCATCATTTCTCGGCCAGCATTACCCAAAGCTGCAAAGCTGTATGAGCTGATGTCCATAGCGGTTTGGTATCCTGACCGCGTTAAGTTATCTAGATAATTGCCTTGCAATAATTCTCGGGGAGCAAATCCCACGGAGTGGACAATGATATCTAAGCCATCCCATTCTTTAGCTAATTCTGTGAAGACATCATTGATTTGTTGATCTGATGATACGTTACAAGGCAAGACAATTTCAGAACGGGTTTCTTCTGCGATTTTATCGACTCTTTTTTTGAGTTTGTCATCGAGGTAAGTAAAGGCCAGCTCTGCGCCTTGTTGATGCATGAATTCAGCGATGCTCCAGGCGATAGATCGGTTGGAAGCAACACCAACAATCAAGGCTTTTTTACCTGTTAATATTCCCATGACTATGATCCTGTGTTGTTTTTTAAGTGATCGATTTTATGAAATACCAATTTGAAGTCAACAGGCACTTCATAGCTGATAGCCTGTAAACCCGCTAGTTTGAGTAATTGATTGACTCCGTTATCTAACTGGAAATCTTTAGCATTTATAACCACAGGTTGATAACTTGTGATAATCAGTTTTTGATCAGCTGCTTGAACCATAACAGGCGTGGTGTAAGATTTTTGGTGGCCGTGTAAGGAGAGCTTAAATGATATATTTATCACTTCATTTAACGTGATTTGCTTGGGAGAGATTGCTGTCACTTCTGCAAATGGATAAATATTGGTTTCAAACAAATATTCTTTAACTCGCTCATTACGAAGAGGAATTTCGGTTTCGACAGAATTGAGGTCAAGTTGGAGCTGGACTTCAAAATCAGTATTGATTTGACCATTGGTGAATGTTAATCGGTTGACCTCAGATATCGATTTGTTTTTAGTACTGACAAAACTGAGTTCGCTGGTTTCAGTATCTAACAACCAATTAGCGATAGGCGCTTTGTCTTGAATTTTGGCTTGCTGACAAGCGGTTAAAAATAACAGACTGATAATTAATAATTTCTTCATGTTTAGTCCTTGTGGTCTAGTTTTTCATTGTTGAAACTTTCATCAAAACACCAAATTGTTGATGATCAAAATATTGCCATTGGCCTATATTAATTTGACTACTTTGATTGATATTGTACAAAATCAATTGATCATCTTGACCCATTCGATATAAGTCCACATTGATGTGACCATGATAAAATTTTTGCATGGAAAAGGCGATTTTTCCTCTGAAAGTGTAGTCAGATTTAGATATTTTTGTCGTTGTGTCATCAGTGAAATCAGTAGTCATGTGCTCAAGAGTTGCTTCATCTTCTGGGGTATACATATCTTCGGGCCAATTTGAAATCTTCACATAGCCTGGATTGCGATAGGGAGTTGCTGGTTGGCGCCATTTTTGGTAAAACAGGGCTCGTAATTGAGGGTGGTTGTCGATTTTATTGTATACAGGATTGTTTGTTGGTAGATCGTCGAAGGCAAACCAAGCCAAGGCTTCAGTATGAGCATTTTTTTCATTCAATGGCACTTGCCATTCAGTGCTTTCTTCAATAGTGTTAGCTGATTTGAATAGCGGCATATCTGAATTTGCAGCTTCCATGACATTGAGTTCTTTGAGGTTAAGTTCCACTTGGTTACTGACTTCAAAGCTATTTGGTTGGGGTAGTTCCCGAGCAAAAACGATCACTTCAATGTCATACAGCGTGTTACCCGAAGACAGCGATACGTAATTAGCTGCATATGTGTGCGTCGATAACAATAAAAGGGTAATGATAATTTTCATGACAGGAGTATATCAAATAAATGGTGGATGGCGTCAATTCGCTGTGCCGCTAAATCAAATTCACCGAGTAAGCGCAGTCCATCTCCGGGTAAAGGTCGATACTGGTCGGGTTTAGATTGAACCAATTTAATCAGTGTGCTAAAGAATTCAGGCGTCATGTTTTGGAATTTTAAGTCTGCTTGCTCTTCATTCATCACCAATGATCTTAACTTCAAGTTTTTAGCTTTGATTTTGATAGCCAAAACATGGAATAGGTTTTGTGCTGCCTCAGGTAAAATACCAAAACGGTCTGTTAATTCGACTTTGATTTCGTCTAAAGCTTCTCGAGACTTGGCATTGTTCATTCGTTTATAAATAGTTAAACGAGTGTAGACATCAAAAATATAAGATTCGGGTAATAAAGCAGGGATGTTAAGTTCAATATCTATGTGGTTAGCATCTTCAGAGAGGATATCAATCTCTTCTCCATTTTTCAAAGCTTCTACTGCACGTTCCAGCATTTCACAATAGAGGCTAAAACCAACGCTTTGAATCTGACCACTTTGCTCTTCTCCCAGCAATTCGCCAGAACCTCGTATCTCCATGTCATGCGTTGCGAGTGTGAAGCCGGAACCTAAATCTTCAAGAGACTCAATGGCTTCCAGTCTTTTCTTTGCATCCTTGGTAATGGCCTTCCATCCTGGGATCAGCATGAAAGCAAATGCTTTGTGATGTGAGCGGCCGACGCGACCACGTAACTGATGTAACTGAGCCAATCCCAATTTATCAGCTCGATTGATGATAATGGTATTAGCTGATGGGATGTCAATACCGGATTCAATGATGGTGGTACAAACAAGGATATTGAAGCGTTGCTTATAAAAGTCAATCATCACTTCCTGTAATTCTTTTTCATGCATTTGTCCATGGGCGACGCGGACTCGGGCAGAAGGGTTGATTTTTTGAATTTGCTCAGCTATTTGCTCAATGGTTTGTACTTCATTGTGAAGAAAATACACTTGTCCTCCACGCTGGATTTCCCGGGTACAAGCTTCACTAATCAAGCTGTTATCCCATTCCACTACTTGTGTCTTAATTGCCAATCTTGATTTAGGCGGTGTGGCAATGATGGATAAGTCCCTCAGTCCTGACAGCGCACTATTTAATGTTCTAGGAATGGGGGTGGCTGTGAGTGTCAAGAAGTCAACATCAGCCCTGAATCTTTTTAACTGGTCTTTCTGCTTGACACCAAATCGGTGCTCTTCATCAATAATAACCAAACCTAGGTTGTTAAATTTAACCCCGTTTTGAATCAGTTTATGTGTTCCAATGATAACGTCAACACCACCAGATTGACATTGTTTTAAGATGTTCTTTGTATTTGTTGTATTAACGAAGCGTGACAGCAGTGCCACTTTAATAGGGAAGGGGGCAAAGCGATCAATAAAAGTGTCATAATGTTGTTGTGCTAACAAGGTGGTTGGTACCAGCATAACGACTTGTTTACTATCATTAGCCGCAAGGAATGCTGCTCTCATGGCAATTTCTGTTTTTCCAAAACCAACATCTCCACAGATAACCCGATCCATATGAGTTTTAGCCTGCATGTCTTTGATAACAGCATCAATGGCATTTTGTTGATCTTCGGTTTCATCAAAAGGAAAATTTTGACAGAACTGTTGGTATTCCTCCTGGTCAATTGATAATGGTTGTCCACCTGCCGCTTCTCTTATGGCATATAGAGACAACAATTCAGCAGCGACATCTTTGACTTTTTTGGCGGCTTTTTGCTTGGCTTTATCCCAAGCGTCAGAGCCTAGTTTATGCCAAGGTGCGTTTTCCTCTTTGGCACCAGAATATCGAGTGACCAGATGTAGTGATGAAATGGGAACAAATAATTTATCACCACCCAGATATTCTAATTCTAAGTATTCTGCTTCGCCATCGTAATCCATTATTTTTAAACCACGATAACGACCTACACCGTGGTCTATATGGACAATGGGTGCATCAAGGTTCAAATCAGTTAGATTGGCAATCACATCTCCTGGTGTGGCTTTGTATTTTTTTGCATGGCGTTTACGATTGACACGTTTTCCAAATAGGCAGCTTTCATCGAGAATAGTGATATGTTGTGACTTTAAATTGACTCCGATTTCAATAGCTGCTGTGGTGATGCCACGCTCATAATTTGCATTCAAAAATGATTCTATATCTCTGAATTCTTTGAATTTATTCCTCGCATTTTTGAGTTTTTCAGAAATGAGTTCTCGGCGGCCAAGGGTATCTGCAGCGATCAGAACTCGGCCTTTGAATTGATCACAATAGGCTGCTAAAGAATGATCTGATTGTGGATTGAATTGTCTGGGAAGTTGACTGCTAAAGTCACTACCGCCGATATTTTGATTGACAGTGATGTGAGTACGATCATTCAGTAGTGTTTGAACCTCATCAGCTGTCATATAGATTTGTTTGGGTTCAAGGATTGGTCGTTGGGCATCATGACGCCGGTCTTCATAACGCGCATCAATTTGTTTTTCCCAAGTGGACAGTACTGCTTTACTGTCATGACAGTGAACAAAACAAGTTTGATCGGGTAAATAATCGAACAGATGGCTCAGCTTTTGGTGAAAAAAAGGCAAGTATTGTTCTATACCTGAGAATTTGATTTGTTTGCGTACATCTTGATAAATGCTTGATTTTCGTGTGTCTGTGTCAAACTGCTCTCTGAATCTACTTAAAAATAATTCACGAGCTGGTTCATCAAAAGGAAATTCGTTGGCAGGCAGTACTTCAACTTGATTAACCGTTTTAACTGTCAATTGTGTTTCGGTGTCAAAAACCCGGATACTCTCCACTTCATCATCAAATAATTCAATTCGGTAGGCTTCCAGCGCACCCATGGGATAAACATCGAGTATACCACCACGAATGACAAATTCGCCGGCTTCTCTGACTTCTGTAACGTGGATGTAACCATTCTTTTCAAACAAGCATCGCCATCGGTGTAAATCAAAAGTTTCTCCCAGTTTGATGTGTAGACTGCGACCATTGATAAATGTTTTATCAGGCAAACGTTGCATCAGATTTTGTACTGGCATGACCAAAACTGCTTTTTCTTTGACAGTACTTAATCGGTGTAGAAACTGCATGCGTTCGGAGACCAACTCAGGGTTCGGTGAGAATACGTCATAGGGGAGGGTATCCCAGCTGGGAAAATGTAATACATGAGACTTTTTATTAGGACTACATAAGGTGATTTCTTCTTCAAGAATACGGCTGTGATGAACAGAGTCAGTTAATACCAATAACAGCCCATCGTATTGTTGATGATATTCTGCCAAAGCCAAAGGCAGTGCCAATCCAGCGATTTTTTCCCAGCCAGGTGATTGTAACTGTTTGTCAGTAAACATGACCTAAAAAAATGATAAAGGCGGCATTTTAACAGAAGCATTGATATATGGTCATATGATAAACTGAGCTGATGAAAATGTGTTTTCTAACTTTAATTGTGATTTGGGTATACCTGCCTGAATGTTTTGGTAATGATTTGGTAGATGCTGCTTTAGAAAGGACAAAGCATGATGTTAAATATGATGGACGCTATTTGGCAATTGATTATCCAGGTGGTGATGTTCCTGATGATATAGGTGTTTGTACTGATGTGGTCATCCGTAGTTATCGGGCATTAGGGGTCGATTTACAAGTTCTAGTACACGAGGACATCAAGGCAAATTTTGATGTTTATCCTTCCAAAAGAATTTGGGGACTTGAGCGACCTGATAAAAACATTGATCATCGGCGTGTGCCTAATTTGCAGGTTTTTTTTGAACGACATGGCCAAACTTTACCTATTACTAGCCACTCATCAGATTATCATCCTGGTGATTTGGTGACTTGGATGTTACCCAGTAATGCGCCACACATTGGCATCGTTACTGACCAAAAACACCCCAAAACAGAAAATCCAATGGTTGTTCATAACATTGGTTTTGGACCTCAATTAGATGACATGCTGTTTTTGTTTAAAATAACTGGACATTACCGCTATTCACAAATTAATGGAAACTGATTTTGGAACACTTCCGTCAGTTACCAAACCCAAGGTTGATTTCAAACGATGTAACATATGAAGTGCTGGGTTAATATCAATAAAAAACATAAATCGCTTGCATCCCGAAGCGTAATTAAGTACCATTCCCGCTCTTTGTAAATGGCGATGCCTTGGAAACTGGTTCTGAGGACAAAAACCACATAATAGTATAAAATTAATATGAAAACGTTTAGCGCAAAAGCGGAAGAAATCAACCGTGAATGGTTCTTGATTGATGCTGAGGGAAAAACTTTGGGCCGTATGGCAACTGAGATTGCCAGAAGACTGCGCGGTAAGCACAAACCAGAATTTACTCCACATGTGGATACTGGAGATTATATTGTCGTTGTGAATGCTGATAAAGTGGCGGTAACGGGTAATAAGTTGAATGATAAAATTTATCATCACCATACAGGTTATATTGGTAATTTGAAGTCGATCTCACTAAAAGATCTATTGGCTAAGCATCCTGAACGTGTTATTGAGAAAGCGGTTAAAGGCATGCTACCTAAAAACTCTTTAGGTCGTCAAATGTATCGCAAGTTAAAAGTATATGCAGGTTCTGAACATCCACATGCAGCTCAAGAACCAAAAGAATTAGAGATTTAAAGGTTTATTTATGGCAAATCAACAATTTTACGGAACAGGAAGAAGAAAATCTTCATCAGCTCGTGTTTTTGTCACGCCAGGTAGTGGCAACATTGTGATTAACAACAAAGACATTAAAGATTATTTTGGTCGTGAAACTGCTCGTATGGTGGCTCGTCAACCACTGGAAAAGTTAGGGTTAACTGACCAATTTGATGTTAAGTGTACAGTAACAGGTGGTGGTACCACTGGTCAAGCTGGTGCCATTCGATTGGGTCTGTCTCGTGCTTTGTTGGAGTCTGATGAGACATTGCGCGCGCAGTTGAAGGAATACAAATTTTTGACACGTGATGCGAGAAAAGTGGAAAGAAAGAAGGTCGGTTTGCGAAAAGCACGTCGTTCTGTCCAGTTTTCAAAACGTTAACTTGTTTGGAAACAAGAATTCTCAAGGCCGGTTTGTTCCGGCCTTTTTTATGTATTGAAAACAAGTTCATAAGTAGTTGTTCTCTATATTATGAATTGGTTGGTTTTTATAGCCACAGTCTTCGAGTCAAAACAAAGTTTCATGTCATTGAAAATGATAAACCAATAATAGAGAGGTAAATATGATGAATCAATTAAAGATGGGTTGTCTGTTAGGGTTGGCCTTAACGGGTCAGGTATCTGCCGCAGAAGAAGGTAGCGAAAAACTTTGGTCGGGCAAAGGACAATTGGGATTTTCGATGGCCTCAGGAAATGCTGATTCTGAAAACTTAAATGGTGCATTGGAACTCAAACGAGAAAGTGAGTCATGGGTCAGTGAGTGGAAACTGGAAGCCTATTATGCCTCAGCTGATGATGAAGTAACTACCGATCGTTACGTTTTCAGTGGTAAAACAGGTTATAAGTGGAATGAAAAAAATTACTTCTTCTATGGTTCACGTTATGAAAATGATAATTTTTCTGGATATGACTATACCATGAGTGCAAGGATCGGATGGGGGCACAAGTTTTTTGAGACGGAGGAAAGTAGATTGTTGACTGAATTGGCCTTGGGTTATAAAACGCAAGCTTTGGATATAGACCGTAGTGAAGAAAATGGTGCTGTGCTTGTTGGTCAAATGGATTATATGCGTCAACTAACTGAAACGACTCAATTTGAAGATGTATTATTGGTAGAGGCTGGTGATGACAACACCTTTATCCAGAATGATTTGGGTTTTGTTTTTAAAGTCAATTCATCTCTGGCAGTTAAATTAAATTATCAATATCGTCATAACACGGATCCACCGGCGGGTAAAGAGTCTACTGATGAGCTGGTGTCAGCCAATCTAGTTTACGATTTTTAAGTTATGAAACCCGCCGATAGAGGCGGGTTTTTTTCAAGATAAAGAAATTTTCATGAATTTGCGCTTGCCAACCTGAAATACAGCATTTGTGCCAGCTGGGTAAATTTGTTTAGTGTCACTAACTTTTTGACCATCTACTTTGATGGCACCTTGTTTAATCATCCGTATGGCGTCTGATGTACTTGGACACAAACCCGATTTTTTCAAAATATGGGCAATGCCTAAAACACCGTTTTCTGTGTCTAATTTAATCTCTTTAATATCATCGGGAATTGCTCCTTTCTGGAATTGAGCTTGGAAACCAGCTAAAGCATCTAACGCAGCTTGTCGACTGTGAAAGCGTTCTATGATTTCGATGGCCAGTTCGAACTTTATATCTCGAGGATTTTTGCCATTATCAACATCGATTCTGTATTGAGCTAAAGTTTTATTAGATTTAAAACTTAATAAATCATAGTACCTCCACATCAGGTCGTCAGAGATTGACATTATTTTTCCAAACATTTCTTTGGGCGATTCATCTATACCGATGTAATTACCTAATGATTTTGACATTTTTTGTATACCATCTAACCCTTCTAATAGAGGCATAGTGATCACAATTTGTGGTTCTTGTCCTGATTGTGTTTGTAGATGGCGGCCCATCAATAAATTGAATTTTTGGTCGGTTCCTCCGAGTTCGACATCCGCTTTCAAAGCCACAGAGTCATAACCTTGCACCAATGGATACATGAATTCATGTATAGCGATCGATTGGCCTGATTTGTAACGTTTATGAAAATCATCTCTTTCCAACATGCGGGCCACAGTATATTGGGCTGATAATTGAATCATGTCAGCAGCATTCATCTGTCCAAACCAGTTCGAATTAAACTCAACAATGGTCTTATCTTTATCTAAAATTTTGTAGATTTGTTGCTGGTAAGTTTTGGCATTTTCAAGAACTTGTTGCCGCGTCAGTGGCTTGCGAGTGACATTTTTACCTGTGGGATCGCCAATCATACCGGTAAAGTCACCGATAAGAAAAATCACATCATGGCCCAAATCTTGGAACTGACGCATTTTATTGATCAGCACTGTATGCCCTACATGTAAGTCAGGAGCTGTTGGGTCAAATCCAGCTTTAATCCGTAGTTTTTTACCATCTTTGAGCTTTTTTTCAAGCTCTTCTATTTTGATGACTTCATCTGCACCTCTGCAAATTAAATCTAAGGCATCTTGTACCGACATGGATTCATTATGAAAAAAAGTGTTGATTTTACTGATTTTTATGAATTTTTTGAACCTCAATTGCATCATTGATGAAAAAATCATCTATAATTCTTGCTAACCAATTGATGTGAGAAGCCGCTATCAAATCCCATGCTAGAAGAAAGATACCCTTTCAAAAAAACAAGCTGAACGAAAAACACTCAATAAGGAGTATATTTAAAAACAGCCGCTTGCCTTTGAAAGCGGGCATAATGCTTGCTACATTGTTATTTGTAGTGACTGCGATCAGTGATATGATTTCAGTGAAAGATGAAGTCACTCATGTCCCAGAGGCGAACTTGTCATCTACTATCAGTTTACCAAAATTACCTTTACAAAGCTTTGCTGAAGAAGGTTTGTTGGGTTCTGAGCAGTTTCGGACGTTTCAACATATAGTTAAAAAAGGTGAAACTGTGTCTGGTATTTTTTCCGAACAGGGATTTTCACAGGCTTTGTTGCTGAAAATTGTCAAACATAACGAAGAAGGTAAGTTGTTAACCAAAATCATGCCAGGAACCACTTTGTCTTTCCAGGTTGATGCAAATCATGTGCTGCAATCCATTCAATTTGATCCTTCAGAAGAAGAAAGTTTGCTGATTAGTATCAATGCAGATGACATTAAAACAGAGTTATCTCAACATGTGTTACAGACGCAGTTGGTTACAGCCAAAGGATTGATTGATCATTCATTATTTGCTGCAGGTAAGCGTGCGGGTCTGACTGATAAAATGGTCATGCAATTGGCACAAATATTCACTTGGGACATTGATTTTGTTCTCGAAATCAGACAAGGGGACAGTTTTAGTGTGATTTATGAAAAAATCTATAAAAATGGAGAGTACCTGACTGATGGAAAAATTCTTGCTGCCAGTTTTACCAATCAGGGTGATACTTATGATGCTGTGTATTTTGAATCAGCAGATGGGGACGGTAATTATTTTGCACCTAATGGACGCAGTATGAAGAAAGCCTTCTTGAGGGCTCCTTTGAATTTCTCTTATATCAGTTCAAACTTTAACCCTAAGCGTAAACACCCAATTACCAAGAAAGTCAAGGCCCATCGGGGCATTGATTACCGGGCACCAACCGGTACGCCAGTTTATGCAGCGGGTCATGGTAAAGTAATTCAGGCTTCATATAACAAATATAACGGGAATTATGTGTTCATTGAACATCCCAATGGTATAGTCACTAAATACCTGCATTTTTCTAAACGAGCGGTCAAAAAAGGTCAGCGTGTTAAACAAGGACAAACTATTGGTTATGTGGGTTCGACTGGTATGTCTACAGCGCCTCATTTACATTATGAATTTGTCTATAATGGTGTACATAGAAATCCGAGAACTGTTCCGTTACCTAAGGCAGAGCCTTTGGCCCAAGATAAAATATCGGCTTTCCAACAGTTGTCATCCCCATTGTTGGCAGAGCTTAAGGGTTTGAATAGCGAATTGTCTGCTGGTCGTTGATGCAGTACATTGGTGTCATGTCTGGCACATCTTGTGATGGTGTTGATGTGGTATTGGTCTCTATTAAAGAAGACGAGCTGACAGTAGTGGATACCCTTTTTCAAGCTTATGAAAAAGATTTAAAAAGTCAGTTGTTGCGAATGATGACTGCTCAATTATTTTCAGCACGTACATTTTCTGAAATGGATGTCATATTGGCTAAAGTATATGCTGATGCTGTTCTGTCTTTACTCAAAAAAAGTAATACCCCAGTTGAATCTATTCAAGCGATTGGCTTACATGGACAGACGGTAGATCATAATCCGCCGATCAATACTTGGCAATTAGGTTCTGCTGCACATGTTGCGACTTTGACTGGAATTGATGTGGTAGCTGATTTTCGTACTAAAGATGTGGCATTGGGCGGGCAGGGCGCACCACTGGCACCTGCGGTTCATCGAGTGTTATTTGGAACTCAAGGACCAATCGTGGTTTTAAACTTGGGAGGCATCGCCAACATTACCTACATTACAAATGATCAATTTTTAGGGTTTGATACTGGTCCGGCTAATTGTTTAATGGATCTTTGGGTGGAGAAGCATTTGAAGCAGCCATGTGATTTTGGTGGTCAATGGGCTGCTACTGGTTCAGTGAATCATGATTTACTGGATAACTTATTGGATGAGTCTTACTTTCATGAATTGCCGCCAAAGAGTACAGGTCGGGAGCTATTCAATGACGCTTGGTTAAATAAAAAGTTAAAAAGTTTTTCTGCTCTTGCTGCAGTTGATGTTCAGGCTACTTTGTTACAACTAACTGCAATGACCGTAACTCAAGCAATTAAGCAATATACACCGCAGGCTCAGCGTGTTATTGTTTGTGGTGGTGGTGTATATAATTCACATTTGATTGATAATATCAATCAGTTATTGACTGTTGATGTTGTTGCCAGCAATGTTATGGGTATTGATTCAGATTATGTTGAAGCCACTTTGATGGCCTGGTTGGCGTTTTGTCACCACCAGCATAAAACCCAGGATTTAACTCAAATTACAGGGACATCGACACCACACATTTACGGCGTTTATCACTCAGCCCGTTGAAAACTGTGTACCATCTTCAAAATTTTAAATCGAAACACAGCGTTTTAACTTACATTAATCAAAGTTATCAGCAAAAATAAGATCACTTTGAAGCATAACCGCGCCATCACCTTTAACAAAGCGGTAAAACTGTTGACTCGCAGTGTTTCCTCTAGTGCCTGATAATACATATGAAAGTACATAGACATTACCTACAGGTTCGATGGGAGGAATCCAAAATAAGGTTCTGCTGGTGACATTACCATGGGTGTTGGTATGCGTGGCAGCCATGGCGTTACCCATACAGTTATGAATTTCAGTTTCAGAATTAAAATCAAAAGTACCCACTTTATTATCATTTTCGTCAACGACTGAAACGACTATTCCAGTAAATGTTGGTCCAGATAAGGTAATTTCGACAAAATCAGAATTGTTATAATAAGCAGTATTTGAGGTCAGCTGATAAGAGCCATTATTTTGGTTTCTGATTCGATTCTGCATGCCAGTTATGGTGGAGAAATCAGCCACGACATCACATGTGCCAGCACCAGTACCAAAAGCCCAAGCTTGTGAACTAACCAACAAAAACACACAAACAACTAACCAACTACGCATCTTTAATACCTCTATGAAACTCTTCTACCAACATCATCATACTACATATTTGCGGTTTTTCGGAGAAGAGAGTAAAAATACTCATGACCGCTGTGCATTTGGAGAAAGAAAATTTGTCATACTGACTGACGAAGCGAATGGGAAGATAGTATCTCTAATATTTAAATTTTTTCATTTCGCTAATATGTTTTTCAGTTGGGTCCAAGTGTATAACGGGCATTCATAACTATTAAATGATGATCGAGTTGTTGGATATTCAGTCAGTCCTGAAAAAGTCCTTCCTGGTCTTTCTTAATATCAGTCAAAAAAACAATTAACCACAAATATGATATATCTAGTAAAGACAGGTTTGTGGTCGTAATTTCCGCTCAATGGAGTTCAAAAAATAGATTATTTTGAACCAATTTTATGAAACCATTATGGTCAGTGATCTTTCCAGCTTTATTGAAGTTGTTTCAATTGATACAGTAAGTCCAAGGCTTGGCGAGGAGTGAGGTCATCAGGGTTGATACTGGCTAATTTTTTTTCTATTTTTGATGGTTCAAGGGCAGTTACCTCGAATAAACTCGTTTGCACTGGTGTTTGATTTGTATTCGATTTTTCTAACTGTTGCAGATAAGTTTTTGCTTGTTCAAGTGCATTGCTGGGTAAACCTGCCAAGGCGGCTACCTGTAGACCATAACTTTTGTTAGCAGCACCAGATTTAACTCGGTGTAGAAAAACAATCCCTTCACCGTGTTCAACTGCATTAAGGTGTACATTACTAACGGTATTTAGCTGCTCAGCCAAGGCAGTGATTTCAAAATAATGTGTGGCAAAAAGGGTAAATGATTGGTTCTGTTGAGCTAAGTGCATAGCACAGGCTTGCGCTAAAGACAGTCCATCATAGGTACTGGTGCCTCTACCAATTTCATCCATTAATACCAATGATTTGTCGGTGGCATTATGTAGGATGTGCGCAGTTTCAGACATTTCGACCATGAATGTTGAACGTCCGCGAGTCAGGTCATCACCAGCACCAATCCGTGTAAATATGCGGTCAATATCACCAATAGTGGTAGCTGTTGCTGGCACATAACTACCGATACATGCCATCAATATGATGATCGCTGATTGCCTCATATATGTTGATTTACCACCCATGTTTGGACCAGTGATGATCAGCATTTTTTGAGCTGGGTCTAATGTCAAATCATTAGGTTCGAAAGGTGTTTCTTGGATGGTTTCGACTACAGGGTGACGACCTTGAGAGATGATGATTTTAGGCTCTCTGACCAGTGCTGGCTTGCAAAATTTTTGACTGACAGCCCTTTCGGCTAAGTTGGCCAGGCAATCTAACTGGCTAATTGCTTCAGCACAAGTTTGTAAAGTTTTGGTGTGTTGAGATAAAACGGTCAGCAATTCACTATAAAGTTGTTTTTCATGTGCTAATGACTTCTCTCTACTTGAAAGAACTTTTTGTTCAAATTGTTTTAACTCAGGTGTTGTGTAGCGTTCAACTGCTTTCAATGTTTGTCGCCGAATGTAATGCTCAGGTGCTTTATCACTGTGTATTTTTGAAATTTCGATATAATAACCATGAACTCGGTTGTAGCCGACTTTTAAACCATTGATGCCAGTGTTTTGTTGTGCTTGTGCCTCAAAATCGAGCATGTATTGTCCGGCATCGGTGCTGATCCGTCTCAGTTCATCTAAGTCTTCGTTATAACCATCAGCAATAACACCTCCATCCCGAATCACTACAGGTGGATTATCTTTAACAGCCTTGGTCAGTAATTCAATAACCCCAATGTGTTCATTCAAATCATCAGTAATCAGAGACAGTGGGTCTTGCTGATCTTTTAGTAACTTCTTTAAGTCAATAACAGCGTTCAATGAATCTTTAAGTGCAATCAGATCTCTAGGTCTTGCGGTTCCTAACGCCACACGTGTGACAATGCGCTCCATATCAGCGATGCTTTTCATTTGCTGTAATAATTCATCTTGTAAATGAGATTGCATCAATTGTTCAATGCTGTCTAGGCGCTGTTGAAGAATGTTTCTATCTCTTAACGGTTGTTTAATCCATCGTCTGAGTTTGCGAGACCCCATGGCAGTAGCACATTGATCAAGAAATCCACACAGTGTCAATTCATCCAAACCATCTGCATGGTAATCAATTTCTAGGTTCTTCCGTGAGTGAGCGTCAATGTGTAAATAATCATCCAATAACTCAATATGCAATCCTTGTATATGAGATAACGTTGTTTTTTGTGTGTGCTGGATATACTGTAGTAAGGCCCCAGCTGGAGCGAGAAATGGCTCATGCTCTTTGATTCCAAAACCAGATAAGTCATGAACGCCGTAGAGTTTTTTGAGTGCATGTGTAGCAGATTCTGAGTCAAAATCCCAACTGGGTCGTTCTTGAATGGGCCATTGGTCTAGTTGGTTTCTCAAATCACTGTTTTCACTGAGTAGTAATTCACTGGGGTGTAATCTTGATAGTTGGCCATCCAGTGTCACTTTGTTTTCTATGAATTGAACTGTGAAGGCGCCACTAGATAGAGATAAATAAGCCAATCCATAGCCTCCGTTTGATTGATGAACAGCTACCAATAGATTGTCATTTTGGGCCTCCATTAAGGCCTCCTCAGTTACGGTGCCAGGTGTGATAATACGTTTGACTTCTCTGGCGACAGGGCCTTTACTGGTTGTTGGGTCACCTACTTGTTCACAAATGGCTATCGAGTGACCTTTTTTGACCAGTTTGGCTAAATAGTTGTCTGCTGCATGGTAGGGTACGCCAGCCATTGGTATGGCTTCACCGTTAGACTTGCCTCTTTGTGTGAGCGTAATGTCCAGTAGTTTAGCGGCCTTTAGCGCATCATCAAAAAACAACTCATAAAAATCGCCCATACGATAAAACAATAGCATGTCTGGATAATCAGCTTTTATTTTTAAAAACTGTTGCATCATTGGTGTGTGACCAGAAATTTCAGGTAATGTCATCGTACTATTTTTATTTAAGATATTTATTATTGGGGGCTATTTTAATATCAAAATTGGACATGTTTATATGCTAATTAGACAAAATCGAGCTGATTGATTTTTAAATTGTGAATTACTTGTGAACGGTTTTTACATTTTTTCTCACAAAGAAATGACAATACCTTACCTAAGATAGCCATGCGTTCACATAACTTAGAACGCAATGACTATTTATCAAACTAAACGAGAGTACTATGAATACATTAAATAAGACTTCAAAACTAATCATTATGACTGTATTAACTGTTCTGTCATTTGCAGTTTTAGCTGGCGGAAACTATGGTAAAAAGCACAGCAAAGACATTATAGAAACCGCTGTTTCAGCAGGTTCTTTTAATACCTTAGTGGCAGCTGTTAAAGCAGCAGGACTGGTTGATACCTTGAAAGGTGATGGGCCATTTACAGTGTTTGCACCCACTGATGAAGCATTTGCTAAGTTACCAGCAGGTACATTAGAAAATCTTTTGAAACCAGAGAATAAAGATCAGTTGGCTGCTATTCTTACTTATCATGTTGTCGCTGGTAAAGTAAAAGCCAAAGATGTCGTTAAGTTGGCTCAGGCCAAGACTGTACAAGGAAATGATGTCGATATCATGACTAAAGACAGTGGTGTAGTTCTTAATGGTAATAGCAATGTGATACAAACTGACATCAAAACCAGCAATGGCGTGATTCATGTCATTGATACAGTGATGCTGCCGCCTGTTAACTCTTAAATGATCACAAAGGTTATTGATTAAAAGACCGAACTTGAATCGGTCTTTTTTATTGGTTTGATTTTCGTTAACTTCTTTAAAGTATCTAAAATTAAGATAAGATTTGAGGTTCTTGATATTTGATTGTCATCATTCTTTTGATAAAGAATTTGATCACTTAAAAGTAATGATTCAGTCAATGTGATATCAGAAGTAAAAGATTAGCGATGACTAAGTTAGTGGACTTTTGTCAGTGGTGGCATTTAAAATTTATCGGGTTAATTTGGTAGTTTAAGTTGTGGAATTTTTAAATCATCCTTTAATATCATTATCAGACCAGCGTGTACTGACTTTAGGCCAATTGTTATTGGGTATTGGTTTATTGTTACTAACGTGGTTTGGTAGTTTGTGGTTTTCTCGGTTGATGGCCAGCAAAATACTGACTCGCACGCGTTTAAATCAAGATAATCGTGCGGTTATACAGCGGGTGATTTTTTTCGCCATGTTGATTTTTATTACCATGGCTGTATTAACATACATGAATATTCCATTGACAGCTTTTGCTTTTATTTCAGGAGCGGTAGCCATTGGTGTTGGGTTTGGTGCCCGTAATATTATAGAAAATTTTCTCAGTGGCTGGATTTTGATGTCTGAGCGGCCGATTCGAATTGGTGATGTGATTGACTTGGATGGTAATTTGGGAACAGTGGTTTCTATTGGCCATAGATCAACCTTGGTTAAACGAATGGACGGTGCTCATATTGTTGTTCCCAATAGCCAAATTCTAGAATCGCGACTAATTAACTGGACTTTGATTGATCCTCATATCAGAACGGTCATTAGGGTGGGTGTGGCTTATGGAACTCATACATCAGATGTGAGCCGCATTTTATTAGATGTGGCACAAAAACATTCATATGTATTGAACCAACCTGAACCGATTGTGGTCTTTGATGACTTTGGTGATTCTGCATTACAGTTTGATTTATACATATGGGTTTCTGTTACTGGAGGTAAAGAGCTTAGGGTGATTCGTAGTGATTTGCGTCATGCTATTGATGATGCCTTCAAAGCATCAGGTATTGTTATTGCATTCCCACAGCAGGATGTGCATTTGCGAGTCATTGAGCAGTCAATTAACAAAGGTGATTCATGATTGTTAAATCTTTACATTTGGATGGAGCCGGTCAGGCTACCGAGACGACATTAGATTTGTCAATTTCAAGTAGCTGGCATCATTTTCAAGGCATGCCTGATGCTGGTTGGGTTAAAAATCAAACAAGCATGTCTTCTTTTGCCAAGATGCATCTGTTAACAGCGGAAACTAGACCAAAAACTTGGTTTGAGGATGATGAATTGGTCATCAGTTTGAGGGGAATGAACTTTAATGAAAATGCAGCTCCTGAAGAAATGATTGCCATTAAAGTCTGGATAAAAGGTGACGTGATTGTTACTTGCTGTGAAGGAAAAAGTCGCTCTATCAATGCCCTTATGGAAGATCTTAAAAATGGACATGGCGCTAAAACGATACCCATGTTATTGGTTCGGTTAGTTGAACAACTGGCTTTTTTTGCTAATCAGTTTATTGATCAGCTTGATGCTATATTAGACAGTGAAGAAGATGATATCAGTAGTCATAATTTTCAAATATTTCATCCTAAAATGAATACCATTAGAAGACAGGTGGCTTTTGTCAAAAGGTATTTGGCACCACAGCGTGAGGCATTGGATCGTTTGTATCGAGCTAAGGTACCTGGATTTGATGATCGATTTTATGATTTGCTTTATATCCAAATTGACCAGTATGTTTTGATATTAGAGCAGTTGGATATTTTAAAGGAACGTGTACTCTCACTCAAAGAGCAGTTTATGGCTTATGTCGACCATCAGCAAAATAGTCGTTTGTATGTCTTAGCGATTGTTTCTGCGATCTTTTTACCTTTGTCTTTTGTGACTGGTTTATTGGGTATCAACGTCGGCGGTGTACCTGGTATCGATAATCCATGGGCGTTTACTTGGGTTAGTGGAGTCAGTTTTATTTTAGCCATTTTTATGCTCATATGGTTCAAAAATAAAAAGTGGTTTTGAACACAGCTAAACTTCGATTCTTAACCTATACCCTTTGCTTATTTTTTCATCATTCAAAGGCAGTGGTCATTACTGGTGGCCAGGCCGCTGTCAATCAAAACATCATTAATTTGATAAAAAAGCAAAGCCCTGATTGTTCATCTGATATGCATCAAAAGAGTTGGTTGGCACCTTCACTTCATGAACAAATGATTGATGCCATCAGGCCGTATGGATATTTTAAGCCAACCATTGTGGTTAATAATGAGGATACAGCAAACAGTTGTCATGACTGGGAGCTTAATATTGAACTCAATGAGGCTGTCCGATGGCATAACTTGGATGTTAGTCTCAAAGGTGAGGGTACTGCTTTATTCGATCTAAGGTCTTTTTTATTTGAACATGGTGTTACAAAAGGTGAAGTTTTTTCATCTCTTGCTTATGAACAGCTGAAATCATCATTAATAAAAAAAGTAAGGGAAAATGGTTTTTTATCAGCAGAATGGCAAGAGACTAAAGTACAGATCGATGGTCAGCAAGCTGACTTAATTTTAATTTTGAGAACAGGTGTAAAATACCATATAGGTAAAATCTCTTATGTACAAAATCCGAAGTTCATAGGTGAAAATTTAGTTAAAAAATTAGTAAAGCTAGAAACTGGTCAGGAATATCGTCGTGCTGTGATTGAAAAGCAAAGGGAGCAATTACAGCGAACAGGCTATTTTTCAACAGTTATTTGGTCTCAGCAAGTGAATGATATCGGTGTTGTTGACCTTTTGTTTGAGTTGGCGCCAGCAGATCGCATTGCCTATTCAGTTGGTGCCGGTATTGATACCGATAAAGGTCCATTGATTGATTTAGAGTATATCAATCAGCGAGTTAATCAACGCGGTATGCAGTTTCAGTTCCAACAACAGTGGTCATTAGACAGCCAACATATCCAGACCAAAGCGAGCTATCCTCTGTTAGGGAGAAAGTCTGTAATTTGGCAACAATGGGCTTTCGATTGGATCAATGACTCTTATGACAACAGATTGGAAGATACGATTAAGATCAGTAGCCATTGGTTAATGAGGCGGTCAGAAAGTGATGCCTGGAAAGCGTCTCTCTCTTATGGAGATTACCAGTTTGGTTTTGCGGGTGAGTTAAAACGGTCTGTACAATTATTCACTCCAATGCTTTCTTGGTCTCGAGTGATTGCTAATGACTCAATAAGACCGACATCAGGTTATAAAACAAGAGTGTCTGCAGAAATGGCTCATCAGTCTTTACTTTCCGATGTTGATTTTTTTCAAGTTTCAGCTTCACATAAACACATTATCCCTATGGGTGATAGTGTTCGGTGGTTATGGCGTATTTCAGCCCAGTCTACTGTTGTTGATGACATTAATGAACTGCCTTTTTCATATCGTTCTTTTACTGGAGGTGATTACACTGTTCGAGGGTTTAATTTCCAGTCTTTAGCTCCTAAAAATTCAGCAGGGTACATCAACGGTGGTCAGCATGAGTTGACACTCAGTACAGAGTGGGAATTTCTCTGGCGACCTAATTGGGCTTATGCTGTTTTTGTTGATTCAGGAAATGCGTTTGATGATGTTTTTGACAGTCATACGGCCACAGGGATTGGTCTACGGTGGTTTACGCCCATAGGAGCTGTTCGTTTTGATGTTGCACATGCTATAGATAGTTCATTGGATCGAGGTTTTCAATTTCATTTTACAGTGGGTTCTGATTTGTGAAACGGTGGTTGAAACGTCTGTTGTTTATCACATCATTGATCATCGTGATGATTGCTGTGTTGATCGTGTGGTTATTGACAACCAATCTTGGTAGCCAAAAATTAATTGATTGGGTGGCACAAATAACTGATATTGAGATTCAATATTCACAATTCAGCGGCAATTGGGTTGATGGTGTTGAAATTACTGACCTTAAGGTTAGTCAAGCTGATTGGCAATTTAGCACAGCTCAAACAAATATAAAGGAACTGAAATGGTACTGGCTTTCACCAAGTATAACAATCGGTCGTTGGGATAACCAAGATGTCCAGCTGTCGTTTAAAGGAAATACAAGTTCAGAGGTTTCAAAACCGATAAACATTCAATGGCCAATAACCATTGATTTAACTGAAGGATCATTCAACAGTTTAAAAATAAAACAATCAGGTGAATTAACCGAATGGGGAAATATCAGTATGTCGCTATTTTTATCTGACAGCATCACGACTGTTAAACGCATAAACTGGCAACATGATGATTATCAGGTAGCACTGAAAGGACAGCTGCATCATGGATTGGAGTGGTTGGCTGAAGGGTCCATTCAATGGTCCTGGAAAACAGATGGATTTATAGGAAAAGGGGCTGTCAATTTTGACTGGCAGGATGGTGTTCTCAGTGGCGATCATCGAGGACAATTAGAGGCTGCCGATTGGTCAACATCTGTGACACATGACTGGTCGTTAATCATGGACACTCAAGTCATTGATGTCAAAGGTCAGTTAGCGGTGACTGTTGCTGATGACCATTGGACATCAGCCGTAGAATTGATGGGACCTATAGCTGATTTGAAAGCTTATTTTAATGTTAATCTAGACCCAAGTTTTTCTCAAAAACAAACCCTTTTGGGCAATATAAATTGGCATGATAACCGGTTATTATTAGAACACTGGCAATCCGAGGGACCGTTAGGAAATTGGACCATAAATATTGATTATGATAACAAAGATTTGAGTAGTGTGGATGTGTCAGTAAAGGCTGAAGGTCTTAACATGAATTGGTATGATGATCGATTCAATAGCCAATTGGCTTGGTCTTTACATTTTAGAGGTTCTGAATTTAAAACAAATCAGTGGCAATGGTATATTGATGAAAGCGTGGTCAGTGGTGAAGTTAATGGTGAACAGATTGACATTGATTTTACCGGGGCTGGGTCTTTATCAGCAGGCCAGTATACGGGTCATGCCTATTGGCGTGATAGTCGAGTGAATTGGCAATTTATTGGCCATAATGATCGATGGCGTGCACAAGGAGATTTATTGTTGAAAGATGCTTCTTTGCTAGATCCTCAGTTCAAGGGAAGTGTGTCGGGACACTGGAGTGTTGAAGATGTTTTGTCAAATCCGCGGGGCTTTATGACAGTGACTATGAACGACATGATTTACCAGGATGTTCAGTTTCAGTCAGGAAAATGGCGGGTTGATTGGCTTGGTGATGAACGATTTAATCATCAACTTGAGCTTGAGAAAGTAGATAGTTTTGGTGTTTTGTGGGAAAAAATACACATAGGCGCTTCAGGAACCATTAACCAACATCATGTTGATTTGTCCGCTGAAAATGAGCGAGGACGCCTCAGTGGTTCTTTAAAAGCTGTGTGGAATCAGCAAAACCAAAATTACAGCGGTTCCTTTGAATCACTGTCTGTTCATTTGACTGATAATAGCAGTCAGTGGCAACTGGATAGACCTATGGATTGGGCAATTAATCCTCAAGGTTGGCAAGTAAGCTCTTTTTGTTTCAATGAAAATCTGGGTAAAAGTGCCATTTGTGCTCATATAGACCCGAGTGATGTATGGCAGTTAGATTGGCGATCTATTGTCTTGGAAGAATGGTCTTTTCTTTTTCCGCATGGTTGGTCTATATCAGGGATATTAAATGGACATGCCAATGTAAAATCTAGTGATGTTTGGGATATTGAAGCCACAGCCAGTGATTTTTTTTGGCAGGCAGCTGATGTTTCATTACCTGAGGATTTTAAACACTGGCCGCAAATTCAAGTCAGTGCGTCGATCGACCAAAATAAGGGACAATTTCAATTCAATGCCGATGCCAATAAAAATATAACTATAAAAGCGGAAGGGAATTATTGGTATGACCAGGCATGGCAGTTGAATGGTCAGTTTCAGGGACAGTCTGATGAGCATCAATGGCTGATTGATTTGGTTCCAGAGATTAATGCAATTGATGGATTAATGTCAGTCACAGGAAATATAACTGGCCCCATAGATAGACCTAGTTCTAATATTCAATTGGAATTAGTCGATGGTACAGTACAGTTCAGCGGTGCGGCCATGCCACTGCAGGAGATTGTTGTTAAAAATAAGATGGTGGGATGGTTACAGCATGAATTTTCTGTGCAAACTCGTGCTGGAGCAGGTCATTTGTTACTCACAGGTCAAGCCCTGTATCGTGATGATAAGGAATGGTTATTTACAGGTGCTATTAAAGGTTCTGATTATTTACTGGTGGATGATTCAGAGTTGACACTAGTAGTCAGTCCACAGTTAGACTATCGAGCAAATGATAAAAAATTGACAGGACAAGTGGTGTTGCAGTCTGGAAAATTGTCTTTAAACCAATGGTCTGTTCCTGTAGTAACACTTTCTGATGATGTCCACATTTCTGGTGAACGTTTGTTAAAGAACGATCCGTTGGTACAATCTGGTGAAGTTGAAGTCATCATAGATCAGCCATTTGATGTGGCTGTCACAGGGTTGAAAGGTCAGTTGCTTGGAAAGATCAAGGCAATCAAGCAACAAACTGACAACGAGTGGTCTGGGTCTGGGGAGTTAGCGTTTAAAGACGGGAGTTTCCAGATTTATGGACAAACATTAGATATAGAGGACAGTATCATTAGATTCAATGGTGATTTATTGGACCCTGAAATCAATGTGGTGGCTTCTCGTATGGTTGATCAATACCAAAAAGTCGGTGTTAAAATCACTGGGGTTGTTAGCCAGATCAGAACGCAATTATTTGCAGAACCACCGCTCAGTGAAGAAGAAACGCTGGTCTACCTTGCTACTGGACAACCAGTGAGCTCATTAAATCCAGACCAAGATAAAAACGACATTATGGGTACGATTTTGGCACTTGGACTGCAAAATAATAATGAGTTTATCAATAACTTTAAAAAAGTAACTGGCATCGATAACCTGACATTCAGAAACCAGGCTGGGCAGGGGGTTGTTGTCGAGGCTGGTAAACAAATCAGTCAGAGGTTATATGTGGGGCTGAAACAAGGTGTATTGGATGAAATTACTCAATGGCTTTTACGCTACCAAATCAATGATAAATGGTCAATTGAGTCGCAACAAGGTGAGCAACAACAAGTCAAGGTGATTTATCGGAGAAAGAAAAAGTGATACTGATGATAATTAGTCATACCCTGAAAAACTTATAAGACATTGATATACAATAGATATTTTGTGTTTATGCTGTAATATTTCGATCGGAAATGTTTAAATAGTTGTTACTTATCGGTCGAAATCATCAAAAACATGCGCAGTCAATCACCGGATCAAACACCCCAAAGCTCCTTTTTTGATATCACCTCCCAGTTGAATCAATCACACCCTTTGATAGCCTTGTGTTGCGAACTTGATTGGCAACACCTTGAACAGGTTCTTAAAAGCCATTACAGCGATAAAGGCAGGCCAGTCAAACCGATCCGTTTGATGGGTGGTCTGTTGATACTCAAACAGCTTTATAACCTGAGCGATGAAGCGGTTGTCGAGCAGTGGCAAATGAATCCTTATTTTCAGTTTTTTTGTGGTCAACCCA
>JAUIGR010000109.1 GCA_030430025.1 Gammaproteobacteria bacterium
ACACCATCAATGGTTTTTTGCGCATTTTCACCAAATCGCATGATGATAATGCCACCTACAGTTTCGCCTTCACCATTCAATTCGGCAATTCCTCTTCTCATTTGAGGGCCAAGACCAATATCCGCCACATCTTTGAGTAACAAAGGCGTACCATTTACATTCGTCCCAAGGGGAATATTTCTTAAATCTTCTTCGTTTTCTATATAACCAGTAGCTCTGACCATATATTCGGCTTCAGACATCTCAACTACTGAAGCACCAATTTCCTGGTTTCCTCGTTGTATAGCCATTTGAATGTGTGAAAGAGGTATATTTAATGCACGCAATTTATCAGGGTGCACTTTGACCTGATACTGTTTGACCATGCCACCAAGCGCTGCCACTTCAGAGACACCTGCTACTGTTTGCAATTCATATTTTAAAAACCAATCCTGCAAACTTCTTAACTGTCCAATATCATGATTGCCGGTCTTGTCAATCAGAGCATAAAGATAAACCCAACCGACACCAGTTGCATCGGGACCTAACTGAGGTCTGGCATTTGCAGGTAAAGATGGGGCTACTTGGCTTAAGTATTCCAACACCCTCGACCTGGCCCAATAAAGGTCAGTTTTCTCATCAAAAATAACGTAGACATAGGAGTCTCCGAAAAAAGAATATCCTCGAACTGTTACTGCCCCTGGAACAGATAACATGGCTGTTGTTAAGGGATAAGTGACTTGATCCTCAACCACTTGTGGAGCTTGGCCTGGGTATGTAGTTTTAATAATGACTTGGACATCAGATAAATCTGGCAATGCATCAACAGGCGTATTTTTTAAAGAAAACAACCCAAAACCCACAATCATAAAAGTAGCTAGCAATACAAAAAACCGATTGCCAACAGACCACTTTATTACTGCTTCAATCATTTCTGATCCCCTTTGTTATCCTCTGTTGAATCATCATTGTCCTTGTGGTTAGAGTGATCCATCATTTGGTGACCACTGTGATCAATCTTTTTCATCTCTTGGTTTTTTATTGAATTTTTCTGCATAGAGTCATCACTCATTTGAGAATGATCCATTTGAGAATGATCCATTTGAGAATGATCCATTTGAGAATGATCCATTTGAGAATGATCCATTTGAGAATGATCCATTTGGGAATGATCCATTTGGGAATGATCCATCTGGGAATCATTCATCTCATGCATTGAATGGTCTATTTCCCCTCCATTGTCTTCTGCTGATGGAATGTGAATACCATTGACTCGATATTGACCGTCTTTTATTTCTTCAATTTGAATGTGGGCCGTCATTCCATCATCTAATTTACTGATGTCAACATCTGAGGTAGTGATGAAATCCATTGTCATCTCGGGCCAGTCCCATTGGTCGATAGGTTGGTGCGTCACATTAATCATTTTATGATCAATCATGACTTTGTTAATCAGAGCTTCAACCCAAACACTTTGTGGTTTATCTAGACTGGTTTGCATCCGTTTAAAGTCTGATGTTTTACTGGATTCAGAATCCAGCAAGAACTGTGCTGATGCTACAACTTTATCACCTACATTCAACCCTTCTGTAATTTCTGCATATTCCTCGTAGTACCTTCCTATACCAACATTTATGGATTTAAAGCGGCCTTCACCTAATGAGAGTACAACCCTGTTTGAGTTTCCAGTTCTGATAACGGCTTCTGTGGGAATAAGTAGAGCATCGTCCATACTGTATGAGTGAATATTTACCTGAGCAAACATGTTTGGCTTTAATACACCATCAGCATTATTGAACTTAAGCCTAACTCTTAATGTTCTGGTTTTCTGATCTAAGGTTGGGTAAATATAGTCAACTTGTCCTACCCATTTATTACCAGGAATAAAGTCAAGTGTCATGGTCACTTTTTGATTTTGCTGCAGTAGATTCGCTTGCTTTTCAAAAACTTCAGCCTCAACCCACACATCCTCCAATGAACCAATAGACATGATGGTGTTTCCAGGTTTGACAAAGTTACCTTCTCTTATGCTGAGGTTGTCAACAACACCACTTTGTGGGGCATAGAAAGGGACTCTTTGCTTTACTGATCTGGTTCTTTTAAGTTGACTGATTTGACTTTTAGAAAGCTGAAGTGATTCAAGTCGCATTTCAGCTGCATCTATTAATCTTTTATTGTTTCTACCCAAGGCAAGTAAATACTCTTCTTGAGCATTAACCAATTCTGGTGAATAGATTTCATATAAAGGTGCGCCTTTTTCAACTGGGTCACCTTCTGCTTTGATGTGAAGCTTTTCTATCCACCCCTCAACCCTGGGATGAACATGCACCAATAAGTCTTCATCGTATTGAACATATCCAACTGTTTTAATTTCTGTGTGGATTGATTGCCTCTTAACTTCTACAACTCTGACGCCAAGGTTATTGACGACATCTGGG
>JAUIGR010000063.1 GCA_030430025.1 Gammaproteobacteria bacterium
AAATAGTCAGTCCTGAAAAAGTCCTTCCTGGCCTTTTCCAGCATCGGTCAAAAAAACACTTAAGCGCAAAAGTGTGATTTTGCTGATGTTTTTTGACCTTACTTGAGCCTGATGGCTCAAGGTGGCACGTCTCTGTGCCACACCATCGACCATAAAAAAGTTTCTGGAAAACTTTTTCACGTTAGCCTGAGAGCCGCATGGAAGCGGCGAATAAAAATGTATTGTTACACCTGTTTCCTGGTCGAAAAAATGTGCAAAATTAAAGTGACTCTTTATATTTAACAATAAGTTATGCATTTTGCAGGCTCGACTAAATAGTTGGGTAATTTAATATAAAACGAGTAGCAGCAATCCGCTTTCTTAATTCCTGTTCTTTTTTCGCTCAATTTACTGTCTTTTCACATTATTTGATTCAAAGATTACCTTGACCATTTAACTTTCAAGGAAGTGATTAATTTTCACTGAACATGATGAATTTTCTTTGCAAAAAATCATTTTAAGGAGTATAAGTCAAAATGGACTGATCGCAAAAGAACCGTCCTGAATAGAGGCCTTTGTTTGGTTCGTTGGTCGAGATGAAATTTGTAATAAGTTATCAATCATCTCAGAAAAAACTGGCTTATAGCTAACTATTACAGTTGAGTTTTTTTAGAAGCTGCCAAAGGTATTGAAAAATGTTTTATATATTCCGAAATGAGGATCGTGAAGCATGTTATATCCTTCCGAATATGGGAACAATCCTTGGTTCCCAAGTGCGTCTGATTTCAAAGTAATCACCAAAAACAGTGTTGAGGGTCAAGGCGTTTTTTGTTTAACACCTTTTAAAAGAGGAGCTTTGTTAGCCATTATACATGGTGAAGTCGTTGATGAAATTGATCAACATACTTTACAAATAGATGAAAGCAGCCACTTATATGATATTTATTTTGCTGGTTATTTATTGCACTCATGTGATCCTAACGTGATTGTTGATATGAAGAACAGGACGGTTCATGCATTGAAACAAATCAAGGCTAATAGTTTCTTATACATGGACTATGCAGCAACTGAGGATCGTTTGTTTAAAGATTTTGTTTGTTGCTGTGGCTCCAAAAAATGTAGGGGTCTGATTACTGGCAAGAAAGGACCTGAATATGTGATTGGTGGACTTGAGGCTGTTACACCAATCATGTTGGAGCGAGGATGAAAACACGATGTGGTGGCAAAGAGAAGATTTGAACTATCAAAATCATAGACTTTGTTTTTCCGGTAGAAATGTAGAAGCGTTGGCCAGTCAGTTGCCAACGCCATCATTTATTTATAGTGGAAAACGTATTGTTAATAATCTTGAAAGGTTGAAAGGCGCACTTAATCGGCATGGTTTCAAAAACCAGCACACTATCTATTATGCGATGAAAGCCAACCGTTTTATGCCTATCTTGACTTTACTCAAAACTTCTGGATTATGTGGTGTTGATGTTTGCTCGCCTTCAGAGGTTGATATGGCACGTGCGTGCGGTTTTGAATGTGAGGACATTTCATATACCGGTGTCAGTCTTTCAAAAACAGATTTTGATAGGCTATCGAAACATCCAAACATCGTCATTAACTGTGACAGTCTATATAGTATTGAACAATGGGGTCGGCTTAAACTAGGTACAGAAATTGGTATCAGAATCAATCCTGATATTGGCATCAGTAGAACACATAATAACAAGCTCAAGTATTCGGGTAATATGCCAAGTAAATTTGGTATATATCGTGAGCAATTTCATCAAGCCTTAGCGCTTGCATCCTCCCATCAACTGAAAGTAGTCCGAATTCATTTTCATGCAGGATGTGGCTATCTTACTGCCGAATTGCGGCAACTTGAAGAAATTCTCACAGCCAGTCTGTGGTTTATCAAACAGCTACCAGATTTACAGTGGATAAACATCGGTGGAGGTCTTGGTGTACCTCATTCGGAAAGTGATCAACTTTTAGACTTGGATGCTTGGGCACAAACCATACAGCAGGTATATGGAGAGTTGAGCAACATCAAATTGGCTATTGAACCGGGGGAATATATTGTCAAAGATGCCGGTTTGTTGTTGTTAGAAATCACTTTTTGCGAACATAAGCAAGATACTTTGTTTATGGGAGTTAACGCAGGTTTTAATATCGCGCCGGAGCCCGCATTTTATGATATGCCTTTTTTACCTGTACCATTGCATGAGACGAGTATAAAACAACGTATCAATATTGTTGGCAACATCAATGAAGCTTTGGATGTTTGGTATCAAAATATCGATTTCCCAGCGATCGATGATCAACAGCATATTGCCTTGATCAACGCTGGTGCCTATTCATCATCGATGGCATCTAATCATTGCATGCGAGGAAGTTTTTCTGAATATTTACTGCTTTAGCTGGACAATTTCAGATGGCACTACTTTTTATGGCATATGATAATAAAACTTTTTAGACAAGTTTGCGGATTTCATGTAAAAAGCCTAAAAACAACCACTCTGTGTTAAAAACCGTTGCGTAAGCAGTCGATAAGGGATGTATTAGGCTGCGTTTTTCACCTTGACTGATTTTTTTGTAAAATTTTTTCTCAACGACCTAGAACCGAGCACAAAACACCAGAGACTAAAAATTCATTCTTTTTGACCTGTTTTGCTTTTTTTTTCGGTTGATTTTCTAGAAAGTGAGCAAATTTGCAAACTGAAATAATAAAATTGTGTGAGGTGTGTATGAATAGGGTTATCAAAAGTATTCTTGTGGCATTTACTTTTTTCTTTAATATTGGATATGCTGAAGTGTTGTTAGTAGGACATGTTGATGATGATGTTTGTCATCATAATGACTTACAATCAGCCCTCTTTGCGTCTTCTCCGGGAGATGAAATTCGACTGGCATCGAATGGTTCACCATACGTGAATACGAATGCATTACCCCTGGAGGTTCTTCATGAACTGTCAATTACAGGTGGCTATGAAACATGTGATGATGCATTTGACAATATGGGAAATGAGACCAAAGCAGAAATATCATCAGGGAATATAGGAGTTAATGCTATTAGATTAGCTAATGCTGCTGTGGCAGAGTACCGGTTTAAGAATCTATTAATTTCAGGTAGTAGTACAGGTATTGCTGTTGATAGTTTTAATGGGACTGTTTTATTGTCCAATATTCATTTCAGCGATAATGTTGTTGGGCTAGGTGTTCCCAGTAATTCCCAAAATGATATCAGTATTGAAAACTCGCTGTTCAGTGAGAATACCGAAGCTGCTATTTTGTGTAGTTCTGAAAATACTCATATTAGCTTGGTTGGCACAGAAGTGAAAGAACACCAAATGACATCGGCGACGGCTACTTCAGCACTGACATTTCTCAATGGTTGTGATGTTGATATCACAAATTCTGTCATTCAACAGAATAGTTTTGTGGGGCATGGTGGAGCGCTCAATGTACAAGATGGAGTATCCGTCAATCTAAATCATGTTCTATTTAAAAACAACCAAGCTGTCTCTGGTAATGGTGGAGCAATATATGCCTCAAACAATACCAATATAAATGCTACAGCTACATGTTTTGATTCAAATAGTGCCAATAAAGGTGGTGCCATTGCACTTTTCAATAATTCAACCTTAACTGCAGACAGAGGAACGAATAATAAAGGTTGTCACAAATATCAAGGTAATCTGGCACATGAATCGGGCGGTGTGATCTATATACAAGATGCAGGTACCCGTGCTCATTTAATCAATCCCTTTATTACAGAAAACAGGGCCAATTCAGCAGTCGTTGGTGCGTCAGAAAACACTGCAAATCTTGTCTTGACAAATCCTCTGATTATCTCAAACGGAGATAATGGCATAGGGGATTATGCTGATGAAGACATGTTTGAATCAGGAACTTTAGGAGTAGGTGGGGCAGTCGATCTACGGTACGCAACCATAGCGGATAATAAAATAACAGGGATCATTTTTGACAATGCTTTTTTCTCGACTGTAAGCGTCAGAAACAGTATTATTTCAGAAGATAACGTAAATATTTATCAAGACAGTGAAGAATCCTTAGAAAATTTTCAGTGTTTGATCGCACATGAGGCTGACTCATATCCTGTTACTGATAATACGACTGTTTTGGTGGCAGATCCTTTATTTGAAGACAGAGCAAATGGTAATTACCGTCTTTCTGCTAATTCACCTGCGATTGATTTTTGTAATGCAGAGGTGATACCACTGACTGAGGTTAACAGTGATTATGATGGAGATCCACGAGGTGTTGATCACCCTGATGTTGCTGACAATAAAGGTCCCTTTGATCTGGGTTTTGATACTTATAATCAGCTCAGGTTATTTCGTAACGGTTTTGATGCTTGTGAAATATAAGGTTAAACCTGTGGTGCAGTGAATGTGCCACAGGTAATTAGTCAGTCCTGAAAAATTCCCTCCTGGCCTTTTCCAGCATCGGTCAAAAAACACTTAAGCGCAAAAGTGTGATTTTGCTGATGTTTTTTGACCTTACTTGAGCCTGATGGCTCAAGGTGGCACGTCCCTGTGCCACACCATCGACCATAAAAAAGTTTCTGGAAAACTTTTTCACGTTAGCCTGAGAGCCGCATGGAAGCGGCGAATAAAAATGCATCGTGACACCTGTTTCCTGATCAAAAAAATGTGCAAAATTGAAGTAAATCTTGATATTTAACAATAAGTTATGCATTTTTCAGGTTCGACTAATTAAGTGATAGAGGCTATCTTGAAACGATAGTCTCTTTTCGTTTCGGTGGTGGTTTTCCATACTGCTGACTATTGGTATATTTACTAATATATGTTATATATGCTCTTTAATTGGAGAACAAAATTTCTAGGGTTTGTTATTCATTAGAAGTTAAACTCGAGTTCAGTCCGAACAAGTACCTAATAAATAGTCAATACACAACAGGAAGTAAGTACAGTAGTCTTGCTTATTCACCTAATGCTGATATCCATTAGTGATTGGCATTCTGCGGTCTTTACCGAATGCCATTTGAGTGACTCTGGGGCCGGGAGGGGCTTGTTGGCGTTTGTATTCGTTGCGGTCAACGAGTTGGATGATTTTTTTGACTAAGTTGATATCGTGACCTAGCTGGGTAATTTGATTGGGATCTTTATGGTGGTGTAAATAGGCTTCTAAAATTTCGTCCAATATCACATAATCGGGTAATGAATCTGAGTCTTTTTGGCCTGGTTTTAATTCAGCCGATGGTGGTTTACTCAAGGTGTTTTCAGGGATTACGTGATCGATGGTGTTGCGGTATTGACATAGTGCATAAACTTGCATTTTGAATAAGTCTTTGATGACAGCGAAGCCTCCTGCCATGTCTCCATATAATGTGGTATAACCAACAGCTGTCTCACTTTTGTTCCCTGTGCATAAGAGAATGGCGTTTTGATTGTTGGCAAAAGCCATGTTCAAAACACCACGAATACGCGCTTGAAGGTTTTCATCGGTTTGGTTTTGATGGTAATCATCAAAGATAGGTATTAAATCTTTTTCGAAAGCCAGATGTATCGATTCAATAGGTAGTAATTGATATGGTATGCCGAGATTATTTGCTAAAGCTTTAGCGTCTTCAATGGAGTGGTTGGATGAATATTTGGATGGCATCAATAGTCCAGTAACGTTTTCAGGTCCTATGGCATCGCAGGCGATAGTTGCTGTTAAGGCAGAGTCGATACCACCAGACAGTCCTAAAACGGCTTTTTTGAAACCATTTTTAATGAAGTAGTCGCGTGTGCACATGACCAACGATTGATAGAGTTCGGCCACTGGTTCGAGAAAAGTTATGGGTGATGAAGGTTGAGTGACTAAATCGACAATCAGTATCTGTTCTTCAAATGAAATGCATTGTCCTATCAATTGACCTTCAGCGTTGATTGCTACCGAGGTTCCATCAAAAATCAGTTCATCCTGTCCGCCAACCAGGTTGCAGTAAAACAAGGGTGTTTTAAAACTGCTGGCATGATTTTGGAGCATGTTGATGCGTTTTTGTATTTTACCAATGGCATAGGGTGATGCAGAGATGTTGACCAGTAAATCGACGTCCATTTTAGCCTGATTGACCACCGGTTCTGCTTCGTTCCATATGTCTTCACAGATACTCAAGCCGATTTTGATGTTTTTGCCATGGATATCTAGATTAGCGGTTCCATCATGATTTCCTGGTGTGAAGTAGCGCATTTCATCGAATACCAGGTAATTGGGTAGTTTTTGTTTATCATAAATTATTTTGATTTGACCTGACTGGAGCAGGGCAGCAGAATTATATATTTTGTCTGGTTCATTGGCATGAAATCTTGGAAAACCAACAATAACTGCTGTTTTTTCGCAGTAGTCAGCAATGGTTTTGATGGCTTGATAGCAATCATCGATGAACTGTTGATGGAATAACAAGTCTTCAGGCGGATAGCTGGAAATGGCTAACTCTGGGAACAGTAATAAATCGACTTTGTTATTGTATTTTTCAATGGTTTGGATGATTCGTTGGCTGTTTTTTTTGATGTTGCCAACCTGAAAGTTCAGTTGTGCTAACGCTACTTTCATCACAATATCAGCAGGCTATAGTCCATGGCTTTGACCGAGTGGGTCAATGCACCAACTGAAACATAGTCAACACCTGTTTTTGATATGCTGGAAATTGTATCGAGCGAGACATTGCCAGAGGCTTCCAGATCGACTTTGTCAGCAGCAATGAGGACTGCTTGTTTCATGGTTTCGTTATCCATATTATCGAGCATGATGCGGTCTACGGGGCAAGTCAATGCTTCTTTCAATTCTTCCAAATCAGTCACTTCGACTTCAATTGGCCGACTGTGGTTGTCATAATCCAGTATTTGATTAACAGCATGAGTGATACCACCGGCGGCTTTGATATGATTTTCTTTGATTAGTGCCATGTCATAGAGGCCAATACGATGGTTCATGCCGCCACCGAGACGCACAGCCCATTTATCGAGAATACGGAGATTAGGTACAGTTTTACGTGTATCCAGTACCTGACATTTGCCTTCACAACGTTTGACAAACTGATGCGTTAGATTGGCGATACCACTCATTCTTTGTAATAAATTCAGGGCTACACGCTCTGCACCCAATATTGACAGTACTGAACCTTTGATTTTAGCGATTACATCACGGTTCTGACAGTGGTCACCATCCTTGAAAAATATATCGACTTCAAGTTGTTCGTCCAGCGTCCAAAATGTTTCTCTAAAGACCTCTATCCCAGCCACGATACCCTCTTGTTTAGCAATCAATTCAGCTTCGCACTGTTGGTGTTTAGGGAAAATCGCTTGACTGGTTAAGTCGCCAGTTTGAATGTCTTCATCCAGTGCGGTTTCAAGGATGTGCCGGTAATGTTTTGGGTTCATTTGAATTTGTCGATACAATAGCAGCCGATATTATCTGAAATCCTTGATCATGCACAAGAGTGAACATCAAAAATACATGAGAAAAGCATTGAAATTGGCGCAACAGGGTTTATTTACTGTTGCTGAGAATCCCAGGGTGGGGTGCTTGATTGTCAATCATGGTGAAGTAGTGGGACAGGGTTATCACCAATATGTGGGGCAGCTTCATGCAGAAGCCATAGCTTTGAAAGTGGCCGGAACGAAAGCACAAGGCGCTACAGCTTATGTGACGTTAGAACCATGTAGCCATCATGGAAAGAATCCGCCTTGTGCTGATGCATTGATTAAAGCAGGTATTAAAAGGGTGGTGGTGTGTAATGATGATCCTAATCCTTTGGTGTCCGGTTGTGGTTATGAAAAACTCAAAAGGGCAGGGGTTGAAGTGATCACAGATGTGTTGAAAAAAAAAGGACAGGCACTGAATACTGGTTTTTTACACAGGATGCAAACGGGTTTTCCATGGATGCGGCTAAAAATGGCACAATCATTGGATGGCAGAACAGCCATGACTGATGGTGACAGTTTTTGGATCACTGGAAAAGAGGCCCGTCAAGATGTTCAATATTGGCGAGCGCGCTCTGGCGCGATAGTGACAGGTATTGGTACTGTATTGATGGATGATTGTCAATTGACTGTACGACCAGATCAATTGCCAAATAAATACAAAAACTTACCTCATAATTTCTATCAGTGTCAGCCGTTACGGGTGGTCTTAGACAGTCATCTACAGTTACCTATTGATGCCAAAATCATTGGTGATGATGGACGTTGTGTGGTATTCACTTGTATGCCATCAAATGATAAAGTCACTGCACTGGTGAAAAAAGGGGTTCAGGTTATTCATCAAATCAATGAGCAACAAGCCATTGATATCAAAACAATGCTTCAATGGCTTGGTCAACAAAAGATTAATGAAGTTTTGGTTGAGTGTGGTGCCACATTGGCAGGCACAGTCATTGATCAGCGTTTATGCAATGAGCTACTGATTTATACGGCCCCTGTTCTCATGGGTAGTAAAGCCAGACCTTTGTTTAATTTATCTATAGAAAAAATGTCAGAGCGAATTCATTTGAATGTGATTAATCAAAAACAAATAGGAAGAGACTGGTTGATTCAGGCTTTATGGGATGACAGTTGATGATATTTTTGCCCTAACATATGGTCAGTTGTCATAGTTCCGACTTAATCTGGCAGTCACCAGTATGAGAGTAAGAATGTGTCAGATGTGGTCTAGGCTACAATTTTTTCCTTCACGATGGTTACTCACTAATCAAACAACAGCCTCTGTAGCCTTTGAGCGAATAGCCACTAATTCCTCTTTTAACTGAAGGTAAATATTTTTAAGTATGGGTAATTCTTGAGGATTATCTTGCCAAAATTGTTCAAGAATTTGTGAAAACTTGTTGGCTTCTTTGAGCTGATTACTCATCACAGCATACTTCATTTGAAAAAGGGGAATATAAATAGCTGAATCTTCGGCGATAGTTCCTTTTTCATCGGCACATTGAATATATTCCGAGATAAAATCCTTTTCACTGAATGAATGGTTAACAAATAATTGAATAAAAGCGGCATTTCTTTCATAGTTACATTTGAGGTAGGGTATTTTTATTTGATTGACTTGGTTGAAATGTAACATTCCTCCATCATAGTTGCCAGATTCAAATAAAGCTTGGGCTAAAAAAAGCACCGCATTTTGATGGTTGGTTTGATCAGTTTTTCCCAAGCTTTCATAAACACTGATGGCCTCTCTGGCCTGTTCGATAGCTTCTTTTACATTACCATTCTTATAGATTGTTTTTGCCAGTGCCAATTGTATGTATGCTAAGGATTCTGAAGGCCTATTAAATCGAGTTTTGAAAGTTTCGACAGATTTTTTTCGCCAAAATACGGCTTCTGGGTAGTCTTTTTGTATTAGATAGAAATATCCTTTTAAATTTTCTAGTTGGGCTATATTAAAATAGTCAATAGGACTCATTTGATTAAAAATAGCTTCTTCTTTTTGTATGTACTTTTCAGCTTCATTAAAGTGACCCTTTTTGATAAAAAAAACAGCAAGATCGTGATATGTATATGCCAGGTCTGTATCGCTGATGCCTGCCGTCTCAAGATGCTCTAAACCTTCTTCTGTAGTTTTTAACGCTTCATCAAATCTTTTTAAATTAACTAATGGAACAAATAGATCACGCAATAATGTACCTAGTAGTAGATGGTCAATCGGCTGGCTGCGTCTGGCAATTTTTATTGCTTTATAGAAATATACTAAGGACATTTCATCGCCATATAATTTGAGGACTGATCTGGCCATGTACCATAATATTTTCTGACAGGGTTCTGCAGTTTCTGATAAAGCACTCACACAAGCTTGGTAGTGATTATCGTATACAGATGTGATTTTTTTATATTCGCTTAATGTTCGATAGGCTCCAAGCATGGTGACCATGATTTTATATTTGCTTTCAGGGTCATCTGCCAAGTCAGTTTGGAGAGATTCAAACCCTTGATCTAGTAAGGCGCGTGCCGTTAGCTCTTCTTTCCCAGAGTGTGGTTTTGCATTAGTGAAAATACTTTGCATGAAATTTGAAATTTTAGTTGCTCTGGTTGATTCACTCTCTGCAATTTGTTTTTGCTCCAATGCCTCACTGGCTTTATGAAAAGAAAAGACAGTGGCACTGACTAAACTTAAGACAGAAAATATACTGATAATGCTGACTGCTTTATGCCGCTGAACCCATTTGTTGATGACATAAATTAAACTTGGTTTTCGAGCTTTAATTGGGCGATTTCCTAAGAAATTTCTCAAATCTTGAGCAAAATCACTGATTGAGTCATACCTTTTTTCTGGTTCAACAGCCAATGTTTTGCGTAAAATATTTTCTAAATCACCTTCTAGTAAAGCATTAGGAATATTATCCAAATGTGGGTGCAATACGGTCTCTTGTGTGGTTCTTTGGCTTATTCTGAGAACTTTACCTGAGACAACATGTTGCTCTCTTTCTAAAGCGTTTCTATGAGGGAAAGGATGATGTCCTGTGATCAATTCAAAAGCAATCACTCCTAAAGAAAATAAGTCACTTTGTACAGACAGTGTTTTCCCTTGAATTTGTTCTGGACTTGCATAATTCCGCGTCATTATTTGTGTCGCAGTTTTATTATTGAGTTCTTCATCCATTAGTTTAGCAATACCAAAATCCAGAAGTTTGACCCAACCGGACTGACTGACTAAAATGTTATCTGGTTTTAAATCACGATGAAGAATGAGGTTGTTATGCGCATAAGAGACCGCATCACAAGCTTGTAAAATCAGTCCAATTCTTATCTTCAGATTGGGTTTCGATTGTTTACAATATTGATCAATAGGAAGGCCCTTAACATATTCCATTGCAATATAAGGCTTATTTTGTTCCGTTGTTCCTCCATCAAGCAAATGCGCTATATTCGGGTGGTTCAGTTGAGCTAGAATTTGACGTTCATTCTCAAAACGCTCTCTTATTGAGTCGTCGATATAATCATAAGATAGTTTTAATGCCACTTGTTGGTCGAACTCTCCATCATTTCTTACTGCAAGAAAAACTTGACCCATGCCACCATGTCCTAGTGGTTCAATTATCTCATACGGACCGATTTGATGCCCGGTAATGTCAGTAGTACTTTTTTTTACATATTGACTGGCTATTGTTGCAAACTCAGTTCCTTTTGCTGCACTCAACATTTTTTTTAGTATTTCGAGTTGTTTTGTGCTTAATTGACTATTTGACTCAATTTTTTTAAGTTCTTTCTGTTGTGATTCTTTGGGTTGATCAACCAATAAATCAAACCAAGATTCCAACTCGGTCAAGTCATGTTCTGAAATTGTCACTGATCCCCTCCAAATATAGTTGGTGGTACAGAGTAGGGAAGTTTTGCTATACAAATTTTAAGTAGTCATTTTGATACTTGCTTTACTTTATATATGCAAATTCAGGCAAGACTCTTAACTATGCTTTACCGACACTTGCTAGCAGCTTTTTACTTAAATTCACTCATACACACCATAAAATTGACTTTATTATTCTACCTCACATCTCTTATTGATACCATTGTTCGATTTATTTGATGGGGAAAATAGTATGTCAATATTGTGAACTCTATTAAGAGAGGCGGATTCCACTGGCAAGTGTAATAGGCTGAAATTTAGATAATACTTCAATCGCAGTCAGCTAGCCAAGTACCTTTCTGGGCTGCTGTCTTTTCTTTTCATCTTTTATCCACCAATCGAGCAAAGTTTTCTTCTATGTAAAAAAACAGAATAATCTAATTGGTTAGTCTCATGCTGACAGATTTTAAGTCGTTAGTGTATAATCTATGAGGTGGTGATGTGTGGTGTATTATGGTGCTATCAGAAAGTGACATTCATATAGTTGAAGGATGCTTTGAGGAACTTGCTGATTTACCTATGGATGAAAGGTTATTGGCATTAGATGAGCTGAGTTCAAAAAGGAAACTGACTGACAAGCAGTATGGATTTTTACTGCAACTGATTAACAATTCTGATACCAGTGAACTATTGATAGGTCAGGCTGATCGTTATATTTCAGAAGTTCGAGCGGACCCTGAAGAGTTGCAAGCTGAACATATTGGTCAACAGATTGGTCCTTACAAGATAGTGAAGTCAATAGGACATGGAGGGATGGGCCAGGTATTTTTGGCACGACGAAATGATGGTGTTTTTGATCAAGAGGTAGCCCTTAAACTTTCTTACCAACATATTGATGAGGCGGTTCAACAGCGTTTTGAGAATGAACGCCAAATTCTTGCCCAACTGAATCATCCGAATATAGCGCACTTGCTTGATGGAGGGACATCTTCTGATAAGCGACCCTATTTGGTTATGGAGTATGTTAAAGGGAAAACGATTGCTTGCTACTGTCAAGATCACAAGCTGAGATTAAAGGATCGTATTGCGCTGATTATTCAAGCTTCTCGGGCTGTATCTTTTGCACACAATCAACTGATACTGCATCGTGATTTAAAGCCTGAAAACATTCTGGTTAATGATTCGGGTGCTGTTAAATTGATTGATTTTGGTATAGCGAAGTTGATTAACGAGGATCATTTTTCTCAAACGGCGACGCAAATTATGACTCGCCAGTATGCCAGTCCGGAGCAGATAAGAGGATTGCCTGTTACCGCCCAAAGTGATCTTTTTTCATTAGGTGTGATTGCCTATGAGATCATCACTGGGTACCATCCGTTTCCCCACAATGGTGATTATTTTGAGAGTGAACAAAGTCGTCTTAGTGGGAAGATTCTTAAGGTCAATCAGCGTGATACTGAGAAATATAAGCCGATATCGTCATTGGATGACATACCTGCCTCTCGGATCCAGGGAGATTTAGAAAATGTTTTGAGGAAGAGTTTATTCTCTGAAGCCCATGAGAGGTATGAGACGGTTGGGGCGTTTGCGCAAGATTTACAGAACATCATAGACAATCGGCCGGTTATGGCTCGTAAGCCGCATATGTTATATGGGGTATATAAGTGGTCACAACGTCATAGGACGAGTGCTGTTGCGAT
>JAUIGR010000110.1 GCA_030430025.1 Gammaproteobacteria bacterium
GCAGGTATTAACTATGAAAAAAATAACATTGATTTTGACCTTGTTAAGTAGCGGTTATGTATGGGCCAAAGAAGAACCCAAAATCAGCTTTGCCACCACTGAAGTGGGTAAAGGCATTTACATGTTACAGGGCCAAGGTGGCTTTACCGGTGGTAACTTGGGTTTGCTGGTGGGTGATGACGGGGTGGTTTTGATAGATGACTCCATGCCTCCATTCCTGGACATCATGACGGATGCGATCAAACAACTGACAGACCACTCAGTAGACTTCTTGATCAACACCCATGTTCATGGCGATCACACCGGTAATAATACCACCTTAGGTGCGAAGACACACATTGTTGCACATGATAATTTACGTGCACACATGGTTAAAAATGGCATACAAGGAGCTGATGGGATGGTCCCTGCTCCTAAGGATGCATTACCTGTTTTGACTTTTTCAGATCAAATGTCATTTCATTTCAATGACCAACCAGCCACAGCCATTCACGTACCACATGCCCATACCGATGGCGATGCATTCATTCATTTCAGCCAGGCCAATGTAATCCATGCTGGCGATGTGTTGTTCAATGGTTTGTTCCCCTTTATTGATTTGGATTCTGGCGGATCGGTGGACGGATATATCCATGCACAAATGAAAATTATCAGCATGTCTGATGATGAGACCAAAATCATTCCTGGTCATGGCCCTTTGGCCACCAAGAAAGACTTGCAGGCTGCTCTGGATATGTTGATTGATGCCAAAAGCATCATCGCTAAGCACATTGAAAAAGGTGATTCTTTGGAAACCATTTTGGAAGCCAATCCTTTACAAAAATACCATGATGATTGGAACTGGGGTTTTATCACCACAGAGCGCATGACCAAGCAATTATTTAATGGATTATCAAATTCTCATAGCCACGAAGATGGCAAAGAACATTCACATTGAAATATAATTCAGCCGTGGAAAAAGCCGATGTTTTTACACATCGGTTTTTTTATTGGCATTGAAGATTGTTTTTTGCCTAAAACAACCCCATAAACATCAAAATTTTACTCTAAGGAACGGTTTCTCTCATGCGCAATCGATTAAAACAAATTCAGGATAATAAAATTTTTGAATGGACAGTGGTCACTGTCATCATTTTATCGGCTTTACTGATTGGCGCAAAAACCTATCACCTGCCACAATATGTTGTGAGCTTTTTGTATTATGCTGATTGGGCAGTCACCATATTCTTTTTAATCGAAATTTCAATTCGATTTATGGCGGCTGATGATAAAAAGGCATTTTTTAAAAGCGGCTGGAATATATTTGATACCCTGATTGTGGTCGTTAGCTTAATTCCTATCGAAGACTCTGAGATGGCGCTGGTGGGACGATTGGTGCGGGTATTCAGGGTGTTGCGGATGGTATCCATCGTACCAGAACTGCGGATACTGATTAACTCCCTACTCAAAGCCATGCCTCAGTTGTCGTACATCATGTTACTGATGTTCATCATCTTTTACATCTATGGTGCAGTCGGCAGTTTCTTCTTCAATGAAATCAACCCAGTACTGTGGGGCGACATCGCCACCAGCATGCTGACCCTGTTCCGCGTGATGACCTTTGAAGACTGGACCGATGTCATGTATGAAACCATGACCCTATATCCGTTGAGCTGGACCTTCTATTTGTCCTTCATCTTCTTCACCGCCTTCGCCTTTTTGAACATGGTGATAGGCATTGTGGTCAACGTTTTGGAAAAAGAAAACTCAGCGCATGAAAGACAACTGCTGATTGACAACAGCGAAGAAGAACTGACTCAACTTGACCACATCCAAAAGGAATTGGCTGAAATTAAGGCGATGTTGAGAGGTAAATAATTTTCAGAATAGGATTTTTTCTCTATCTATCCATTCAAATGATTTTATTTTTAATAATTAAACATCAATGCCCGCTGATTTTCTGAATTTCTCTAAAATATACATTTTCGGTGAGTTAGCAACCGAAAACAAATCATCTATATCATCTGGCAAACTATCTGCAAACCCTTGAAAGTCATAACTCTCATCTATTGTAACTCTTGCCATTTCAAAGTATGGTTTATAAGCCTCACGAATATGATCAACTAAAGATTGCTCAAGAAATAATTCATTTTTATGAAGAAGTGAGTTTAGTTCAAGGTAGTTTTCACACAATTTGTTAGCTCTTTTCATAACTAAATCCATTTTTGCAGTTTTAGCATTCATCAAAGCTGTATATCCATGTTTATTTCTAGCATTAACATCAGCACCCTTTTCTAACAATATTTTAGTCTCCTTTGTAGTTTTAGCAAGCATCAAAGCTGTGTTTCCACAATTATCTCTAGCATTAACGTCAGCTCCTAATTCTAATAGAATCTCCGTTTGATCTGTATTTTTA
>JAUIGR010000010.1 GCA_030430025.1 Gammaproteobacteria bacterium
ATTATCAAATACACGATACAACTTGTGTGCCCCGAATGGAATACAACCTGGTTCAGGTTGACAGGTAGGAAAAATATACCCTTCAATACCTGCATAGTTATAACCATCAATATGAAAGGCTTCTATTTCCGCATCGTTGATAGCATAAGTATCATTACGGTTATCAACGTTGATGGTTTTCTCCATGCGCCTCAGTGGCGCCATGTTTTTTAGATTAACAAAGGGATTGTTGTTAGTGGTAAAAACATAGAAATGGGCTCTTGGTGCGGGAAATTGGACATTAGGGCCATGCCAAAATTCAGGAAACTCATTCACAATTGCTGAAGATTGATCTGTGGTGTATTCACCTAATTCATTCATCAAGATGGCCATACCAACTTGCGGAAACGGAGTATAAATATTGTTTTGATGTGTTGATGAGGTAAACGCAAACATTGGAGTCAATCTTGTTTTAAGCTGAGCACCATTTGATTTGCCGAGAACCGTTTCGAGAGCTAATCGTGGATTTGGCTCGCCATAACCATAATAGTCACTTCGACCTTGGCCTGAGGTGTAACGTGAAGAAGTTGCATTGAATACATTTCTGACTCCTAAGAGATTACTTGGATCCTGAGTACCGTTAGGTAACAAGGGAAAAGCGGAGCGAATCAGTTGTAAATAACCCGCCACTTGAGGTGCTGACATGGAAGTACCTGTACACAAACCATAGCCATCATTAGGATTGCCATCAAAAGCATCAGTACATTGATTGGCTAAAAAAGGATTGTGTTCCTGTCCTTGATAAAACAGCGAATAAACATTTCTTGAAAGTGTTACTGAGTCTGTTTTACCATTTTCGGCAATGTAGCTGTAATTAGAACCACATTCAGAGCCTAACGCTAAAGCAAAACCAGATTGAGGTGGGTATTGGGGGCAGTTGCTAGTGTTGTCTGTACTGGTGTAATCGCCATTATTTGGTGATTCATTCCAAAAATTTCCTAGTTGATCTATTCCTGAAGCAGAGTTGATTCGAGAATCGGCTGCTGGAAAGTTTAAATTATTTCTGTCATTGCCTGCAGAAGCTACAAGTAAAACTTCAAGTTCATCAATTAAACGCAAGGTTATACAGTCAGCATGATTCGGGAAATTTGAACAAAAATTATTATCTTGGAGTTTTCCACTACTTAAGTTGATTGTACCTACACCAATCATAGCCATATGATTCAATCCCTCGATCCATGAAGTATAAGTAGTACCTATTGTTAAATAATATTGACCGCCAAACTCATTACAAGCTCCCAATTTAACACTGGCAAACTTAGCACTGGCAAGCCCACAATTTTTACATATCCCTGGTGCGATGTTCCCTTTTGCTACCATTAAACCAGCAACGTGTGTACCGTGGCCTGCGAATGATCCTACGGTTAGATTATTGTTGGGATCTCCGTCAATATAATCACAATTTTCAATACCAGCACTTGAAATGGGTTCGAGTGTATCAACATTGATATCTGTGGCACCTTCAGTAGATTCAGCTGTGTCAATCTGATATAGGTGATCAAGTAAATTACCACCTGTATAATTGCCTTGACCATCAAAGGCCCTTAAATCAGGATGTGAAGTTTGTAAACCGACATCAACCATTCCAATATAACCCATCCCTTCTGATAAATCCCAAATAGGGTTCATTAATACACCATTAATTGTTTCCATGTTTTTGATGTCGACTTTTATTGTTTTTGTTTGCTTTTTACGAATTAATTCTTCCTTAGTCAGCTTAGGAGAAGGTACGTGCAGTTGAGGTAAGTCTTCATTGGTGACTTCATAACTGAAGACTATATCATTGTCATTGGCATAAGAAGATAAAATCGATTCAGTATTAACATTTTCTCCATATTCGACAACCAAATAATTCTGCAATTGAGTTGCTGCCCAATCGGGGCTCATGTCCATGATTGTTTTCAAATGTCCGGTGGCTCGTTTCTTGATGTAGTATTCGACTTTAATAGGAGCTTCACTGTTAAATGCACCAAGAGCAAATGAAGGTGGAGGAGGATTTAACTGAGCTTCTTGTACAACCTGCTCAGGGGTGACAGCTTCCTGATCGCTGCTTAATAAAATGTGAAATGTGGAAGCCCATGAAACGGGCACAAAAAAGACCAATAGTGTGAGGATATGGTTTTTTTTAAGCATAATTCTTCCTATAAAACAGTGTAGTTGAAAAAAGTATTAATAAAATAATGATTAACAGTCGATCAAATGTCAGTAAATCAACAGGATGAGGCACCTGATAAACAGTGAAATTTAGAGTGGGGCCATACTGCACTGCCAATATATTTGGTATAGGAAGTGGCGGTAAATCTTCTGGTATAAAGCCCCCAACCTCTTGTGAAATGGTTGTTAACGAATATTCACCAGCTTCAAGGGTGCCTAATTCATAATAATATCGAGGTGCAGGCTCGAATGGAATCGGATTGCAGAGCAATAAACCCTCATAAATGACATTAAGTGTAATGTCATTGGAATTCAGTTCAAAAAGGTGTGTTTCTCCAACCGAGTTTTCTCTTGGTAAGAGCATACATGGTGGGTAAAACTCGACAAATAATCCAACTCTGATCACATCACCTACTTTTGGGTTAGGTGGGTCAATAATGACAGGTGGTTCAAAATCCGCTTTCGACAGATTTGAAATAATCACCAACAAGAATATTAAGTAGATCTTTTTATGCACTGATGCTCCATTGACATGACCCCCTCCCTTTTTGCACAAGATAACACGCCAGAAGACAAATTTGTACTTATTTATTTAACTAAACTTAAATAATGCCAATTATTTTAAAGACCCAAATCGTCTCACTTAATACCTAAAAGGTGAGACAAATATTGTTTATCTTGCCCGCATGAGTAAGAAAACATACCAATTTGAAGTCTTGAGGACCGGTGAATTTACTGATGCCAATGGCAGAATAGAGGTGCCTTAAATTTATAAAGTTGTTTGAACATCAACAGACCACCCATTAAACGGATGGGTCTGGCTGGGTGGGCTTTTTCGCTGTAAAAGGGCTACTTATTCAAGATGTTGCCAATCAAGTTCGCAAGACAAGGCTATCAAAGGATGTGATTGATCCAACTGGGAGGTGATGTCAAAAAAGGAGTTTTGTGGTGTTTGATCCGGTGTTTACTGCGCATTTAATTGATGATTTCGACCGATAAGTAACAACTATTTTAACAATTCCAGTCGAAATACTACAGTAGAAAATCAATATATCTATTATATATCAATATGTTATAAGTTTATCAGGGTTGACTAATTAGTCGAACCTGATAAATGCATAATTTATTGTTAAATATACAGAGTTACTTCAATTTTGGATATTTTTTCGACCAGGAAACAGGTGTCACGATGCATTTTTATTCGCCGCTTCCATTCGGCTCTCAGGCTAACGTGAAAAAGTTTTCCAGAAACTTTTTTATGGTTGATGGTGTGGCACAGGGAGGTGCCACCTTGAGCCATCAGGCTCAAGTAAGGTCAAAAAACATCAGCAAAATCACACTTTTGCGCTTAAGTGTTTTTTTGACCGATGCTGGAAAAGGCCAGGAAGGACTTTTTCAGGATTGACTAATTATTTCAAAAATCATCGGTGTGTTCATCAGGAGATGATATAGATCAAAGTCTCTTTTACTTGTGATATTAAGTGAGAATGGCGTAAGTGGCTTTCATTTCCGTGGTTATGGTATTTTCCTGAAATCCTTGGCAGACAACTTTGATCGGTGCTTTATTTCCTTGTTGGAGTTGTTTGACTATACTCGGCCAATGTACTTGTTTTTCTGGTAAAACTTGAATAGACATTGTTTTGGTTTGTGGCTTTTTCCAACGCATATGACTATGGTGGATCACAACATCATGGTTGATCTCTAACGATTCAAGTTGGAACTTTACCCATGCCCAACCTGATATAGTCATTAGCGCAGCAGATGAGCCTCCAAAAAATGTGCCTTTGTCATTGATATTGGGTTGAAGTGGTGCGTTTGCTATCAATTTTTGCTTGGTGATCGACTTGACTTGCCATTGCATCTGCTTTGTCAAAGGGACTTCACAGTGAATGCGCTTGACGAATGCGTCAATACTTAATGATAACATGTCATATTATTATCGTATTATTTGGACGGATTTCTTAGTTTCGCCGGTACCAGCAACTCAAACATATTACCAAGTTTACTACCGGAGCCGTTATCTTCATCTTTAACTTTTTCCATCCAGTTGTCTTGATTTGAGTCATTGGTGATCAACGTTGTTCCAATATCAGTGGCTTTGACCTCAGGAAGAGAGACCGGTTTGTGGTCGGAGATGCGATTGAAGTCATTACCTGAAGGGTTGCTAGTTGCTTTAATCAGCTGTCCTTGGCTTTTTAATATATCGATCTCACAAGTGTTATCATTGGCAATGGTCTGTGTTGCAGCAGTCAACATCAAAATAAATACTGTAATGCCTTTCATGTTAATACTCGATTTAGCCGAACATCAGATTTTCCAGGACTGACCGCAATAAATCAACCAAATCCGCCATTATTTTTCCTCAATAGCATAAAATAACTGCTATTAAAGCTGATGATACAAAATAATATGGGAACATTTTGGCTGGCTGATTTCTCAAACACCATGAGAATTTTTACAGTGATTGTAGTCACTGAAATGATGGTCGTGGTTTATGGTTTGAGTTTTCTGTCATTGGACATGGCATTTTTAAATCAGTTGGCTGTTTTGAGTTTGCTGGCTCAGTTGATAGCCATTTCGCTAATTATTGTTCTTTCCTATCTAAGGCTTTGGTTGAATCATTTTAAGGTGGTTTTAGGGCTGTTTATTTTACTATTAATTTCTGTAATTTTGACTTCTTTGTATACGCGATTTTTGGCCTGGGTTGATCAAGTACTCGCTTTCGATCTGATTGCAGATGCTGATTTGTTTAATATTAAGATCTCATCAGCCACATGTATGACATTGTTGGCATTATTGCGTTACTTTTATGTTCAGGATCAATGGGCGTGGCAATTGAACGCCCATGCCAAAGCAGAAATAAAAGCCTTACAATCAAGGATTAAACCACATTTTTTATATAATAGTCTTAACTCGATTGCTTCACTCATAGCTATTGATGGTCAAGCTGCTGAAAAAGCAGTCTTGAATTTATCAGGACTTTTTCGTAAAGCTTTTGCAAAAAAGCGCAGTCTGGCGCCGCTATGGCAAGAGTTAGAGTGGATTGAGGAATATGTGGCTATTGAAAAATTGCGATTTTCAGATCGTTTGAATTATTTGACTCAAGTGGAAGAAACTTTGTTGGGTAATGAAATACCTGTATTATCAATCCAACCGTTGATTGAGAATGCTATATTGCATGGTATTGAACCAAGTAACCAAACAGGCACTGTCAATCTGATTATTAAGCAGCAAGGTCAGAAGATTCACATTGAAGTGACTAACCCGTATCATGAAAATTATTTGTCTGATGGTAGTGGTGGTGCTATTCATAACATCAGGAAAAGACTTGCATTGCATTATGGTGACAAAGCCAGTTTATCGCAACAAGTCAATGGTTCAATTTACCAAACCGTTTTGGAGTTACCTTTATGAAAATATTGATTGCAGATGATGAACCACTGGCAAGGATGCGATTAGCTAAAATGTTGAATCATCTGGGCTATGATCAAGTCATTGAGGCTCAAAATGGTAATGAAGCGGTGTCACTGGCTAATAAGCATTATCCTGATGTGATTTTTCTGGACATTCAAATGCCTCATTGTAGTGGTTTGGAAGCAGCAGAATTAATTAAAGCCAATATGCCTACTGTTCCCATTGTTTTTTGTACTGCCCATGATGAGTTTGCCTTAAAGGCCTTTGATTTATCTGCTAATGATTATTTGCTGAAGCCTGTTGCTTTGGATCGTTTAGGTCAATCTTTAAAAAAAGTCGGTGTGCTCACAGAGAGCCAAAAAATAACAGTCAAACGAGGTCAAAATACTTATGCCATTCCAGTGGATGAAATGATTTGTTTTATGGCTGAAGATAAATATGTGGAAGTTCATTTGTCAAACAAAAGATATTTATTGGACACAACATTAACAGAATTGGAAAAGACATATCCTCAACTTTTGCGTCTACATCGGAACTGTTTGGTTCATCGTTCTTATCTGTGTGGTATACATGTTGATGATCAACACAAATCCCATGCTATATTAAAAAAAATAGATTTACAGCCTGCTATTAGCAGGCGACAATTGGCGGTAGTTAAAAAGGAATTGGACTCATGACAAAAAAGATCATCATAGCCACCCGTGAGTCTGCTTTGGCTTTGTGGCAAGCACAATATGTAGCAGCTTTGATTGAAAAACACACTCCTTATAAAACCGAGTTGTTGCCAATGACAACTGAAGGTGATCAACGTTTGGAAGTGACATTAAGTAAATTAGGGGGGAAAGGTTTGTTTCTCAAGGAGTTAGAACAAGCCATGTTATCAGGCGATGCTGATTTGGCTGTACACTCAATGAAAGATGTGCCTGCTGAATTACCAGAGGGTTTTACATTATGTGGTGTTTTTTCAAGGGATGATCCAGCAGATGCTTTTGTTTCGAATGATTTTGGAACGATCTCAGAATTACCAGAAAATGCGGTGGTTGGTACATCCAGTTTAAGAAGACAGGCTCAGTTGCTAGCCTGGCGCCCTGATATACAAGTGAAACCACTTCGGGGTAATGTGAATACACGCCTTGCTAAGTTAGATGCGGGCCAATATGATGCGATTATACTGGCTGCCGCCGGGTTGAATAGGTTGTCATTTAACGATCGTGTTGCCAGTCGATTGACCGTACCTCAATGGTTGCCAGCTATTGCACAAGGAGCCATTGGTATGGAGTGTTTGAGTCATCGTACGGATTTGATAGAAGCTTTGGCTGCTTTAAACGATCAAAATACCTGGCAAGCAATACAAGCTGAACGTGCGTTAAACGCTCGTTTGGAAGGTTCATGTTCTGTCGCTATCGGTGGTCATGCGATAGTCCATGAGGGTATGATAAGCTTGCAGGGTGGTGTTTTCAGTGAGGATGGGAAGGTCGCACTCAAATCACAAGCTAGACACCCTGATCCTTTAGCTGTTGGTTACCAAGTGGCCGATGATCTGTTAGACCAAGGTGCAAGAGCAATTCTGAATGTAGCTTGAACCAATGAAAGTCATCATCACCAGACCCAAACCCAAGATAACCAATACCATTAAATATTATCAACAATTAGGCTTGTCATGTTTTCAAGCTCCTTGCATTGATGTCATTACAGCACCAGGTCTAAAAAGTACTTGGCTTGAACTGGCACAAAAGACAACATGTTTAATTGTTCTCAGTAGCCATGCTATTGAGCATGCATTGCGAGTTAAGAAGGATTTTTTTGTTGAAGATCCGGGTGTTGTGATTGCGGTCGGAGCTGCTGTTCAGAGAGAATGGAAAAAACGTTTTGGTCAAGACATTATTAATGCAGGGGGGAATTCAGAAGCTGTGATCAAACAAATACAACAAAGAAAAGTAAATCATATTTGCGTTTTGACTGCGGCTGGAGGACGGGAAAAGATCAAGCAATATGCACTGGAAAACCGCATTAATTTAACTCAAATCAATTGTTATCAGAGAAAAAAGTTGCCTCTGGATTTATTATGTTGGCATCTTTTGGTTAACAAACATATGACTGTGTTGACAGCGACTAGTGGAGAGATTTTGCAGCATATTGAGGAATCATTGGATCCTCAAGATTGGCAGATTTTGCTAAAAAGACCTGTTGTGGTGGGGTCGTCAAGAATCGGGCAGTTGGCAGAAAAGCAAGGGTTTTTAAAAGTCATTGTGGCCCAAAGTCCCAGCAATCAAGATATGGCGAAAGCTGTTTTGAAGTGTTAAAGAGTTTTTAAAGAAAATCAGTTGGGTAAGCGTGTTGCCACTGTGCTGATTTGATTTTAAAGTGGACATCATGGCGTTTGAGCACCACATTAAATTTCAGCAGCTGTGCTCGTGCTTCAGATAGGGTAGTTAAATCAGTAAGGGGGGTGCCACCCAGTGCTGCCACCACTTCAATTTTTACTTCATTGTCACTCAACCATTGTGTTTCTTTGAGGACTTGCGTTATGTGAACGGTTTTGTGTTTCATAAAACGAAAGTGCAACAATCGCTGGATATCTTTTTTACTCATCCCATTTTCAGGTCTGAAATTTTCATCAAAGTAATCCATCAGCTCAGAAGTTTTTTTGCTTTCAGCCAGCAATTCCATTTGAGTCAGATCTTCTTTGAGTTGCTTTTCCTTGCTCAATGGCGCATTACCACATGCCGTCACTACGATCAGAGCAAAAAGTGGCAAAAATTTCGTGGTGTTCATGATCAATGGGTCGAGTGTTAAATCAAATTATTGTATCATAGTTAGAGATCAAACAGACTCAGCTCAGGAGACTACCATGACACCCATTAAATACAGTTGTGTTGTTACATTGTTGTTAATCAGCACTTTATTACAGGCCACCGAAAAAACAAACACAATCACTCATTCGAATCAAAACCTCAAGGCGGTCATTCCTAAAGATGAGCCGACTGAAATCACAGTCATCATTGAAAAAAATAGAAAGATTGAAGAATACCGACATAAAGGCGAGTTGGTATTGGTCAAAGTGACCCCCAAGGATGGTAAACCTTATTTTTTAGATCCACTGGAAAATAAAAATCTGGGTTCTGGAAAAGAGTTGATAGAGGCTGGTGTTAAACCGGTACATTGGATAGTCAAGGAATTTTAAAAATGACGGTCAGACAGCAGTTTATTTTATTACTTGTGCTGGTGCCAATATTGACTGTTGTTTTGGCGACATATTGGCCTACAGCTTGGTGGCTTTTTTTGTTATGGACACCATTGGCTATGACGGGTATTTGGGACATGTTTCAAACCAGAAAGGCCATTTTAAGGTTATACCCAGTGATTGGCCATCTGCGTTATTTATTTGAAGCCATCCGGCCAGAAATACAGCAGTACTTCGTTGAATCTGACCTCAGCGGTACGCCGGTACCCAGAGAGTTCAGGGCTTTGGTTTATCAACGGGCCAAAGGACAACGAGATACCCGTCCATTTGGTACCATTATTGATGTTAACGCTGATGGATATGAATGGATTAACCATTCTTTGGCACCCAAGCATCATTATGATTTCAATCCACGCGTGCGTTTTGGTGGGCCTGACTGCGAGCAACCCTATGATGCATCACCCTTGAATATTTCTGCCATGAGTTTTGGGTCTTTAAGTAAACACGCGATCATGGCCTTGAATCAAGGCGCCAAAGCAGGTGGTTTTGCCCACAATACCGGAGAAGGAGGTATCAGCCCATACCATCGTCAAGGTGGTGATCTGATTTTTCAGTTTGGAACAGGCTATTTTGGTTGTCGGGATGAATCTGGTAATTTTTGTCCTGATCGATTTAAGGAGAAAGCAAACTTTGAAGAAGTCAAAATGATTGAAATTAAGCTTTCTCAAGGTGCCAAGCCAGGCCATGGAGGGATTTTGCCAGCGGTCAAGTTGACTCAGGAAATTGCAGAAATACGTCATGTATCTTTAGGCAAAGATGTAATCTCTCCTGCTGCTCACACTGCCTTTTCAACACCTGTTGAAATGATGCAGTTTATACAAAAACTGCGGGTTTTATCTGGAGGTAAACCCATTGGATTTAAACTGTGTATCGGCAAGAAAAGTGAATTTATTAGTGTTTGTAAGGCAATGATTCAAACAGGTATCAAACCAGACTTTATCACTATAGACGGCAGTGAAGGAGGTACAGGTGCAGCTCCCATTGAAATGACCAATTCGGTAGGCACTCCTATTCGTGATGCGATAATTTTTGTCCATCAGACATTGGTTGGTATGGGGTTGCGCCAAGATATTCGTTTGGTTGCATCTGGGAAAGTGTTTTCAGCTTTTCACTTGCTTAAATTACTGGCGCTTGGTGCGGATGCTGTGAATTCAGCTCGTGCCATGATGTTTGCTTTGGGTTGTATTCAATCCCGTGCTTGTAATACTGATCAGTGTCCTACAGGTGTGGCTACTCAAAATCCAGCGAGAGTTAAAGGTTTGGTTGTCAAGGATAAAGCCAGGCGGGTTGCTAGTTATCATCAAAAAATGATGAAACATTTGGTTGAGTTATTGGGAGCGGCAGGGTTGGATGAATTGTCTCAGTTACAACCGGCTCATATCATGCATCGCGTTCAGGGTACTGATGTCAAGTCTTACGAGGATATGTTCCCCAGTTTGCTTCCTGGTGTACTGCTTGATGATGACGGTCGGCCAGAAAGCTGGCGGGTTGACTGGGAGGCAGCAAGAGCGGAGACTTGGTCGAACTGAATAAATCAGTTAAGATGATCAGCTGTTAAAGCAATCAACCACCATGACATTAACTAAAAAAATTATCATTTTCATGATTGCAGGAGCTTTACTGGGCTTGCTCTTGAACTTAACCGAATGGAACCAAAATGCCTATATTGACACTTATTTGACAGGCGGGTTGTTTCATTTGGTGGGTCAGCTGTTCATCAAGTCGTTGAAAATGATGGTGGTACCTTTGGTGTTTGTTTCACTTTTTTGTGGCACCACGGCTTTGAGGGAACCATCTATGTTAGGTTCTTTGGGTGGCAAAACCTTGTTACTTTATCTATTCACGACAGCAGTTGCGTTAATTTTAGCTCTGTCATTCGCTTTGATGGTTGGTGTCGGTACGGGGGCTGAAATTCCAACCACTTTAGAATATGCAGCTAAGGCTGATAAACCATTGATAGATGTAATTTTAAACATCATTCCTGGCAATCCGGTGATGGCTATGGCTGAAGGGAATATGTTGGCTGTGATCGTTTTTGCTATTTTGTTGGGTTTCAGTGCTTCACAAGCCGGTGGTGCTGGAGCCAAAGTCATTGAATTTTTCCAAAGTTTCAATGAAGTGATCATGAAGCTAGTGATGTTGATTATGCATTTTGCGCCTTATGCGGTGTTTGCTATTTTAACTCAAGTTTTTGCTCAACTAGGTATAGATGCCATTAATACATTAGCCGGTTATTTCTTTACTGTGCTTAGCTTGTTGGTGTTTCATGCGTTGGTGGTCTATCCCTTATTACTGAAGTTATTGGCTGGCATTTCTCCTGCTATGTTTTTACGGAAAATGGAAGCGGCCTGGTCATTTGCATTTGGAACGTCCAGTTCCAATGCCACTATTCCAGTAACGCTGAGAACAGTGACAGAGAGATTGGGCGTGAACAAATCAGTGGCCTCGTTCACTATTCCTTTTGGTGCCACTATAAATATGGATGGTACTGCCATCATGCAAGGCGTTGCTACTGTTTTCATTGCCCATGCTTATGGGGTTGATTTGACGACTTCGCAATTGTTAACTGTTGTGCTGATGGCAACCATTGCGTCGATAGGGTCGGCTGGTGTTCCCAGTGCAGGTTTAGTGATGTTGCAAGGTGTGTTGTTGCAAGTGGGCTTACCGGTTGAAGGTATTGCTATTATTTTAGGTATTGACCGTTTGCTTGATATGACCAGAACAGCGGTTAATATCACCGGTGATGCCGCTGTGACTTGCATTGTTGCGAAATCTCAAGGGCAATGGAATGAAGATGTTTTTGCTGATCCTCATGCAGGTGAGATCAAAGATTAAGCAGATTTCATTCTTATTTGGCTTCTAACAAGCTTGGTATGGTTTTCATGATGGACAAATCATTTGGTAATACTTTTGAGCCACATTATCAAAGCCACCGTTGCTCATAAAAACAACGACATCACCAGATTTTTGATTGTGGTTTAATGCTTGCAGGATTTGACTGGTCGAAGGCAGCAATTTTACTTGTTTTGCTTTCAACTGATTAACGACATCAGCATCCCATTTTATGGTCGGATCATGCATGATCATACAAACATTCGCTTCTGATACCGCATTGACTAACCCTTGGGCATGAACACCTGCTCGCATCGAGTTACTTCTTGGTTCAATGACCACCACAATGCGTTGATTAGGATGTGTGGCTTTGGCTCCAGCTATGGTCGTTTCTATAGCTGTTGGGTGATGGGCAAAATCATCATAAACAGTGATGTTTTGTGCTGTTCCTATGTACTCCATGCGTCTCTTAACGCTTTTGAATTGGGATAAAGAATCGGCACTTTGTTCGATGCTGATACCGGCTTTTTGTGCTGCCAGTATGGCGGCCAAGGCATTGAGCTGATTGTGTTGGCCAGGAATATTCCAGGTAATGGACACAATCCTTTGAGAACCTTTATTGATGTGAAACTGTTGTGGATTCTTTGGGTTGGTGCTTATCCAGTAGTCGGCAGCTTGATTGGTGCCAAAGGTGACTACAGGTGTCCAAGATCCCATTGCTAGCACAGACTTTAAGTGTTTATCATCATGATTGACAACCAGCAGGCCGTTTTGGGGGATGGTACGTATTAGGTGATGGAATTGTTTTTTGATATCAGCCAGGTTATCAAAAATATCAGCATGGTCGAATTCCAGATTATTCAAAATGACAACGTTGCTATGGTAGTGAACAAATTTTGATCGCTTATCGAAAAATGCCGAATCATACTCATCGGCTTCGATAACAAAAATATTGCTGTCAGTGATTCTTGCGGATTGATTAAAGTGTTGACACACACCACCAATTAAGAAACCTGGGTTAATGCCTTGGTCTTCGAAAATCCATGCCAACATCGATGATGTGGTTGTTTTCCCGTGCGTTCCTGCTACGGCATAGACGGTCTTATGTCTCAGTACCTGCTCACCTAGCCACTGAGGTCCTGACCAATAAGGCATGGTATGTTCAAGGACATATTCAGTGGCTTTCATACCGCGTGTCATGACGTTACCCACGATAACCATATCTAAATCATCGCTGAGCGGTTCGGTATCATAACCATGATGTATTTTAATACCTAGTTGTTCGAGCTGAGTGCTCATCGGTGGATAGATGTTTTGGTCAGAACCAGTGATTTGATGACCCATTTGACGGCCAATAGCCGCGATACCGCCCATAAATGTACCGCAAATACCGAGAATGTGTATCTTAGACATCAGAAAAATAAAAGTCAGTTTAGCTCGAATATTTAATATGTAAACATAATTTCAAATAAATGAGAAGACTCCGTTGATAACTAAAGACCAGTGATTTGTTAAAAAAACATTGTTTTTTTTGACCTTTTCCCGACAAAAATTTCGATGGTTGTGATAATTAGTAGAAAAAACATCGACTCATGAACAAATACATATTCGCTTTATCTATATTTTTCTCTCATACAGTAACAGCGATAACCTTTGAAGGATCAGGTTTTGGTGAGATTCCAGATGGTCCTGGCGCTTGTGGTAATTTAGGAGACCCATTGGCTATTAGTTTTGATGTCACAGATGTCAGTGAAGTCAATAGATTAGGGTTAGGTATAGATATCGAACACGACTGGATGGGTGATTTGATTGTCGAATTGGAAGCACCTGACCTTACTCGCCATACTGTTTGGTCAAACAGGTGCACTAGAGGGAGAGTGCGGTGGAGATAATAGTGATCTCAATGGATATTATTATTTTACCGATGAGGCCTCCGAATACTTATTGAATCACTGGTGGATCGTGGCTGCCAATTTGGACCATGATGAAACATTACCAACAGCTTCCTATCGAACCACTTCGATGGGAGGAGAAGTTGATGCAGGATTTCAGACTTCAATGAATGAGGCCTTCAGTAATGTGACAGAGCCTAATGGCACCTGGACACTGTATGTTTATGATAATTGGAAGGTTGTAAGTGGCTATGTCAGTGATGCCTCCTTAACCTTTAACCCTGTTGTTGGTCAAATCAACGATGGCGAGGCTACCTTCGTAATAGGATACAATGACGGTTATGGAAGCAGCCTGATAATTGATATAGAGTACTTATCCTATATGGGTTGGTCTTATCGACTCGATATTGACACCCAAGAATATCTTTTTCCGAAAGCAGATTATGCTATTTATGATGAGGATACTGTGACCATTACCTGGTTAGATGTCGATGACAAAGGTTTCAGAGCCGATTTGACTCATGTGATTGATCAAACGGGCCTTGAAGCTGATCAGGCGATTTTAACCAGCACCATGAAAATCACTAATTTAAATGCTGCTGATATCGATATCAGTTTGTTTAGTTTAGCTGACTTTGATGTTAATGGAATTAATGATGATATGGGTCAATTGGTTAATGATAATATCAGTCACATCAGGCAAACAGATGGTCCTTATCAGGTAGAGTTTCGAGCAGGCGGTAATGAAAACTATCAAATAGGAAATTACGAATCCGTTGGTTTTCCACTGGTCGGTATTGATGGTGACATTGATGATTTACCCAATGGTGAAAATGGTTATGGACCTGATAATATAGCAACAGCTTTTCAATGGTTCAGTGGTCCTTTATCTGCTGATTCCAGTTATCAGGTACAAACCACGGTCGCTGTCGGTGGTATCACCGCACCGGAACCAGCTGACCCCGTTAATTCATCAGATCTGATATTTGCTGACGGCTTTGATTAACAATAGATGAATTCATTCACACCTCGAATGGAAGTTTGGGGTGTTTTCAATCATTGATACAACAGCCATTGGTCAGTGTTAATGGTTTAGTCCGTTATACTAAAGGGCATCTTTTCTGCAAGAGGTGCCTTAAAGTGAATCACAAATAGGAAATTACTGTGATTCGTTGGTATTATCGCTATAATGTCCGGCTTGCGAACAAAACAGAACAATTAATTTGATTATTACAAGCTTACGGCTGGTATGCCGAGTGATTGCATTTTTGTTGGCGCTGATCTTCGTTCTACCATTTGTGGTGGTTGGTATTATAATGGCCAAGTTGTTGAAGTTGAAGCGTTTGAATGAGTGGTTGCTTGTTCACTGGTCGCGCCTGTTATTGGGTGTATGCGGTCTATCAATTAATATTCATGGCACATTACCCGAGCATCCTATCTTTATTGTGGCCAATCATGTTTCATGGTTAGACATCCCAGTTATTCACAGCTTAACTTTGGCAGGTTTTGTTGGGAAAAGTGAAATCAAATACTGGCCGCTGTTAGGTTGGTTGGCGATGTTGGGTGATACCATTTTCATTGAAAGGGGTAATCACAATTCAAGAAAAATGGTCATTGCCTCATTGATCAAACGGCTACAATGTAACCGTTCGGTCGCTGTCTTTCCTGAGGGACGTGTGACTGATGGCAGTGATTTGGGTCGATTCCATAGACAGTTGTTGAGAGCTGCTGCAGAAACTCAAACACCAGTCGTTCCAATAGCCATTAAGTTTACTAATAAACAAGGGGTGAGGAATGGTCAAATGGGTTTCATCGACAACGAATGGTTCATTACCCATGTTTGTCGTTTGCTGACTTTACCCAGTTCTCGTGTTGACATTTATTGTGGTGACGGTATTTTGGATAGGGACGGGAACATCAGATCAGTTACTGCACAAGCCAGACATTTCATTGCACAAAAGTTATCGGAAGATGATTATTTGCCAGCCGCCGATTTGGCCTAAAAATCCACATATTCAATCTTTTCTGGCTTCAAGTAGGCTGCGATTGAGACTGCTGCCCAAGGAACCTCGTTTTATTAAACAAGCACAACAGCTCATTATAGACACTGAGCTAGTGATGCTCGAAGGAGTGTATTCACCTAATCAGGGCAGTCAATTGGTGATCATTCTACATGGTTGGGAAGGCAGTGCAGATTCCACTTATGTGCAACTGTTAGCTCATCGACTTTATGAAGCAGGTTGTTCGGTTTTGCGTCTGAATATGCGAGATCACGGCGGTACTCATCATATGAATGAAGCGTTGTTTCACTCTTGCCGGATTGAAGAGATGGTTATGGCGCTGGATTGGATTGTTGATCGATTCGAATATCAGGACATCAGTTTGTGCGGTTTTTCTTTAGGAGGTAATTTTGCCTTGCGAATGGCTGCTTATACTGAAAAAAAGCTGAGTAATGTGTTTGCTATTTCTCCACCAATCAATCCCCACAATGCGATGTTGGCCATTCAAAACACCAGGATTTATCATGCTTATTTTATGAAGAAGTGGCGGCGATCCTTGCAATTGAAGCAAGATCATTTCCCTCACTTGTTTGAGGGGCATGATTGGCAACAGGAATCATCTCTGGCCGATTTGACTGCAGATTTTGTTGTCAGACATACCGATTACCCAAAAGCAGAAGATTATTTTGCTGGTTATCGCATCACACCAAAAATCATCCAAAACATCGATACGGATGCTCAAATCATCAGTTCTTGGGATGATCCTGTGATTCCTTTCACGGATTTGAGTACAATAGACCGTTTACCGCAAGTTAAAATAGTGGGCACACCACATGGGGGTCATTGTGGATTTATCCAAGGGTTGTCACTGCACTCTTGGGTAGAGGCGCACATTGTTAAAGAGGTATGTCATGAGTGAATTGGAACGTTATAAGGAATTACACAAGAAAGGACAGTTTAAGGAGGCCATTAAAGGTTACCAGGAATTGTTAAAAACAGATAAAAACAATGAAGATCTTCATTTTTCTTTGGCGCATGCTTTGGCTAAAGAACATCAGCTAGAAGATGCTTTACAACATGTCAATTCGGCACTGGGTATGGCGCCACATGCTGAACGTTATCTCCAATTCAAGGGACAATTACTTTTGGGACTGAACCAGCTGGAGTTAGCCGTAAAAGCGTTTCAGGCGTCGATAAAAGAAAACCCCAATCTTTTTTACTCTTATTTGGCCTTAGGTGACATTTATACCATTTGGCAACAGCCAGAGAAGGCTGAAAAACAGTTCCAGTTGGCTTTAAAAGTTTATGAAAATGCATTGCCTGCTATCATCAAGATGGCTCGGCTCGACTTGATGATGGGTTACTATGAGAAGGCTTTTGATCGTTTGCAAGAAGCTGAATTACAGTATCCGAATGATCTCGAATTGAAATTGCAGTTAGGCATAGTTAAGTTAGAGACACATGAAGATGCTTTAGCAGAGTTGTATTTTCGTCAAATACTCAAACAGCAACCATCTCATTTGATCGCACAGGCTTATTTGTCACTAAGTTTAGCGGCTTCAGATCAACAACAGGCTGCTCAGATTGTTACTCAATTAACACAGCAGCAAACCAAAATTCCAGAAGTGATGGTGGCTATGGGTATGCTTTATCATCATACCAATCGACACCGTCAAGCTTTAACATTTTTAGAGCCAGTGGCGCGTTCTGGTATTGCCATGCCCAGCTGGATTATGGCCTATGCGAAATCGCTGGCCATGGCGGGTGAATTAGATGCAGCGATTAAATGTCTGAAATCTCAATTACAAATAGGCGACAATCCACAGGTACTATTATTGCTTGGACAATTATATCAAAGCAATAAAGACTACGAAAAAGCCATACAAACTTATACAAAAATCAAGTCAGATTGGTCACATTACGACCAAGCATGTATCAAGCTGGCTGAGGTTTTTTATCAAAAGCAAGCCTATGAAGATAGCTTGCAAGAGGCAGAAAATTTAATCAAAAAAGACCCTAATCATCCATCGGCATTGAAACTGGCTGTTCATAATATGAGTCAACTCAATCGCTTTGAACAAGCAGTGGCACTGATCGAAGGTATTGATAAGGATAAACACAGTAAACAGTTCACTCGACAGATGGGTTTTTTGAGTGGTTTATTACATGATGCACTGGGACATTATGATGTCGCTTGGGGGTTGTTTCAGCAGCTTAAGTATGCTGAAAAAACGCCACTGGAAACGTTAACGGCAGAACAGGAAAAGCAGATTGCAGCATGGCCAAAGGAAGAAGCGACTTCTGATATTGTTTTTTTGTTTTCTGATGCGGCGACAGGGCACCATGATTTTGTCGAGTGGCTGTTGAAGAACAATCATAGTGTGCTACTGGATCGGTTTTCTAGTGAACCAAGAAGTGACGTATTTGATATTGTGCGGTCGTTTGATGAACTTTCTGGATTTGATGAAACTCAAGTTCATTTATTGAGGAAAAAATATTTAACGCGTGTACGTACAATGGTGAAATCAGGCTCTGACAAGATCATTGATTGTTTGCCTTTTTCAATGGCACATGCGGCCATTGCGAAGAAAGTTTTTCCAGGTGTTCCAGTGATTGTTTTGACACGCAATTTTGCTGATTTTCGATTGCACAATCATGTTTTTGGGACCGACCAAGTTCATTTCTCACAATTCACCTCTGTTCTCAATCAAGTCATAGCTATGGGGCTAAATCTGACCGTCGTAGATATTGATGAATGGAAGAAAAATGAAGCGACCATAATGGATAAACTCAGAGAACTCCTAGGTGATGATATCAAACCATATCAACACATGACTCGATCACCATTGGAACAATTGATATTGCCTTATATGCACTGGAAAAACTATAAGGAGTTGATGAACTGATGATTGAAATAGTGCAAGCTTTGAGTTTGGCCCTGATACAAGGCTTGACTGAATTTTTGCCAATTTCATCTTCTGCTCATTTGATTTTACTGTCTCAATTTGCTGGTTGGTCAGACCAAGGAGTTGTTTTAGACATTGCTGCTCATGTGGGTACTCTATTTGCGGTAGTTTGGTATTTTCGTGCCCATCTCATGAAGTTAATTAAGGGAGAGGACCGTCATATGCTGGCCTATATTGTGGTTTCAGCCGTTCCTTTGGGTATCTGCGGGCTATTATTTGCTGGTTTAATAGAGTTCCACCTCCGTTCAGCTACAGTTATTGCAGCGGCTTCTGTTTTTTTTGGTATTGCTTTGTGGTGGTCCCAACGCCACGCAGCGTCAAAGGATTTATCTTGGCGAGTGGTTGTTTACATGTCTGTTGCACAATGTTTGGCGCTGATTCCTGGCGCATCTCGTTCCGGGGTTACCATGACTGCAGGAATGTGGGCTGGGTTAGCCAAAAGTCAGGCAGCCAGTTTTTCATTTCTGATGGCGATACCTGCTATTGGTATGACTGCACTTTATGGGTTCATTAAAATAGTGAAACAACCTGAAGCAGTGGCTTGGATGCCATTGTTAATAGTAGTATTTGGAAGTTTCATTGCTGCTTATGTTTGTATACATTTTTTCATGAAGTGGATTGAACGAATAGACTTTGTTTGGTTTATGCACTATCGCTGGATTCTTGCTGTTCTGATTTGGGTGGCTTTATGATTACCAGTAAAGAAATTCAGTTCAAAACACGGTTTGGTCAACTTGCTGGGTTGCGTTGGGGAGAAGGACTTCAAAAACGAATCGTTGCTTTTCATGGTTGGCTTGATAATGCCGCCAGCTTTTATCATATAGCACCTTATCTCGTTCAAGCGGGATATGAATTAACCGCGGTTGATTTTCCTGGTCATGGTCATTCAGACCATCGTGCACCAGGCCATAATTACGGATTCATCGACTATGTGATTGATGTTCAGGCAGTGATGGATCTCATTGCGGAACCTGTCATATTGTTGGGTCACTCTATGGGAGCGGCTATTGCCCAGCTTTATGCAGCGGCTTATCCAGAACGTGTGTTACAGTTGTTATTGATAGAAAATATGGGCCCAGTTCCAGCCTATGTGCCTGGATCTGCAGCTAAAAGCCTGCGTCAAGCTTTGGATGTCTGGCAGCAACATAGTTTAGAACATCAACGCAGTTATGAAACGATCGATGATGCCATTCAGGCCAGAATTCAAGCCACACCCATGGACCCTGTAATTATTAGGCCATTGGTTGAACGCGGTTTGAGACTAACTGACGAGGGCTATCAATGGAGAACAGACAAACGATTGAAGTTGAGAAGTTTTTTCAGGATGAGTGAAGATCAAATCCAGGACTTTCTGAGGTCTTTACAGGTGCCATGTCAATTAATCGTCGGTGAACCTCGAAGTTATGCCCTTGATTACGACACATTTGATGACAGATTAGAGGCTTTGAATCCGGATCAGTATAACGTATTAGCAGGAGGTCATCACCTTCACATGACTCATCCTCAGCAAGTAGTAGATGAGGTCCTGACCTTCTTAAAGGCTCAGCCACCTGTTGAAAAGCATAGCAATGAGCATACTATAAAGCCTGATCGCCGATTTCACCCGTTCTGATGCGGACAACTTGCTCTAGATTGCTGATGAATATTTTACCATCACCTATTTTACCGTTATTAGCGATTTGAACCAAAGTTTCAACAATGCGATCGACTTGATCTGATGTTGTCGCTATTTCTATTTTTAACTTAGGTAAAAAATCCACTACGTATTCTGCGCCTCGGTAGAGTTCGGTATGTCCTTTTTGTCGTCCGAATCCCTTCACTTCGGTGATTGTCATGCCACGGACACCGACTTCTTCTAGCGCATCTCGGACATCATCGAGCTTAAAAGGTTTGATGATGGCTGTGATCATTTTCATTCTACCACTCCAGCTGTTCCCCGTTACTATGCCAAAAACCGCCTGTATTTTCTATGTTGAGTTTGGCGATCTGTTTAATCAGTCCTTCGGCGGACTCTTTTGCTGATATTAAGCCTTGCTGACTGGTCATGTCAGTTTTGACCCAACCCGGATGAAATAATCCCACCGCAATATTTTTAGGTTTCAAGTCGACAGCCAATGACTTGCCAACCATATTGACAGCTGCTTTACTCAAGCGGTAGCCGTAACTGCCACCAGAATCATTATCAGTAATTGAGCCCATGCGACTGGTGATGATGGCGATCTTTCCGTTGGAATTGATCAGTGGTAAGAGTGTTTCAGTCATACGTAAAGGTGCTATGGTGTTAACTTCAAACTGTTGACGGACCATATCGTAATCAATATGACCAAGATGATCATTCGCTAAGATACCGGCATTGAGAAGTAACACATCAAATTTTGTGTCATTCAGCTTGGACTTGAGGCGATCAATATCTGGTGATTTGCTGACATCGATACCTTCAATGATGTCGATATCTAATCCGTTGAGTTGATCACTGGTTTGTCGACAAACGGCAGTGATATTATGGTCGAGGTTATGATAATGTTGGCTTAATGCCAATCCAATCCCTCTGTTAGCACCAGTAATTAAAATGTTACTCATCAATATAGTAAAATGGGGTGTTTAAAGTGGCATTATAACTGATGCTAAAAATGAAAACACAATGTCAATGCTGTGAAAAAAACTTATCTGATGATATGTTGGCTTTTGTTTGTAGTTATGAGTGTACATTCTGTGATATCTGTGCAGAAACGCTACGGTTTATTTGTCCTAACTGTAATGGTGAGCTAATTAGAAGAGCAAGTAGTTTGGATTGTGTGGTATCGAATGGAAAAGTTAGGAAAGAGTAAATATGGGTAATATATTGTGGTTAGCCTCCTATCCAAAATCAGGCAATACATGGCTTCGAGTTTTCATTGAAAACTATTTGGTCAACGGTGCTAAACCAGTTGATATTAACTCCATTCATCAAAGATCCATCGACGAAGTCAAGGCTTTTCGTTATCAACCTTATGTAGGCGATGGTCAAACGACCATGGCTCTGAGTACCGAAGCATTATGTGCTATCAGGCCACGGGTTCATGCTGATATTGCGGCACAGGCGCAGGGTACAGTATTTGTTAAAAGCCACAATTTTCAGGGTGAGTTCAAAGGATATCCTTTGCACAACTGGCAAGTCTCATCAGGTGCTATTTATGTGGTCAGAAATCCGCTCGATGTGGCGGTATCAATGGCCGCTTATTTTAATCGAAGTATTGATGAAACGATTGAATATATGGCAGAAGATATGACTGGCACTCCTAACGAACCGGAAAATGTGCCTCAAATCATCACGTCCTGGTCTTTACATGTTAAAAGTTGGACAGAAAACGAAGATGAGCGGAATAAGTTGGTATTGCGTTATGAGGATATGTTAGAAAATCCTCGTAAGTCTTTTCGTAAAGTCGAGTCACTGCTGGGTTTAAAACGCAATCCGTCTCGTTTAATGAAAGCCATTAGACATGCGTCATTCAGACAAATGCAAGCACAGGAACGAGGCAAGGGTTTTGTTGAAAAACATGAAGATGCAGGCTATTTTTTTCGCAGAGGATCTCAGGGTCAATGGCGTGAGGTGTTAAGTGATTCTCAAGTACAAAAAATTGTTGATACTCATCAGCAACAAATGGCAAGGTTTAAATACTTGCCTTAATACCAATTGGTTGAGAGCAGGTTGAACGAGCACACAGTGGTTGGGCCGAGTGAGCATTGTAACAACTAATCAGACAAATTAGCTTTGATTGACTGAATGTCCTTGTGGCGAATGTCTTTCCCTTTTGCTAGATAGATGGTGTATTCACAAATGTTCTTGGCATGATCTCCAATTCGTTCCAAGGCTTTGGCACAGTGTGATAAAAGAAATAGTGATTTGAGTTCAGATGGAGTTTTGATCATTTGATTAATTATTTTGTCATTCAACTGCAAAAAATGGGCATTAATTATTTGATCTTTTTCTACCAAATCAATGGCTTGATCGGTATCTAGTTTAGCCAGTGCATTTAAAGCGGCTGACAGTACACCCAAAACTTTCTGCCCCAGGTGATCTAATTCATGGTAAAAAGGGCTTTGATAGTCTATTAACGATAACTCTCCGACAATATAAGCAATTTTTTCGGCTTGATCACCAATGCGTTCTAGGTCTGTGATGCTCTTTATCACTGAAATAATCAGTCTTAAATCACTCGCTTTAGGTTGTCGTTCGGCAATGATTCGGGTACATTCGCTGTCTAGTTCAATCTCCATTTCATCAATGGCATCACCTTTAGCTAACACATCATTGGCTAGCTCCTTAGATTTGTCTTTAAGGCTGAGGATTGTCTTTCTTAATTGGTTTTCAACCATGCCTCCCATTTTTAAGAGAAGGTTGCGGACATCCTCAAAATCATGGTTAAAAACCTTTCTGTCTTGTTGATCAAATTCTAAATGTTCCATAATCTATTCAATAAAGAGAGGCATATTTTGCTGTCAATTTAATATTTTGGACAGATTCATTACCTGATTAGTTTTGCTGATTTTAATCAACTATCTGTAAAAATAAATTTATGTGATTATACTATTTGCACCACAAATATTATGTGTCATAAACAACAACAATGAGTTATTGTACTGTTATTGTGTTCATAATATGTGACGAAAGTTCTGTTTTGTCTATCATTAGGGCACTTCTATTAATGAGATTTTGCTGATAGGTTGGTAGGATACTTCTATAAGAAAAGGTTTGAAATCAGTGGTAAGGGCTTTGAATATAAGTTATGCTGGCGTCCCATTTTTCCAACGGTAAATAACTCCATCTATCCACAGTATTATGCAATTCAAGGACTTAGGCTTGTCAGAGCCATTACTCAAAGCCGTTGAGGCAAAAGGTTATGATATACCATCGCCAATTCAGTCAGAGGCTATACCTGCCATCCTATCAGGTAAGGATGTCTTAGCTGCTGCGCAAACTGGAACGGGTAAGACAGCAGGCTTTACTTTGCCTATATTGGAAAGGTTATCAAAAGGGCGGAAAGCACATTTTAATGCCGTTCGTGCATTGGTCTTGACGCCTACAAGAGAGCTGGCAGCACAGGTCGCTGATGCAGTGGCTATTTACAGTCAGTATTTGACTTTGAAATCAGCAGTGGTATTTGGTGGAGTCAAAATCAACCCTCAAATGATCAAGTTAAGAAGAGGTGTTGATGTTTTGGTAGCAACACCTGGTCGGTTGTTGGACTTATACAGCCAAAACGCCATTCGCTTTGATTACTTGGAAGTGTTGGTTCTTGATGAGGCTGATCGGATGTTGGATATGGGGTTCATTCATGATATTAAGAAGATCATCAGATTGTTACCAAAGAAACGACAGAATCTGATGTTTTCTGCAACATTTTCTTCACAGATCAGGCAGTTGGCTCAGTCCATAACTCACTATCCTATTGAGATTACAGTCAGTAAAAATCAGGCCGCCAATGCGGTGACTCATTGGTTACATCCTGTTGATAAAAAAAAGAAACCAGCTTTATTACGGCATTTGATTGATGATGAGGCATGGGAGCAGGTTTTGGTTTTCTGTCGAACAAAGCACGGTGCTAATCGATTGGCTGCGTATTTGGAAAAGAACAATATCATGGTCGCCGCTATACATGGTAATAAAAGTCAGTCAGCACGAACGAAGGCATTGGCGGGCTTTAAAAATAAAAAAATACAAGTGTTGGTTGCTACGGATATTGCTGCTCGTGGTATTGATATCAACCAATTACCCCAGGTAGTTAATTTTGATTTACCCAATGTGCCGGAAGATTACGTTCACCGGATTGGCAGAACGGGTAGGGCGGGCGCGACAGGCCAGGCAATATCTTTGGTATCTGCGGATGAAGTGAAACAACTGAAGGGAATAGAACAGTTACTTAAACATCCAATTGAGCGCCGGTATGTCGATGATTTTGAGCCCGTGCATGAGGTGCCATTAACAGCCAAACCTGCTCAAATGAGTCAACCCAAAAAAATCAAACGACCCAAACCCCAGCATTTTGTTAAAGCCAGCATAAAAGCTAAATGGGCAGCCCGAACAGATGAAGACAGTCGAGAGGCAAAGAAGCGTGATCAAAAAGGACAGTCTGCACAAAAGGGCAATAAACAATCAAAGGCTGACTCGAAAAATGTTGATCAAAAGAAAAATGCTATGAAGAAGACTCGATCCAAAGCTTGGAACAAACAAAAAAACCAATCAGTTAGAAAAAGTAAACCAAGTGGTAAGCGAATTAAATGAGTCAGGTGAAAACGAGAGTGGGACTATATGTCGATGTCCAGAACGTTTATTACACTACCCGTGCTGTTTTTGGGCGCTCATTTAATTATCGAGGTTTTTGGGCGCATATTAATAGTCAGTATCAACTGGTGTATGCAAGGGCTTATGCAGTACAACGGGATGATGATGCTCAAATCAAGTTTCAAGATGCATTACGACATATTGGATTTGATGTCAGGTTAAAAAAATTCATACAACGGGCTGATGGCAGTGCTAAAGGAGACTGGGATGTTGGTATCACTATAGATATGATTGAGCAAGCAGGATTTGTGGATGAGGTTATTTTGTTATCAGGAGACGGTGATTTTTCTATTCTGCTTGATCACATCAAAAAAAAATATGCTATCAGAACAACCGTTTATGGGGTAGAAGCATTAACAGCACAAGCCCTTATCCAGGCTTCAAGTACATTTCATGCAATAGATAATCATTGGTTATTACCTCTTAAGTCTTGAATTTATAAAATCAGCGGACTTTTGGGATAGTGACAGTAGGTAAGCGTTTGAACCAATGTTCGAAAGCCAGTGCGGCCTGATGATATAGCATGCCTAGCCCGTCATGGCATTGAGAGCAATGTTGGGTTGCAACAGTCAGGAAAGGTTGAGCAGTTTGGCCATAACTTAAGTCATAAGCAATTGAATGGTCAGTAAACCATTGGGGTTTTAGCTCAGGGCTTTGGTTTTGGTAACCCAAGGTGGTACCATGGATGATCAAATCGTATGCTGGTTGATTTTGGTTATCAGTTGCTGCCAGAGAACAGCGGTCAAAACGTTGAGAGAGGGCTGCGGCTTTGGCTTTGGTACGATTATCGATGTCAATTGATGCTACTTGTGCATCGAGAAGTGCAGGGATAATGCCCTGAACGGCACCACCGGCACCGAGAATCAGTACTCGTTTATTGGTCAATGTGATATTTTTGGAAGTCAGATCATTGACTAAACCGTCACCGTCAGTGTTATCACCCCATAGTTGTTGGCCCTTTTTGAATAAGGTGTTGACTGCGTCTGCTTTTTGGGCACGTGCTGTCAAGTTATCCAGCATTGGTATGATATTGGTTTTATGAGGTACTGTGATATTAGCGCCAAGACCACCTTTGGCAAAAAAATCTCTGACTTGATCAATTAACTGAGTGGCATCGACTTCAACTAACCTGTAATTAATCAATAATCCGAATTGATTTGCAAAAACTTGATGAATGTGCGGCGATTGGCTATGTTTGACAGGTTGGCCAAAAAGTGCCAATTGGTTTATTCGTTCAGCCATTCAATAACACGGTCTGCATAATAGGTCATTATCACATCACATCCGGCTCTTTTAAAACAAAGTAATGTTTCCATAACTGCTGGTCGTTCAGCTAAGAACCCTTGGTTAATAGCACCTTGCAACATGGTGTATTCGCCGGAGACGTGATAGGCCCAGATAGGAACATTGAATTGTGACTTAGCCATGGCGATGACGTCTAGATAAGGTAGCCCAGGTTTAACCATCACCATATCAGCACCTTCATTGATGTCCATAGCAATTTCATCAATGGCCTCCAAGGCATTAGTGGGATTCATTTGATAACTGTTTTTAGCGCTTTTACCCAGATTAGCAGCAGAGCCAACGGCTTCCCTGAATGGCCCGTAAAAACTTGATGCATATTTGGCTGAATAAGACAATATCAGGGTATGGTGGTGTTTTTGCTGCTCCAACATAGCACGAATCTCACCAACACGGCCATCCATCATATCTGAAGGAGCCACCACATCAGCACCCGCTTTGGCATGGGATCGTGCTTGCATTACCAGTGCTTTGATGGTGACATCATTGAGAATCTCACCTTGTTCGTTGATCATGCCATCTTGACCATGAGATGTATATGGATCAAGTGCTACATCGGTAATGACCAGTAGTTCTGGCAAACTAGATTTGATGAATTTGACTGTTTTCTGTATCAGTCCTTCAGGGTTCCAGGCTTCGGCAGCATCGTCTGTTTTGTAACGTTCTTCAATTACAGGAAATAACGCCACTGCATTGAGCCCTTTTTCATGTAAAGGGATCAATTTGTCCAACAGTATATCGGCACTCATGCGTTGAACACCTGGCATGGATTCGATCGTTTCTGTGCGATTAAAACCGTCCAGTACGAAGACTGGCCAAATCAGGTCATTGACCGTTAATTGATTCTCACAACTCAAGTTGCGTATGGCTTGGGAAGCACGCAAACGTCTTTTTCTGGTGTATGGAAATTGCATCTTTTCTGGGGTATGCAGCTTAGAAAGGTGATAGTTTATGGCTTTTCATGTAAAATTTCATCTTTTGCTTTGGCTGATATTGAACCACGAGATGGCTGTTATCATAAAAACTCCTGAACAGATTGAAAAAATGCGCATAGCAGGGCAGTTGGCAGCCGAAGTTCTTGACATGATCGGAGCACATGTGAAGCCTGGTGTGTCGACTTTAGAGTTGGATGAAATTTGTCATAGGCATATCACAGAAGTACAACAAGCCATTCCTGCGCCGTTGAACTACCGGGGTTTTCCAAAGTCCATTTGCACCTCAGTGAATCATGTGATTTGTCATGGTATACCGGATGAGAAGAAAATGCTCAAAGAAGGGGATATCATTAACATCGATGTGACGGTCATCAAAGATGGCTGGCATGGTGATACTTCGAGGATGTTTTTTGTTGGTGAACCAAAGCAACGAGCGAAGCGATTGGTCGAAGTCACTTATGAAGCCATGAAACGAGGCATTGAGATGGTCAAGCCAGGTGTAAAATTAGGTGACATAGGTGCGGCTATTCAAGCGTATGCATATAAAAATCGTTATTCAGTAGTTTATGAATATTGTGGTCATGGTATTGGTCAGACATTTCACGAAGACCCTCAAGTGTTACATTATGGGCGTACAGGCACAGGGTTGACGCTTGAACAAGGCATGACTTTTACCATTGAGCCAATGATCAATATTGGTAAGAGACACTCAAAGTTATTAGCTGATGGTTGGACCGTGGTAACAAAAGACCGCAGTCTTTCTGCTCAGTGGGAGCATACCATCGCAGTCACTGCAGATGGTTTTGATGTGCTCACTCAATCACCTCGTTTCCCCTTATAAAATTTCATGGCATTGCTGGCTCCTCCTGATCATGCTGATGATTACCTTGATCTATTGATTTTATCTCAGGATGCTATTGCGCTTAGGGAGCTGAGGTCAAAATTGAGTTTAGTTGATGATAAATTGGCCGAACACTTTTATCAGTGGCAAAACATTTCAAGACTAGTCAGGACACGAGCTTGGGTGATCGAACAGTTTGTGTTGTATTTTTGGAATCAGCAGTTGGCACAATGTGACAACTTGGCATTGGTCGCTGTTGGTGGCTTCGGGCGTGGTGATTTACAACCTCATTCAGATGTTGATTTATTGGTGCTTTATCAAGGTCACCTGCCTGCTGAACCCATTGGGCAGTTCATCCAAAACCTCTGGGATTTGGGTTTGGATGTAGGACATGCAGTGCGTACCGTTGATCAATCAGTGTCTTTAGCTAGCAACGATGTGACTGTGGCTACCAATATCATGGAAGGCAGATTCATGCGGGGAGATAAACTATTGTTTGAGGCTTTGAGTCGATGTTGTAGTGATGAACGCATTTGGTCAGGGCGTGACTTTTTTCAAGCCAAGTATAAGGAACAGCTGCAGCGCCATAGAAAATATGGTGATACTGCCTATAACCTTGAGCCTAACATCAAAGAGGGACAGGGTGGTTTGCGTGATATCCAAATGGTTACTTGGGTTGCACAACGACATTTTCATGTTGGCTCTATGCATGGTTTGGTGGATGTGGGTTTTTTACAACCAGATGAATACATTAGTTTACAAAAAGGACAGCGAAAACTATGGAAAATTCGTTATGCCCTGCATTTGTTGGCGGGTAGAAAAGAAGACCGTTTGTTGTTTGAATATCAAAAAAAATTGGCCAAAATATTTGGTTATGAAGATGATGCCAATGGACTTGCAGTGGAAAAGTTCATGCAGGCACATTACCGTAATGTGATGCAATTGGAATTGCTCAACATGAGGTTATTACAGCTGTTTAAAGAAAACATTCTACAAAGTCATGATGATAAAAAAATCATCGAGTTGGATGGTGACTTCCTGATCATTAATCATTACTTAGAGGCTCGGAGTGCAAAGCTGTTTATCGATAACCCTGAAGCTATTATAGATCTTTTTGTCCATTATCAGCAACGTCCGGGAATTGCCGGTATTCGAGCCAATACTTTGCGTTATCTAAGTCAGTCACTATATGTCATTGATGATGACTTTCGGGCCTCAAAAACCATCAAGAAGAAGTTTTTGTCTATTTTTAAAAATAAAAATCTGGTTTATTGTCAACTGAACTTAATGAATGCGTTGGGTATTCTGGGTCTTTATATTCCTGTGTTTGGAAAGATAGTCGGGAGAATGCAGTATGACTTGTTTCATATGTATACTGTGGATCAGCATAGTTTATTTGTTTTGAGGAATATTAGGCGAATTATACGTGGTAAAAATCCACATGTACTGGCGCACCAAATTTGTCAAAAATTTGATGAGCCTTATCTGTTGTGTTTGGCAGGATTTTTCCATGATGTTGCCAAAGGTCGTGGCGGAGATCATGCAGAGTTGGGTGCCATTGATGCGGCAGAGTTCGCATCTTCTTTTTATCTTCCAGAACAAGATGGAAAATTATTGAGTTGGCTAGTTAAATATCACTTGATAATGTCCGTTGTGGCTCAAAAACAAGATATCTCAGATTTACAAGTAATCGAAAAATTTGCCAATCTGGTAGAAAATCAAAAACAATTGGATGCTCTGTATGTTTTGACCATTGCGGATATTTCTGGAACCGATCCAAAGTTATGGAATACCTATAAAGACAGTTTATTATCAGAGTTATATCGAAGAACCAGCCGTTATTTGGCTCAGACTGATTTGATTGATCCTGTTAAGCAAACGCAAAAAGAGGCGTTAAAGCTTTTAACTGAATTTGATCAACAGACCATAAAGAACATGTGGGGTGATTTTTCTGCACGTTTTTTTAAGGAAAATGATGCGAGACGAGTGGCACAGATTACTCGGATTATCAGTGAAAATAATGGTCAAAATACATTTTCTGTCATAGAACAACATGCTGATGGTTTTGAGTTTTTTATTTTTGGCGAAGAACATCAAGGGTTGTTTCATCATGTGACTTTGTTATTAACTGCTTACCCAGTCAGTATTGTTAATGCACGAATTTTGAGTAGTGATAACCAAAAAGTGATGGACAGCTTTCATTGTTTAGGTCCTTATGATAATGATTTGTTGAAGCACTTGGAAAACGATTTGTTAAAAATGATGGAGACCAAAAAGGTGTGCTTTGGGTATAGTCAAAAGTGGCCCTCCAAACGTGTCCAAAATTTTGATATGGTGACGGAAATTCATTGTGAATCGAGTCGTGATGGTAGCAAGAGTCGCATAGAAATTCGCTGTGCAGACCGTCCTGGCTTGTTGGCTACCATTACGGGTTGTTTTCTTGACAATGAAATCTATGTGGAAGGCGCCAAAGTGGCGACTTTTGGTCATCAGGCTGAGGATGTGTTTTGGATAAGTATTGATGGTAGTGCGCTCCCTGATAAAACAGCAGATCAATTATTAAACCATTTACGACAACTCTTGGCTTTCAAATAGGATCAGTGATAAAAAATAAGGATAAATTCATTGATTGAGGCTGTCAATAATAACGCTTAGATTCAATTGAGATAGGTTAGTGTCGGACTCTTTGGTGAACAGGTCAAGTGTTAAAACTTCATTGATGAGATCATTCGTTTCGGATAGGCTGAAAAAAGCAACAGCATTTTATCATAAGGTAAAATATTCTCTGTTATGTCAATATATTCATCTTTTTATTCCTGTTATGACAATCAAAAATGTGACCTCTTAAAACAAAACGAGAAATAAAAATGAAACTCAGTGAAAAAATCAAGTTACTCAGAACAGCAGAAAATTTAACCCAGCCAGAATTAGCGGATAAAGCAGGAATAGAACAGTCTTATCTTTCCAAACTGGAAAATGATAAGGGTTCACCTTCTTTTACTGTTATTAATAAGATTGCGCAGGCATTTGGTTTAACAGGCATGGAACTGATCAATAGTCTCAATCACACATATATAGAGCAAAACTTATCACATATCCCCGAAGTGGCCGCTGAATATGCATCCGTCAAAAAACGTCAAGCTCAACTCTTGAAAAGGCGTTTTTTAATGGCCTCCTTGACAGTTATTCTGGGTATTGGTGTGTATTTTATGGGCATGATGAAGATTGTTTTTCCCGAAACTGAATATATATATCAATCATTAGGTGTGATCAAGGATAATGAAACCATTTATCAATTCTATGATAGCACGATCGATGAGCTTAATGAAACTCGAAAAGAAGCTGAGGCAAGGATCAAAGCCAATCGAGATCGAATTGATATTAAATTATTAACGATGACAGAGTACCCGGGGTATTCTTTTGTTAAAAAAGAAGATGGTGGTCGTCGACGATATGTTAAGCTTGAAGAAAAAAAATTATCCAGCAAGTACAATGATATGGTCTCCATTTTGGGTGTCATGCAGATTGTGGCAGGTGTTTTTATGTTTATTTTTACCCAAAAGTTTAAGGACATCAGTTCCGACTAATTGTTACCCACATATGGAAGCGAGGAAAGTTTTTAGTCTAAACTGAACCCTTCTTAGACAGTCTATTCGACAATAACCAAATAAACTTGTTGGGTCTTTACCAACGTCATTGTATTGATTCTGAAGTCACGAGGTTGAAGATCAGTTGATCCTATCAATGTAAAGTACCAACGGAATACAAAAATATGTGCGTTAAAACGATCTAGTGAGCTGTCCAGCCACCATCCAGAGTAATAGCTTGAGCTGTGATGTTTTGGGCTGCAGGGCTAATTAAGAAAGCGACTGTTTCTGCTAGCTCTTGCGGTTGAATAAAGGTTTTCTTGGGCATGGCAGCCAACATGACTTTATCAATGACTTCCGATTCTTTCACTCCATGAACTTTTGCTTGTTGTTTAATTTGTCCTCTGACCATTGGTGTATCAACATAACCGGGACAGATGGTGTTGATAGTGATGTCTTGGTTTTTAATTTCCAGTGCGATGCTTTTGGCGAGTCCTAAAAGACCGTGTTTGGCTGCTACGTATGCACTTTTATAGGCTGAGGCGACCAAAGAGTGAACTGAACCGATATTGATAATGCGACCAAAGTTTTGTGCTTTCATTTTTGGTAATACCGCTTGAGTGGTCATGGCTGGCCCCACCAGCATGATGTTAATGAGTTGTTGCCATTTCTCAGCAGGGAAAGATTCTAATGGCGCCACATACTGCATACCAGCGTTATTGATCAGGACATCAATGACTTCGATCTCAGTATGTGCTTTTAGTTGTTCAAGGTGTTTTGAGTTACAAACATCCAACAAAAATGTTTCGACTTTGATACCATCTTCGGTCAGTTGTTGTTTGGCTTCAGCCAAACGCATTTCAGACAGATCACTGATGATGACTTCATGGTTTGTAGCCAAATGCTTGGCAATGGCAAAACCGATGCCCGAGCTGCTGCCAGTGATGAGAATTTTCATGGTCTGTCTTTGATGATTAATTGTTGGTTATGGGTGGTGATCATGCGTTGTGGATGTTCTGATATGGGCGAATGTCGGAGAACTTGTTGACTGGCAGGTAACGCCTCGTTTTTTGTCAGGTATAACCACATCAAATCAAGAGCTGCCTCTAAGTGTGGGTGCATGGCTGCAAAATCCTTATCGAAGTCAGGCAGTGATAGCAGGGCATCAAAATGCTGAGCTGTTTCAATTTCATATAGACGTAGCAGGTGATTGCCTAACTGCTTAGCCTTGTGATAATAAGCTCTGGAACTGTGGTTGATGGAGACGATACCGTCAGCAGTACCGTGGAGAATGATCATCGGAATATTCAGTGATTTGCCTGTTACTGAGGTTGATTGTACATGTTGATAATACTGGTTTTTACTTTGTTTTGCTTGTTGCCACTGCTGATATAAACAGTGTTGTGGAGCGAAGCCATAACCAGGTTGAAAGAGCAGCTTGCTGGGTAATTGCCCAGTTTCGAAGTAGGCTGGTTCAATGTTTAAGGTAGGTGCAATACCGCTGGATAAAGCAAACATGTTCTGCCAGTCGTGTGCACCGAGTTCGATGCTTTGTGCCATCGCATTGAACGCTGAATAACCAACATCACATATCAGCTCTTTGGCTTCACTTTGTAGATAACTGTTGGTGTATGTGATGTTGATAGAAGCCCATAATTGTGTCAACGTGTTAAAAGGTAACAATGTCATTGATGATGTTGTCCAACCTTTGGTTTTTAGTTGGTCGATGGCTTGTTCTGGTAGTGATAGTTCATTTTCTGAATCAAGAAAACCATGTTCGGCTAACTGTTGGCAGCGAAGCTCAAGCATCGGTTTGATGACAGCCAGTTGGGAAGAAAAGGGAGCATCTTTTAATTCGACCGACAAACTCGCACAAGGTTGTAGCATACCAGCATGATTGGCTAATTCAATTAATGGTTGGCTAGTGATCTTGGCGGTGTGATCACTGGTGTTAACAATGAACTCATATTCATTGACAAAAAGTTGGGGCTCAGCTGCTACTACGGCATCAATCAATTGTTTTGTATCCAATTCGGCGGCTTTAACGACAGCGCCTCCTCCATTGGATACACTGGCGGCCAATACCAGGAAATCATTGCTGCTGTATCCCAGTCTTGATAGAGATGCCAAAGCATATTCAATGGAATCTAATACCATGTGCCCCCACCACTGTTCGGGGTTAGTTTGTGAATAAGCATGTTTGAAAACCACTTGGTTCTTTACGCCAGATTTGAGTATCACAGGCCCCTCGATGGTGTCAGCCTGCCATAAGCCATTCAATTGGTAAGAGCCTTGTGATGTTGCTATTTCCGTTCCTGTCCCCTTATCCGTATATACTACAGCACAGCCTTGACTCAATGCCCAGGCCCCTGTGGTGCCGACCGCACCCAGCACATTGCGTGAACCACTGGAAGGTGCTACGACAAGGCATGGATGATCAGTGTTGAGCTGTTCCGGGACCTGCAGCAATGTGGTGTGACTGACGGTACTGTTGAGTTGACGTTGTGCCCAGTACTCTGTACCAGCTATGGCTTTTTGTGAGCTGCTAATACCATGACTTTGACCATAGCCATGTGCTGGGTTCAAGTCATTAAGTGCCTTGAATTGAGTATGATAACTGGCTCGTCTTAATTGCTTTGCTGACGGGTTATCAGGTAATTGTGGTGGAGTTGAACGTAGACCTTCCAATCCCAAACCGGCTGTCAGCAGGTCATCATCGACACCATTGTAAGCGATCTGGTATTGCCAGGGTGCGGCGGCTTTGTTTTCAACTGTGGTTTGGCAACCTGTTAGTAGCAGGCTGCCAAAGACAGCTAAAGGCCAAATTCTGGTGGCTATTATGTTCATTTTCATTCATTAGAAATTATAAGTGATCGCTGCATACCATGTTCTTGGAGCACCATAGTAAGCAGTTTGGATATTGCCGACACTAGAAAATTCTTGCGCTTCTACTTTATATACTTCATCTCCGAGATTTTTACCTCCAATAGTCAATGCCCAGGCTGGGTTGGCAAATTCGTAAGTGGCGTGGGCGTTGTAAACCCAATAACCTTCTTGAGTTAGTGCTTCCTGATTGTCGACAGACAGATACATGTCATCAATGTAGCTGGCCTGTGTACTGAGTCTTAAATTGCCACCTGTTGATATCGGTATGTTGTGATGAAACCCCAAATTAAATGTCCACTCTGGGGAGAAAGGTGGAATGTCATCCGATCGGTCTTCATCTGGACGTCTAAAGTCGAAGAATTGATCGTATTCAGCATCCATATAACCGATGGCGCTATTGAAGTAGGTATTAGTGCTAATCAGCCAGGCCAGCTCTATTTCTGCACCTTGAATAGAGAGTTCGGCAGCGTTGATCACCGGGAAACTGGAAATGTCCTCAGCAACTCGGGCTTGAAAGTCTTCATAATCGCTACTGAAGACAGCATAGTTAGCCCTTAATCTGTTGTTTAAGAATGTTGACTTACCACCAAATTCGTATGTCCATACTGTTTCAGGTTTGAATGAACTGACATCACTGGCACCATTGGCACGTCCATTGAATCCACCTGACTTGAAGCCTTTCGAGACACTGGTGTACAACATGTGATTGTCATTAATCTGATAGTCTACAGAAATCATCGGTGTAACACTGTCCCAACTGTCTTTATCATTAAATGAAAAGGTACCATTGAGGAAAGCCCCAGCATCTGAGAGCGTAGAGGTGGTTCGGAAGTATTTTTTTTCGTCTTTAGAGTATCTTATCCCGGCTGACATACCCCAGCGGTCATTAATTTGCCAGTTGGCTTGAGTGAATAAAGCATAGCTAGTGGTCTCCAAGTCGTCTGCAATGGTCCTCAGAAAATCTAAAGGAAAACCGTCGTAAAGTAAGAAATCATCTGCATAGGCTTCCTGATATGAAGGCACATCTTCCTGCATATAATAAGCGCCAATTACACCACTTAAGCCATTGCCATTATTAAACAGCATCTGTAACTCTTGACTGAATTGATTTTGATCGACACCGACGAATACATCACCAAGCTCTAATGTACTGGCGTCTATGTCAATAAAAGAATCAGATTGTAAATCACGGTGAGCGGTGATGGACCTCATTTGCCAGACATCATTGATATCATAATCGATGATAAAACTGATGCCCCAATGTCGCAGTTCTTGATTTTCATCGTTTCTAAAAGAAGAGCTGGATTGGAAATCAAACTCTTCTCCACTGGGTACATACAGTGGAACCACACCACCGGCCAAATCAACAGCTACTAAAGTGGCCTCTGGATTGCCCAGAGACAAGGCATTCTCTTGGTTGGTATAATCCATCGTTAATTGCCAGTTGAAACGATCATTATTGGCTGAATTGAATTTCACTCTGAAAGATGTATTATCTCTGTCGTTGTAGTGTTGCTGTGTGATTGGATCTGTGACAAAGCCATTATCGAGTCCATAAAGTGTCGAGATGCTGAAGTTGGTGCTGTTACTAACGGCGCCAGCATAGTAAGCGTTGAGGGATGTTTTTCCGTAGTCGCCAGCCAGTACTTGTATGGTGCCTGTGGTTTCACCAGTGGCTTGTCGTGTGACTACGTTGATGGCACCACCGATGGTGTTTTTACCATAAAGAGTACCTTGAGGTCCTCGTAACACTTCAATTCGTTCAACATCATACAGGTTCATCAAGGCACCCTGAATACGTGATAGGTAAACACCATCGATATAGATGCCAACTCCTGGATCAAAAGTTTGAAGGGCATCAGGTTGTCCGATACCTCGGATGTAAACATTGGCGCTGGACGATGAGCCTCGACCGAGCACCAAATTCATGTTAGGTACGGCGCCATTTAGCGAGTCCAGACTTTCGGCTTGTGCTTCTTGTAACTCTTCTCTTGAAAAAGTAGAAACGGCGACAGGCACCTCTTGTAATGATTCCTCGGTTTTTCTGGCTGTGACTTTGACGTCATCCAAGGCCAGCGCTTCATCTTCTTGGTTGTTCTGTGCCCAGGCTGGTTGTCCAACTTGCCAACCTAAAATGGTACTAAGTAATGTTAAATTAATAGCTTGATTTAGAATGGATTTTTTCATGTGGAGGTGTCCCGATTATTAAGCTGAATAAAATATTACAACATTAGAATAACTAATTTCAATATATGTTTAATCTTTTACAAAGCCATCGTTAAAATAACGTCATCATTTTGAGAAAAGAGCATTTTGTTGATAAGATCTCCATGATAAACTGATTCACTTTGTTGATATTCAATCTAAGCGGATAAGGAAAAGTAAATGGCCTTGGATACCAAAACATTGATATTGGATGCTGCTGAAAAATTGTTTGCCACTCGAGGATTTTATGGGGTGTCCATGAGACAAATTACCATTGAGGCAGGTGTTGACCCTGCTTTAGCCAATTATCATTTTGGGAAAAAAAGAAACTTATTTGATGCAGTGATGTTGCGACGTGCTGAGGTGTTGAATCGAGAGAGGATACAAATGCTAGATGATTGTTTGCGACGAGCCAAACCTAATCCACCGCCGCTTGAAGAAATCATAGATGCTTTTACCCATGCCTTGCTCAATCGCTCTAACAAAGGCGGTGCTGGTTGGAAACATTATTTTGCTATCATTGCACAAATCAATAATCATCCAGAGTTGGGTGGCGTGATCATGACTCAGTATTTTGACCCTTTGGCTAAAAAATTTATGAAAGCCATCACTCGGGCCTTACCAGATGCACAACCTGAGGATTTATATTGGTGTTATCATTTCTTGTCGGGTGCATTGACTTTAACTTTTTCTGGAACCAACCGCATCAATAATTTATCTGATGGCTTATGTAATGCCAGCGATTTAGATGCTGTACATGAACGTCTGGTACCATTTATCACAGCAGGTTTTTCAATTTTTAAATCATCTGTCAGTCAGCGATGATTGGTTTAATTGGTCGATAGCTTGGCAAATTTGGCAGCCAACACTTTCGGACCGACTTGATTGAATTGCACCAATACTTGTAAATAATCGCCTTTACCACTCATGTCAGTGATAACACCCTCACCAAAACTGGCATGATGGACAGTTTGGCCAATGTGATAGGGTGTATCTGTGTTTGGTTGGATTTGTTGTTGATAAGGTGATGCCGAATCTATTATTTGTCGGTGATGACGTGCTGGATGAATATTGCCACGTTGTTGTTGTACCAATTGGTTGGGTATTTCTCTGAGAAATTGGGAAGGTTGGCAGGGCGTGATTTTACCTCGTAGTCTTCTTGATGTCGCATAGCTCATGAACAGTTTTTTCTCCGTTCGGGTGATACCAACATAGCATAATCGACGTTCTTCCTGCAGTTTGTTAAAATCTTCCATGGAGTTTTGGTGTGGGAACAAACCTTGTTCCATACCAACCATGAAGACAATTGGAAACTCTAACCCTTTGGCTGAATGCAGGGTCATCAGTTGAACATGTGGTTCATCCTCGTTATCGCGATCACCAGCATCTAACGATACAGCAGCTAAAAAAGAAGCCAAGGGACTCAGTCCTAGTGCTGCATCTTCATCGCTGATTTGGTGAGTCTCTGCTGCATTGATTAACTCATCAAGGTTTTCTAAACGTGTTTGTGCTTTTTCAGGTGGTTCTTTCAAGTAATGGTCTTTCAAGGCGCTGCGTTCAATAATGTCATGGAATAAATGACTCAAGATTTGGTCTTGATGATTGTTGTCTAGTTCATCAATCATTGAACAAAAAGCGGTGAAACTGCTGGCAGCACGGTTTGATAAGCTACCAGATTTAACCAATGAGATGGCTGATTGCCAGAGGCTGGTTTGATTGATTTGGGCATGGTTTCTTATCATATTGAGTGTTTTCAGTCCCATACCCCTGGTTGGTGTGTTGATAACCCGTTCAAAGCCAATGTCATCATGGCGATTATTGACTAACCGTGCATAAGCCATGACATCTTTGATTTCCATCCGTTCAAAGAATCGTAAACCGCCATAAATTTGGTAGGGGATCTGGCGTTTGATCAATGTTTCTTCCAACAGCCGGGATTGCGCATTTGAACGGTACAAAATAGCAATTTCATCGGCCCGAATGGTATCACGTAGTAGTTGTTCAATTGCTTCACCGACATAGAATGCTTCATCGAACTCTGAGTGAGCACCGTATATATTGATTTTGTCACCTTGCTCCTGAGCTGACCACAGCCGTTTTCCTAGACGATTTTTGTTGTGTTCAATCACACCATTGGCTGCATCCAGTATGTTTTGCGTAGAGCGGTAGTTTTGTTCGAGTTTATAAAGAGCCGTGTTGTTATTGAGGTTCTGGAAATCGAGGATGTGGTCGACTTTGGCACCACGCCATGCATATATGGACTGGTCATCATCACCGACAACAAAAAGTTTGTTGTTTTTGCCTGCCAGTAGTTGAATGAAAGCTGACTGAATATTATTAGTGTCTTGAAACTCATCAACCAAAATGTGTGAAAAGCGCATTTGATATTTGTGTAATAACTGATCATTATTGAGTAGCAGCTCATGGGCTCGTAGTAACATTTCAGCAAAGTCAACTAAGCCTGCACGCTGACAATGATTTTCATATTGTTGATAAATTTTAGTCAGTGTTTGTGTATTGAAGTCACCAAAGTTTTCAATTTCGTCAGCTCTTAAACCTTCGTTTTTATTATCATTGATAAAACCCTGAATAGCCCTTGGTGGCCACTGTTTTTCATCTAATTCCAGATCACCGAGACAGCGGCGAATTAAGCGATATTGGTCATCGGAATCGAGAATTTGGAAATTTTTAGGTAGCTTGGCTACTTCAGTATGAATTTGTAGTAATCGGAGAGCGATACTATGGAAAGTACCAATCCACAAGTTGTTGACGTCTTGTTTAAGCATGTAGGCAATGCGGTTACGCATTTCTGCTGCGGCTTTGTTAGTAAAAGTCACCGCCAAGATGCTGTAGGGAGAAATAAATTCTGCGCCAATCAACCAAGCAATGCGATGAACCAGCACCCGAGTTTTGCCGCTACCGGCACCAGCTAAAACCAAAGCATTTTGTGCTTCTGTAGTTACGGCTGCTGCTTGGTCATCATTGAGGTTATTTAAAATGGTTTCCGTGCTGATGTTCATGGTGGCCAATTACAATGCGTTTCTAGAATATGAACTTGTTCTCCAGCAATGACTGGAAACTGTTGTTTAATATGTGCTTCAATGGCTTTAATACCTTCAGGTCTAAGAGGATAGTAATACTGTCTGCTATTGGTATCAGAGTGTTCAACCCTAACCGCAAGTATACCAGCCTGTTGACTTTTGACATAAGTTAAATTGGCCTCTCGTTTGTTTTCGAGATCACTGCTGTTATCAATCCAAAAGGAACCAGTGAGGCGATTCTGTTCAAAGGCTCCCAAGCATATCTTATCTTCATTTAATGGCCAGTGTGTTGGCTGGAATAAGTGTAATTCTAGTCCATGTACTTGGAAAGCTGCCATCGCTGTTCTCTGCTGTATTATCCAGTCGATGTATTGATCAGCTGTGCCATCAAAAAAAGTAACAAAATGATGCATCGAAAACATGGGGCTGAATACCAAGTGGTCATGCAAGTAAAAATAATTATGTTGTTTGCTCTGAGACATGGTTTTGGATTGACTCTGTAAGACCGCATGCTCAATGATTTGCCAACAAGCATCTTGCCCTAATTGTTGATAATGATTATGCATCATGGCAAGTAAGTCGATATTACTGAGGTAATTGGCATGTTGAACAGTCAAGCCAGTGATTTCGCTTAACGCCTGGTAAGTAGGTGGAGAGATCATGCCTTTATTCATCAGATCTTGCTCGAATGCTTGGGCAATGGTTTCGCTATTGGTATACAAGATGAAAGGTATCAGCATCAGCGGTTGACTAGAATGGTGTGGCTGTAACCCTTCAGGCATTTGACCATGGTCAGCGCCAATAGATAGGACTTTGTGCTGCTGTTGCTCACCTTGCATTGCAGCTGAGGCGTATTGATTTAATGTGCTATGTATTGGCCATTTGGGCTGAAGTATTTGTTCAACAGGATAACAAGCCACCGAGCATGCTAACGAGACGTTCTCTTTTGTCATTGAAAGAATCGCTGTTAAGTCTCGGCTTATGGTTTCTACTAGCTTACTGGCATCGGTCTTATCAATGATTTGATTAAAGGATTGGTGGCATTCCAAAGCAATCATCCCTTGCAGTTGGTATTGGACATTCATGGTCAGTTTTGTTTTAAGTAAGCTTGTTCTTCTTCAAACCAAGGAGTCAATACCTCAGATAAGGTGTTGGTCCCTTCTTTCCGTAAAGCGGAAAAGATTTGACATGTGGTGGTCGGACTCAATGTTTTGATTTGTTTTTGGACTTGCATGAAAGTTTTTTTAGCTTGTCCTGATTTTAGTTTATCTGCTTTGTTAAGTATGATATGTGATCGTATATTGGAGTTGAAAGCCCAGGTGATCATTTGTTGATCAAATTCTTTCATTGGATGACGGATGTCTTGGATGATGACTACACCAATCAGACTTTGTCTTTTCATCAGGTAATTGTTAATTTCTTGGTCCCAATATTTGCGCATTTTTAAAGGAACTTTGGCATAACCATAACCGGGTAAGTCGACCAATCGCATCCCAGGTGCGAATTCGAAACAATTAAATAACTGAGTTCGACCCGGTGTTTTACTGACTTTTGCTAGTCCTTTGTGATTGGTTAAGGCATTGATGGTAGTGGATTTTCCTGCATTAGAGCGACCAGCAAAGGCAATTTCCATACCATCATCGGCAGGTAATTGTGACATTTTGTACGCGCTGATTAAGAACTCACAGTGATTGAACAGTTTAGTCATGAATCTGAACACCCGACAAAAAGGTCCATTTTAAATGAGTCGCCTACAATTTGATATGTTAGACCGAGGCTTATCGGCTATAATACCGGCTTTTAAATGAACAAACCAAGATAGGGGTTTATATGAAACGCATCATTTTATCTATGTTATTGGCGTTGTCTTCCTCAGTTCTGGCTCAGGATGCTGATAAAGGCAAAGTGTTGTCAACGACCTGTGCCGCGTGCCATGGAGTGGATGGAAATAGTATCAATCCTATTTGGCCTTCGATAGCAGGTCAACATGCTAAATACATTGAACGTCATTTAAAGCTATTCAAGACAGGTGAACGTGAGAGTGTCAACATGGCTCCTATGGTGGCTGCGTTGTCAGAACAAGATATGAAAGACCTGGCTGCTTATTTTACTTCCCAGAAAATGAAACTGAAAGCTGCAGACCCAGAACAGGTTGAATTAGGCAGAAAAATTTATCAAGGTGGTATTAAAGAACGAGATGTGCCTGCTTGTATGGCTTGTCATGGTCCAACTGGACAAGGTAATCCTTTGGCAGGTTATCCGAAACTGGCTAATCAGCATGCTGCTTATACCGTTAATGAGCTGAAGTTGTATCGTAAAGGTCGGGTCCTTGGAAATAAAAATGATGTGAATGGCAAAATCATGGCGGATATTGTCAAATATTTGTCTGATGAAGAAATTACTGCTGTGGCCAGTTATGTCCAAGGCCTACAAAAAAAATAAATTACGAACATTCGATGATGGCTGTGGTCAAACACTCGATTAACTGGAAGAGAATATAAAATGAAAAAACCGTTTATTTTTTTAGTGTTGTTTTTTGTTGTGGCTTGCTCACAAGCTGTCAATGATGAGCAACAAGTTGAAGATCAGTTAAAACAAACAGAACAAGAAGAAATTCATTCTGTTACTACAGAAGCCGAAACTGCGCTTGACAAGCTTGGTGATGATACTGGTAAGGTTATCGAAGAAATAGCGAAGGAAATCGTTCCAGAAAGTACTGATTATCAAGCAGGAATCCATTATGCAGTTTTGAACCCGGCTTGGGACACTCAATCAGATGAGGTGGTTGTTTATGAGTTTTTTGGTTACCTGTGCCCGCATTGTTATTCATTTCAGCCTTATATGAAAGGGTTTGAACAGAGAAAGAAAGATAACGTCAAATTAGTTAGGGTACCTGTGGTTTTTCAACCTCTATGGAAAATTTATGCTCAAGCTTATTATGCTGCTGAGAATTTAGGTATTTTGGAGAAATCACATCAGGCTTTTTTTCAGGCTATCCATGAACAGAAAAAGCAGTTCAGAACGATAGAGCAAATTGCTCAGTGGTTTGCTGACTCTTTTGGTGTGGATAAAGATCAGTTTTTATCAACGGCGAATTCATTCATGGTTGATGGTATGATTCGTAAAGGTGCGCAGATGATGCGTCAGATGCAGATACAATCTACTCCTACTTTGGTTGTTAATGGTAAATATAAACCCAATTCAAAACAGTTGAAGTCTAGACAAGATATGATCAACTTAATGGATTACTTAATTGCTAAAGAAAGCGAATAAGAAAGAAGGAGTAAGTAGTCAGTCCTGAAAAAGTCCCTCCTGGCCTTTTTCAGCATCGGTCAAAAAACACTTAACCACAAAAGTGTGATTTTGCTGATGTTTTTTGACCTTACTTGAGCCTTACGGCTCAAGGTGGCACCTCCTTGTGCCACACCATCGACCAGAAAAAAGTTTCTGGAAAACTTTTTCACGTTAGCCTGAGAGCCGTATGGAAGCGGCGAATCAAAAAGCATTGAAACACTTGTTTTCTGGTCGGGAAACATATGACTTGTAAGAAAAATTATTTTGTACAACAATAACTTATGCTTTTTTCAAGTTCGACTAAATACAAAAACCGGCTTGTTCTGTGTCAGTTCAGCCGGTTTTTTTATGCATTATGGGTCTTTTTAAAGACAGTGATTATTGATTCCATTCTTCTTCAGCAACTGAGTTGACAATAGAATTGGCCGTGGCTTTGATGCCTTCTGCTGCTGTTTGTAACTTGTTAGCATGGTGTTTGGGTTTCATGATCTCATAGTGCTCACCATGGTCACGAAGTTTACCCTGACGAAACAATTCAATGAATATAGACTTTGGTGTCAAACTACCATTGGCGTGTTTCCGGCAAATTACTTCAAAAGATTCTGGATCATCAATCTTAGGGATAAGGCATGTGTCTCTTTTTTCACAGGCAGCAATAACATCTTTATAGATCAGATCAACTTTGCTGGGTTTTAACTTGGTTTCTTTAGCGGTTGTATAAGAGACAATAAATCGCCGATCAATTCCTGTCCTAGCAGAAATTTCTACTACAGTTGCACGCGGTTTTTCTTTTTTACATCCTTTAACAATGTGCATTTTGTAGTATTCCATAAACTCTTTGTAGGAAAAGTCATAGGCTAAAGTGGCTTTGGCTATCACTTGAGCGATTTCTTCAACCGAAGCCGAAATCTGGGCTCGATTTGCTATATTTTGATCATCTTGCATCATTTATTTTATTCTTTCTATATTAATTATTAATAAAACTAGTGTGATTTATGGCACTGGAAAGTACCAAAAATCAGCATCGATGAGCTATTGATTGCGATTCAAAACTTGACCTTTGGTTTATCAAATCCATGATCAAGTAAAAATATCATGTCATAAGTGATATACATCAAATCGACAGGATTTACCCGTGATTTGAAAAGTGAGCTTATGACTGTTAAGCACCGGTGATTTGGCTGGTCGTTTAATGACCACCCGGTACTTCGCACATTGTAAGGCGTGATTGAGGAGTGAGCCTACGTCGTTCATGGTTTTCTTGTGTAAACGATGAAACAACTGCATGTCCTTTTTTACCAACGCATCCTTATTGCGAGGCGGGAACATGGGATCGAGGTAGATGATATCATACTTTTGCCATTTTATCATATTAAAAGCGTCATCAAAGTACAATGTAAAGGGTCTTGGTCTGTTATTTAATTGATTTTGATAATGATTTAAGGCATTGTGTAATAAAGTAAAAACGACAGGATTTACTTCACAGGCGACCACTTTAAAACCAGCACAACTGAGTAAAAAAGCATCTTTTCCAAAACCACAGGTGGCGTCTAACAGATTAAAGTGTACTTGTCCTTTAATTCGACACGCCTTTACCAAGAGTTCCTTGTTGATGTGTTGTGAACTACGATGGATTAACTTTTTGTTTAAAAAATTAGCGGTCGCAGTGATTTTAGGATTATTCAGATCGACTAAAAATAAAACCCCATCTTTAAAAGATAGGGTTAAATCTGATGCTATTAAGTGTTCTTGAACTAATCTAGCATCTATCCCTAGGGTTTTTAGATGCGAATCAAGATTCATTTCCTTTTTTTGATGTCCACATAATCCCTGGTTTTTGCGCCACGATAAACTTGTCGTGGTCTGCCAATACGAGTGTCCGATGTTTCATGCTGCTCTAACCATTGTGATGTCCAACCAACTGTCCTGGCTATGGCAAACATGACTGTGAACATTTGTGTTGGCATGCCCAGCGCTTTGTAAATGATGCCTGAATAAAAATCAACATTTGGGTATAAGTTTCGCGAGACAAAATACTCATCTTTTAGTGCAATTTCTTCTAATTTCATGGCCAGTTCAAGTTGTGGATCATGAACTCCGAGACTATTTAATACTTCATGGCAGGCTTGACGTATGATGGTGGCACGAGGGTCAAAATTTTTGTAAACACGATGACCAAAGCCCATTAACCTGAAAGGATCATTTTTATCCTTCGCTTTGGCAATGTACTTATCGATTTGTGATACATCACCAATTTTATCTAACATGTTCAGCACTGCTTCATTCGCACCGCCATGTGCAGGACCCCACAAAGACGCAATGCCCGCGGAAATACAAGCAAAAGGGTTGGCACCTGTTGAGCCGACTAATCGTACCGTGGATGTTGATGCGTTTTGTTCGTGATCAGCATGAAGTATGAATAATAAGTCCAGTGCTTTTGCTGCAATTGGGTTAATTTCATAAGGTTCAGCAGGAACCCCAAACATCATATGTAATAAACGTTCTGTGAAATTGAGACTGTTTTTAGGATACATGATCGGTTGACCAATGTGGTTTTTGTATACAAAGGCAGCCACAGTGGGCATCTTGGCAATCAGTCGTATCGCTGCTAACCGACGATCACTAGGATTGCTCATATCCATGTGGTTATGATAGAAAGCGGCTAATGACCCGATGGCACTCATCATCATTGCCATTGGATGTGCGTCATACTGAAACCCTTTCATAAAAGAGTGTATCTTTTCATGGACCATGGTATGACGTGTGATTTCACTTTTAAATGCCGTGTATTGGCTTTGGCTTGGGAGTTCACCATTGATCAGTAAGTAAGTAACCTCCATAAAAGTACTATCCTTAGCCAGTTGTTCAATGGGATAGCCACGATACAATAAAACGCCTTTGGCTCCATCAATGAAGGTGATGTCACTGGTGCACGAGCCTGTGGCAGCGAACCCCGAGTCATAAGTAAAGTAACCCGTTTGTTTATGAAGCGTTTTGATATCAAAGGTAGGTGGTCCCATTTTGGACCGTATAACTGGTAATTCAGCGGATTGTCCTTCGGGTGTGATTAATTTAACAACTTCTTGACTCATGTAATTATCTCTCTGATTATCGATTTTGTTTGGTTTTTTGATGAGACCGTTTATTCTGGCGGATCATTTTAACAAAAGAATGATTGGACGTTGGTGATATCTATCAAATTTCCACAAAAAAGCCCGACTAGATCGGGCCTTGAAGTTATCTGGGAAAGATTTAAAGAATTACTTTCTTTGGTACCTGCGTTTAAATCGATCAACACGACCACCGGTATCAACCACTTTGTGTTGACCGGTATAGAACGGATGTGATTTTGATGAAATCTCGATTTTGACCAGCGGATACTCATTACCATCTTCCCATTGAATGGTGTCCTTTGTATGAATACATGAACGTGTCAAGATGGCGAAGTCGGCGCCAGCATCTTGAAAAACCACTTCACGGTACTCCGGATGAATATCTTTTTTCATAACTGTTTCCGTTGTCATAAGTTTAAACGAGAGGCGCGATTATATAGATCACCCTTTAACTTGTAAAGAACTAATTAGTCAGTCCTGAAAAAGTCCCTCCTGGCCTTTTTCAGTATCGGTCAAAAAACACTTGACCATAAAAGTGCTATTTTGCTGATGTTTTCTGGTCGAAAAAGTGCACAAGATTGAAGTAACTCTTCATACTTAACAATAGAGTTATGCTTTTTTCAGGTTCGACTAATTAATGTCAATTTCTCCAATATCTACATCAAAACGATCCATCAGGCTGCCAAGGTCTTTAAGCAATATTTTGCCGCCGATTTTAATGACAATCAATTCTGATTCATCTTCTAATGAAACCACCGACAAGCCTTTCATGGTTTGTTCGTCCATTTCTGCCAGAATATAAACGGTGGTGTCTTCTTCTCTGATTGCGGCCAATTGTTGAAACCCAGCTGCTTTGAGTGACTTTGCGGTGTTGCCAACCCAGGTTTTAAGTGCATTGATATCGCCATCAAATCCTTCATCTAATTCGTAAACTCGAACCACAATTTCATTCAAGTTTTTCATGACGTTAGATATTTCGTCTTCAGATTTAGACATGCCACTGAGTAGCCCGAGCATTCCTGCACCTAAATTGACCTCAACATTTGGTTCGCTTTTGACAATTTGACTGAGCATGCCCATGATATCTTGTGCTTTAGTATATGGCGATAAAACCAGCAAAAGCGTTATAAAGGTTATTTTTTTCATGATATTCTCCGTTGGTATCGAGCCCTTATATTTTTGCTATTGATTTAGAAATTGGTACGATAATGGCGGGTTTGATACCATGTGTGTTAACGCCACTTAGTGTTTTATTACTCACCTTCTGCATGTAATGCATGGCCACTTCCAAATCGTGTTGCGCTGTTAACAATTTTTGCTCCTGGCTGTGTTCATGCCAGATCAAACCAGAGGCTGCTATTGCAACAAAGGAAAACGCCATGGCTGGTTTAAACCAGGTATTGTGGTCAATGCCAATGCGTTCGTACAGTTCTTGCTTCATACTAGGAGGGCAGCGTCTTTTGCTTGCCTGATCAAAGTAATCAGCCAGTTCTGATTTGATCTGTTGTTTAATTAATTTATTACGCATAAGCTTTTTCCAGTTTTTCTTTTAATTGGTTTCGAGCACGGTGTAAATAGACTTTAATTTGTGACAGACTCAAGTCCAGCACTTCGGCCATTACCTGATAACTCAACCCATTGACCTCTCTCATGACAAGCAAAGATTGATAGGGTTCTGTTAATTCATCGATGGCGCGTGTGATCTCATCGCCCAGTTCGTCATTAATCACTGTGTCTATTGCACTCGGTACCACGTCAGCTCCTACAGCTTTGGCTGTTTGATATTCATGAGCATGTTTTCGTCGTCTGAGTATATCCAGACATTGGTTTCTTGCCACTTTGTATAACCACGCTTTTTCAAATTTTAAACCTTGTTCACGCCGTTCCCATAATTTAATGAAGGTGTCTTGCACCACATCTTCGGCCTCTAATTGATTGCCAAGCATTTGATAGGCCAGTGCATAGAGACCGTTTTGATTTTGATTAACTTGAAGTCGGTACCAAATACTCATCATTAAATCGTTATAATCTGCCCATACAACGATGGTTCGAAGTAATGGTTACACACAAATATAAAAAAACACAATTTTTTTTATTGTTATCGATGTTTTTACTTTTGGTGGGGTGTGGTGCTAAGCCGAAGCCTATTTCTCAAAAAGAGTTGTTGATTAATGCGCTGATGATCAAAGATAACAGGGCAATCACACAGCATAAAACCATCATTGAGGATAAAAGACGGGTATTAAATCTGGTTCAACTGTATCAATTAATGGTTGCCAATGAGCCTTATCGTGTTATTGCCAATAGTCAAATATTGCTTGGCAATATACACCATTATTCATTGCCACAACAGGCTATCCTTAAACAAATTTTATTATGGGCCTATGCGCACCCTATTTATCGACAAGAAACAGGTAAACAAATTCGCATATTACAGCGGACTGAGTTACTGGTTGCACCCAGTGAAGTTGACTTTCTCAAATGTGAAAGGGATTTAAGCACTTGTTCTGACTTGCGTCGACAAATTGAACACATCATTAGTACCAAAGAGTTGAATGAAGCACTTTATTTGATGGCTGATCATGATCCTTGTATTAATCTCGGAGATGAAGGTTTAACTGGAGATTTTGCCAATCAGTGTCTGGCCAGTCGAAAAGGCGATTTAAAGATTAATCTGCTCAGTATGCCAAGCTTTTTAGTTGAGCAGTGGGAGGTGGCTTTGGAGTAACGTTTTACTCTTTCGGGAGTTGTTTACTGTTTTGAGCGCCTAACTGATCTAGGTGTGAGATTTGGCTGTATAAATTACCTCTGCCTGTTCTTAGTTTGTTATCAGCTTGTTCCCAAGTTTTATTGATCTGGCTTAGCTGGTGATGAATTTTATTGAAGTCATCATAAAAACCCGCAAATTTGTCAATGAGTTTGCCAGCTCGGGCGGCAATCTCACGTGCGTTTTTGTTTTGTTTGTCGTTTTGCCATAACATATGGACGGTTCTCAGTGTAGCCAGTAAATTAGTTGCAGATACCAGTAAAATGTTTTTGCGATAGGCTTTTTCAAGAAGGTCTGTCTCATTGTTAATGGCTGTCATGAGAGCCCCTTCTATGGGAACAAACATCAATACAAAATCAACTGTTTGCAAACCCTCAATGTGTTGATAGTTTTTAGCAGATAAGCCACTGATGTGTTGCTGTAAGCTTTGTAGGTGTTGTTTTAAAAACAGTTGTTTTTCTTGCTGATCATTGGTGTTGACATATCGTTGATAAGCTGTCAAGGATACTTTGGCATCCACTATCAACGATTTTTCATCAGGCAAATGAATTACCACATCGGGTCGTTTACGTTCACCTTGTTGAGAAAAGTTAACTTCAGTCTGATATTCTCTGCCTTGCTCTAAACCAGCCAAGTCAAGCAGTTTTTGCAAGACCATTTCCCCCCAGTTACCTTGGGTCTTGCTTTCAGCGGTCAGTGCCTGAGTCAAATTTTCTGCCCTTTCTGAGAGTGTGTGATTTAGCTTAGACATTTCCGTTAATTGGTGCTTCAAGGCTTCGCTTTGTTTTACACTTTCAATTTTATTTAAGGTGACTTGTTCCGAAAATAACTTTAACTGTTCATGGATAGGTCTAACCAACTGTTGAATTTGTTTTTGGTTTTGTTCAGAGAATTTTTGGCTCTTTTGGTCGAGAATTTTTTGCCCTAAGTGGCTGAATTCATTCTTCAGTTGTGATTTGGCTTCATCAATGAAAGTCTGTTGCTCTTTGAGACGAATGGTTTTTTGGACGAGTTCAGCTTCCATGCTGCGTAAATTCAATTTTGTTTGGTGTAATCTGTCTTGTAACTCAGGTAATTTGTTGACTTCTGACTGCAGGTGGTCACGTGTTGTTTCCAATTGTGCAACCAGTCGATTTAAACCTTCATTTTTCTTTTGCGTATGTTGATGCTGTAGCATCTGGTTTTTCAATGTTTCTTCAAGCCGACCTAGCTCTTTGTTCAGCTGTGTCAGGGTTTGTTCTTGCTGTTTTGCGTGCCATAGTTTTTGCTGTCGCCACCAGAGATAGGCAGCCAACACTCCCAAGAGTAGACCAAGCAACATCGTAATCAACAGACTTTGCCATTTGTATAGTTCTATAAAACCCAGTAAATTTTCCATAGTGATTATGCTATCATTTCACACAAATGAACACAAAGGTAATCCAATATGAAGGTTTTTAAATATTTATTTTTTGCGTTGTTGTTTTTATTGGCAGCTTTCCTTGCCTATGGTTTCTTTATTTTAGAAGATGAAGTACAAGTCAAGCGATCTATCAAGATAGATAGACCTGCAAAAATGGTTTATCAAGCCATTAATAGCATGCATACATTTAATCGATGGTCGCCTTGGGCTGATATGGATCCTAATGCCAAATATCAAATAACAGGGCCTACCACAGGTGTGGGCTCAAAAATGGCATGGCAGGGTAATCAAGATGTTGGTTCGGGTACTCAAGAAATTATTGAGGTTAAAGAAAATCAAATGATCAAAACAGAGTTGTTTTTTGATGGCCAGGGAGATGACCCTTCTTGGGCTACATTACAGATTGTTGATCAGGGCGATTCGGTGGTGGTTGACTGGGTTTTTGAGGCTGACTTCAATGGCAATATACTGGGTCGCTATTTTGGTCTGATGATGGATGATATGCTTGGTCCTCAATATGAAAAAGGGCTGACTAAACTAAAGGCTTTAGTTGAGTCACAAAAAGTCTATGATTTTTCGATGATTTCGATTGAGAATGTTCGACCACAAACTATTTTATATGTTTCCAGCCAGGCTAATACGAATTCAGATGTCAGTGCGGTTTTGGAGCAAGCCTATGGACAAATTATGTCAACTATTACTGCAAATGGTTTGGAAACAGCAGGAATGCCTATGGCCATTACTCGTAGTTGGAATGCTGGTGACTGGGTATTTGATGCAGCCATTCCCGTTGATGTTGATGGCATTGAGCTGGTTGAGGACAACCCTGTGAAACTGGGTAACACCTATTCTGGTAAGGCTGTTAAGTATATACAACTAGGGAGTTATGACTTGGCTGAAGCATCTTATGAAGCATTGGAGGCATACTTGGTCGATCAAGGATTAGAAAAAAATGGCGATTCTTGGGAGGTTTATGTCAATGACCCAGCCACAGTTGAAGAAACGGCCATTGAAACACATATTTTTTATCCAATTAAGTAGTTAAAATAAAGAATATTTTTACAAGTAGAAGTGCATCTTTTTTTAAAAAGATGCAGGTTTGGGTTGAAAAAATATGAGTTGTACTTGAGAATGATAAGCTTAAATAAGCACTGTTGGTTAGCAGAGCTTATTTATAGGCGAATCTTTAACATGACGGGGGGGGGGAAATGAAAGCAATAACGATGGCTGCTGGTATGATGCTGGCCGCCCATTCAATAGCGGCAGATAATGCGCCGCACCTAAAGTTTAATCAACTATTAAAACCAGAAACATTATATCAGCAAAGAGACTCTAAGGCTCTTAAGGGAGTTGTTATAGCTACAGTAGGTGATGATAATGCATGTGACTATCGATTAGGAACAACCAGAATTAATGATGCCATCAATGGAGGGTACATTCACATTAGGGTGGCAGCAGGAACATATACAGAAAATATCAGCATTGTTGACAAAAATATGACCATAGAAGGTGGGTATGCTAATTGTACGGATGCTGCTAATGATGTTGTAGGTGGCGGTAGTACAATCATAGATGGATCAGGAGATACAGCAACCTCTGTGGTGGGGATCTCGGGAAACTCTGATGTTTGGAATATCACCCTGAGAAGGTTGACTATCCAAAATGGAGGTACTATCTCATTGCTTGTTGGAGGAGGCATTAATGTTATAAATTCAGATGCCAATATTTTGTTTGATAATCTTATTATTTTAGAAAATACAGCCAACTTCGGCGGCGGGATTGGTATTATTTTCGGTGCTCCTTCAATTAATATTGTGGACACCAATATTTGGAGCAATACAGGTAATTCGGGAGGAGGAATCTCTTGTAATTCTGTTGGTGCAGGGATTAATTTTTACGATACAGGAAATGCGGGTAAGGGTTCAATCTTTGGTAACCAAGTTGTTTTGAGAGATGGTGGAGGTGTTGAGCTGCTTGCAGGCTGTTCGATGATATTATTTTCAGGTCAAGATCCAGATAATCTCATAGATTTTAGAGGTATTATCAATAATACAAGTGTTAGGCACGGCGGTGGAGTTTATGCTGCTAATGGGTCTCAGTTTACTGCAATTGGTTTCTTTTTCTTGGCAGGAAATAATGATGCTCCTGCTACTGTCAGGGCTAATACGGCTGACAGTGACAACAATGACGAAGGTAATGGTGGTGGCATTTATCTAACGGGTGCGAATACTTCAGCAGGTTTGTATAACATCAGACTGTCTGATAACAGCGCATATAATGGTGGTGGTATAGCTGTTGAAGAGGGTGCAACTTTATTGACAGAAGCCATTAAGTTTTCTTCATCGTGCTGGGCTCCAGGAAAATGTAACCAGATTCACGGAAATCAGGCTGATTCTTTTGGAGGAGCTATATATTCAGATCAATCGGCAGATCTCGAAACCAATACCAGTATCTTTTCCTCTCATATTTATGGCAATACAGCTGCTTCAGCAGGGTCAGCATCATATGTCAGAGGAGAAGATAATGAATTTTTAATAGAAGGCTCAGTGATCTATGAAAACACTGGTGGGTCGGTTGTATTGTATAACTTTACAAATTCGATTGCTCGCTATCAGTTCAATACCATTGCCGATAACCAGGCTGGTTTAAGTATAGTGAGGAATTTTCAAGGGACCAGTCAATTAATGAGTTCCATTGTCCACCAGTTAGATGCCACAGATGTTTATTCAACTGTATCGCCCGTTGATGATGCGTTTGATTGTCTCATAACACATGCAGAAACTGGATTTACACCCATCTTTAGCACTATTATTGATGACCCAGAGTTCGTTGATCGGGCAAATGATGACTATCATATCAACTCATTCAATTCGCCAGCGGTTGATTTTTGTGATGGTTTTACCGTTCCAGAGCGTGATACTGATATTGATAATGAGCAGCGTGGTTGGGATGATTACACTACGGTTAATAACATCGGACCCTACGATATAGGTGCCGATGAGACTTATGGTAATGATATCATATTTGAAGATGGTTTAGAAATGTAAGAATTTGAGGGTATAAACTCCAAAGCCCCTTTGAAAAACGAAGGGGCTTTTTATCTCATTTTCATGTGTCGGTTGTTTAGTTTTCAAGAGTTGTGATATTAACAATTGAATTGTGCTAATTCCTAGATGTTCACCAGTAGGGTTCACGAATAAAGTGACAAGTGTAGCCGTTAGGGATGCGCTCAAGGTAATCCTGATGTTCGGGTTCTGCTTCCCAAAAATCACCAGCTGGGCTCACTTCTGTGACTACTTTGTTAGGCCAAAAACCGGAACCATCGACTTCATCAATGGCATTTTGTGCTATTTGTTTTTGCTCATTTGAGGTATAGAATATAGCAGAACGGTAGGAGGTACCTACGTCATTGCCTTGACGATTTTGTGTGGTTGGGTCGTGTATTTGAAAAAAGAACCTGAGCATTTCTTTGAATGAAGTTTGTTGTGGGTCGATGATGATTTCGAGTGTTTCGGCATGAGTTCCATGGTTCTTATAAGTGGCATTTTTGATATTGCCACCACAGTACCCGACACGGGTTGATATGACTCCCGGTTGTTTTCGGAACAAGTCCTGCATCCCCCAAAAGCAACCTCCAGCTAACAAAACACGTTCTTGGTTGTTCATCTGATCAATCTCATGGTAAAAACATGATGATTGGGGCTCTGTACCATTTTGTCAAGCTGTTTCAATAGCAGATACAGGTAAAAACAAATGCGGTTCAAATGAGGGAGATAAGAATGTGCGTTGTTATGTCAACGATACTGCCGAGGCCATATGAAATCAATCTATGGTTACGGTATACACAACAGACAGGCGTTGAGGTGGACTGATACATCGGTAGAGCGTTAGCGCATGTTCTGTGTATGATTCAAGCGATGGTTAGTCGATGGTTGCTGGGTAATGAGGTTGCCATGGATGTTAATTTATGACAGTGTCAACGCGATACTTTAATGACTATTGTAGAGGCCTCTACTTGTTCAAATTGATATTCTTGTTGATTCAATAAACAAGATCGATACCATCACTTTAATTCAGCTACTATTCATGATTGAAAAACATAATGAGTGACTGCTTTTAGAATGGATCTAAAAACTTAACCCATTTAATAATGAAAAGGTAGAAATATGAAAAAAATACTTTGTTTACTTTCCGTTTTTTATTTAGGCATTTCATGGGGGTCTCAGTATTACAAGACAGAGACCACAACCATGGATTATCAAGATATCGATGACATGGTTGATCGTGTGATGCTTTTTGATGGCAATGAGGGTTACTATGATGACCTATCAGCTGAAATAGAGTTACCCTTCCCGTTTCTTTTTTATGGGCAAGAATATAACAGCCTGCGCGTTAGTACCAATGGTTATTTGGTTTTTCCTGATGATCAACCTGGTGATTACATGGGCAACGATCCCTTACCTAGTACAGACGAACCCGATGGTATCATTGCTGTCTTTTGGGATGATTTAATAGTTCAAGATGAAGGGACAACAGATCAAATATCATATGTTGTTCAAGGTGAAGCACCTAATCGAGTCTTGATTGTTGATTATCGTTCAGTGAGTTTTTTTAGCCCTAGCGGTTACATTTATTCACAAGTTAAATTATTTGAGGGAGGTCATGTCATAGAATTCCATTATGATAATAGTTATCCCGATATAGTAGCTAATGCATCAGCCACCATTGGTCTTGAACATCCTTGTGGTTGTCTTGCCGATCCAGGGCCTAATGCAGATAATACAAATAGCACTACGCCTAATGAAGCTTATCGCTTTAGTCCGGTTTATTATACCCGCAGTGAAATTGATATGGATTACATAACCACGATGAACATGCCTGGAAGGGAGATACTTTTTAATGGCGGTGTGGGTTCCTATGATGATGATGAAGCTGAGATCAATCTACCATTCACATTTGAGTTTTATGGAACAGCTTATGACAGCCTGCGGGTAAGTACCAATGGTTATTTGGTCTTCCCTGAGGGTGAAATAGGCACTGACTTTGGCAATGATTCATTACCTAATACAGGAGGCCCCAATGGCATTATTGCAGTCTTTTGGGATGATTTAAAAGTTAGGCAAAATGATGGTTATATCGATCAAATCTCATATGTTGTTCAAGGACAGGCGCCCAACCGAGTGTTGATTATTGATTATCAGTCGATAGGATCTTTGAGTAATGGCGATGATAATATATGGGCTCAGGTTAAGCTATATGAAAGCAGTTATATTATAGAACTTCATTATCAAGAAGATTTGAGTGATACAGATTCTGGTGGAGTCGACGCCACTATGGGTCTGGAGCATCCTTGTGGTTGTCTTGCTGAACCAGGTCCTAATTACGACAATGACAATGACGTAATACCGATGGTTGCCTATCGCTACACACCTAACGATTTAATTTTTATGAATGGCTTCAATGACTGATAGCCAGCATTAAATTGCATCTATTTGTCATGGCTCTGAATACTTTTCAGAGCCATGACAATCAGCTTCATACTTTCACAGTGGATAACCTGATTACCGGCGTCATTGTCTATACTTAGTCAATCCTGAAAAAGTCCTTCCTGGCCTTTTTCAGATTCAGTTTAAAAACACTATCGAATCCAAAATAAGAATCAGTTAAAAAAGCAATCAGCTTAATAGCTGAAAATATCAAATTAACAACATTTCCACCAAGGCTTTGTTAGAATGCCTCCTTTTTATAAAGATCAAGTACATGTGGTTTAAGAATGCGCGACTATTTCAACTAAATGAAGACATTGGTTTGGATCCTCAGGCCTTGAATGAGGCACTACAAAAAGAAGCTCTAACAGCCTGTAAACCACAGGAATTGTTGTCTAAAGGCTGGGTATCACCTTTTGGTCGGACAAGTGATGTATATGTTTGGCAAAGTGGTGAAGCTTTGCTGTTTTGTTTGGGTATGGAGGAAAAAATCCTCCCTGCGGCAGCGATCAACCATCAGTTGAACCAAAGAATTGAAAACATTCAATCTGAAACAGGTCAAAAACCGGGACGTAAACAACAAACCGATATGAAACAACAGTTGGTGTTAGAGATGGTTCCTCAAGCTTTCGTCAAACCAAAGCAGGTGTTTGCCTATTTGGATCTGAACTTGAAGATGCTGATAGTAGATACCTCCAGCCAAAATGCTGCTGAAGAATTGGTTAATCACATGCGACACACCTTAGGATCATTTAAAGTGTCGGCCTTTGGTCCTTCTTCTTCAGTTGCACAGGTAATGACACATTGGGTCACTCATGCTAAGGCTGAAGGTGGATTTGATATCGATTCGGAAATTGTTTTGGAAACCATGGATGAGAGCAAAGGCTTGGTACGGGGTCGTAATATTGAGCACCTCGATGACCAAATGCAACAGCACATCGATAATGGTTATCTGGTAACTTCCCTGGGTCTGGTTTTTAATGACCGCATTGATCTCATTTTAGGTCATGATTTAAGTATCAAGAAAATCAAATTCACTGACATCGTTTTGGATCAGATGGAAGAAAATGGTTTAGAAGATGAGTTTCAAATATTAGACACAAAATTTACATTATTTAGCCTCGAAATCAGAGCCATGTTAAAGGCCTTGTTTGGTGTTTTTAAACAGTCTGAATGACATGGACTTGGTATATTGGGAAAAGATTTTTGAGACACATGTTAATGGCATTGATGCTGTTGATGCGGGTCATGATCTTAATCACATCAAGCGGGTAGTTAAAACTGCCAAACAATTAGCAGCAGCCGAACAGGCCGAGATTGCGGTAGTGCTGCCTGCCGCCTGGTTACATGACTGCGTTCAGGTAGCCAAAGACTCGCCTTTGAGAACACAAGCTTCAAGAATGGCGGCTCAGGAGGCTGAACAGTTATTGATTCGTTGGCAATATCCGGTACAACATATTCCAGCCATTGTTCATGCCATAGAAGCCCACAGTTTTTCAGCTCATATCACCTGTGAAACATTGGAGGCAAAAGTGGTTCAGGATGCAGATAGGATGGATGCATTAGGTGCGATAGGAACGGTACGAACGTTGTTGGTTGGCCAATCTTTTGGTAACCCTTTATTGGCTGAAAATGATCCCTTTTGTGTTCAACGAGATGCCAATGATCAAACATCTATTATCGATCATTTTTATACCAAGTTATTGAAACTTAAAGATTCGTTCCACACTGATTCGGCTAAGGTGGAAGCACAAAAACGACATGATTTCATGATCCTTTTTTTGAAACAATTGTCTGATGAAGTTTTGGGCTGATAAAATGACAACCATGATTGTGCGATTACTGATTCTAGTCACCTTAAGTCTTCTGTTGAGTAATGGCGGTTTGGCCGATAACAACGACCTGTTAAAAAAGAGGAAATTGTTTGGACAATTATATTCGGCAGCACTGAAGGGGCAGCATGCTTTTGTCAACCAAAAACGCCATCAACTCCATGGTTACGTGCTCGAACATTATTTGGATTATGCAACTATCCACCATAACCTGAATAAAAATCCAGGAACCTCAACTGATCAGATTATTGCTGACTTTAAAGTTAAACATCCGAATAGCCCATTGAATCGTCGTCTGGATACTGCTCGTTTGAATGCGTTGGGCATAAGGGCGATGTGGCCAGAATATCTCAAATGGCATAATGGTTTGGATTCAGGTAAAAAACAATGCTGGTACTTACAAGCGAGATTGGCTATGAACCAGACACAGAATTTGCCGGCATTAGTAGAGGCGATGTGGATGAGTGGCTTGTCTGCACCAGATGCTTGTGATCCTGTGTTCAAGTGGTGGCAGCAACAAGGGTATATGAAAGAAAATTTAATTCTCAAACGGATCAAAAAAGCATTTGAACACAATAATTTCAGTTTAATTACATACCTGAAGAGTAAATTAAAAAAAGAGCCGTCTTGGGTTGGTCGTGCCATTGAATTGGCGAAAAGGCCAGAACATGGTTTGCGCCAATCGATTACATGGACATCTGATGCAGAAACTGTTTGGTTAATTGAAAAAACAGCCATGCGTATGGCATCTGAGCAGCCGATGACATTACAGGCCATGTGGTCGGACATTAACCATACACATGTTTTAACTGCAACTCAGAAGCAGTTAATAGAAAGAAAAATGGCGTTATTTGCAGCCACAGATTATAACCATTGGTCAATTGGTGCGATGGAGCAACTGCCTGAAGAAATGAAGGATGACCAAATTAAGGCATGGATCGTGCGTTATTATCTTTTTAATCAAAGTTGGCCTGACGTTTTGAAAGCTTTACAAAACATGTCACCCAACCAGCTGGCGAGAGACAACTGGCAGTATTGGCTGGCTCGCGCTCACGTCAAAACAGGTCAGCCTACAAAAGCCAAAGCGATATTTACAAAGTTAGCCACTAAAACTAACTACTATAGTTTCTTATCAGCTGATCACTTGCGTCTCCCTTATGCGCTGTGTCAAAAAAATCCTGTCAATCCTAACCCTCAGTTTCAAGCTTCTGAGGGCATAGAGCGAGCCATCGAATTACATCATTTAGGCATGTTGAGTATGGCCAGAAGTGAATGGAATGTAGCGTACAAAGGTATAAGTCGACCGGACAAACAAGCGCTCAGTGAACGGGTAATGAAAGAAGGTTGGTATGCTAAGGCCATTGCCATCATGGCAGACATGGGTCAATGGGATAACTACCATTTGCGTTATCCCATTGCCCATAAAAAAACAATCGCTCAATACACTAAAGGCAGTTCAATATTGCCTCAATGGGTAATGGCCATCATTAAGCAAGAAAGTGCTTGGACTAAGGATGCAGTGTCACATGCCAATGCCCATGGTTTGATGCAATTATTACCAAGCACCGCTCAAAGGTTGAGCGACCAGTTAGGTATTAATTACAAAGACCAACATCAATTGCATCAGCCTGATTTTAATATCAAACTGGGTATCAGCTATCAAAAAAAGCTCTTTGAACAGTTCAATCACCCGATTTTGGCCGCTGCTGCCTATAATGCTGGGGAAGGTAAGTCCATTGATTGGTCAGTTGATTTCCCAACCTCTCCAGACATCTGGTTGGAAACCATCCCTTATAAGGAAACCAGAAAGTACGTGACCAAAATTTTATCAAATGTCACTATCTATGATTGGTTGATCAATGGACAGCCCAAACGCATCAGCCATTGGATGCCGACGATGCCTGTTAACAAGCAGACCAGTCAACCATGGCCTGCCGCCAGTGTGGTCAAAAACTCAGCATCTTTAGCTGTATGCAGTCCATAATTAACCACTCTTATTTGGTCGGTGGTGCGGTCAGAGACCGACTCCTTGGTTTAACTATAAAAGACCATGATTATGTGGTGGTGGGTAAAACACCTGATGACTTACTGGCTGCTGGTTTTCTTTCTGTTGGTAAGGATTTCCCGGTATTTCTGCACCCGGAAACTCAAGATGAATATGCCTTGGCACGTACGGAAAGAAAAAATGGCATGGGCTATCATGGCTTTCGGTTTAATACCGACAGCTCGGTGACACTTGAAGATGATTTGTTGCGTCGTGATTTGACCATCAATGCCATGGCTATGGGTCCAGACGGCCAGATTATAGACCCCTATGGTGGTCAGCGAGACCTCGAAAACAAAGTCCTCCGGCATGTTTCCCCTGCCTTTGCAGAGGATCCATTGCGGGTATTGCGTGTTGCTAGGTTCATGGCTCGTTTTGCCCACTTGGGATTCCAAGTACATTCCGAAACGTTGGCACTGATGAAGCAGCTTGTTGATTCAGATGAGCTTGAAACTCTGCCAGCTGAACGCATCTGGCAGGAAATCAAAAACAGCCTCAATACACCGAGACCTTCGGCTTTTTTTATGACTTTAAGGGACTGTGCTGCTTTAGAGGCGTTACTACCGGAAATTGACTGCTTGTTTGGAGTGCCCCAGACAAAACAATGGCACCCAGAAGTAGATACCGGACTTCATGTGATGCTTGCCATCGATCAAGCCAGAGATTTAGATAACGTAGTGGCATTTGCGGTGATGTTACACGATTTGGGCAAAGGCATCACACCACAAGATGTGCTGCCCAGTCACAGAGGACATGAGGCAGCCGGTGTGCCGTTAGTGCAAGCAGTTTGTGAGCGTTTAAAAGTGCCTAATCCATATAAAGACTTGGCCATTAAGGTCTGTCGCTGGCACCTACAAGCCCATACCATCATGCAGCTCAAAGCTTCAACTGTAGACAAACTCTTTAAGTCGTTGGATGCTTATCGTCAGCCACAAATTCTGGAGTATTTTGTGCAAGCCTGTCGAGCGGATGCCTTGGGCCGTTGGGGGGATGAATTCAAAGTTTATCCGCAGGCAGATGTCATCAGATCGCTATTTACAGCAGCGCAAAGTATTGATCAGCAAGCCATTGTTTCCGATTATCAAAAAAAAGGTCATGAAGGTCAGATGTTGGGCCAAGCCATCCGTCAAGCACGAATTGCCGCCATAAGAATGGCAAAAAGCAATGGTTTGAAAGTTAATTGAATGTCTCTACTATTAGAGAAAAACACATTGTTTATCTGGAGGGCACTTCTATTAATGAGTTATTTCTTCTGCAAGTTGACAAGGTGTCATATGCAAGGCGCACTTTGCACTGAATTCAAATACAAAAATGGCTTTCAAGCGACAAAAAAAGCCCGCGACTATACGGGCTTTTCCTTACTTACCTGTTTATCTACAGGTTTAGCGGTGATCTTTACATAAAGTTAAGACAATGTTATAAGACCTCAGGCTCATCAAAGCCATCCATAAAGATCAAATCAGAACCAAAAAATGGAAAATATGAGGGTACATAGCGGTATCCTTTCTGAGGTACAACGTCATTGTCATTATTGTAGTTAGGTCCTGGCTCGGCAATACAGCCACAAGGGTGTTCCAGACCAATGGTGGCGTTTGTATAACCATCATCTGTATCACTGAGGAAGCTACTATAATGAAATTCAATCACATTAGACCCTTCGTACAATTTGGCTTGAGCCCAGAGATGGTCATCAGTAGGACCATTTCCGTCGGCACGAATTTGTACTGATCTATAATCAACAATTAAAACGCGATTAGGCGCCTCACCTTGAACAACATATGATATTTGATCAGTGCCTCCTGCATTTTGAGCGACCTGCAGATCATCCCAAAAGACAGCAATGATGCCATCGGGGTGTTGAGCACTGGGTAATGAGTTGTTGTCATACTCGTTGCTTGTTTCACCATCAGGAAAGACCAGATATCCATTGGTGCTGACACGTAGGTTTTGATACGCCTTGCCATAGAACTTAAATGAGAAAGGTAATTCTATTTCAGCTGAGGTATCATCATAAGTATTCTCACTGCCATCAAAAAGCATCATCCGACCAGCCACGCCATCCATATCTTGGTAGTCTAAGTTAATTTCACTGCGGTCATAATATTGCGGCGGAGTGTATCGATACGCTACATCAGGCACAGTATCGTTGTCATTATTGTAGTTAGGCCCTGGCTCGGCAATACAGCCACAAGGATGCTCCAGACCAATGGTGGCGTTTGTATAACCATCATTTGTATCACTGAGGAAGCTATTATAATGAAATTCAATCACATGAGACCCTTCGTACAATTTGGCTTGAGCCCAGATAAGATCATTAGTAGGATTTCCCTCGGCACGAATTTCTACTGATCGATAATCAACGATCAAAACACGATTAGGCGCCTCACCTTGAACAACATATGAAATCTGATCTACAATTCCACCATTTGGACCTACCTCGAGATCATCCCAAAAAACAGCAATGATGCCATTGGGGCCTTGTGGATTAGGTAATGAGTCATTGTCATACTCAGTGGCTGATTGATTGAGGAAGACCAGGTAACCATTGGTACTGACACGCAGGTTGTTATATTCTTGCCCATAAAAAAGAAATGGGAAGGGTAACTCTATTTCAGCTTCCTCATCATCATAAGTATCTATACTACCATCAAAAAGCATCGCCCGACCAGCCACGCCAGCCAAGTCTTGATAATCCATGGGGATCACTTCACGTTGATAGTCATCACCACCAAAAGCAAGGGCAGTATATAAGAGGGCTATAACACAATATATTTTTTTCATAATTAACCTATTAACTTAGTTCATTCGGTTGCCATTACGATTTTTAATCATAAGACGGTCCAAGTTTTTGATAAATTTTGATCACGGCTGTAGATGAGCTCTTCAAATGAGCAACAGGAATTTCATTATCAGCGCAAGATATTGGCCTTATTTTTAAAACACTGAATAAAAATGCATAGTGGCATCTGTTTTCTGGTCGAAAGAATGTGTAAAATGAAAAAATTCTCATGTTTAACAATAAGTTATGCATTTTTCAGATTCGACTAATTACATATGCACTATTGGAACCAAGATAATTTTGAGGGTTTGAGAGCGATTGGCGAGAAATATATCTCAATGGAAGGGTTTGGATTTTTTGGCAAGTATTGTTTACAAAAAGAACAAGGCCTTAATAAACAGGCGATCGTTTCAATCAGAGCCTTTGTTGCAGATGTCCGAAGTAGTTCACAGAAAGTCCAAAGAAATATGGCAGAGGAATTATGTTCTCTGAGTTTCGGGAATAGAGCAGTTCATCAACTTTTAGCCTACCCTTTGAAGATATTTCTAAAAGAAGTGTTGACCAATTGGACAAAAGAAGAACCCCAAAATCCCATTCCATACAAATGGTTGGGATATGTTAGTAGGGATATATCATTTTTTGAAAGAGCACATGAACTTGATCCGAAAGATGAAATTTGTATTGGGCAAATAGCCCAAGCCCATTTCAATGATATTGATTACCAGACGCATCATCTGTCTGAATCTTTGTTTTTGGGCAGTTTAAAAGATGCCCAGCTATCTCTACAAAGTGCGGAATCTTTGATAACCAAGCTGTCAACGAATAAGATCAAGTCGAAGATGCAGAGTGAGTTTAAGTATTATCATCAGCTTTTAAGTTGTTGGCAAAAGTATTCAAGACTATCTTCAGCAAAGTCGTTTCCAGAATGGTGTGCAGCCAAGGGGATGTCATTTGATTTTTGGTCAATTGTGCACTATGACCAATAATCGTCAGTGTTTTGAAATCGACTAATTGGTCCTATGAGACTGAACTCCACAATCGCCGATTGTATTGGCCAAAAGGGTAAAGTCTTAGGAGGATCTTCTTCTATCAATGGTATTTGCTACTTTGTTGGAGTGTCCTTGACTTGATTACATGTTTTTCATTAATGAATACAGGCGATGAAATACCCCTTTCCCTCTGAAATTTTCGACACCAAAGCATACATTCTTGGAAATGATGCCACATAAGCCACCAACAATATTTCCCAAAGTACTTAAATTTGAATAGAAAGCTGATAGAACACCCATTCCTAAAAGACCTCCGATAATGAATCCAGAAAATGGTATTCTTACCAGAACAGTCAATGGACTGCTCGATGCGCCAAAAAAAATCATAGCGAAAGCCAATCCTGCGATCATTCCAGGGAAAAGCCCAATGGCTATTGCAGCTGGAAAAGTGAGTAAAAAATACAGCAGTATAGCAATTTCACCACGAAGCATTTCCTTTACGATAAAATAAACGGCTGGCATGATAGGTCCGATAAAAGAAAATATGATGATTGTTTTTGTAAAACCTTCAAACTGTGAGTAATTCAACTCTTTCATATTCGGTCAAACGCAGTTAATCGCAAAAGTGTGATTTTGCTGATGTTTTTTTGACCTCATTTGAGCCTGACGGTTCAAGGTGGTACTTCCATGTGCCACAGCAAAGTAATGGGATTAAAAGTATTTTTTTCATTTTTTAATCTCTTGGTTAGTTAAATTTAAAAATTTGCCAGGCCATGTTGTTGAACATAACCTGGCTACTAATATCCAACCATCTGTATTAAAATGATAGGATATTGCATCCTTCAATCTTGATCATGTTTAAAGGAGTCAATATTGTTTTTTATGCTTTTCTTGGAGGTCTTTTTTTGCCCTGCATTCCGGATCAAATGGATTACTATCATATTGAGAAAATGTATGAGTCCCAGAATCATTAGCACTTGACCAATATTAGAACTTAAATAAATGATTATGCTCTCGATATCGGTAACTCTATAATTGGACTGTAAGCGCACTAACACAAAGCCAACATTTAGTAGGTAAAATCCGACGACTAACATGTGGTTAACAGATTTAGCCAGTTCAACTTTGCCATTAAAACCATCAATGAGGTAAACCTCACCATTTTTGCTTAAGGTTCGGGATACAAAAATGGTGATGCAGATGCTAATGAAGATGTATGCAATATAAGTAATAGATGTAATCATGTCTGGCCTCATAGTCTTAGGTTTAAAAAATGATCCGTTGTAGAATCAATCGGTGATAGTTTATGAGGTAGTAAGAAGCATTGCTTTCAGATTTATATTTCCGCAACAAAAAGATTAAATTAACTTTAAATTCAATAAGATAAAATCATTGCTGAATGATAATATAAGAGTTTGCTATGATTTTAATCTGCTGTTTCGGTATTTCCCTGGAGATTCTTTGGTTTCTCCCTTAATAAGTGGTGTAGAAACTTAGACTGTGAATCCCTCCGATTTTATCGAAGCTTGACCGAAACACGAGTGAATCTACTTCACGCCAGGTTTTATAAAGTCCGTATAATATTTTTGGAAGATTTGAATCGCCAATGAAATTTGTATATAATTGGACATATATGTGTTTAATGGAGTTTAGAATGGGTCAGGTTACAATCTACTTAGAAGATGACATTGAGAGGAAGATGAAAGATGCTGCAAAGTCAGCCAGACTTTCAAAAAGTAAATGGATTGCAAGGCTTATTAAAGAACAAGTATCTAATGAGTGGCCTCAGTCTGTTATAGATATGGCAGGTTCTTGGAATGACTTCCCCACTATAAGTGAAATTAGGGAAAACGAAGGGAATGATATTGAGCGAGAGAAACTGTGATGTTTGTGCTTGATACCAATACATTAATCTATTTTTTCAAAGGCATGGGCAATGTTTCAAAAAACTTTCTTGAGGTACAACCCAAGAATATAGCTATTCCATCGGTAGTTCTTTATGAATTAAAGTATGGCATAGCAAAATCTAACTCTCCTCAAAAGCGCAATAAGCAATTAATGGAATTGTGCTCTTTAGTTGAAACCCTACCGTTTGGTGATAGTGCAGCTCAAGTATCTGCATCAATCAGAGCCAGCCTCGAAAAGCAGGGTACACCTATTGGTCCTCTTGATGTCTTAATTGCAGGAACAACAATAGCTAATAAGGGCATATTAGTTACTAACAATACAAAGGAGTTTTCAAGAATACCAAATTTGAGGTTGGATAATTGGTACATTACTCCAATCCCTAGTCCAACCTAACTCCAATAAGAAGAATGATAAACCTCGAGTCAAATATACTCAATCAGCTCAAAATTAATTAGTCGAATCTGAAAAAGTCCATGCTGACCTTTTTCAGATTCGACTAATTAATATCTGAGCAAAAGACCCACCTAAGATCTATTTAAGTGGGTTAATTAAATTAACTTTAAATTCAATAAGATAAAATCATTGCTGAATGATAATATAAGAGTTTGCTATGATTTTAATCTGCTGCTTCGGTATTTCCCTGGAGATTCTTTGGTTTCTTCTTTAAAGACGGTGTAGAAATTGGATTGGGATTGAAAGCCAGTCATGATGCTGATCGCTAGTACTGATGTGTTGGGTTCACTCAACAACAATTTTTTAGCTTGTTCGATGCGATGTTTTCTGACAAATCGAGAAAAACCAAATCCATACTGTGTGTTCACCAATTCAGAAAGTTGATGGGCTGACAAGTCAAGTAAATCAGCCATCAGGCGCAAGCTCAGTTTTTCATTTTGATAGATATTTTCCTGCTCAATCAACGTTTCCAATTGTGATTTTTTAACCTCAACATCTATATCTGACAAAGTCGACTTAGCATAAGCCATTTGCGTAGCCACTTGGATATCACTCAACATTTCTGGAAAAATGATCACAGCAGTCGATACCAGCAGCATACTAATCCCTATTGAGATTCCATAAACCAAATAAAAAATGGTGTTATCGATGTAAGGAATCATCATGATCAGTAATAGCATTGGGAGCGCTAAAATGGCAAATAAACCAAAGAAAAATCGTTCTAATGCGTATCTGTCTTGGTCAGTGCGCGATTTAAGCACCAAATGAATAAACCAAAAACTATAAGCAAAGCCAATGATAAAAGCCATAGGTGGTACGATTTTTTCAGGCAAGAAAAAGCCTGACAAAATGGGTAAGAGATGAGCCAACAATTTCGGTTGTAGTGTTGTTTCGACAAATAAGACAAACCGACTGAAATAATAAAAACTGGCAGGAACCAGCAACAAACAAGTGAGGTAATATTGGTTTGATAGTGCATCAAATGAAGAAGTCAGGCTCAGGTAATGGCATAGTTGAAGACAGGTCAAGCCAAATAGCAAGATGATACAAGCCAGCTTTGAATAAATATTTTTTTTAAGGTCAGGAAGGAAAAAAACATAAGTAAATGCCAGAGAAACTGCGCTGAATAAAGTGTATCCAACCAGAAATATTGAAAAATGAGTCAATATATCCATCATTTATAATTACTTGTTGTGTGTTTAGGCTGATTTGATTTTCAGGTTGTTAATGTTACGCCTCTCTTAATAGTTGATCCACTAATAGTGGTTGAAGCAGTTAGATGTACAATATTTTGTCATTATGAATAAATTTTATGTGCTTTATTGAGCGCAATAAAATCAGGGTTGCTCAGATAACCTTACGTTATAATACAAACGTTTGAATAATCAAAGCTTTTAAGCTGGGATCTTTTTTGAAACAGTTTGATTACATTGTCATTGGTGCCGGTTCGGCAGGTTGTGTTATGGCCAACCGATTATCTTCAGGTGGTAGATACAGTGTGTTGTTGGTAGAGGCTGGAGGCAGAGACTGGCACCCGTTGATTCATATGCCTGCAGGTTTGGCGAAGTTAGTTGGTTTGAAATCGATTAACTGGTCCTATGAGACTGCACCAGAGACTGAACTCAATAATCGCCGATTGTATTGGCCAAGGGGTAAGGTCTTGGGTGGGTCTTCTTCTATCAATGCCATGTGCTATTGCCGTGGACATCGGAAAGACTATGATCATTGGCGTGATTTGGGTAATCCAGGTTGGGGTTTTGATGATGTGTTGCCTTATTTTATTAAGTCAGAGAACAACCAGCGTCTCCATAACTGCTTACATGGTAATGAGGGTCCTTTGTGTGTTTCTGATTTATCGTATACCAATCCTTTGAGCCAGGTTTTTTTGGATGCGGCCAAGGAGTGTGGTTTTCTGTTGACTGATGATTTTAATGGTGACCATCAGCGGGGATTTGGTTTTTATCAAGTTACCCAAAAAAATAATCGCCGCCATTCCACTGCACAAGCGTATTTAAAACCGGCGCGTAATAGGGATAACCTAACAGTTTGGACAAAGACAAGTTGTCAGAAAGTGTTGCTCAAAGATGGGCGGGTCACTGGTGTTTGTTTGAGTCGTAAGGGTCAATCTCTGGAAGTGAAGGTTAACAAGGAGGTGATTTTATCAGGCGGAGCCATCAATTCTCCTCAGATTTTGTTGCTCTCTGGTATTGGTTCAAAAGATGAATTGACAGAATATGGGATCGACTGTCAACATGAGTTGCCGGGTGTGGGGAAAAACTTACAAGATCATCTGGATGTTTGTTTGGTTCAACGATGCCAAAAGAAAATCACTTATGATACTTTGAGTGATTTGGTTGTGGCACTGAACTATTATCTGTTCAACAAAGGGCCCGGAACTTCCAATATTGCTGAAGCGGGTGGGTTTTGGCAGAGTCCTCTGGCGAATGATGACCGACCTGATTTACAGTTTCATTTTGTCCCTGCGATGTTGGATGATCATGGTCGTAACCGTCTCAAAGGCAGTGGTTACACGATGCACATGTGTGTGTTGCGACCAGAAAGCCGAGGTCAAATTACTTTGCGGTCAAAGAATCCCCATGAGCACCCTAAAATAGAAGCCAATTATTTGTCAGCACCCGATGACTTGGGTCTGATGTTGGCGGGTTTTAAGTTACAGCGGCAAATCTTCGGTGCCAAGGTTTTTGATCATTATCGCGCATCAGAGGTGTTTCCCGGAGAAGATGTCAACACCGATCAAGAGATCATCGAGTTTATTCGTAACAAGGCCGAATCTATTTATCATCCGATTGGTACTTGCAAGATGGGTAATGACTCCATGGCTGTTGTCAACAATCACTTACAGGTTCATGGTCTCCAAGGTTTGAGAGTGGTGGATGCTTCAGTGATGCCAACTTTGGTCTCAGGTAACACCAATGCCCCAACTGTGATGATAGCGGAAAAGATCAGTGATCATATGATGCGCCAATGATCACTCTTGTAGTCAAAAGATTGTTGTTGGCATTGCCCGTTTTATGGCTGATTTTAACCCTGACCTTTTTTCTCTTACGAGCAGCGCCGGGTGGTCCGTTTGATTCAGAACGTTCTTTAGCACCGGAGATAGAAGCTCAAGTGGTTGCCAAATATCGTCTCGATCTACCACTGTATTTGCAATATGGACAATATTTGGGTCAAGTTTTGGTTGGTGATTTTGGTCCTTCTTATCAGTATCCCGATGTTTCGGTTAACCAATTGCTCGCTTCTGGGTTGCCTGTTTCGCTGACTTTAGGCTTTTGGGCATTGTTGCTGGCACTTACTATCGGTATTCCTCTAGGAGTGTGGGCGGCACTGCATCAGGGTCAATGGCAGGATACAACTGCCATGGTAGTTGCTGTCGGTGGTATCAGTGTGCCTAATTATGTTGTTGGACCGATGTTAATAGCTTGGTTAGCTGTGACTTGGCGGTGGTTGCCAGCAGGTGGATGGCAAGGCGGTGAGTGGGATCATTTATTATTACCTATTATGACACTGGCTTTACCTTTTATTGCTTACATTGCCCGGTTGATGCGAGTTGCTGTTATTGATGTGTGGCAACAGCCATTCATTCAGGTGGCACTGGCCAAAGGTTTATCAATTAAGCAAGTCATGATCAGACACGCACTGCGACCAGCATTTTTACCTGTACTGTCTTATTTGGGTCCAGCAGCTGTTGCTTTAATGACAGGTTCTGTAGTGATTGAGCAAATATTTGGATTGCCTGGTTTGGGTCGATATTTTGTCCAAGGTGCTCTGAATCGTGATTATACTTTGGTGATGGCGGTGGTGTTATGGGTGGGACTTTTGACTGTTATCTTTAACTTGCTGGTCGATGTGTTTTCTTTTCTACTTTATCCAAAGTTGCGAACTCAGGAAGAGACCTCATGAAGCTGCCGATCAAATTGAGTTTATTGTGGCTGCTTTGTGTGTTAATCAGTTGTGTGTTTGGGCCATTGTTCAGTGTATATGATACACAAACCATCCATTGGGATGCTATGGCGACAGAGCCAAGTCAAGTTTTTTGGTGGGGTACAGACGTCATGGGCCGAGATCTTTTAGTGAGGTGTTTAGAAGGAGGTAGAACATCTTTGGCTGTGGCGGCGGTTGCGACAACGGTCAGTGTTTTGTTGGGGGTAGCTTATGGCATTATTGCTGGCTATTATGGGGGACGCGTTGACTTATTGATGATGCGTATGGTTGATGTGCTTTATGCATTACCTTTCATGTTTTTGGTGATCCTCTTGCTGGTGTTTTTTGGTCACTCTTTATGGCTGATATTCGTTGGAATAGGAGCGTATATGTGGCTGGATATGGCTCGTATTGTTCGTGGTCAAACTCTAGTATTAAAAAACCAGCCTTTTATAGAGGCATCGCAAGTATTGGGCCAAAAAACTCGCTTGATTATCTTTTACCATGTTTTGCCTAATTTAACATCTGTGATACTTGTTTATGCTACGTTGACCGTACCTCAAGTGATCTTGATAGAGTCGTTTTTGAGCTTCTTGGGATTGGGTGTTCAAGAACCGCTGACCTCTTGGGGAGCTTTGGTCAGCGAAGGGGCTGAAAATTGGCAGTTGGCGCCTTGGGCTTTGTGGTTTCCTGCACTGATGCTATCATTGACTTTGCTTAGTTTTAACGTTTTGGGTGATGGTTTAAGAGATTATTTTGATCCCAAGCATAAGGATATATGATGGAAAATTCACCACGCCTTTCAGTCAAAGATTTAACGGTCCAGTTTGTAACCAAGACTGGCTGTTTTACCGCAGTCGATCAGTTATCATTCGATATAAATGCGGGTCAAACGATGGGTTTAGTCGGCGAATCTGGTTCTGGCAAATCGGTCACTGCTTTGGCTTTGATGGGTCTGGTACCATCGTCATCCGGAACAATCAAAGGTCAACAGGTGATGTTCCAGGGTCGTAATTTACTTGGCCTTTCGGAAAAGCAGATGAGGTTATTGCGTGGTAATCGTATTTCGATGATTTTTCAGGAACCAATGACCGCCCTAAACCCCGTGTTTCGAGTAGGTACACAGGTCGCTGAGGTGTTGAGATTGCACAAAAAAATGCCTAAACGACTAGCTTGGCAACGTACCATTGAACTGTTTGATTCAGTTGGTATTACAGAGCCTGAACAAAAGGTCAGATCATATCCACATCAACTCTCAGGAGGTCAACAACAACGTGTCATGATTGCCATGGCCATCGCCTGTGAACCAGATTTATTGATTTGTGATGAGCCTACCACGGCACTGGATGTGACCATACAAAAGCAAGTTTTGATTTTGCTTAAACGACTTCAACAAGAAATGGGAATGAGCATGTTGTTTATCAGCCATGATTTGGGTGTAGTGGCAGAAGTAGCTGATCATGTATTGGTGATGTACCGAAGTCAGTTGGTAGAGCAAGGATCCGTTGAGAAAATTTTTACTCGAGCGGAACATCCTTACACACAAGGTTTGTTGGCTTGTCGGCCACAGCTTGGCAATAATCCTAAGCGTTTATTAACAGTAACTGATTTCGTTGATACAGCAAACGAGAAAGCACTGTCGGTCAATAAAGAACGACTTAAACCTCAGGTAAAAGAAGATAAAAGTGATTTACCGACGTTGTTGCGAGTTGATCATTTGACAACTATGTTCCCCATCAAAGGAGGATTACTAGGAAGAACCGTAGATCACTTCAAAGCAGTTGATGGTGTCAGTTTTGATGTCAAGTGTGGTGAGACATTGGGTTTGGTGGGTGAGTCAGGGTCTGGTAAAACGACACTGGGTCGCACTATTCTTAGGCTTCAGCAAGCTTCATCAGGACACGTTTTTTATGATGGTATTGATCTATTCGCTCAAAACAAGAATGAAATGCGGGCTATGAGATCACGTATGCAAATCATTTTCCAAGATCCATATGCTGCATTGAACCCCAGGATGCGGGTCGATCAAGCGCTCATAGAGCCTCTGGTATTGCATGGTTTAAAAAAAAGCCAAAATCAACAGCAGGCACAGGCAGTTCATCTGTTAGAACAGGTGGGTCTGTCATCTGATGCATTGTATCGGTATCCGCATGAGTTTTCAGGGGGTCAAAGACAAAGGATCTGTATTGCCCGGGCATTGGCTGTAGAACCTGAGTTTATTGTCTGTGATGAGTCCGTATCTGCTTTAGATGTGTCGGTTCAGGCCCAAGTGCTGAATTTATTGAAAGATTTACAGGACGAATTATCACTGACGTATATTTTTATTTCTCATGATTTATCGGTTGTTCAGTTCATGGCAGATCGTGTGGCTGTGATGAAACAGGGTCAATTGGTAGAGCTGAATTCAGCAGAAAACATATTCAACAACCCTAAGCACCCTTACACAAAAGGCTTGATCAACGCCATTCCTAAACCACCTGATTATGGCGAATGTCTTCAATAAATTAAAGGTTTCAACTTTGTTTTATCTGAAGTTGATGCTATACATTAGATAACCATGACTGTCATGATTTTATCAATTTGTATTGTATTGGCAATATTGTTTGTATGGGTTCCCTCGATACCTCAAAATCCTTCATACCACCTGTTTGCCGATCAGCGGACATTATTAGGTATCCCACATTTTTGGAATGTGATTTCAAATTTACCTTTTGTCTTGGTTGGTTTATTAAGTTTGAAGTCGCTATTCAAGCATCAATTCAATATCAATAGTATGCTTTTCACTACGTATGGTGTGTTTTTTACTGTAGTTGTACTGATCGGTTTTGGTTCGGCTTGGTATCATCTCAATCCCAACAACGATACATTGCTGTGGGATCGTCTGCCCATGACTTTGGCCTTTATAGCCCTTTTCTGTGCCATCATCGCCGAACATCATGACCTCAAGTTAGGTATCAGAAGTTTATGGCCTGCTTTATTAGTCGGTATGAGCTCAGTTATTTATTGGTATATTACCGAATCTTTAGGTCGAGGTGATCTGCGACCCTATGGGGTGGTGCAATTCATGCCGCTCATTGCCATTCCCATCATCATTGCTATCAAGCCCAAACCTTATTTTCCTCTGAAAGGATTATGGTGGTTCTTGGGATGCTATGTTTTAGCCAAAGTTTTGGAACACTTTGATACCATTATATATGCTGGTTTAGGTATCGGTGGCCACAGCTTAAAACATTTGACCGCTGGTTTGGGTATTTATTTTTATGGTCGTTACTTGTTCAAGCGTCAAACATTAGTCTACTGACCTTTCAGCAATCCGTTTTTTAAAGACTTCCAAAGATTCTTTGCGTTCAGAATAACGGTCGACCAAATAATCTTTATTGTCCCTTGTTAATAAAGTGAACTTGACCAATTCTTCCATCACATCGACAATGCGATCATATAGCGAAGAAGGTTTCATGCGGTCATTGTCATCAAATTCTAGCCAAGCTTTGGGGATAGAGGATTGATTGGGAATGGTCAGTAACCGCATCCACCGACCTAGGATTCGCAATTGATTGACTGTATTGAATGACTGAGAACCTCCACTGACCTGCATTACTGCCAGTGTTTTGCCTTGAGTTGGTCGTACTGAACCGATGGACAAAGGTATCCAGTCTATTTGTGCTTTCATGATGCTGGTCATCGAACCATGACGTTCAGGTGAGCACCAAACCATACCTTCACACCAAGTTACCAGTTGACGTAATTCTTGGACTTTTGGATGCGTTTCATCACAACTGTCAGGCTGAGGTAGCCCCAGTGGATTAAAAGTTTTGGTTTTCGCACCAAAATAGCGCAATAAACGAGCCGCTTCCTCTATAGCCAGTCGACTAAAAGAACGTTTGCGTAATGAGCCATGAAGCAACAATATTTTCGGTGGATGTTCACTTTGCTTGACTGCAAATAGCTTGACCAAATTCATCTTTGTTATCGATTTTGTATCGACATTAGGCATCTCTTTCATTTTTCAAACCTCAAACCAGTGACGTGTTTTGTTGGCAAAAGCGACCAAAGATAACATCACTGGTACTTCTACCAGTACACCAACCACGGTAGCCAGTGCAGCTCCGGAGTGTAAGCCAAACATCGAAATCGCCACGGCAACAGCCAGTTCAAAAAAATTCGATGTGCCAATCATACAGGCTGGGGCAGCAATTTCATGTCTTAGACGCATGTGCTTGGCCATAAAATAACCAATGAAGAAAATGCCGTAAGTTTGTATGAGTAAAGGTATAGCAATCAAAATAATCGCTTGTGGTTGATTGATGATTTTTTCAGCCTGAAAACCAAACAACAACACTACCGTTCCTAGCAAACCAACAATAGACCAAGGTTTAAGCCTTTGTACTAACCCAAAAACACCTTGTTTAGCCATTGCTTTTCGGGTTAGCCATCCTGCTACAAGTGGTAACATTACATACAAAACAACGGAGATCAACAGTGTTTGCCAAGGAATTTCTATATCTGTTACGCCCAATAACAATGCCGCAATAGGGGCAAAAGCAAACACCATGATGACATCATTTAATGACACCTGAACTAAAGTATAGTTAGGATCTCCTTTGGTCAATTGGCTCCAAACAAAAACCATCGCAGTACAGGGCGCTACGCCCAACAAGATCATCCCTGCGATGTATTCATTGGCAGTTTGTGGATCGACCATTGACACAAAGAATATTTTAAAAAACAACCAACCCAAGGCAGCCATAGTGAACGGTTTAATCAGCCAATTAATCACCAGCGTTAAAATCAATCCACGTGGATTCTTTCCTGTATTGTTAATGGCTGAAAAGTCTACCTGTACCATCATTGGGTATATCATCACCCATATCAATACCGCTATCAATACATTAACATGAGCATATTCCCAGGTGACAATGACAGCAAAAACTGATGGTATGTAATAACCAAGAAAAACACCCAAAACAATACATAAGGCCACCCAGACAGACAAATACCGCTCAAATAATCCCATTATCCTTTCCCATCGTTTTTTCAAAATTCAACACGAAGGCTTTAATTTCGTCTCTAACCCGGCGATAGCAGTTTAATTTGGCTTTTTCATCTGATAGTTCTGCAGCCAGCTTGGGTGGATCATCAAAGCCCACATGGACCACATGTCCACTTCCTAAAAACACTGGGCAATTTTCATGCGCATGTCCACAGACAGTAATTACCCAGTCAAATGCTTGTTCTGGTAAGTCAGTGGTTAATTGAGACCGATGATCAGAAATATCAATCCCAGCCTCTGCCATCACAGTCACGGCATTCGGGTTCAAACCATGTGTTTCTATTCCCGCCGAATAGACATCATAGCGTTCACCTTTTAAAGCCCTTAGCCAGCCTTCCGCCATTTGAGAACGACAGGAATTTCCTGTACATAAAAACAATACTTTTTGCTTCATGATTTCTCCTCAATAAAAACATCAAGACTCTATTAGATGACTGGCTTGAATATTTCACCAACTAATGTTTTTCCTTTTTTTGTCATACTAATAGACCTTTGCATAAACCGTGATTCAAGATAAAAAGTCTAAAATCTTAAATTTCTGCGTCAACAAACTTTGCAATAGCTCACGGCCTATACGGTTTTTATTCTTTGGCTTCTTGCCTGCAGCAAACCGCCAAAGAAACAAACTTGGCCTATTACATTCATTTGCTTCCTTGAACTTTAAGATTTTATCTCTTTTTCTCAATAATTCAGAATTATGCAAAGGTCTCTAATAAAATATTCGGGCTAGCAGCAAACTGCTAATTTGGTCTTTTTTAAGCGAGCTAAGTCTTTTATAAAATGTATCTCCTTACTCGCTTGTACAACCAACTTTTCGATCATAACCAACCAATCGTCAGCTAAGTCCCTTGAAATTTCATAATGCACCCACTGATTTTCACGATAATCAGTGACTAAACGCTGGTCCCTTAGAATTCTTAAATGTCTTGAAATCGTTGATTGAGGGAGTTCTAAAATGGCCAAAAGGTCACAAACACAAAGTGATTGTTGCTCAAGCAACAGATGTAAAACCCGCAAACGTGTTTCATGTGCCAGTGCTTTCAAAATCTCTACTGTATTCAAAATCTATATATTCGGATATGCAGATATGCAGTATTATATGAGAACGCTCAAATGTTGACAAATAAAATCTGAAAACCGGGGTGAATTTAGGAGATTTTTGTCAGAAATGCATCAAAATTGGCAGCATTTTTAGCCAAAAAGGGTGACTGTTTTAACATAAACACATGAAACAGCCATAAAAATTGGTTCGTTTTCATAGTTTTTGGTCGTCATTAAAATTCAGATATAGCTGAATTTGCTTCAAATGCACCACGAGTAATCTGAACCAAAATATTATTTCATTCTGAAGGTAACACTAAAATTAAGGGTTCCTGGTTTTACTATCCTGTTTGACCCTGGACTTTCTCACTATCGTTTTCCCTAAAAACGGCTAAGCAGCTCATCACAATGTTCTGACAAATTTTTTGGGACAGATTTATTAATTAATCAACTCTGAAAAAGTCCATCCTGGTCTGTTTTAAATTCGGTCAAAAAAATGCGCAAGATTGAAGTAACTCTTTATGTTTAGCAATAGAGTGATACATTTTTTAGATTCGACTCATTAATTTGACCTGATTTTGAAAAGAATAACGATGGTATAAATCTTTAGGAGTATGAAACATTGTATGGTGGGTAGCACAACACCTAATTCTTAACCCAGAATTATGCAAAGATTTCAATATGAGAGTTATCACATTAACAGGAATATAAACGATGAAAAATTCTAAAACAAAATTTAAACGATATCAAAAAACTAAATTATCAATGGCAACGGCCTTTGCTCTGTCTTTACCATTAGCATCCCAAGCTGAGCTATTTAATGTCAATGAAGCCACTGATGATGGGACCGGATTGGTTGAGAACTCATTGAGTTGGGCTATTTTGCAAGCCAATTCAAATAATGAAGACGATGTCATACAACTCAATACTGATGTCACCATTACCGGAGTCATGAAACGTTTGGTTGATTCAAATATCACCATTCAAAGTGATAATATCATTCAAAGAACCATTAATGGGGGTGATCAATTCCGACCCCTATTTATTAAATCAGGACAAGTTATCATTAAAGATTTAATTGTCAGTAATGGACAAGCAAAAGGAGGAAATGCCAACATTGGAGGTGCTGGTGCGGGATTAGGTGGCGCCATTTTCATGTATGATGGCCAAGTTGCTCTCAAGAACGTGACTGTGACTAATTCTTTGGCAAAAGGCGGCGATTCTAATTGTTGTGCTGGAACTGGAGGAGGCGGTTTGTTCGGTAGTAGTCATACTGGAGGTGGTGGTTTATTTGCCACCGCCAGTTCAACTGGTGGAGCCTATGGTGGTTATGGTAATTATCAAGACAACGATGTCTTATTTGGCCAGGGTGGTAATGGATATGATTTCAATACAATTGATGGTAATGGTTTAGCCGGCGGATTTGGGGGTGGCGGTGGAAGAGGTCAATATGGAAATGGTGGACATGGCGGATTCGGCGGCGGTGGCGGCTGGTCATACAACTATGATGAGCCACTCACTCAATTTGGCGGGAATGGTGGTTTTGGCGCTGGCGGAGGAACTGCTCACTATAATAATGCCACCCAAGCGGGACAACCAGGGTATGGTGGTAGCGGAAAATCAGCAGCTGGCTTTGGTGGTGCTTTATTTGTAAGAGCGGGTTCCTTGAGTTTAATCAATACCACATTCAGCAATAACCAAGCACAAGCGACAAACCAAGCTCAAGGTTTAGGGGGTGCTTTGTTTGTCATGCATACCACAGAAAACCCCAATGGGAATAATCAAGGTATGCCTGATTCTTTGTCACAAGTAGTTGGTTGTGGTGTCAGTTTTATAAACAATAACGCGGAATCTGATACCGGTGAAATGAATAATAATGATGACCTATTTGATCTAGCAAATTTAATCACCCCATTAAATGGAGTATCCATTACTGAGCCATGTAGCGCTGAGCCAGAAATTTATATATCTGCCAATCAAATAGAGATCATTCATGGTGATGACACACCTGACTTAGTTGATGGTACTGATTTTGGGTCAGCTTTGGAGTATTCGGATCCCATATCACATAGTTTCATGGTATCAAATTTTGGTGCAACTGCTTTGCAGCTCAACGGTAATCCAGTGGTTAATATTGAGAATGATCCTGACAATCAATTTTCGATCACATTACAGCCCACGCAACAGACCATTGAATTAGGAGAGTTTGTTAGTTTTGAGGTCACATTTTTACCGACGGTGATTGGTAGCCATTTGGCAAGGGTTTCTATTAGTAACAACGATGCTGATGAGAGCCCTTATGAGTTTACTATCAAAGGAGATGTTGAAGTTGATTCAGACTTGATTTTCATAGATGATTTTGATGGGCAATAATTTATTCGGGTATTGACCGTTATGGTGTCATGGTAGTTTCGCCATGGTGCCATAACTAATCGAACCTGAAAAATGCATAACGTATTGTTAACTATAAAGAGTTACTTCAATTTTGCACATTTTTTCGACCAGGAAATAGGTGTCACGATGCATTTTTATTCGCCGCTTCCATGCGGTTCTCAGGCTAACGTGAAAAAGTTTTCCAGAAACTTTTTTATGGTCGATGGTGTGGCACAGGGAGGTGCCACCTTGAGCCATCAGGCTCAAGTAAGGTCAAAAAACATCAGCAAAATCACACTTTTGC
>JAUIGR010000064.1 GCA_030430025.1 Gammaproteobacteria bacterium
CCAGGAAGGACTTTTTCAGGAATGACTATTTAACAGCATTTTCAGTGCTAAATCAGCGGCTCGAATACCAAAAGCACTGATGACTGTTGGACTGGTACCGTAGCCCGTATTGCAATCGAGTTTTCGGCTCTGGAGTTGATCAACATCACAGAAAGGGTGAACCATTGCTTGATCAGAGAATACCGCTGGGATCTTGAATTTATTTTTATGACGCAAAACATCATGCTTACGTAATTCATAGCGAACTTTTTTCAGTAACCGATCTCCTCGGCTTTGTGCCAGATCAGCTACCTGAATTTTAGCTGGATCTGTCTTACCACCTGCTCCACCAACAGTGACGATAGCAATCTCTCGCTTAAGACATTCTGTCAACAGCAATACTTTGTATTTAACAGAATCAATCGCATCAATCACCACATCATAACAACTCGATAGCAATTCATCACGCGTACTATCGATAAAAAAGCGCTGTTGTAGATCAACTTGACAACTTGAATTAATATCTAAAATACGTTGAGCCATGACTTCAACTTTTGGTTGGCCGATGGTACTATCCATCGCATGAATTTGACGGTTGATATTGGTAACACATAACTCATCAGCATCAATCAACGTCAACTTACCAATACCTGCTCGGGCCAACATTTCTGTGGCCCAGCAACCGACACCGCCAACACCTACAATCGCCACATGGGATGATTGTAACTTGATCAATCCACCTTCTCCATACAGTCTTTCAATACCACCAAATCGATCTTTCATAGGTTGAATAGCTTCTTGATATTGGCGTTGTTGCTTGCTGACAAGGTTGCCGAGGTAACACCTTTAATGGCTGCCACTTCCTCACATACCCTGAACAGGTGCTCAGGCAGCATTCGTTGTTTCCTTCGGTCATAAAAAGGTTGATCAGGGCCATCCGTTTCTATCATTAACAGGTCCAATGGAACGGCTTGCAATGCTGCTTTTAATTTATGCGCATTGGGGTTACATGCTGCCGCGCCAAATCCAAGATAAACACCACTATTAACCATTTGCTGAACCTGCTCCACAGAACCTGAAAAACTGTGCATGACTGCCCGATAGTAGCCATGTGCTTTGAGTCTTTCAAAGACAGCATCAACGGCTCCCCGAACATGTAGAATCAATGGTAAATCACGGTCTTTTGCTATTTCAATCTGAGCATCAAAAAAATGTAGCTGCTTATCACGATCAAGTTCTTTTATGAAATAATCTAACCCACACTCTCCTACTGCAATAACATCATGACTATCCAACACTTCTTCTAAAACCATTAGGTCTGACTCATGGTGGTCAGCAATCCAATAAGGATGTAAGCCTAATGCCACACGCGTATACTGATCCTGTAATGCCAAAACCGCATCAAACCGATCGGTATTAACTGCTGGCACAATCCAACCCGTAACGCCCTGTTTTTTTGCCCGTTCAATCAAAGACACCCTATCCCGCTGATAACGCAAGTCATCCAAATGAATATGACTGTCAATTAACCCCATACAGCCTCTGTGAATACCTTGGGCATAATATCACCCCATGACACATAGTGATCGAGCAATAAAAAAGCAAACAATATCATCAGGTACCAAATCGAGTACTTGAATGTCTGCCACGCTAACAACGGATTATTAGTGCGTTTTAGTTGCCAAGTCATCCACAAAAACTTGCCTCCTAATACTAAAGCCGCTGCCAAATATATCAAACCCATCATACCCGTAAGGAAAGGAAACACTGTCACTAAAACCAAGATAATGGTATAGAAGACGATGTGCAACTGTGTGAACTTAACACCATGAGTGACTGGCAGCATAGGAATCGCAGCTTTAGCATAATCATCTTTACGATAAATCGCCAATGCCCAAAAATGAGGTGGTGTCCAAGCAAAGATAATACCAAACAAAAGCAGTGAATCAGCAGTGACTTCACCCGTAATACTAGCCCAACCAAGTACTGGTGGAGTGGCCCCTGCAGCACCACCAATGACAATATTTTGAGGCGTCGCTCTTTTCAGAAAAAAGGTATAGACAAAAGCATAACCAATCAATGAAAAAAAAGTCAAAACCGCTGTTAGCGTGTTGATGAAACATACCAAGATAAACATACCAAACAGTGTTAAGGACAAAGCAAATATCAATACTTGAGCACTCGATAATTCACCTGAAGGCAAAGGCCTGTGTTGGGTCCTTTTCATAACGGCATCAACCTTCTGATCAGCCCAGTGATTAATGGCGGCTGCAGCGGCAGAAGAGAAACCGATACCGATTAAACCCCACAACACCAATCGCCAGTCCGGCCATATGGGTGTGGCAAGCAACATACCAACCCACGCTGTGAACAAAATCAACAACACAACCTTGGGTTTGGTTAACTCCAGATATTGCTTTAGCACATTGCTCATGAATCGCTTGATTTTCGTGTTTTATAAAGCAATAGCACCATAGTCACTAACAATAATGCAGCCACCCCATTATGCAAGGTAGCAACCGGCAATGGTAAAGCCATGGTTACATTGATGATACCCAATCCAATTTGTAGTGCCAACAACCCAGCTAAGGTCAATCCTAATGGTAATAACTCTCTGTTTCTGGTTAATCGAAAAACCAACCAAACAAAATACAGCGTTACAACAACAAAACCAAGTCGATGTGCCATTTGAATCGCTACTCGAGAAGGCGCGTCCAATAGACCAAACTCATAATTGGGACCATAAGCCTTAAACAGGTTAAACCCTTCAACAAAGTTCATTGCCGGTAACCACTGGCCATTACAGGCGGGAAACCCTTGACACGCCAGAGCTGCATAATTGGCACTGGTCCAGCCACCCAAAGCAATCTGAATGACCAAAAGTAACAGACCAATGACAACCATCGGTCTTTTAACATGCCCAGCATAACGATAAGCCGTCATACCCGGTGTTCGAGAACAAGCCAGCCAAGTCAATAGGGATAAACTCAACATACCTCCAAGCAAATGGCTCATGACAATACCGGGATGTAACTTTAATGTCACTGTCCACATACCTAATGCCGCTTGAAAAACAATCACAAAACACATAGTCAACGGCAAAATGAAACTGTACCGATCTCGATCTCTGTAAGCCCAAATAAATAAGGTCAAAACGATCAAACCCAGAGCTCCGGCCAAATAGCGGTGTACCATTTCCTTCCAAGCTTTATGTGGTTCTGCTGCTCGTTCTGGAAAAGCTTCATTCGCTGCAGCTATTTCATGGTGTTCATTTGGCCATGCCAAATGTCCATAACACCCAGGCCAATCTGGACATCCCAAACCAGCATCAGACAACCGAACAAAAGCACCCAGGACGACAACACAAAATGCCAGACCCACAGCAATCCACGCCAAATGTTTATAATGCATCAACCTTTCCTTTTCAGTAATAATTTCAAATCTTGGATGATTTCTGACGAGGTATTATCTTTGTCAAAAGCCAGCATCAAATACCCCTCTGGTGCGACCACATAAAGACCATCACCATTTCGATAGGATATTTCAGAAAGTTGCAGTAACGTCTGCTTTAACGTTGTTTCATCACTGATGTCAATTTTTTCAATATATGGAAAAGCATCTTCTTCTGTTGCAACAAAACCATTCGCCCAAATCATCAATTTCAATTTATCGGCCCGATTCGCCATTGTTAATCGATAACGAAGTAACTCATCTTGGTGTTTCAAACAAACCTCATTACATTGCGTTTGTTGGTAATAAACCAAAGTCCAATGATCCGCCAAGCCTTTAACCCAGTCTGCATTGGAATAGTCAGCTACTTTAACTGGGGGAGAAATGAAATTTCCTTTGTTTTTGGTTTCTTCCGGTTTGTAACCAATCGCTCCCGAACTCATCAAATAGGCCACCACTACAGGCGTAGCAAACAACAAAACAATGGCAATAATCGATAACCTATTTTTAGTCTTTGCTTGCATGGCTCTTCCTAATATAAATAATTAAAATCAACAACAAAACTGACGCCATAGTAAACCATTGAATAGCATAAGCTGTGTGCTTTTCAGGTGGCATGATATTATTGTACCAGTCACGGACATAACCATCTGGCATAGTCTTATCAAGCTTGAAAACAAAAGGCAAAATTATACAGTTTTTAGTCAACGTATGGTGACACAGCTGAGCCTCTAACCACAACTTAACTTGTTGTTCTGGCAAATAAGTCACTTCTTGAATACTGGTGTTTTGGAATGTCTGCTCACCTAATTGTATGGCGGGTTCAGGCCACGGACTAACTACAACCTGCCATTGCCCGGAACCTTTGGCTGCTTTTGCTTGATCAGCATTCATTACCCAACCACGATTAACCAGAACTATATACGCTTCTCCCAAACGCATGGCTTGATAAACGTGAAACCCTGATTGTCCTTGATGTATCTGATTACTTAACAGTAATAAGACATCACTAAGCCATTGCCCCTTCAGTGATATTTTGTTGAAAGTGGCCATATCGCTCAACTGATTTAAGTCATTAACTGTTTGATAATCAGTCTGACTGATGTGAAACAACATTTCAGCTTTTTCATCGGCTCGAGACAACTGCCAAAACCCCAGTCGTACCATCAAGACAAAAACTAATGACCATAACAACACAAAAAGCCATGGAAAAGCTTGTTTCATTAACCTGCTGGGACCATTTTGATGCCATGCGGTACGACCCAACCCATCTTCATGGCCAATAAAATCAATAAAAATAAAACCACTGAAGCAATGATACGAACCGTCAGGAATTTCACTGTATTTCCACTCTGACCTTTCCCTTTGACCAAATAAAACAACGCTTGTCCCAAACTAAACAGCACAAACAATAAAGCAACAACGATCACATACTTCATATTAATTTCTCAAAAAAAACCCAGCAAAAAGCTGGGTTTATATTTTAGTACTCATGACTAAGTTTATAAAATATAAACGAAAATAAACAACCCTAACCAAACCACATCAACAAAGTGCCAGTACCAGGCAACTGCCTCAAAACCAAAATGACGATCTGGCTTAAAGTGCCCTTTAGCAACACGAACTGTGATAACAGCGAGCATGATGGCACCTAAGGTTACATGCATACCATGGAAACCCGTCAGCATAAAGAAAGTTGACCCATAAATACCCGACTCCAAAGTCAAATTCAGATGATACGCTTCTATGTATTCTGTCACCTGAAGGTACATAAATGCCGCTCCCAATAAAACGGTAGCAACAAGCCAAATGACCGTCTGAGAACGATGATTCGCCCGCATCGCATGATGGGCAATGGTCACCGTGACAGAGCTGGTCAACAACAACATGGTATTGATTAGCGGTAAGTGAAATGGATCCAAAACTTCAAAATGACCACCGAGGGCTGCCGGCCCATTGGTCGGCCAAACACCTTCATAGCCATTCCACAGTACCTCGTTAGTACTTAAACCGGTACCTTCTCCACCTAACCAAGGTACCGACAGTGTTCTGGCATAAAATAAAGCACCAAAAAAACAAGCAAAAAACATCACCTCTGAGAAAATGAACCAAATCATACCCATACGAAATGACGTATCTACTCCTGTATTATAAAGCCCCTCTTCACTTTCTTTAATGACTTCGCCAAACCAGCCAAACATCATTACCAGTATGATGATCAAACCAGCATACATCAGCCAAGGTGTCACGGTTGTTTCGGAGTTCAACACATGAGCAGCACCAAGAACAGTAGCTGTCAGTCCAATTGAACCCACTATGGGCCACCTGGCTTTGTGTGGAACAAAGTATTGATCTGCATTTACTTCAGACATATCACTTAACCTCTAAATATGGTTTAAATCTTTTCATGAACATCACTGCCTTGAGTTTTCTCATCAGCAGTCATGTTACTTCTGTTAAAAAATGTATAGGACAACGTCAATACATCAATGCCCTCAGGAAGATCTGAACGGACAATGAAAGTCACTGGCATGTTCTTGGACTCACCGGGCTTCAATAGTTGTTGTGTAAAACAGAAACATTCTGTTTTATCGAAATATATGGAGGCTTCATTAGGTGCTACTGAGGGTACTGCTTGGCCTATCACCTCCTTGCTTGCAACATTTTGGGCAATGTATTCGGCAGTGTACATTTTGCCAGGGATCACTTCCATTGAAAACTTAGCGGGCCTAAAAGACCAAGGCAGGTCACTGTTCACTGTACCATCAAACTGCACTGTCACACGACGAGTCTCATCAACCACCTGTCTGGCTAATATTTGTTCATTCGCCACACCTGTTTTTCCATTCAAACCGGTAATATCGCAAATTACATCGTACAGAGGAACCAACGCATACCCAAAACCACCCATTAAGACCACTACCATCAGGCATTTTTTGAGTGTTTTCTTTGTATTGACATCCATTAAATTAACCCGCCGCTTTTTGCAATACAACAAACACGGACCAAGCCGCTAATGCCAAGGCAAGCACGCCCAAGATGAGCGCTGTTTTTCTTGCCTTCTTACGCTGAGCATGCCAATGATCCCTTGTTTCTTTTTGTTGCTTACCATTGTCCATTAGTGTACTTCACCATGAGCCATTTTTTTCAAATCAACGGGACCAAATTCATCAAATGTGTGGTGTGGCGCAGGAGAAGGAACTGTCCACTCCAACCCTTTGGCATCTCCCCAAGCATTAGCCTCAGCTTTCTTACCGCCACGTACCGTTTTCACTACGATATAAATGAAAAACACCTGGGCTAAACCAAAAGCGAATCCGCCAATACTTGACATCATGTTGAATTCAGCAAATTGCGTTGAATAGTCAGGAATACGTCGAGGCATTCCTGCTAAGCCAAGAAAATGCTGTGGGAAAAACAGCACATTAACCGAAATAGTCGACCACCAGAAGTGAATCTTACCGAGCCGCTCACTATACATATGACCAGACCATTTAGGTAACCAATAATAAGCAGCTGCAATGATGGCAAAAATCGCACCCGGAACCAACACATAGTGGAAATGAGCGACAATAAAATAGGTGTCATGATATTGTAAATCAACAGGTGCCAGTGCCATCATAACACCAGAAAAACCACCTATCGTGAATAATACAACAAATGCCAAAGAAAATAACATTGGCGTCTCAAAAGTCATCGCACCTTTCCACATGGTTGCCACCCAGTTAAATATTTTTACACCGGTAGGTACAGCGATCATCATGGTTGCATACATGAAATACAACTCTCCACCCAGTGGCATACCTACTGAAAACATATGGTGAGCCCAAACGATAAACGATAAAAAGGCAATACCTGCTGTTGCATAAACCATGGAAACATAACCAAACAACGGTTTACGAGCAAAGGTTGGGATGATTTCTGACACAACACCAAACGAAGGTAAAATCATGATGTAAACTTCTGGATGACCAAAGAACCAGAAAATATGCTGGAACAGAACGGGATCACCACCACCAGCGGCATTAAAGAAACTGGTACCAAAGTAGCGATCGGTTAATAACATAGTTACCGCTCCTGCCAAAACAGGCATCACAGCAATCAAAAGAAATGCAGTAATCAACCAAGTCCAAACAAACAAGGGCATATTCAAATACCCTACGTTAGGTGCGCGCATATTCATGATGGTTGCGATGACATTGATCGCTCCCATAATTGATGAAATACCCATCAAATGGACTGCAAATACTAAATAAGCTACATTTTTACCTCCTTGTAGTACCAATGGCGGATACATTGTCCAACCACCAGCTGGCGCACCACCATCCATAAATAAAGTAGAACCAAGCAGAGCAAAAGCAAAGGGTAAAATCCAAAATGACCAGTTATTCATTCGTGGTAAGGCCATATCTGGTGCACCAATCATCATTGGAATCATCCAGTTTGCTAAGCCGACAAAAGCAGGCATGACTGCACCAAAAACCATAATCAAAGCATGCATGGTAGTCATCTGATTAAAAAAATCAGGCTCTACAAATTGTAATCCTGGCTGAAATAATTCCAATCGAATGATCATTGCCATGGCACCACCTGTGATGAACATAGCAAAAGCAAACACCAAATACAAAGTACCAATGTCTTTATGATTGGTGGTCATCAGCCAACGGTTAACAAACCCTTTTGGCTTATGATCGTGTGAATCGTGACCCATAAAAATAACTCCTAATTATTTCAAGTTCTTGACATCAACAGGCTGAACCATACCACCAGCCGTGTTGCCAAAAGAATTTCTTGTGTATGTGATGGCAGCAGCAATGTCATTTTCTGACAACAAACTACCAAAAGCAGCCATAGCCGTTCCAGGCTTACCATTCAACACCAATTGAACTTGATCTGCGGCAGCACCATTGACCACTGCACTACCTGCCAAAGCAGGGAATGTGGGTGGTATGCCTGTACCATCGGCTTGATGACAAGTCACACACTGTTGCATATAAACTTCTTCACCTCGTGCCATTAACTCTTCTTTTGTCCAGGTTTTTTCGACCATAGCCGCTTCCTCTGCTTGTTCTCCTTTTTGCTGTGATAGCCAATCTGCATAATCTTCTTTACTCAAGACTTCTACGACCACAGGCATAAAGCCATGATCTTTTCCGCACAGTTCAGCACATTGACCACGGTATATTCCAGGCTCTTTGATATTGGTCCAGGCCTCATTGATGAATCCAGGAATGGCGTCGCGTTTCCAACCAAAATCAGGAACCCACCAAGAATGAATCACATCATCGGCTGTCAGTAAAAATCTGATATTGGTATCGACAGGAAGCACCAAAGGTTTATCGACATCCAACAAATAATTATCAACTGTTTCGGGCTTAACACCAGAGTTAATCTGACGCGCAAGGTTAGAATCTTTGGACAGGGTACTCAAAAAACCAAAACCTTCTTCTAAATAATCATAACGCCATTTCCACTGATAACCAGTGACCTTGATAGTCATGTCCATTTTCATGGGCTTTCCATTTTCGGTCGGGTTCTCCATCTTAATTAAAGCTTTTGTTGCAGGCCATGCCATAACAGCCAAAATGATAATAGGGATAATCGTCCAAACAATTTCTGCTGTTGTACTGTGCGAAAACTGCTCTGGCTTGACACCCTTAGATTTGCGATGGGCGATGATGGAATATAACATGGCACCAAACACCAGCACGCCAATAACCACACAAACCCAAAAAGCTAACATATGCATGTCATATGCAGTCTGACTGTAATCAGTCACACCTTTCCTTAAGTTAATTCCATATTCAGCTGATGATACGGTTGTCAACATCAATGCTGTTAACATGGTCACCAACTTAATCTGCGCTTTTTTCATAAAATCGATACCCTATAAATTTTTGAAAATATTGACCCAAATCAATGGCATGATTATCAGATAGGCCAAACGGCGCAATTCTACCATGAGGGTCAAGAAAATGCGCCCTTCTGGTGTTATTTTTTGTTACAGTCGGCCCTGGAGTAAAAAATCCTTTCCGCTACTGATACCTTGATCTCTTGAGCTGCTGCCTTTATTTGATAAGTCAACTTGTTAGCTTTGACTGACCTGAAGATATACTGCAACTTCACGATTTTTCACTGATCTCTGGTTTGTTCTTTCAATATTTGTTTAAACTCTACTTAGTAAAGCTGTGCTGTACTTAGAACAAGTTTTGTTACATTTAGTCTTAGATATGCAGAGGTCTCAAGCAAAAACAACCCACAAAATAAGATAAACAATAGTGCTTTTTTATCATTACTACTGAAATTTGGGGTTTTTATTGAAAATCCATCAAAATTTAGCGGTTTCTGATCAATTTTTTTTAAATGCACCACCGGTTAACTTAAGTTACTTTATAATTTAAGCCGGTGGGCTATTTAAAGCATATTTTAAAAACAGCAGTGAGATAAAATCAGGAGGGATCATGAAAAAACTGAAAGTTGCTAGCCTAATTTGTGGACTGCTTTCTTATCAACAGGTATTAGCACAACAATCATACCTCCAACTGTTGCTTGAAGACATCATTGCCATCATCAACAAAACCAAAACGCAAGTGCCAACGGTGGAAACTTTCAACCAGCTTCCGGATGCATTGACGGATGATGACTTTTTCCAATATACCGACAAACAAGTCGCCCTAGGCAACCTGCTTTTCTATGATAAAATTTTAAGTGGCAACATGAACATCTCTTGTGCTACTTGCCATCATGGTATGGCGGCAACAGGTGATGGGTTATCTTTGCCTGTTGGAGAAGGTGGCACTGGCCTTGGTGTTACTCGGGACACTGGCCATGATGTTAATGAAATACACGAAAGGGTACCACGTAACGCACCACACATATTTAACGCAGGTGCCAAAGAAATGACAGTGATGTTTCACGATGGTCGCGTTTTTGCTGATGCTTCTCATCCCAATGGCTTTGTCTCGCCAGCAGGAGATGATTTACCACTAGGTCTTGACAACACTCTGGCAGCCCAAGCCATGTTTCCTGTGACCTCTGCCGCCGAAATGGCAGGTCAAGCAGGAGAAAACGAAGTCGCTAACCAAGCTGCAATAGGCAACTTGGCAGGCCGCGATGGTGTCTGGAGTTTGTTAACTTCGCGTATCAGAAACAACACCGAGTACGTCTCTCTATTTTCGACTGCCTACAATCACATCAACCAAGCCAGTGACATTCAGTTTACAGACGTAGCCAATGCATTAGCTGCATTCGAAGCTGTTATCTGGCGTGCTGATAATTCTGCTTTCGACCAATACCTCCGTGGTGATAAAGGCGCTTTAAGTCCTAATCAAATTGCAGGAATGAATTTATTTTATGGCGAAGCTGGCTGTGCAGATTGTCACTCTGGCCCTTTACTGGGTCGAGCTGACGATTTTAGGTCCATAGGTATGATTCAAATCGGTCCAGGCAAGGGTGACAGTGCCTCTGGTTACGACGACGGATACGATGATTTTGGGCTTGAGCGTGTCACAAAAGATCCTCAAGATCGCTACAAGTTTCGTGTCCTTTCCGCCAGAAACGCTTTATTGACGGGGCCTTGGGGACACAGTGGTGCCTACGACTCTTTGGAAGATTTAATTAAACACCATTTAGACCCTATCTCAGCGACAATCAATTACCAGCGATCTCAAGCTAAACTACCAAGCCGTCCAGATTTAGATGCCATTGACTTTACAGTATTAGACGATGATAACCGAACTGGTCTTATTCTGGCTTCCGTAGACATCCTTCCACGTCAATTAACAGAGACACAAATTGATCGTTTAATCGACTTTCTTGATGCCACTACAGATCGCCATAGTGTTAATCTGCGAAACGAAGTACCTAAAAAAGTACCCAGTGGTTTACCCGTTCTTGATTAAGTTTGATACTTAACTCGAATTGTTAAAATCACCTCAACTTTGCTGCTTTGTTAATTAGTCAACCCTGGAAAATTTTTTCACGTTAGCCTGAGAACCGCATGAAAGCGGCGAATAAAAATGCATCGAGACACCTGTTTCTTGGTGGAAAAAATGTGCAAAATTGAACTAGCTATTTATATTTAACAATAAGTTACGCATTTTTCAGGTTCAACTAACTATTATTTCTGTAAATCACAATCATAACCATTATTGTTATCTCTTAACTAATTGAAACAAAAGTATTTTTTTGACCCTATAAGAAAGGTAAGTTATGATAAGCAAGTTTTAATAACTAAACCTCCTATGAACAAACCTTACTCAACCATCAGTGTATTGAACCAATGTCTAACCAGTAAATTAACGTCAATCAATCAATTTTTTCTTCATGCAAGAATGACCAAAAATTGGGGTTTAAAGGTACTCGATGGCTCTTTTTATCAAAAATCCATCCATGATATGAAAGATGCCGACACGCTCATTGAGCGCACCTTATTACTCGGCGGTTTACCTAATCTACAAGCACTAGGGCAACTTAAAATTGGTGAATCTTGTGAAGAGATTTTACAAGCCAATTTATCTTTTTTACAAAGCCAACACCGAACCTTGGTCAAGGCTGTGGCAGATTGTGAACAACAACAAGATTATGTCAGTCGTGATTTGTTAGTCGAAATTTTAGCACATGAAGAAGAGCACATTGACTGGACAGAAACACAGCTGTCATTGATCGACACTGTTGGCCTTGCCAATTATCTACAGTCACAAATGGAAGAAGAAAAATGAAAGGTAAACAAATTATTATAGACACATTGAATGACCTTTTGGTTTACGAACTGACTGCTATGGATCAGTATTTTGTTCATTCCCGTATTTATGAAGATATGGGTATTACCCAACTTTATAAGCGTATCGATCATGAATTTAACGATGAAAAGCAACACGCTGCTGTTCTTATAGAACGTATTTTGATGTTGGAAGGCGCTCCAGATCTGTCCAAACGCGATGGGCTAAACATCGGCAAAACCGTACCTGAAATGCTACAAAGCGATCTAAATATCGAATATGAAGTGCAGTCTGCACTAAAAAAAGCCATGGCTTTGTGTGAACAAGAACAAGATTATGTCACTCGAGACCAGCTTTTACAGTTATTAGATGACACCGAAACAGATCATGCCTACTGGCTTGAAAAACAACTTAAGTTAATCAAAATGATTGGTTTAGAAAACTACATTCAATCACAGTTGATTGATAAAAAATCGATGGAATGATTGTTCAGCTAGCAATCAAAGCCCAATAAAACACGACTATCACACTGTTTTCTACTTGAGGGCACCTAATTAGTCTGTCCTGAAAAGTCCTTCCTGG
>JAUIGR010000065.1 GCA_030430025.1 Gammaproteobacteria bacterium
CACCACCCTGTTTCTCAGCAGCAACTTTGGTGATCGCTGCAGTCAAGGTTGTCTTACCATGGTCAACGTGACCTATCGTGCCCACGTTTACATGGGGCTTCGTGCGTTCAAATTTTTCTTTTGACATGTGTTGCTACTCCAAAAAAAACAAGTAGTGTTAATAAAATATTTCCAGCTCCAGCTGGTGCCCATAACTGGAATCGAACCAGTGACCTCTTCCCTACCAAGAAAGTGCTCTACCGACTGAGCTATATGGGCGCTCGTCTAAACTGGAGCGGGTGATGGGAATCGAACCCACGTAATTAGCTTGGAAGGCTAATGTTCTACCATTGAACTACACCCGCTCAAAAAGACTGATGACCACTTCAATCATCAGTCAGAAGATGGTGGAGGGAGGAGGATTCGAACCTCCGAAGTTAGAAACAGCAGATTTACAGTCTGCCCCCGTTGGCCGCTTGGGTATCCCTCCAACGAACAAAGAGCGGCATTTTCGTAGAAACACGACCAAATGTCAACATAATTAACCAGTAATTTACTGGCCTTTTTAACACCCATATTAGCCTAATACCCATCAAGAAAATCAGTAAAAAACTATCAATAATTTCAACTCTCGATGCAACCCCTGACAAAGACCCTTTGATCGAATAGATACTTTCCATAGGAAATACGTTTTTCATCATGATTTGGTCATAGTTCATGCTATGCTTGCACCCTCTATGATCGAGTTGACTGGCTATGAACCATTTATTATTGATTTTATTTTTTACCGCTTCTTTTAGCATCCACAGCAAAAAAACATTCGCCACCCTCACCCCTCATTTGGCTGAACTGGTCTTTGCTGCAGGGGCAAGTCAACACTTGGTCGCCACCTCAGCATACAGCGATCATCCACCTCAAGTAGAATCATTACCTGTCATTGGTGATGCTTTTCGCATCAATCAGGAGCTGTTACTGGCGATGCAACCGGATTATCTACTGTACTGGAAAAACAACACTTCCAACCAAGTCATAGAACAAATCAAACAATTAAACATCAATGTTGTACCTATTACGACCGACCGAATCTCTGATATTGTACCTGCCATCAAACAGATTGCTGAGTTAGCTGACACTGAAATAACCCAGGACACTAAAAACTTTGAACAAAAACTTAAGGAACTCAAAACCATACCTACTGAGTACAAAGCATTCATCCAAGTATCTGACAATCCAATCTACACTGTTAACAACGAACATTATATGAGTGATGCCCTGACCATTTGCGGGCTGAGTAACATATTTGCTGACCTACCCATACGATCAGGGGCAGTAGATATAGAGGCTGTTATCGCAGCCAATCCAGAATACATTATACGCTTCAAAGCATTAAATCAAAATGATCAACTGTCTCAATGGAAACAGATCAAAGCGATCAAAGACAATCAAATCATTGTCGTTAACCCTGATGAATTCACTCGGCCAACACCCAGAATCATCAAGGCTATAACAACCATTTGCTCAGCCACAAACAAACCAATCAACTGAGTGAATTAATCAAACAGAGCCTAGATTCAGTTTATATCAGCTGTCTCGACTGGCACGTTTACGTTCATGCTCTAATAAATGTCTTTTACGGACTCGAATTTCCTCTGGCGTAACTTCGACCAATTCATCATCTTCGATGAACTCCATAGCCTGCTCCAATGTCAAGCGGATGGGAGGCACTAAATTGATGGCATCATCTTTTCCAGAAGCTCGAACATTAGTCAATTGCTTGCCTTTTAGTGGGTTGACAGTCAGATCATTGTCGCGCGAATGAATGCCTATTACCTGTCCTTCATAAACATCAACATTGGCATCAATCAATAAACGACCACGTTCTTGCAAATTAAATAAGGCATAACCGAGCGCTTTACCTGTACCATTAGCAATCAACACACCATTTTTACGACTGCGTTCAATGTTATTTAATCTTCGACCATAATGATCAAAGACGTGCGTTAATATGCCTGAACCGGATGTCGTTGTTTTGAATTCAGATTGATAGCCAATCAGCCCACGAGCAGGCATACTGAAATTCATCCGCACACGCCCGGTTGCATCTGGAACAATGTCTTTGACCTCAGCACGACGGCCCAATAACTGCTCCATCACAGCACCTTGATGTTCAGCCTCGATATCAACCACCACGTCTTCATAAGGCTCCTGCACTTCACCATTCAATTCTCGATAGATCACCTGAGGACGAGCAATGGCCAACTCAAATCCTTCTCGTCGCATGGTTTCAATCAGAACCGACAAATGTAACTCACCACGACCAGAGACCTTGAACTGATCAGAGTTCTCGGTATCCTCTACTCGCAATGCCACGTTATAGGTCATTTCACGCTCCAAACGGTCTTTGATTTGCCGAGAGGTCAAATAATTACCACTGCGACCAGCAAAAGGAGAGTCATTAACACTAAAAATCATAGAAATGGTCGGCTCATCAACAGTTAAAGGAGGTAAAGCTTGCACATGATCACGATCACACAGCGTATCAGATATACCAATACCATCAATGCCTGAAATGGCAACAATATCACCAGCTGAAGCCTCGCTGACCTCAATACGCTCCAACCCCTTAAAACCAAATATTTTTAAAATACGACCATTACGTACTTGGCCATCTGAATCAATCACGGTCACCGGAGTATTACTTTTAACACCACCCTGTTTAATTCGACCAATTCCAATCAAACCAAGGAAGCTGTTGTAATCTAATGTAGAGATCTGCATCTGGAACGGTGCATTAATATTAACATCAGGAGGAGAAACCTTATCCGTAATGGCTTCAAACAAAGGCATCATATCACCTTCACGCACGCTGTCATCTTCCGATGCATAGCCATTGATAGCCGAAGCATAAATAACTGGAAAGTCCAATTGTTCATCGGTGGCTCCTAAAGTATCAAACAACTCAAAAGTCTGATCAATCACCCAATCTGGCCGAGCACCATCACGATCAATCTTATTAACCACAACAACAGGCGTAAAACCCATTTCAAAAGCTTTTTGTGTCACAAACCGGGTCTGTGGCATAGGCCCATCAACTGCATCGACCAGCAACAAAACAGAATCGACCATACTAAGCACACGCTCCACTTCTCCACCAAAATCAGCATGGCCCGGAGTATCGACAATATTAATTTTGTATCCATTCCAGTCAATAGAAGTGTTCTTAGAGAGAATAGTGATACCACGCTCTTTTTCTAAATCATTAGAGTCCATCAATCGATTCGGATCATCGGCCCGCTCACCCAACGTCCCAGACTGTTGCAGTAACTGATCAACTAATGTGGTTTTACCATGATCGACATGAGCGATGATGGCGATATTTCTGATATGATTCGTGGACATTTCACTGCCTGCTAAAAAATGCGGCGGACTATAACACAATCACATCAACAAATTGTTGATTGGTTGAATCTTTATCAACATTTCATTGTCAAATCATCACTTGTGGTACATGCACGTGCAACCATATTGTAATTAGAATGATTAATTTAACGAGATTTAACTATGAAAAGAGTCCTTTTATTTGTCGCCACGAACATAGCCGTACTGGCAGTCATAACCATCATTATGAGGTTATTTGGCTTAGATGCCACGATGAATGCCAAAGGTATTAACTATACTTCTTTGGCTGTATTTTCTATTCTCTGGGGTTCCATTGGCTCTTTTATCTCATTGGCCATTTCGAAATGGATGGCTAAACGAGCCATGGGTGTGCAAGTCATAGAAAACCCACGTAATCAATCAGAACAGTGGCTCATTGACACCGTCAGACAACAAGCCAATGAAGCCGGCATCGGCATACCAGAAGTGGGTATTTTTCACTCACAAAGCCCCAATGCCTTCGCCACCGGCATGAATAAGAATAACTCACTGGTTGCCGTCAGCACAGGCTTGTTACAAACCATGAAAAGAGATGAAGTCGAAGCCGTTCTTGGACACGAAGTAGCTCATATCGCCAATGGTGACATGGTTACTATGACCTTAATTCAAGGGATACTCAATGCCTTCGTCATATTTTTCTCTCGTATTATTGGCTTTGCCATCGGTCAAGCGATGCGTAATAACAACAGTTCTGGATACACTTTGGGTCATTTCATTGGTACTTTGATAGCCCAAATCATCCTTGGTTTCCTGGCGGCGATGATAGTCTGCGCTTTCTCACGCTGGCGTGAATTTCACGCTGATGCTGGCGGCGCCAAACTGACCAGCAACCACAGTATGGCCAATGCTTTACGTGCCTTACAGCGCAACACGCATACAGAAAAGCTTCAAGGAGAGTTTGCCGCCTTTGGTATTTCTGGTGGTTCAGCCGTAGCTAAGCTATTTTCAACTCACCCTCCGTTAGAAGAGCGCATCGAACGCCTGGAACAAACGCAAACTTTAGTTTAAACATGTATGAAATAATAGCCCGCTGAATCGCGGGCTATTCCAGAAACAATAAATTCTGACAGTTTAACTAGAGAACCTCAGGTATTGTCCTCTGTAAAAATCACAAACCAAAACTATCCTCAAAAATCAAATCATCATAAGGAACATAACGATACCCTATATTTGGCACAGTATCGTTATTGTTGTTGTAGTTAGGCCCTGGCTCAGCAATACATCCACAAGGGTGCTCCAAACCAATGGTGGCGCTGGCAAAAGAATACGTCCATACATCATCGTATTGAAACTCTATAATATGGCTCCCTTCATAAAGTTTAACCTGAGCAAAAATAACTTCATATAAGGGATCTCCTCCAGGATTGATCTCAACTGCACGATAGTCAATAATCAACTCTCGATTCGGTGTTTGGCCTTTAACAGCGTATGAAATCTGTCCTGGTCCTTCGGTACCCTGCACATTAAATCGAACCACCAAATCGTCCCAAAATAGAGCAATAATACCATCAGGATTTTCTGGGTTAGGTAAATCATCATTATCATAAGAGTCACCATTTTGGTCTTCAGGAAACACTAAGTAGCCATTGGTACTGACTCTTAGGCTGTTATATTCAACGCCATAGAGTTCAAATGGGAAGGGCAAATCGATTGAAGTTTCCTGATTATCAGCAAAACCCCCACCACCATCAAAAAGCATCACTCTGCCAGGCATACCATCCAGATCCTCATAATTCAGATTGATTTCACTGCGTATGTAATACTTAGGTACAGGCGTATAGCGATAAGCCTCATCTGGCACAACATCGTTATCTTTACGGTAGTTAGGACCCCTAACAGCCAAACAACCACAAGGATGCTCTAAACCGATAGTCGCCGTAACACCCTCTCCTGTTATGCTATCACCATAATGAAGCTCTATCACATTAGTACCTTCATACAATTTCGCTTGAGCCCATAATAAACCAGTATCAGCTTCCCAAAATGACACCGAAGTGTAATCAACAATCAATACCCGATTGGGCGCCTCTCCCTGAATAACATATGAAATCTGATCTGTCTGTCCTTGTTCTTGATCAGAAACGAGTAAATCATCCCAAAAAACAGCAATGATACCATTCGGATCCCCAGCATCAGGCAAAGAGTCATTGAAAACACTGACTCCTGACTCACCATCAGGAAAAACCAAATAACCATTGGTACTAACCCGCAGGCTATTGTATTGTTTTCCGTAAAACTCAAATGGGAATGGTAGGGGTATTTCAGCCTCTTCATCATCATAGGAACCCTCAGTACCATCAAAAAGCATCACCCGGCCAGGCATATCAAAAACAAATTCATAGTCCATAGGAATGGACTCAAATTCATAGTCTACTTGCGCCCAACAAACACCAATAAATAAAAATAACCCCAAACAAAGTGTTTTTTTCATGCCATCATCTCCTTACATGTTAACAAATCAGTAATACCATCGTAAAAAACTAATGAAAAAGGTCTTTTTTGATATTTTTATTTTTAAAGCACTGACTTTGAGTGATTGATCACAATTCCAGCATCAACCATCTCAACCAAATTGCATCACAAATGCTGGAGTAATTAGTCACAACAAAGGTGTTTATTGATCACTCACACAAATAATCAATAAGTGAATCAATCGTTTTTTTAAACAATGAACTGATTCAAATGTTCAATCTCTGGTAAGCTTTGGGTCTCACGCACAGGCAGCGTCTTGGCTTCAACTTTGAGCTGCTCTGCTTGTTGTAAAAACTGTTGATACAATGATTTTCTTAGCATAGGTGATAATGGTTGTGGATTATCCAATTCTAATTTGAACGCCCCATCCAAAGACAGCTCTGGGCATGAACCATCATCCTTGATGTGTTGCCAGCAAGCCTGCTTTAAACAAAATTTATACCAAGGTAAAAATTCAGCACCATTATCAGCTATGAATCTCACACTATCAATGATGTAATCGACTTCAGGTTCATCCATAACATAATGGAACCCGACCCGGCACCATCCTGGCTTAATGCCATGATATCCTTTCTGAATCAATGCTCTATATTGTTCAGAAGTTTCCTCATCAATACCCAATAGCTGATGACCATAGGGGCCGGCACAGGAACAACCAGCTCGTGACTGAATACCAAACAAATCATTGAGCAAAACCGTAATAAATTTAGGATGCAGGTATTTACCTGAAGCAGTTTTGATATTAAAAGAAACGATGCCTATTCGGTTAGTAGGATTCTGATCACCCAAAATTTCTATCCTGGGATGTGGTTGCCATGCAGCAAATGCTTTATTTAACCACCGTTGTTCAATACCATGAATTTGCTCAACGCCCACATGATCCTTTACTTCAAAACACAACGCTGCCCTAAGAATCTGCAAAACACCCGGAGTGCCTGCTTTTTCTCTTTCCTCAATATCCTCTATGAAATCATGATCGTGCCGTGCCACATAGCTGACAGTGCCACCACCAGAGACCGTTGGCTTGAGACTGGCATCGTAGATATCCTTATTAAAAACGAGCACACCCGTCGAACCAGGTCCACCTAAAAATTTATGTGGAGATAATACCACTGCATCATAATAACCCAGCGGGTCATCAGTAGGATGCATATTAAGATCAACATAAGGACCTGAAGCAGCAAAATCAAAAAAAACCAATCCGTTATGTTGATGCATTAAGCGCGCCAATTCACGTGTTTTTGATATCAAACCGGTGACATTAGAAGCCGCTGAAAACGAACCAATTTTTAATCTGTGCCGATATTTCTCTTGTTGTAACAATAATTCAAGCTGTTCCGTATCAGCATGACCATCAGCAGCCAAGTCTAATTCAACCACTTCACATAAGCCATCACGCCATGAAATCTCATTCGAATGGTGCTCATAAGGGCCAACAAAGATAATTGGCGACTTGGCCCTAATTTTTTCCAAATTACAATCAGCAGACTGTTCAATTTGAAATTTGGTCGCTGGGGGCAAAAACGTACCAAGAATTTGCTGCAATTTAGTGATCGCTCCTGTCGCACCAGTACCAACACAAATAATACGATCATCTTCATTAGCGCCCACGGATTTTTTGATTCTTGCTTCTGCATCATGCAACAACTTAGTCATTGAACGACCAGTCATGTCATCTTCAGTATGAGTATTGGCGTAGTTCCGTTGCAACTTCATTAGGTATTTTTCAATGAAAGTTAAAGTGCGACCAGAGGCCGTATAGTCACAGTACGTCATCAAGCGTTGGCCAAAAGGTGTGCAAAATGGTGCATCAACACCAATAATTGCTTGCCTCAATGCTTCCGGTTTCAAGCTTGATTCTTTGTCATTCATAACACTGTAAAATTAAAAAGAACCACAGTTTACCAGCATTAGAATGGCTTTTAAATGTCTTAGGATTCTTGATTACATTATTCACCGGCTACAAGCTTCTAATCACTCAATAGTATTCTCATCATAACCATCAACACCCCGACTACATTTTAATGAAATGACCACCCTACAGCTAAAAATCATCTTTTTTTCTTTGCTAAAAACCGATACAATGATTGTATGCTTGAATCGATAGCACGGAAAACATTGCAGCAATTACCAGCAGAAATGGCTCATGACTTGGCTATTAAATGGTTCGGATCTCCTCTCGCTTCTCTAACCAGTAGCACTATCGAAAACAAGCCAGTTGAGCTCATGGGTATTGAATTTCCCAACCCTGTCGGTCTGGCAGCCGGTTTTGATAAAAATGGTGATGCCATAGGTGGCTTAAGCGCTCAAGGATTTGGTTTTTTAGAAATCGGTACCGTCACACCAAAACCACAACCTGGCAATCCTAAACCTCGGCTGTTTCGCCTTAAGGATGACCAAGCCATCATCAATCGCATGGGATTCAACAACAAAGGTATCGATTATCTGATTGAGCGAGTGAAGCAGTCTCAGTTTAAAGGGGTACTAGGCATCAACATTGGTAAAAACAAAAACACAAGTAACAGGGATGCCTTAGCGGACTACATACAATGCTTTGAGAAAGCACACACTTTTTGTGATTACATTACCATTAACATCTCCTCACCAAACACACCAAACTTACGTGAACTACAAAATGATGAAGCATTAACCACTCTACTGAGTGGAATGAAAAAAACACAAATAAGCGCTAAAAAATCATCTGGTCAGTACACACCCATTTTAGTTAAAATCTCCCCTGATCAAAATAAAAAACAGCTGGTATTTATGGTCGAACAAATTGTTCAAACAGGCATGGATGGTATTATTTGCACTAATACCACCACAAAAAGAACACATTTGAAATCAGATTTAGCTATTACTAAAGAAAGTGGTGGCCTCAGTGGCTCACCCTTATTAGACCAAGCGAATGAAGTATTAGCTCAGGTCCGGCAATTGGCCGGATCAAATTTCCCTATTATTGCAGTTGGTGGTATTATGTCAGGTAAAGATGCAAAGAAAAAATTTGCGTTAGGCGCCGACCTAATTCAGATATATACGGGCTTTGTTTATCGGGGCAATGGCTTAATTAGAGAGATCAATAGTCAATTGAAGTGAACGTCATTAGAAACCACAACTTAATTGATGACAATACACTGGCAGTCAATTGTGTTTGCCATCAGTATGCAACCATCAACTCATTAAGCGATTTAGAAGCTTTGCCTAAAAAAATTAAAATAACAGAAATGCTGGTGATGGGAGCTGGCAGTAATTTCTTGTTCACTCAAGATTTACCTCGTTTCGTCGCTCACATCAAGCCAAGAAAATACATTACTCAAGTGGATAATTTAGTAGTGGCCTGGGCTGGCACTGTGTGGCACGACCTGGTGATGTGGGCGACTGAACGAGGATTAGGCGGCATTGAAAATTTGGCATTGATTCCCGGCCTGGTTGGCGCGGCACCATTTCAAAACATTGGCGCCTATGGTGTTGAAATCAAAGATGTTTTGGTTTGGGTTGAAGTATATAATTGGCAAACAGGTCATTATCACCGCTTAAGTAACCAAGAGTGCTTATTTTCCTATCGTCACAGTATTTTTAAGTATCATGAACAACCTTGGATTATTTCACGAGTAGCGCTTGACCTTCGCAAAGACAGAGAAATCAATATCAATTACAAACCCTTAGCGGACTACTTTTCACAAAGCAACAAGCCACCGACATATGCCAACATCGCTGAAGCTGTGACAGCCATTCGACAATCAAAACTACCCGATCCACGTATTTTATCCAATGCCGGTAGTTTTTTTAAAAACCCCATCATCAGTGATCAACAAATCCGGCGTATCCAAAGACGGTATAAAGATTTACCATTGTATCCCACTGATAAGGAAAATGAATTTAAAACCAGTGCTGCGTGGTTACTAGAACAATGCGGTTTTAAAGGATATCGAGAAGGTGATGCGGGCTTTTACGACAAACACGCTTTGGTTCTGGTCAATTATGGCCGAGCATCAGGAAAAGAGCTACTCAAACTGGCTGTCCAAGCTAAGAAAACAGTAAAAAATAAATTTGGAGTCATGCTTGATGAAGAAGTCAGAGTGATGTAATAAAAAAACATGATCTATATCAAAATCTTTATTATAAAACCTTGTTGTCATCATATTAACCCATAAACTAACTGCAATCATAAACTAGGTATAACTATGAAAAAAATAACACTGACTATAGGTTTAATTGGATTAGCAGGAATGTCAACAGCTGCTGACATTGAAGCTGGCAAGGCTAAATCAGCAATTTGTGCCGCGTGCCATGGTGCCAACGGCATCAGTGCCAGTCCTCTATGGCCTAACTTAGCCGGTCAAAAAGAAGCCTATTTAGCGAAACAAATTCGTGCCTTTAAAAATGGTGAGCGAAAAGATCCCAGTATGGCACCTATGGTCGCTGGACTAACTGACGAAGACATTAACAACTTAGCTGCATATTTTGCTAGTCTGAAAGGTAACTAAGGAATATTACCTACCCACTACACTTTAAAGAAATTAACCTCTTCTAGAAAAAAGGTTCAGTCTGAACCTTTTTTCTACTCAAGAGCCATCTCTATTGAGTCCAATCCTGTTAACGATATATAATGTGCGATTTGATTTATATAGGGTTCAAATGAAAAAATCAATATTGATTGGTTTAACGCTGATCTCTGCAAATGTCATGTCTGCAGGAAATATAGAAAATGGGGAAAAAATTGCATATACTTGCACTGGTTGTCATGGCATTCCATTCTATAAAAACCCTTACCCGAGTTATCACGTACCTCGACTGGGTGGTCAAAATGAAACTTATATCATTAATGCATTGAAAGCCTACCGTTCTGGTGACCGAGGCCACGGCACCATGAAAGCACAAGCTGGTAGTTTGTCAGACCAGGATATTGCTGATATCGCCGCATACTTCGCGTCAATCGGAAAAAAATAAGGAATACTCTAATGAAAAAAATATTGATATTTAGTTTAGTGATGTCTTGTTCAGTACAATCTGCTGATTTGGAAAAGGGAAAAGCCAAGGCAGAACAAGTCTGTAAGACCTGTCATGGCATGGATGGAATTGGTATTGACTCCTCTTATCCAAAACTAACCGGTCAATTTGCTGATTACATGGAAAAAGCATTGAAAGATTATCGTTCTGGCGATAGAAACAATGCCATTATGGCTGGGTTCGCTGCCACTCTGAGCGATGAAGACATCGAAAATGTCGCCTACTATTACAGCACATTAAAAGAACAAAGGCTAACAGATTTAATTGTCAAATAAATAACATTTTCTGCAAAAATGTTATTACACCTGGCGTTTTTTTGTCTATACGAATTTAAATATCAGTTATGACCAAAAAATATGCATTGATCACTGGCTCATCAGCAGGCATCGGTAAAGAATTTGCAAAGCAACTGGCAGCCAAAGGGTGGTCCCTTATCTTGATTGCACGTCGAGAAACTAAACTAAAAGAGCTGTCTGAACAATTTATTAAAGCATATAACATTGACTGTCAGTGGCTCACAGTGGACCTAAGTGATCCCAATGCCAATAAGTATATCTATGAGTTTTGTCAAACCAAACATTTGAATGTCAGTCTATTAATTAATAATGCTGGATACGGAGTCCCTGGTGATTTTGATACTGTCGACTGGTCTACCCACAGCGCCATGCTGCAAGTGATGCTAAATTCAATAGTAGAACTGACGCATCATTTTTATCCTGCAATGAAAAAAGCAGGTTTTGGCCGTATCATTCATGTGTCCTCTTTGGCAGGACTCACACCAGCAACAGCTGGTCATACACTCTATGGTGCGGTTAAATCATTTTTGATTAAATTTGGCCATTCCTTACACTTAGAAGCCAAAGATTATGGTGTACATGTCACGACATTATGCCCGGGGTTTACATACACTGAATTTCATGATGTCAATGGCACACGTGAAATGGTATCTAAATTACCTAAAGGCTTATGGATGGAAGCATCTGAAGTTGTTCGACAAGGTCTTGAAGCAGTTGAAAAGAACCAACCTATCAAAATCAATGGTTGGAAAAACCAACTGATATACGGGCTCACGAAATTATTACCTGACAAGGCCACTCGACTATTACTAGGCAACAACATCAGTAAATTCAGAAAGCGATGAGCTCCATCAATTTAATCTTTTCAGACATGATCAACTGGCAGACAATATTGAAACATTTGAGCCTGATTATCGTGGCATTATTGTTCTCCTTACCTGTTGCATATAATCGTGAAACTCGCTCGTCAGGTGCTGGTTTGCGCACTTATCCACTGGTTGCTATTGCTACATGTTCTTATACTCTACTGGCACTGGATGTTATCGGGGGATCATCAGAAGGCATCGGCAAATTCATGGCTGGCATTATTACAGGGATTGGATTTATTGGAGGGGGTGCTATACTCAAAAACAAGGACAACTCCCAAGTAAGCGGGCTAGCCAACGCAGCAAGCATATGGAATACTGGAGCAATAGGAATGGCTGTAGCCTGGCAGCGATTTGAAATTGCACTACTGATTGCCGTACTCAATTTCTTAATTCTTAGAATTGGATTTGAAGCTAAAAAAGTTGTCAATGGAGAGTCAGAAAATTAATCAAACTGTATCTCTGATCACTATTAGAATATTTAGTCAGCCCTGAAAAACCCAGTTCTAATTATCCAGGTTATTTGTCACTCTGACGACTATGAATGTATTATTGTGTGTTGGCTGATCGATATACAGCAAAATAAGCCAATTTTGCTTGCTTTTATC
>JAUIGR010000066.1 GCA_030430025.1 Gammaproteobacteria bacterium
GATGGACGAGATGGCATGATTCAACACGCCGAAGAATTCGCCGATGCAGGCATCCCGTTTATATTTGATCCGGGTCAGGCCATGCCATTGTTTGATGGCAATGACTTGAAACAATTCATTGAGCAAGCCACCTGGATGGCCGTCAATGATTACGAGTATGAATTGGTACACGACCGCACCGGTATGGATGCCAGAGAAATTGCCAAGCATCTGGATGCGTTGATTGTGACCCGCGGTGAAAAAGGCTCAGAAATCTACGCCGATGGCACCATGTATCACATTCCAGTGGTGACCGCTGAAAAAATCGTTGATCCAACCGGTTGCGGAGATGCTTATCGTGCAGGCTTATTGTACGGTTTGACCAATGGTCTTGATTACCAAACCACCGGCCGCATCGCCAGTTTACTCGGTAGCATCAAAATCGCCACCGCCGGCACCCAAAACCACTACATCAGCAAAAAAGACTTCCGCGCCAGATTCCTTGAAGAATTTGGCTATGCTTTTTGATAAGAAATAACACAGTTAAACGCTGACAACGACACTTGCGTATATCTATTAGCTATACTATAATGTGTAGCAATTAGCTTTACATTACTGAATTATGTCAAAATCAGCCCCCATCAATATGCGAGTAGAACCAGCGCAACAAGCCTTGCTGACCAAGGCTGCAGCCATATTACAAAAAGACAGAAGTGCCTTTATCCTTGATGTGGCTTGCCGAGAAGCGGAACATGTTTTGCTCGATCAAAGGTATTTTCAGTTAGATGAAAAAGCATTTAAAGCCTTTGAAGATGCGCTAACAGCACCGCTACCTGAAAACAGCAAGCTGAAGTCTTTATTGGCTGAGAAATCTCCTTGGGACGAATAACCAAACCCAAAACGCTGAATTCAGCACATGAAATCGGTTTGTTTGACTGTGGCGTTGTTTCACTGAACGAATGGTTAATAAAACGTGCACTTAAAAACCAGGAAGTTGGCGCCAGTAGAACATTTGTATGCTGTGAGAATCAACGTGTGATTGGGTATTATGCGCTTGCCACCGGTAGTGTTGAGAGACTCGTTGTTCCTAAGAAAATGTCAAGAAACATGCCAGAACCGATACCAGTTGTCATTTTAGGAAGGTTGGCTGTTGATACAAATTTTCAAGGAAAACGCATTGGTTCGCATTTGCTCAAAGACGCCATTCTGCGCACCTTAAATGTCAGTCAAATAGTAGGCGTATCCAGCATACTTGTGCACGCCATATCCGAACAAGCCAAAAAATTCTATCTTCAATATGGTTTTACAGAATCTCCCCTTGATCCCATGATTCTATTTCTTTCAATTAAACAAGCTGAAAATCACTTATGATTAAACAAAACAGTAGAAACTTGCAAGGCCTTTTGACCTGTTTTTATTGTTCATACAAAAATTCCTGAAATCCAATGAAGGTGTTTCTGATTGAGTTGATGTCGCCGAGTTGGTTTTTAGCATCATTGATGCTGTGGTATTTGAGTTCCAGTAGTCGGGGGAGTTTTTCGTTGTCTAATTCGTATACGCCATTAGAGACATATTGTTCGAGAATGAAACCGATGAATTCTTTTTGGGCATTGGTGTAATCTACCAGTTTATTTCTGGCTCTTTGCGCCCTTTCAGCCCTGGGAATCAGGTCTTTGTGGTATGCGACGTAGCTGAGCACATCGAATAAATCACTGTCTTGACCTTTGACCAAGTCTCTCAAGTCTTCGAGTTGGTTTTTGGTATAGCCTTTTTCTTCTAATTCGGTGAGTAATTGATGACGTGTGCCAGGTGCGCTCCAGATTTTTCTTAATTCGGCTTCTGTGCTGAAAAATTCTGGTAACTCTCCAAACAGTTGTTGTATGAACTCCGTCGCTGAGATGGGCTTACCTTCAGGACTCCAGAAAGTTGTTTTCGATGTGGCATCGATTTCTAGCGCTTTACCATTGGATAACTTGACCTGGACCCATTGTTTGACTGGTTTATCGCAGACACAAGGGTCATTTTGACACTCTTCACAATAGCCCGTTTCAGGTTTTTCACATTTACAGGGTTTCTGGCCACAAAGATTACAAGGTGGTTTTTCACCTTTGTCAGTTGGCTCATCGGGGGCTTCCGGTGGACCGTCCCATTCGGGATCGAGAAAGTTTCGATGTGCTTTGGTGAAATCGTAAATGGTGAAGTAATCCTTGCCATCGAATAAGCGTGTACCTCTGCCTACTATCTGTTTAAACTCTACCATGGAATTAACAGGCCGAAGCAACACAATATTCCGTATTTCAGGCGCATCGACTCCAGTGCTTAATTTCTGTGAGGTGGTTAATATGGTCGGAATACTCTTTTCATTGTCCTGAAAATCACGGAGATGCTGGTCGCCCATATCCCCGTCATCCGCGGTGACTCTATGGCAATAGTTGATATTTTTACTGTCAGAGAGTTGATTGATTAAATCCCTGACATGAGCAGCATGGACTTGCGTTGCGCAGAATACCAGCGTCTTATGGCTTTGGTTAATGATGTCCATAAAATATTTAACACGATAGCGTTCTACCTGCTCAATAATGATTTTACGGCCGTAATCTGCATAGGTAAAAGTATCGCCGACCTCAGCTTCGCCATGAATGATTTCATCATCCGAGGTGACGGTGTATTCATCATAATTGGTTTGGATTTCCTTCACCCTGAAAGGTGATAAAAAGCCATCATTGATGCCATCTTTGAGTGCATAGGTATAAACCGGCTCACCGAAGTAGGCATAAGTGTCACCATTCACATCACGTTTGGGTGTGGCCGTTAAGCCCAATTGTACAGCTGATGAAAAATGTTCCATAATCGCACGCCATGAACTTTCGTCATTGGCACCACCTCGATGACATTCATCAATGATAATCAAGTCAAAAAAGTCAGGTGAATATTGACCAAAGTTATAAGCATCTAATTGATAAACATCAACTTCTTCAGCTGCCAAGGGATAACCTGTTTCTGCCTCTTGTACCATTTCACCTTGTTGTACTTTGGTCATAAAAGTTTGGAAGATGGTGAAGAAGATATTGGCGTTGGTTGGTACTTTGCCTTTTTTACGGATTTCTTTGGGGTCTATGCGTACCTTAATATTTTCATCGATGGTGTCGAACGCATTAAAAGAGTTAAAGGCCTGATCTGCCAAGATGTTCCTGTCTGCCAGAAACAGGATTCGAGGACCGCGTGAACCATCACGTTTTAAATTCCACTTGGCATGAAATAATTTCCAGGCGATTTGAAAAGCAATCGCAGTTTTACCAGTACCGGTGGCTAAAGTGATGAGGATGCGATCTTGCTTGGCCGCAATGGCTTCAAGTACTTTGGTGATGGCATTGTTCTGATAATAACGTGGTTGCCAAGTGCCACCTCGGTCTTCAAAAGGTACAGTAAACAAACGCTCTCGCCAAGCTTCGATTTCTTTTTTGTAGTTTTCTAGCGGTGAAGGAAAAGTCATTTCCCACAGTTCATCCGGTGTTGGGAATCTATCCACATCCCCTTCAACACCTTCATCCATGTCGATGCTGTAAATTTTTAAACCATTGGTGGAAAAGGTGTAACGAATATTCAATCGCTCAGCATAATCCTTGGCCTGACCCACACCATCGGTGTAAAAGACATCCCGCTTTTTGGCCTCGACGATACCGATTCTGCGATTCTTGTATTCCAAGACATAGTCAGCTTTTAAAGGCTGTGCTCTGCGACCCAGACCAATCAAACGACCTTGGGTGATGGGAAACTCCAACAATAAACGGCTACCCTCAACCTGACCCCATCCAGCTTTGTGCAAAGCGGGTTCGATTAATTCGTGTTTGGTTTGGGCTTCGTTCATTCCTTGAAAAACAAACCAACCATCAGCTCAAACAAAGGCTTCTTCTTTAATAAAAGATTCACTGAGCTCTACGTCAATCCATTTGAGCAAAAGTAGGTGCCGAATGGCTGAAGCTGTAGCCTGTCTTCTTGTGTCATTTTTATACCAGTCATTTTTCCACTCTGAAATATAATCCATTACGCTTTTTTCAGAAATTGATTTGTTTTTTTCTTTCAGCTTTTTAACTGCATAAAAGACGGTAACGACTTCTTCTGCTTGTTGACTGTTCTTTATTCGACTGAACAAATCGACAGTTTTTGAAATCTTTTTTTCAATTGACTTTATATAGAACAGATGTTTTTTTCTAAATTTTTCGTATTCAGGTCCAATTTTAAGTTGAATCATTCTTCCAAGCTCAGTTTCCAAGGTAAGATTTGCATTAGCAAAAACTGACAATATCGATTTGATATCGTCTGAAAAAGGTCCATAACTCCATTTTTTAAATTGAAGCCCTGTATCAATTTTCTGTTCAGTAATAACATAACAAATTTTCTGAAAAATGATTCTCCCAACAGGTGGGGCATATGGATCATTGTTTAATCTGTACAATACCTCAAGAAGTGCGACCCATTCATTTTTTATTTTGCTCTTATTTCGGCCTTTTCTGTCATTGTCTACATCAATATTTTCAGACAAGAACTCTGCTGTAAGTTGCGATTTTTTTGTCCCATAAGGTGCATAAATTTCTATATCGATATCTAAATGAGACAACATCTGATACATGACACGACCTACATCTTCCCATTCCAGTCCGCCATTACCGCAGCCTAGTGGTGGAAAGGCAATTGACCTGATATTCCAAGATTGGTAATTTTCAATAAAATAGTTCAATCCATCAATCACATCATGTAAACGTGATACTGCACGCCAATGGTTTTTGGTGGGAAAGTTCAAAATGGATTTGCCAAACATGTTTTGGTAAAGATAGGGTTCGCCAAGTTTTACCAAACCTGCATCACAACGTTTCTTGTAATCTTTCATCATGTCAGGAAAGCGTTTTTTGAATTGCAAAGCAATGCCTTTGCCCATCACGCCAACACAATTCACCGTATTGACCAGAACATCAGCTTTGCTTTCAAAAATATCACCGATTAAAATTTTAATTCCCATCATATTCACCTAAAGAACATAATTGATTTTACTACAATTGGCAGAGAAAATCCTGTTTTAGTCAACTTAGCTTTTGCAGCATCATTCACAACATAAGCACCCTTGATATACTCCGGTTTAACTTGATAAGGCACCAAAATTTCTGCACATTTTTCTGCTTTTTTCCTTAAGTATTCCGCATAGTCATCATCAGTCCAATATTTAGCATAAACTCGATCGAAGTTAATATTTTCTTTTGCTTTATCCAGCGAAAAAAACCTGGCATAACTTTTTGCGGCGTTTTGATCTGTAAATACCACATGTTCCTGTTTTCCAACAGCAACAGATATTCTAAGAACACATAAATCTTCTATTTGGGTCTTATCTTCAAATTGATTGATAATTCTAAACATCATTGGGTTTCTGGCAGTAAAATATAGATTGGCATAATCGTGTAATTTCATACCATTGGGTACTTCTTTGCCATCTCTTCTGTCTTGAACTCCTTCTAAAGAAACATCGGAATGTCGCAACTTTAACTTTTTGCAACGATTGTGTGAAAGAATTCCATGTTGTAAAACCGATGTAATATTTTCAATCGGCATAATGGAATGGAATTCTTTGACTCGAGAGGGCATGTTTAGCTTAGCCTTATATCACTGTTTAAGTCTATGATATCCAAAAAGTGACCCAGTGAATATTCATTGTAATCAAAATTATTCTTTATAGTATCGATTGCTCTAATTACACCATCATCAATCCATTTCTGTACTGAAATACTGGATTCAAAATTCAGTTGACCCTCAGTTGTAAGCAATGGAGGAGCATTGCCATATTTTCTTTGCTTACCATTTAAATAATTTCTGTAAAAAACCAATAACTGTGCCTCAGTCCAATATTCATGATACAAGTTATCATCAAGTTCATTGATATACTTCTCATAGTTTTTGGCTAATTCACTGTAGTTGAGTTTTTTGTTTTTAATGGCATCAAAGTGTAATTCATCTGTTAATTTCAGATAAACCAAATAAACAAGTAGACCTGGAAAAACATAATTGTTTTCTTTGAAGAAATTCAAAACAACGCTTATACGAAAATAAAATTTTTGAATGAGTCTTAAGCTTGGCTTGTTGTTTTGAAAAAATGCACTGGTAAAATCTACAAATTGTTTTGTTTCTGCTTTGAGTTTACTGCTGTTTTGACGCCCTTCTTTTTCCAAAAAATCATCCAGTCCATATTGGTCATGTAGATATAAACAATAAGTGCTCAAATCAGGTTCTGGAAGTGCATACTCCAAATCAATAAAACGGCGTAAATATTCATCAGCATCTATCTTGTCGCTACCATAAACGCCACGAACTGCATGACCCAGTTGCTCTTTATCTATGCCTAAAACAAAAACTATGCCTTTAACCGCGAAGAAATGTTTTATGTATTCCAAGACTGCCACCGCATAATTGGGTCGGCACCTGTCTAATTCATCTATGATAAACACCAATGGTTTTCCACCAGTTATTACTTCAACCAGTTCTTTAAGAGCGCTCTGAAAATCTTCAATTGATTTTTCGGCCTTAAGCTGTTCTTCAATTTGTGATTCCAATGAATCCCCAGCCACTTCTGTCACTACTCCTGCGGCTTCTGCAAGCTGTTCATCATCTGTGTAGCGTTTGATTGCAGCTTTGGTTATAGCCGGCAGTAAACGCTTGGCAACTGTTGCAGCTTTTGAAATCACGCCTTCATAAACACCTTTTGATTTTGTATTTGACAACAACTTAAGCTGAGCGATTAAAGCGACAAAAGGATCTGAACTGTAATCTGTTTTCCAAGCATTAAAATGTAGCGTAGCAAATGAATTTATTTCTAGGTGTTGCTGCCACATTTTTAAAAACGTTGTTTTCCCTGTACCCCAAGGACTGTTTAGAGCCATCACAAATCCATCAGCATAATTTTCAACTAAGCTCGTTAAAATTTTTGCATACTTTTCTCTATCAAGCTGACAATTTTCAAATGGTTTTTCACCTTTCTCATTAGTTTCCTTGCTAACAAGCATAGGCACTTTCATTTCACTCATCAGGTCAACTCCCCAGCAAAGGCTTTTTGCAGGATGGATTTTTTGAGTTCTTCTAGATTAGATATTTTATTTGCATAGTTCAAAACAAGGTAACTAGTTTGTACTCGAAGATGTTTTAATTTTTCTACTATTTCATGCTGTTCCTTGATATTAGAAGGGTAATTTATTGTTAATGTTAGTATCGTTCGACTTGACAAATTTGCCTGCCGTGTACCACTGGATGTTGAATATAACCGCGATAAAAAAACAGGAGATAATAAGTAGTTCATTAAGTAGTCTTTATTGAGAGAACTTGAATCATGTACATCTATTTTCATTATTCGTTGATTCAATAATAAATTAACATTCGTTTTAGGAATTCTAACTGTATAACCATAATCTGTTTTGTCTACTGTCCCTGTTAAAGACATAATCAAATCACCTTCTTTGAGCAGAAATTTATTGTATTCTTCACTAAATGAATCGGGATAAAAAACAGGTTTCCTACTTAAATCCAATACATTTTGATACAGGTTTCCCATTCGTAATAACTGTGTATTTGACTTTTCTACAGAGTCTTTACTTTTGAATGCAAAACCATTTAACACATGACATATCTCTCCCAATGTCTTCTCCTCCCAACCGTCTCCTTTTTGGCTAAAGATTTGGTTGAGTTTGGATTGGAACAGTTCTTGGGCGTTTTGGATGTTTTTTTCGATATTGGCTTTGGCTTGGTCGATGGCGGCAAAGGCTTTGTCAAGAATGGCGACGATTTGTTTTTGTTCCTTTAAACATGTTGGAAATGCTATTTTAAAATTTTGTAACTGTATCTTTGTAATTGCTTGTCTTGTAGCTCCTTGTTCACCTATTCCTAACAACAAATCTTTGTACTGTTTTGAAGTTAATGCATAATGCAGAAATCGTGACTCTATAGTATCGTTGTTCAACCTAATTATTGACACATGTTGGTTAACTCTTGCTGGTAAGATGTCTCTGGGTGCAATACAACATCTAGCAACGGAAGCACCTGTAATATTCAAGAGAACATCATTTTCTTCAACGGTTACATTTTTTAATTTACTAGCTTGTTCATCATCAATAAATGCTAACTTGTAAGCATTAAATCCATGATCATGCACATTCATACTTCTTATAAGCGATATTCCAGATTCTTTATAAGATGATTGCCCTCCTCTTGGGGTGGCACCACTTCCAATTTTCGAAGTTATTTCATCAAGTTTCTTTATCACCCAACCTTCCTTCATAACAACCCTTTGATCGTTTTTAAAATGGATTGAGTCTCTTCATCCAGTTTTTGCATTTCTTTAAGGATTTCCTCAGGGCTTCTGAGCGGGGCTTCTTCGGGGGTGTTGGGGTTTTTGACGCTAAGGTCAATAGTTGTTTCGCCGATATCGGCGACTTTGACATTCCAACTTTGTTCGGTTTCTTCACCAACCACACCCTTCGACAGGCTCAGAGTTCTAGATGTGACAAATGCTTCCATGTCCTTGTCATTCAGTGGGTTGGTTTTGCCCATATTGCGACCAGGATTGAGTTGGTAATACCAGATGTTTTTGGTGGGTTCGCCTTTTTGGAAGAACAGCACCACGGTTTTGACTCCTGCGCCTTGAAAGGTGCCTTGGGGCATATCGAGGATGGTGTGCAAGTTACAGCTTTCCAATAGCAGTTTGCGTAGAGCAATGGAGGCATTGTCGGTGTTGCTGAGCACGGTGTTTTTGATCACAATCGCGGCTCTGCCTCCGGCTTTGAGACTTTTGATAAAGTGCTGCATAAATAAAAAGGCGGTTTCACCGGTTTTGATATCGAAGTTCTGTTGAACCTCTTTGCGTTCCTTTCCACCGAAAGGTGGATTGGCCAGAATCACATGAAAACGGTCTTTTTCCTGAATGTCGCGGATGTTTTCGCCCAAGGTGTTGGTGTGTATGATGTTAGGTGCTTCGATGCCATGCAGAATCATGTTCATGATGCCAATGACATAGGCGAGGTTCTTTTTCTCTTTACCGTAAAAGGTATTTTCCTGCAAGGTCTTGAGATTATCGGTGGTGGCTTGGTTTTGCTGATGCATGCGCTCGTACATGTATTCATAAGCCTCGCATAAGAAACCACAGGAACCGGCTGCTCCATCATAAATCTTTTCACCGATTTGTGGGTCGATGACCTGAATCATCGCCCGAATTAAGGGTCTGGGCGTGTAGTACTGACCCCCATTGCGCCCGGCATTGCCCATGTTTTTAATCTTGGTTTCATACAGATGAGACAGCTCGTGTTTTTCTTTACTGGAACGGAACTGTAAGGCATCGGCGTATTCAAGAATTTCACGCAGGTTATAACCACTTTGGATTTTGTTTTTCAGTTCGGAGAAGATTTCACCAATCTTGTATTCAATGGTTTGTGCTGACTCGGCTTTTTGTTTAAAGCCAGCCAGATAAGGAAATAACTTGCCATCAACAAAAGTGACCAGGTCTGGTCCAGTCATGGCATCGTGATGATCCAGCTTACCATCTGCTCCTTTGGGCATGGCCCAGTTGTTCCACTGAAATTCCTCGTCAAGAATGAACTGATATGCTTCGCCTTTTAAGGCTGCTTCATCGGTTTTTTCTTGTTCCAGCTCATCCAGATAACGCAGGAATAATATCCACGATGTTTGCCCAATGTAATCCAGTTCACTGTCAGCACCGGAGTCTTTCCATAAAATATCGTCAATGTTTTTAAAGGTTTGTTCAAACATGTGGATTCCTTTGTTCACGAATCGAGCAAAGGTCTCTAATAATACTTTATCAATGTGTCTTTTACAATAAGGCACATCGATAGCTATTTAAGTTTTAAAATTTGATTTCCGCTTTAGATTTGGTTGTTAAAAAAGTTGGCAGAAAATTATTCTTCAGCAGGCTTGGCTTTCGCTTTTATGTGATGATTTCTTGAGGGGAAGATTTTGATTGGTTTTTTTTCGTTGCCTTTGCCCATCCACAGGTCGAGTTGGAACTCGGTGGGTTTAAATATCAACTCAGATTGTTTGGGCGGCTTTCGTTTCATGGGTGAATTTTAATTGAATTCATTTTGAAATGCCTTGGTAACTGCTAAATTTCTTGCTCAAATTTCATTTTTTTGAAACAATAGGGTCAGTTTAAAAATTTATGTCATCATGGTTGATCGAGATGGTTTTCGCCCGAATGTGGGCATCATCTTGCTCGATGATGAAGGTCAGGTATTTTGGGCCAAGCGCACCAAGGGTAACGGTTGGCAGTTTCCTCAAGGCGGAATTAATAAGAATGAAACCGCAGAGGAGGCCATGTTCAGGGAATTGTACGAAGAAGTGGGGCTGAAACCCCATCATGTGGATGTTTTGGGTTCTACGCCGGGTTGGTTAAAATACCAATTGCCCAAAAAATTTCACAAACGAAATTCTGATCCCTCATTTGTTGGGCAAAAGCAGGTATATTATCTGCTGAAATTATTAGAAGACGAGTCCAAAGTGGATTTCAATAAAACCAGCAAACCTGAGTTTGAGGCTTATCGCTGGGTGGATTTCTGGTATCCCGCTCACAATGTCATTCATTTCAAACAGAATGTTTATAAGCGAGCGCTGAAGCATTTAGAATTTCTGACTAAAGATGTTTGATTGTTCATGTTTGAGATAACAGCTAATTTAAATGTTTTTTTTCGAACTTCGTTCGAACCCGCTACACGGCCTACGGTATTCCAATATCGCTTCTTGTGCTTCGCACAAATCGCAATATTTCGAAAACCTGGCCTATGGATTACCCGGTCTCGATCTCTGATCCAGTCTCGATTCTACGACTTACTTCCCTGTAAGCCAAGCCGGGTAATGACGGTTAGGTGGGGTGCAATAAAAACTCTATGAGTATTGCGGTCGTTATCACTGACCGTAATACCGATGACTTGTGCCGCCATTTGCGTTTGGCATTACCCGATGTGCTCACTCAACAATGGCCTGAAATTACGAATCCTGAAGCTGTCAAAATGGCCGTGCTGTGGAACCATCCTGTTGGTATCACACAACAATTTCCACAGTTGCAAATGGCAGTATCTATGGGTGCTGGTGTTGATCATATTCTGGCTGATGAAGCCATCGGAGAGGACATCGTAACAGCCCGAATTGTCACACAGGTACTCAAGCAAAATATGGCGCAGTATGTTTTGCAGCATATTTTGAACGATCATCGCCACCTGATAGACTATCAACAACAACAAACTCAAAAAGTCTGGCAGGTTTTGGAAACAGATTTCAAGCCAGCTGTTGGTTTTCTGGGTTTGGGAGAACTGGGTTCTTTTGTGGCTGATCAGTGTCATGCCCTTGGTTTAAAAACATTGGCCTGGACACAATCACAACAACACGATGTTCATCCCTGTTTTCATGGTGAGTCAGGCTTGCAACATGTCTGTGTCAACAGTGATTTTTTGGTGATATTGTTACCCATGAATGCTGAAACAGCTGACATCATCAACAGCAAAACCTTGTCCTGGTGTAAAACCAATTGCACGTTAATCAATGTTGGTCGAGGCGGTCATGTCAATGAAGCTGATTTACTGGATGCCTTGAATCATGGAAAGATCAAACATGCGGTACTGGATGTGTTTAAACAAGAGCCACTGCCAACAACGCACCCTTTTTGGTCACATCATAAAATTACTGTGACTCCTCACAGTTCTTCCAGATCAGATGTGCAACAAACCGCTGAACAAATAGTCAGTTATTATCAAAGTCTGATCTGATTTTGCCGGCGAGCCGCCGGCGGTCCAATAATATTTCTATGTTGAAAGACTTGTTAACTTTTGATGTTGGTTTTATCATCAAGTGATGAAGTGTTTGTTGAAAAAATGTGCGTTCTTATTGTCTGTATTGTATGTTACGGATGGTCAAGCGGAGTTGGATTTTAATACCGTTTGTTTGCAACCAGGCATGAACGTGCCGATATTGGAATGCAATGCCCTGGTTAATTTATATAACATCACGGACGGTGATAATTGGCTTGATAACAGTAATTGGGGTTCGGCGAATGTTGACAGTTGGTATGGCATCACTGCCATTGGTGCAACGGTTAAGAATGTCTGGTTCATCAGTTTGGGATCGAACAATCTGGATGGAATCATTCCTAATAACATCAAAGACCTGACGCAATTGATTTCATTGAACTTAAGCGGCAATCAATTGTATGGACCGATTCCCGCAG
>JAUIGR010000067.1 GCA_030430025.1 Gammaproteobacteria bacterium
GTATTCGGGATACGACGACGACGACATGTACGGGAGTTGAGATGTTCCGTAAGCTTTTAGATAGGGGTGAAGCGGGTGATAATGTGGGTATTTTATTGCGTGGGACGAAAAGAGATGATGTTGAGCGCGGACAAGTGCTAGCAAAACCGGGTACAATTACGCCCCACACTAAATTTGAAGCGGAAGTCTATGTTTTGAGTAAAGATGAAGGTGGTCGTCATACGCCCTTTTTTAAAGGATATAGGCCACAGTTTTACTTTCGTACGACAGATGTTACAGGTGCCTGTGAGTTGCCAGAGGGTGTAGAGATGGTTATGCCTGGTGACAATGTGAAGATGACTGTTGAATTAATTGCACCGATTGCGATGGATGAAGGTTTACGTTTTGCGATTCGTGAAGGTGGCCGTACAGTAGGTGCGGGTGTAGTGGCGAAAATTATTGAATGATAAGTAACATATAAGAGATGTCTAAGCCAGTAGTGTAATCGCGCTACTGGCTTTGGTTTCGCGGAAAAGTGAAGGTCAGTAGCTCAATTGGCAGAGCAGCGGTCTCCAAAACCGCAGGTTGGGGGTTCGATTCCCTCCTGACCTGCCACTTTTTATGTTTTGTAAGGTAGTGGTCTTTAGTATAGTCGATTGACTTTTAAGTTTTACAACTTAGGTTAGTGGGTTATCCAAAGGTTTCTTTAATGGTGCGAATAGAATGAGTCAAGTTGAAACAACACAAACAACTATTGATAAAATGAAATGGTATTTGGCCATTGCGTTAGTTATTGCTGGTGTTGCGGCAAATCTATATTTTGTTGACCAGTATCCAACAATCGTTCGGGTGTTGATGGTTATTGGTGGTGTGATTGTTGGTGCTGTTATTGGATATAGTACACCACGAGGCAAAGGGTTTGCCAAGTTTGTTAAGAATGCTAATATTGAGCGCCAAAAAATTGTATGGCCAACCAAAAACGAGACCTTACATACTACACTCATCGTTTTAGGAATGGTGATTGTGTTTGGTTTGTTTTTGTTTTTAGTCGATACGCTGTTCAGTAACCTCGTTGAGTATTTCTTCGAATAATGTTGGTATAGGAGCTTTGTCAATGACTAAAAGGTGGTATGTTGTCCATGCCTATTCGGGTTTTGAAATGCAGGTTTGCAAATCATTGCAGGAACGGATTGAACGATTTGGTATGCAGGATCATTTTGGGGAAGTTTTGGTACCTAAAGAAACCGTCGTTGAGATGAAAAAAGGGCAGAAACGGAAGTCTGAGCGTAAATTTTTCCCTGGTTATGTTTTGGTTCAGATGGAAATGAATGATGAAACATGGCACTTGGTAAAAGACGCTCCTAAAGTATTGGGTTTTATTGGTGGAACAGCAGAGAAACCAGCACCCATTACAGAACGTGAAGCCAATGCTATTTTGCAACGTATTCAGGACGGTGAAAATAAACCACAGCCGAAAACGTTGTTTGATGTGGGAGAGGTCATTCGTGTAATTGATGGCCCTTTTGCTGACTTCAATGGTGAGGTAGAAGAAGTAGATTATGAAAAAAGCCGTATGAAAGTGGCTGTATCTATTTTTGGAAGGTCAACGCCGGTCGAATTAGAGTTTGGCCAGGTTGAGAAAATGTAATTGACTTTAATGGGGAGCCTGTTAAGGGCGTTTGTACCCGGAGAGAACAATGGCTAAAAAAATACAATCATATATTAAATTACAAGTGCCTGCAGGTCAGGCCAATCCCAGTCCGCCGGTAGGTCCTGCTTTAGGTCAACATGGTGTGAATATTATGGAGTTTTGTAAGGCCTTCAATGCTAAGACCGGTGATGTTGAGCAAGGATTGCCAATTCCTGTTGTCATTACTGTTTATAACGACAGAAGTTTCACGTTTGTGACTAAGACACCTCCTGCTGCAGTGTTGCTATTGAAAGCGGCAGGTGTTGCTAAAGGTTCTGGAACACCCAATACTAAGAAAATAGCTAAAGTCAGTCGAGAGCAATTGGAAGAAGTTGCTAAAATGAAAGAACCTGATTTGACAGCTGCTGATATGGATGCAGCTGTTCGTACCATTGCAGGTACTGCTCGTAGTATGGGTATAGAAACAGAGGGAGTGAACTGATGGCTAACCAAGGTAAAAGAATTAGTGCGCTAAAAGAACAATTGGATTTACATAAGAAGTATGAGTTGTTAGAAGCTTTAGAAATTGTCAAGCTCAATGCATCAAAAAACTTTGATGAAACTGTTGATTTGGCTATTCGATTGGGTGTTGACCCTCGTAAATCTGATCAAGCTGTTCGTGGTGCTACGGTGCTTCCAAATGGTACGGGTAAGACAGTCAAGGTTGCTGTTTTTGCACAGGGTGAAAAAGCTGATCAAGCTAAAGAGGCCGGTGCTGATATTGTTGGTTTTGAAGACTTAGCCGAAGAGGTTAAGAAAGGTAATTTTGATTTTGATGTAGTGATTGCGGCGCCTGATGCCATGCGTGTGGTTGGTCAGTTAGGCACTATTTTAGGTCCTAAAGGTTTGATGCCTAATCCTAAAGTGGGTACGGTGACTCCTGATGTGGCAACAGCTGTTAAAAATAACAAGTCTGGCCAAGCTATGTATCGCATTGATAAAGCAGGCATTATACATGCGGTAGTGGGTAAAGCTTCTTTTTCTGATGATGCATTGAAAGAAAATATGTCTGCTCTTTTGAATGATCTGGTTAAGAAAAAACCACCGACATCAAAAGGCAAGTTTATTCAAAAAATCAGTATCTCATCAACTATGGGTGTTGGTTTGGAATTAGATCCTGCTTCTTTTGATTTATAAATAAATGACCTTTCGCACTGTTTTATCGGTGCATGAAGGTTGAGGTATTTGAGGGTTGTTTGATTCTGTTCAAACGGCCATCAAAGACCGCAGGAGGCTGTTGTTTATTCAGTCTTAATATCCTGCGCAGATGGTGGACCCTTTGAAGAATTCTGTGAGGTCACCAAAATGGTTCCAGTGATTTTGATGAACTGGATTTTTGTACTGCAGCACCAGCTGCATGAGCCCTTAGGAGGTTATCATGGCGCTCAATTTCGAGCAGAAAAAAGCTGTAGTCAGTGAGTTGTCTTTAGTGGCACAAGAAGCTCACTCTCTCGTGGCAGCGGAGTACCGTGGATCATCAGTCGACTTAATGACTGTGATGCGCGCTGATGCCCGTAAGATGGGTGTTTTCTTGAAAGTTGCAAAGAACACTTTGGTTAGTCGAGCCCTTGAAGGCACTGATTATGAGTGTGTTCAAAAGGCTTTGGTTGGTCCTTTATTGTATGCGTTTAGTCAGGAAGATCCTGGTTGCGCTGCACGATTGATTAAAGAACACGCAAAAGGTAATGACAAGTTAGAAGTTAAGTTTGTCTCTATTGGCGGTGATTTATTGCCAGCCAGTGATTTATCTCGTTTGGCATCGCTGCCTACGAAAGATGAGGCAATTGCGCAATTAATGGCGGTAATGAAAGCGCCAATTGAGAAGTTTGTTCGTACTTTGGCTGAACCACACGCGAAACTGACACGTACAATTGCAGCGATCAAAGATCAAAAAGCTGCATAAAAGTAATTTAATTTTTGGAGAAATATAATGGCCGTTACTAAAGATGATATCTTAGAAGCAATCTCAGCAATGAGTGTGATGGAAGTGGTTGAGTTGATCGAAGCCATGGAAGAGAAGTTTAATGTATCTGCAGCAGCTGCTGTTGCTGCTGTTGCTGCACCTGCAGCTGGCGGTGGTGAAGCTGCTGCAGAACAGACTGAGTTTGACGTTATTTTAGCTGGTTTTGGTGATAAGAAAGTGGGTGTTATTAAAGCAGTCCGTGGTATTACCGGTTTAGGTTTGAAAGAAGCTAAAGAGTTAGTTGAAGGCGCTCCTGCTCCAATTAAAGAAGGTGTTGAAAAAGCAGAAGCTGAAGACATCAAAAAACAATTGGAAGAAGCAGGTGCTTCAGTAGAATTGAAATAATTGCTTAAGCAATTAATCAATTAACTAAAGGCTGGCATTTTGTGTCGGCCTTTAGTCGCTTTACAAAACATAAATTAAAATCGTGCTTTTAGTGCGAACAAGATCTAGGGTTAACTGTTTGAAATATAACAAATTAACTCAAAATATGCTAACCAATCGATGACGCGGTATCGGTTGAACAACAAGGGTAAAAGTAGCAATGGGTTATTCATTTACTGAGAAAAAAAGAATAAGAAAGGACTTTGGCAGTTCGGTTGCCGCACTTGAGGTTCCTTATTTGCTGGAAACTCAAATTAAGTCATATGATGCGTTTTTGGGTAATAATGAAAAAGGCTTAAATGGCTTGAAAGATGCACTTAATTCGATCTTTCCAATAGAAAGTTACTCTGGTTTTGCCCGATTAGAGTTTATCAGTATTTGTGTTGAAGACCCAGAGTTTGATGTTCTAGAGTGTAAGCTTCGTGGTATGACTTATGCTGCATCTATTCGGGCCCAAATTCAGTTGGTGATTTATGATAAGGAAAAAAGCACCAAGAAGAAGAAAAAGGTGAAATATATTAAGGAGCAAAGTGTTTATTTAGGTGATTTGCCTTTAATGACGCCAACAGGTACTTTTGTGGTTAATGGGACTGAGCGGGTTATTGTGAATCAATTACACCGTTCACCTGGTGTATTTTTTGACCATGATAAAGGTAAGACCCATTCTTCAGGTAAGATTTTGTATTCTGCTCGTGTTATTCCTTATCGTGGATCTTGGCTAGATATGGAATTTGATGCCAAAGATAATGTCTATGTTCGTATTGATCGTCGTAGAAAGCTACCTGCTTCTATCTTATTAAGAGCATTAGACTTTAACAATGAACAGATTCTTGATTTATTCTTTGATAAAGTTGCTGTCACATTGAATAAAAGCAACGCCAAAATGAAGCTCATTCCGGAAAACATCAAGGGTGAAACATTTGCTTTTGATATTAAGGATGGTAAAGAAGTGATTGTTGAAGCTGGGAAGCGGATCACTGCTCGACATGAGCGCAAGTTAAGGAATTCTAGTTTATCCATGTTGACATTGGAAGATAGTTATTTAGTGGAAAAAATTATTGCGCATGATGTCGTTGATAAAGAGACAGGGGAGTTGTTATGTGCTGCAAATTCACAAGTGACAGATGAACTGTTAGCTAAATTAAGAGATGCTGGTGTTAAATCATTTGATATTTTATTGGTGAATGATTTAGATCGTGGACCATACATGTCTAATACATTAACTATAGACCCTACTACCACACAAGAAGAAGCTTTGATTGAGATCTATCGCATGATGCGACCAGGTGAACCGCCAACAGAAGAAGCTGCTCGTAACTTGTTTGAAGGTTTGTTCTTTGTCAAGGAACGTTATGACTTGTCTGATGTGGGACGTATGAAATTCAACTTGCGTTTGAACATTAAAGATCGTGAGGGTGAAGGGGTATTGAGTACTGAAGACATTATCGATGTGATGAAAGAGTTAGTCAATATTCGTAATGGTAAAGGACAAGTCGATGACATTGATCATTTGGGTAACAGGCGTGTTCGCTCAGTCGGTGAAATGGCGGAAAATGTTTTTCGTGTAGGCTTAGTTCGCGTACAACGAGCGGTTAAGGAGCGATTAACTGTCGCTGAGTCAGAGGGTTTGACGCCACAGGATTTGATTAATGCAAAGCCAATTTCGGCGGCGATTAAAGAGTTTTTTGGTTCAAACCAGTTGTCTCAGTTTATGGATCAAAACAACCCACTGTCAGAAATTACACATAAGAGGCGTGTGTCTGCTTTGGGTCCGGGTGGCTTGACTCGTGAACGTGCTGGTTTTGAGGTGCGTGACGTCCATCCAACGCATTATGGCAGGCTGTGTCCTATTGAAACACCAGAGGGGCCTAATATTGGTTTGATTAATTCTTTAGCGGTCTATGCGCGTACTAATGAATACGGTTTCTTGGAAACACCTTACCGTAAAGTTGAAAATGGTAAAGTGAGTGATGAGATTGTTTATTTGTCTGCGATTCAAGATTCTGAAAAGTCGATTGCGCAAAACAGTGCTAAGTTGGATAAAAATAATAGATTTGTTGATGAGTTTGTGCTTTGTCGCCATAAAGGTGAAGTGGTACTGAAACCAGCTGAAGAAATCAGTTATATGGATGTGTCTGAAAAGCAAATTGTATCAGTTGCAGCTGCACTGATTCCATTTTTAGAACATGACGATGCCAATCGTGCTTTGATGGGGTCAAATATGCAGCGCCAAGCAGTTCCAACCTTAAAAGCTGATAAGCCTTTGGTGGGTACTGGAATGGAGCGCATTGTTTCTCGTGATTCGGGAGTGACTGTGATGGCAAGACGTGGCGGTGTGGTTGAGATCGCAGACGCTGACCGGGTGGTAGTGCGAGTTAATCAAAATGAAATTGGCGAGAGTGATCCGGGTGTCGATATTTACAATCTGATTAAGTACATGCGTTCTAATCAGAATACCTGTGTCAACCAGAGACCAATTGTCAAGGTGGGTGACGTTATTGAGATGGGTGATGTCTTAGCAGATGGTCCTTCAACCGATTTAGGTGAGTTGGCTTTGGGGCAAAATATGCTGGTGGCCTTTATGCCTTGGAATGGATATAACTTTGAAGATTCGATTTTAATTTCGGAGCGGGTAGTTAAGGAAGACCGTTTAACCACGATACATATTGAAGAATTAACTTGCGTGGCTCGTGATACCAAGTTGGGGTCAGAAGAAATTACCGCAGATATTCCGAATATCAGTGAAAGCACACTCACTAAACTAGATGAGTCTGGTATTGTTTATGTTGGTGCTGAAGTTGGTCCTGGTGATATTTTGGTAGGTAAAGTGACGCCAAAAGGTGAAACACAACTAACGCCTGAAGAAAAATTGTTGCGTGCGATTTTTGGTGAGAAAGCTCAAGATGTAAAAGACTCTTCATTGCGTATTAAATCAGGTACCACTGGTACAGTGGTTGGTGTACAGGTGTATACGCGAGAAGGAATTGATAAAGGTGCACGTGCAGAGCGTATTGAGCAAGAAGAAATCGAAAGTGTGCGTAAAGACTTGAATGACCAATTCAGAATCATGCGTATGGTTATCCATCAGCGTATTCGAGAAATGTTAATGGGTGCTAAAGTGACTAAAGCACCTGGGTTGAAGAAAGGTGATGAATTAACTGAGGCTTATTTTGATTCTTTAGAGTTGGATCAATGGTTTGATATCAAACCACAAGATAGCAAGCTGGCAGGACAGATGGATGAACTGGCTGAGCAAATTGCTAAGCAACGAGAATTATTTGATAAACAGTTCGAAGAAAAAAAATCAAAAATTGCCAAAGGTGATGATCTAGCCCCTGGTGTTTTGAAAATGGTTAAAGTCTATCTGGCTGTGAAAAGGCGTATTCAGCCTGGTGATAAAATGGCTGGTCGTCATGGTAACAAGGGTGTGATCTCGATGATTGTTCCTGAAGAAGATATGCCTTTTGATGAAAATGGTCGTCCGGTGGATATTTGTTTAAATCCATTAGGTGTCCCTTCTCGAATGAATATAGGGCAAATTTTAGAAGTGCATTTGGGTATGGCTGCCAGAGGTTTGGGTTATAAGATTGAACAAATGATTCAGGAAAAAGCAACTGCAACTAAACTGAAAGAGTTTTTGACTGAAATATACAATGTTGATCAAGAGGGTAAAGTCAATTTTAATCAGTTCAATAAAGATGAAATTATGGAATTGGCAGATAACCTCAAAGGAGGTGTGCCTATGGCAACTCCTGTATTTGATGGAGCCAAAGAAATTCATATCCGTAAATTGTTACAGTTGGCTGGGTTGAATGAAGATGGACAGACTATTTTGTACGATGGGCGTACAGGTAAACAATTTGATCGTCCGGTGACTGTTGGTTATATGTATATGCTTAAGTTAAATCATTTGATTGATGATAAGATGCATGCGCGTTCAACAGGTCCCTATTCTTTAGTGACACAACAGCCTTTGGGAGGAAAAGCTCAGTTTGGTGGACAGCGCTTTGGTGAAATGGAAGTTTGGGCTTTGGAGGCTTATGGTGCAGCTTATACTTTGCAAGAAATGTTGACTGTTAAATCAGATGATGTGCAAGGTCGTAATCAAACATATAAAAATATTGTTGATGGGAATCATCAGATTGTTTCTGGTATTCCTGAGTCATTTAATGTGCTGGTCAAAGAGGTCAGAGCATTAGGTCTCAATATGGAACTGGAAAGTGAATAAAGTTCAGGAGTAAATTATGAAAGATTTGATGCAACTATTTAATCCTAAAAAAGAAGTGCAGGATTTTAATGCGATTAAAGTGTCGTTGGCGCCGCCTGAACTGATTCGCTCTTGGTCATATGGTGAGGTGAAAAAACCTGAAACGATTAACTACAGAACATTCAAACCAGAGCGTGATGGTTTATTTTGTGCTGCGGTATTTGGTCCGGTTAAAGACTACGAGTGTTTGTGTGGTAAATATAAACGAATGAAACATCGCGGTGTAGTCTGTGAAAAGTGTGGTACAGAGGTGACCATGGCTAAGGTGCGTCGTGAACGCATGGGACACATCGAACTGGCCAGTCCAGTAGCTCATATTTGGTTCTTAAAATCATTGCCTTCTCGTATTGGTTTGATGCTAGACATGACACTACGTGAAATTGAGCGTATTTTGTATTTTGAATCATTTGTGGTGGTTGACCCAGGCATGACTGATTTGGAAAAAGGCTCGTTATTAACTGATGAACAGTATAGTCAGGCAATTGAAGATTGGGGCGATGAGTTCAAAGCATTGATGGGTGCAGAGGCGATTTATCAATTATTGTCTGAAATTGACACCAATAGTGAATTGATGCGTCTGTATGAAGAAATTGAATCAACGCGCTCGGCAACTAAGATCAAAAGATTATCTAAAAGAATTGCCTTGTATGATGCTTTTAATAAATCTGGTAATAAGCCAGAGCATATGATTTTGACCGTGTTGCCAATTCTGCCACCAGATATCAGGCCATTGGTTCCATTAGATGGTGGTCGATTTGCTACTTCAGACTTGAATGACTTGTATCGACGTGTGATTAATCGTAATAACCGCTTGAAACGCTTGTTGGATTTGCATGCTCCAGACATTATTGTTCGAAATGAAAAACGTATGCTGCAAGAGTCAGTTGATGCCTTATTAGATAATGGCCGCCGTGGTCGTGCTGTGACGGGCTCAAATCGTCGCCCATTGAAGTCATTGGCTGATATGATCAAAGGTAAGCAAGGTCGTTTTCGTCAAAACCTATTGGGCAAACGTGTTGACTATTCTGGTCGATCAGTTATTGTTGTAGGACCTACGTTACGTTTGCACCAATGCGGTTTACCTAAAAAGATGGCCTTGGAGTTGTTCAAACCCTTTATTTTAGGCCGCCTGTTGCGAGAGGGTTATGTGTCAACGATCAAGGCAGCTAAGCGCTCTGTGGAGGCAGGAACACCAGAAGTCTGGGATATTTTAGAGCAAGTAATCCGTGAACATCCTATTTTATTAAATCGCGCACCCACTCTTCATAGGTTGGGTATACAAGCTTTTGAACCTGTTTTGATTGAAGGTAAAGCCATTCAATTACATCCTTTGGTATGTACAGCGTTTAATGCTGACTTTGATGGGGATCAGATGGCTGTTCATGTGCCGCTCAGTATAGAAGCTCAGTTAGAAGCCCGAACATTAATGATGTCAACCAATAACATCTTATCACCTGCTTCAGGTGAACCCATCATTGTACCTTCTCAAGATGTGGTGTTAGGCTTGTATTATATGACTCGATCCTTGTTGAATCAGAAGGGTGAGGGTATGGTTTTTTCTGATATGCAAGAAGTTGATCGTGCATACCAAACTGGTCATCTTTCATTGCAGGCGAATATTAAAGTACGTCTGACTCATCAGAGTGAAAAAGGAGAGCCAGTTACTGAACTGGTTGAAACAACAGTTGGTCGTGCGATATTGTCAAATATTTTACCGAAAGGTTTAGATTTTAGTTATATGAATCAAACCTTGAATAAAAAAGCCATTTCCACATTGCTTAACGAATGTTATCACCAGCTAGGTACTAAAGCGACTGTTATCTTTGCTGATCAATTGATGTATACGGGTTTTCGTTATTCAACGATTGCAGGTATTTCCATTGGTGTAACTGATTTAATTATTCCAGATGCTAAGAAAAATATCTTGGCTGCAGCAGATTCTGAAGTGTTGAAAATTCAGGAACAATATACCAGTGGTTTGGTGACAGCAGGAGAGCGTTATAACAAAGTAGTAGATATTTGGTCAAAAGCGAATGAAGAGGTCGCTGGTGCGATGATGGAGGTTTTAGGTAAAGATATTGTTACGGATAAGGAAGGTAACGAAGTTGAACAGGATTCGATGAACTCAGTGTTTATTATGGCTGATTCTGGCGCGAGGGGTTCTGCTGCTCAGATGCGTCAGCTATCTGGTATGCGTGGTCTGATGGCCAAGCCAGATGGTTCAATTATTGAATCTCCAATTAAAGCTAATTTCCGAGAAGGCTTGGACGTGATGCAGTATTTCTCATCTACTCATGGTGCCCGTAAGGGTCTAGCGGATACTGCCTTGAAGACTGCTAATTCGGGTTATCTGACACGTCGATTGGTTGATGTGGCACAAGACGTAGTGATTACTGATATCGATTGTGGTACACAACATGGGCTGGAGTTGCAACCTATTGTTGATGGTGGTGAAGTGATTGAAACTTTGGCTGAACGAGTATTAGGTCGTGTGGCTGCAAGAGATACTTATGACTATAAAGAGAATTTGGTATTGGAAGCAGGGACATTGATCACTGAGGAAATGTTGAAAGTCATTGAATCTCACGGTTTGGATAGTATTTTGGTTCGTTCACCGATTACTTGCGAAGCAGATTTTGGTATTTGTGCCCAATGTTATGGTCGTGATCTGTCAAGGGGGCACCGTGTGAATAATGGTGAAGCTGTAGGTGTTATGGCTGCTCAATCAATTGGAGAGCCAGGTACACAGCTAACTATGCGTACCTTTCATATCGGTGGTGCGGCATCAAAATCAGCTGCGTCTGATCATATACAAGTGAAATCTGAAGGTACCATTCGGATGCATAACATCAAATCAGTTAAAAATGCAGAGAAGAAACTGGTAGCTATTTCTCGTTCTGGTGAAATATCTGTTATTGATGTTTCAGGTAAAGAAAAAGAGCGCTATAAAGTGCCTTATGGCGCAATTATTAATGCCAGTGATGATGTGAGTGTCAAAGCGGGTGATATTATAGTTAACTGGGATCCACACACACACCCTATTGTATCTGAGGTGGCAGGTCGAGTAGCATTAAGTGATTTTAAAGAAGGGGTGACAGTCGAAGAGCGAGTGGATGATTTAACTGGTTTAACAAGTTTTATCATAACAGATCCAAAACAACGTGGGTCAGCTGGTAAAGACTTACGTCCCATGGTTCGCTTAGAAGATAAAAAAGGGAAGCCTATAATGATTCCTGGTTCTGATGTACCAGCTCAATACTTTTTGCCACCTGGTGCTGTTATTAACATTCAAAATGGCCAGGATGTTCAAGTTGGTGACTTTTTGGCGCGTATTCCTCAAGCGTCTTCCAAAACACGTGACATTACTGGTGGTTTGCCTCGTGTGGCTGACTTGTTTGAAGCACGTAAGCCTAAAGATCCGGCGATTCAAGCAGAATCAACAGGAATTATCAGC
>JAUIGR010000011.1 GCA_030430025.1 Gammaproteobacteria bacterium
ATTTTGTTGATGATTTCGACCAGAAAGTAACAATAATTTTAACATCGCCGGTCGAAATATAACAGGTATAACAACAACATTGTATTTAATATCAATCTCTTATTTGTTTTTCAGGACTGACTAATTAGTCAGTCCTGAAAAAGTCCTTCCTGGCCTTTTCCAGCATCGGTCAAAAAAAAGTTTCTGGAAAACTTTTTCACGTTAGCCTGAGAGCCGCATGGAAGCGGCGAATAAAAATGCATCGTGGCACCTGTTTTCTGGTCGAAAAAATGTGCAAAATTAAAGTAACTCTTTATATTTAACAATAAGTTATGCATTTTTCAGGTTCGACTAATTAGCATAAATGTCAGAGACGCTTACCTACTACCCTAGCGTCTCTTACCTTAATCTATATGACCCAATCAGCGTCGAGAAAAAACGACTTATCTTTTTGCGTGATAAAAAGAATTAGCAACCTAACATACACTCCTCAATCTCTTTTATCGTCTTAGGCGCTTTATCTGATAAAACCACGGGCCCATTTTTAGTTACTTGGACATCATCTTCAATTCTGATCCCCATCCCTTTCCAGCCATCAGGCACATTGGCGTGTTCTCCAATATAAAGTCCAGGTTCAATGGTCAGAACCATATGCTCCTCCAGCTCCACCCAGAGATCATCTACCTTGTAATCACCACAGTCATGAACATCAAGACCTAACCAATGACCAGTCATATGCATATAGAACTGCGCATACAATTTATCCTCTAACACCTCGTCCAATGATCCCTTTAACAGCTTTAAGTCCAACAAACCCTGACTCAAAGTTTTGACAGCTGCAGTATGCGGGTCATTCCAATGTTTACCTAATTTCACTTGATCTATTGCATCTAATTGAGCTTGTAGCACCACTTCATATAAGTCTCTTTGTCGAACTGAAAACTGACCATTTGCAGGGAATGTTCGTGTCACATCAGAAGCATAAAAATCCACTTCAGCACCCGCATCGATTAAGACCAAATCACCATCTTGAATTAAGCCATCATTGTTAATGTAATGAAGAATACAACCATTGTTGCCACTGCCAATGATTGGAGGATAACTTGGACATGATTGATTGGCAGTCAATTGATAAATATATTCGGCTTGTAGCTCATATTCATACATACCTGGACGACAGGCTTGCATCATCCGTACATGAGCTTTTGCAGCTAAATTTGCTGATTTTTTCAAGCACTTAATTTCATCAGAGGATTTGTACAATCGCATGTCATGAATGGCATGACTGATAGACATCAATTCATTAGGAACCGGGGATTTATGCCATTTATTGGGCTCAATCGATTTCATCCAATGGGAAATTCTTTGATCAAAAACATCATCTTCCCCGATTTTGAATAAAATTTTTTCTCTTCCCGCCATTAATTTAGGCATTCTTTGATCAATTTCCTTGATATTGTAAGCAACATCAAAACCTAATGACCGTACTACACCTTCCGTGCCCAACATTGGACCGTCCCAAATAATTTTCTTTGGGTCAGCTTGACGACAAAATAGAATGTGCTCCCCAGCCTCATACCCTGGACACAAAACAAGCACACCATCTGGTTCATTAAAACCAGATAAATAATAAAAATCACTGTCTTGACGATAACCATAGTATATATCGCCATTTCGCAGGTACTCAGCTCGACCCCCTAAAATAATGATACTGTTTGCACCAGCAGTTTTCATGAGTTGCTGGCGCCTTTTTTTGTATTGTTTAGGTTTAATCATCAGTTCCTTGCCATTGGTATCGGCTTAAATCAATGCGGTTATTTAAACCTAATTCCACACCCTCTTTCAATAAACGATTGAGCTGTTCTTGATATTGAGGTAGATCTTTAGGTATCGATATTTTACCTTGGCTGTTGATAATTCGATGCCAAGGTAGTTGATATTTTTTGCTACAAGAATGAAGCAATCTTGATACTTGCCTCGCTGCCCTCGGATTGCCTGCCATAACAGCAATTTGACCATATGTAGCAACTTTACCCACTGGTATTTGAGCAATTAAGTTAATGATGGTCTCAGATAATGTATTTAAATGATGCATTATTAATTAGTCAACCCTGAAAAAATCCATCCAGACCTTTTTCAGATTCGGTTAAAAAGCACTTAACCGCAAAAGTGCGATTTTGCTGATGTTTTTGACTTCGCTTGAACCTAACGGCTCAAGGTGAGCACTTCCATGTGCCACGCCATCGACCAGAAAAAAGTTTCTGGGATTTTTTTTACGTTAGTCTGAGAACCACGTCATGGAAGCCGCGAATAAAAATGCATCGTGGCGCCTGTTTTCTGGTCGAAAAAACGTACAAAATTGAAGTCACTCTTTATATTTAACAATAAGGTATGCATTTTTCAGAGTTAACTAATTATTCAAAAGTTTTCTTACCGCCATCCATTCCAAATTTATTTCGCCCCCAATTAATCGCTTTACTTTTCAATTCAACAAACTTCTTAGACCCCTTTTCCAATTTCGCTTCCCACTCTGGATTAGGATCTTGTCCTTCTGTCACTTTGAAAAAGACTTGCATCAATGCAGTCATAGCAAATGGATCAATCAACGCAGCCTTAATTCCCCAGGCAGTTACAACAGCCAGCACAAACGGCCAAAACCCGCCTGAATAACCTGTCAATCCTATTAACCCAGCTAAAGGACCAAACACGATGATGATTACCACCAAAGACAGTAACCAGGTAATGATAGTCAGAAACAACGCGTTTTTCAAAAAAACCTTATAGTTTTGTGCGTAAAGTATCAATGCTTTACGAGCATCTTCCCATGGGTTCTCAGAATTATTTTTGATGTAATAAGCCAAAATGACCTCATCTACATAAGTTAATGACATATTAACCACACCATTCACAAATTTAACCAAACCTTGCGGCAAGAAAGGTAGAAAACTCATCAGTCCAGAAAAAATTCGATTGAAAGTTTTCAGTACCCCTTTGATGATTTGATCCACTCCAAAAAGAATTGTAGATTCCTTAAAACGTTCCTTTACTATCTTTTGAGCGTATTCTATTTGACCTTTGCCCCCTGGTATGGGCTCGTTATCCAAGTGTTTAACAATAACTGCGATATGTCCAGCCTTAACCATATAAAGCAAATACTCCCTGACAAAGTACAGTATGCCACTGATGACAGAAAAACCACCTACCATGCCATAAAAAACACCCGTTTGTGAATTATCACCGACTTTTCCAAAGAGATATCCAATGCCAGCACCTGCACCTGTACCAATGATATATGCCAGTGTAATACCCATATAAATTAAAAAACGAAATATCACAAACTCTTTGGTCTTCAATAAAGCAGACATCACCTGTCCTGTCTTAAAATCCCACATTTCCCCCCCTTTGTTATTTAGTCAATCCTGAAAAAGTTCATCCTAGCCTATTTTAAATTCAACTATTTATACTATAGGTCGAATGCCTACAGCCTCTTTAAGTCGTTTCAAAAATGGCTGAGCGAAACTTCTGGCCTTATCCGCGCCTTTTTTCAGCTCTCTTTCTATTATAACGGGATTAATTATCAGCTCATTGTATTTTTCTCTTGGTTCAGCTAATTCTTTATTGATTAATTCGAACAGTAATTGCTTGGCTTCACCCCATGCGATACCATTTTCATAAGCAGTGATCATTTCATCCACCTGTGACTGAGTTGCAAAGGCCTGATAAATATCAAAAACATGAGAATCTGAAGGATCTTTAGGCTCACCAGGCTCTAAAGAATTGGTTTTAATTTTCATAATATGCTTTCTCAGCTGCTTTTCAGTTAGCCACAAAGGTATGGTATTCTGATAGCTTTTACTCATTTTTCGACCATCCAAACCAGGCAACACAGATACCTTATCATCTACTATGGTTTTGGGCATGACAAAATGGGTCCCAAAATGATGGTTAAATCGTGCGCCGATGTCCCTGGCCATTTCTAAATGCTGTGTTTGGTCTTTTCCAACTGGCACTTCATCGGCATTGAACATCAGAATATCCGCAGCCATCAATATAGGGTAAGAAAACAAACCCATGGTGATACCTTTATCAGGATCTGACTCTCCTTGCTCAATATTATCTGCTACTTGTGCTTTATAGGCATGAGCTCTATTCATCAGACCTTTAGAGGTCATACAAGTTAGCAGCCAAGTCAACTCAGGAATCTCCACAATATCAGATTGGCGATAAAAAACTGCTTTGTCTGTGTCTAGCCCTAAAGCCAACCAAGTAGCGGCAATTTCCTTGGTAGATTGTGCCACTCTTTCAGGTTCCCAGCATTTAATTAGAGCATGTAAATCAGCCAAAAAGAAGAATGATTTGAATGTACTGTCTTTACTTTTCTCTATAGCGGGTTTTATGGCGCCTAAATAATTACCCAAATGAGGCGTCCCAGTAGTAGTAATTCCTGTCAATACTGTAGTCATGGCTACCTTCTTAATATTCAAAAACGAACCATTTTATGACAGTGTCTATTGAATGCAAAGCTGAAATCTGAATTGCCAGTGGTTTGTTCTGTCTTAAGCATCAACTAATAGATATTGCTGTGGTGCTGAGTGATTCGAGCTTGACAAGTAAGTTATAAGTGAGGCAAACACAAAGCAGTTGTTGCTACTGGCCATAAAATGGCTAGACTCATCTGGACAGTCATGAGCAGTCGCACCCCCTATAACACAGTGCATATACTCACCATCAAACAACAAACAATCATGCTAAAGCAAGTTCACACTACATGACGATAAAAAGGTAACCCGACCTGAATTTAAACTGAACGAAGACAAGACCATCAAAGCTGATTTCCTGAAAAGAAAGTTAGGTTTGGATCTCATCAAAGCCAGAGGCAATAAAGTCTTCAAAAAAGGCCGGATATATGTCCGGAAACAATCTATCCAGCAAATAAACTTGCTATGTTAAACTTACTATGCGTTTCGCCTTAAAAAAATCGCTCACCGCCGCAACAGCGGGTAAGAAAATAAGAACAATGAAATAACTAAAAAAGCACTGGAAATATCAGAGTCGTTCATATATGTCCTTGTAATTCCCTTGATTATATACAGGACGCCCAATTGGTAACGATAGCGACTTAGGCAAACACCTGAATAGATCCCTTTCTGAATCAATTCCCAAGCATTCAGCGACCAGAATCGGAGTAATCAACTCGATGTCAGGCAACTGAGGTTGCCTTTTTTGATTTAAAAAGTTGGTTTTGGGTGTTAACTGCTGTAAGTGAAACAGAATTTTGGTATCACTGATTTCTAAGTTACTCATGTTGTTGCATATTTTAGATGTAAGAACCTTAAATATACAGGCCAAAGCCTCATGAGTAACTTACTCTTTTCAAATCAATATGCACCACGGGTAACTATATACTTTATAATTGCCAACTCTGTGATTTTTGACAAAAACAATGAGAATAATAGTCAACACTGTTATCGTTATTGTAGATCGATCCCCTCTCGTAATTACAATCTCATTCAAGGAGCATAAGGAGCATATAGTATGATTAGATATATCTGGTTGATATTGATTTTAATAACTGGTCAGTCACATGGTACCTCTCAAAAGATACCTGGAACTCAAGTGATCATGACTATACCTCAAGGCTTTGAATTAGCACAACAATTTTCAGGCATAGAGGATCCATCAACCCAATCAGTTGTGATGATATTAAATCTTCCAATTCCTTATGAAGAAATAACCAAGGTCTTTACACAAACTGAATCATTAAAAAAGCAGCAGTTAACACTGATCGAACAAACCATTCTCAATATTGATGGTGAAATGGCCACCTTAATAAATCTCAATCAAAGTACTGCAAAAGGCGATTTTATTAAATGGGTTTTGCTTATGGGTGATGAACAAGAGTCATTAATGGTCAATGGTATGTTTCCACTAGAACATAAACAACACTTGGAGCCTTTAATCAAGAATGTAGTGATGTCTGCCAGGTGGGATAAAAGTAAACCTACGTCAGTCCTTGATGGAATAAACTTTATAGTTACGGAAGGTGAACACCTCAAATTCAATCAAGAAATGAAATTACAGACAATGGTCAGTTTAAATGATCCTAAAGCTGAATTTTCAGCCCCTTTAGGCACCCATGCACTGTTAGTGATTGCACAATCGTTCAGCAAACAACCTATATCAAATTTAGCCAACTTCAGTAAGAAACGTTTATATCAACACGGTGATGAACTGACTGATATTGTGATTGAACACAGCAGTCAAGTCAGTTATGGGGGGCTGGTTGGCTATCGTATTAAAGCCAGTGCTCTTAATAACAAAACTCAAACCAAAATGGCACTTTGGCAGGTTATATTAACTTCCAATGAAACTTATTATTTGGCAATCGGATTTACTTCTTATGATAAGAAAGATATTGATTTTACAGAGTTTGAGTCAATTTTATCCAGCTTCCAAGAAAAAGAAACCAGTCAAAACAGTAAAATATCAGTAAATTCTAAGACATCAAAAGTTGTCGAAAATGAATTGGTCTTTTCAATTGTACCTAATGCTCCTTTTTTGTATGCAGGAGAGCGAATCAAGGGTCAATTGGTTATAATTCCAAACCTCAAGGATCAGGTGGAGACTCAACTTTTAGCAATGACAGGGCTCAAAATTTTGCCATACAAGTTTGGAGAAGAACCAACTTTTGAGAGCTTTACTCACTTTTTCTATTTTCAATTAGACCAAGAAGGTAAACAAACCATTGGGCCTTTCTCAATTGACTTTTTAGGTACAACTTTTGTGTCAAACCAATTAGAAGTTGAGGTGGTTAAAAAAGCACAAAACGATTCTGGTATAATTGGGATCAATCTTTTACCTCCCGAGAACCACAAAATAGATCAATTGATACAAATAGATGTGAGCTATGTTTCAGCTGACCAAAATAGCTTGATTGATTTAAAAATCGATCCAGATTCAATATATACAATCGGGTCAACTTCAACATCCAATTCGACTTCTTATCATGACGGTCAATACGAATACAAGACAACCATATCATTCCAATTAACATGTGACCGCCCTGAAATTACAATAGATGAATCTTGGTTTCCATACTTGACTGAAGACGTATCCGTTCAGTCAAAAACAATCCAATGCCTAAAGTAGAATTTTTTCTAAAGATCTATAGGGAACCATTGATTATGTATAATCAGTGTGGAACACAGGTTTTCAAAACTCGGTACCCCTTTCATCAAAAGGGATCCAATATTTAGGTATATAGAGATCGAAATATAAAAACTGAATGTAGGAAATTTAAAGGATATTAAAAAATGCAAGTATGTGCAAAAGATGCTGGATTCCCATTTCGACCCGAATCCGTTACTGACGCACTCCTGATTCATTGCGGAGAAAAGGCCGCGATCGCATTCCTTGCTACTGAATTGCGCTCTGATGGCAAGTGGCACAACTGTGGTGTTGCAGTTTTTCGATCCTCCTCAGTATTACAGGTTCGTTATGGTTATCCAAATGATGAGGCATTCCGAGGTCACAAATTATACGAGATGGGACTCAAGGATATTGATATAGCGGAAATTGAAAATAGTGATTGGCTTAGAGATGTTATAGCAATAAATACCAAGGTTTTTCCTGATTCCAAAGCAGACTTTTCTGGAGTTCTTCATTATATTTTTCCCTTCAAAGAGTCAACTCTCGAAGTTCTATGGAGACAATATGAGTTTGAGATTTCGGATAAAAGTTATCAAGAGATTGGAAAAATGCTGTCTTCATGGGTCAGCAGATACTAAATAAATGATAGAATAAGCTTTCGTAGAGCAAAGTGCTATCCCATGTGAGTTAAAAATTGCGTGCGCATTCCAATGACCTTCCCCAAAAACCAATTTCGGAACATGTTTCCAACCGTATATGATAGAACACTCTGGAAATATCGCTTTGAAACGCAACCATAAAGCAACTGAGTGAGCGATCAAAGACAGTCGTGATATGTAGTTGATTATAGACAGGTATGTCATTCATTATGGGCAGCTATTGTCGTTGTGTTGATTGCAAATGCTGTTTTTACATGGACTAATGCATGACAGTAGCCAGAAATCGGCAAATTTGCCTGGAAGAAACACTCTATTATCATGTCATATCTCGGTGCGTCCGCAGGGAATTTCTGTGTGGTAAAGATCTGGTCTCTGGACGTTCATTCGAATACCATCAACAGTGGCTCATTGATCGAATTAAATATGTCACTTCTTTATTCGTCATACGAGAATCCAGGTTCAAATACCATTGGTCTTGATGGTGATCTTTGGATTGATGAGCTCAAAGGATTTAAATCGATCGGCTATACTGCTGTTGGAACAATTGAACAACTAAAATCATATGAATAGCTAACAGATCACATCATTTTATGCTACTTCACCCTCGTGAAGCCGCTGCACTCTGCTTAAATCTCGCCCAATCCGGTTATGTTTCGGGGGGATTACGCTGTAGTTTTTTTGTTCTGTTGGTTCATATAAAAATGCTACAATGTCTATAACACCCCTTTCATATTACAATGAGCAAAATACAGAAAATACTGTTTACACTGGCATATATGTTAATTATCGTTTTTGTCATTGTTATATCGACAGTACCGCCGGTTAGTAGAGATGCACAAACACACCACTTAGCACTTCCTAAAATTTGGTTGTCGGAAGGCATTTTAAGCGTGGTTCCCGAAATGGAGTTTTCCTACTACCCCCAACTGATTGACTTACTATATATTCTGCCAGTTGCTCTGGATTATGACATTGCCGCTAAGTACATTCATTTCATTTTTGCTCTGGGAACGGCTTTATTGATATTTTTATTCGTCCGAAAATATCTGAATAGCTTTTGGGGCTTGATGGGTGGTCTGATGTTTTTGACGCTACCCATTATTTTAAAATTATCGGTCACAGTCTATGTGGATTTGGGATTGTTGTTCTTTTTTACTGCTTCATTGTTTTCCATATTGATTTGGCTGGAAAAGCCCGAAAAAATCCGCTGGTTGATTATTGCAGGTATTTCCAGTGGGTTGGCACTATCCACAAAATATAACGCCATGCTGTCGGTAACAATTCTGACACTTCTGCTTGGGTATTTTTATATTAAAATCTACAAAAATAAAGAAGATACCCAGACTCATTTTTTAAAATATTTATCTATTTTTTCCATATTGGCGATAATGGTTTTTTCTCCCTGGGCAGTTAGAAATATAAAACTTACGGGTAATCCCGTTTATCCCTTGTATGACTCGGTCTTTTCCAAATTCAGTGATACCAACCAATCAGATCAAAAAACCCTGATTTTACCCAAACAAGAACAACTCAAACCTTTTACACTCAGGCATATTCTTTACCAGGAACCACCCCTTTACACAATGGCACTTCCGATAAGAGTCTTTTACGAAGGTCAGGATGACAAGCCACAGTATTTTGATGGCAAATTAAACCCCATGTTATTGCTGTTTTCATTGTTACTATTTATGGGGCTAAAAGGCAGTTGGCGACATCAGTTTTTGGCCAGCTTTGTTGTTATAACCTTGGTGTACACAATGTTTGCTACCGACATGAGAATCAGGTACATCATCACAATTGTGCCTCCAATGATTTTACTGGCTGTTTTCGGGTTATATCATCTTAGCCAAAGACTCAAATCATCACCATCAATTGCAAGAGGTATAACCATAACAGCACTTACTATATACTTTCTGTATAACTTATCATATGCAAAGGATCTTTATTACAAAACAGATCCTTTGCCCTATATTACTGGTGAAATCAGCAGAGAAGAATATATTTCAAATCAGCTGCCCTATTATTCATTGAACCAACTTGCAAATAAAGTAGTACCAAAAGACGGAAAATTATTGGGTATATATACCGGTTTCAGACGTTACTATCTGGATGTCCCCCACACCCTTCAAAGTGAGTTGCTGGTACATCTTGCTAACAAGGTTTCCAATGCAAATGATTTAGCTACAGAACTAACTAGGAAACAAATTACACACATTCTAATTAGAGTAGATGTGTTCAATAACAGTTTGGCTGAAGAAAGATCAGAGGTTCACGCCGTGATTACCGATTTTTTTAACCAGAAGGTGATGCTTTTAGACTCTAAAGATAGATTCTCACTATATGAAATTAACAATGGTAACCTCCCTTAAATACTGTATGATATTTGGGTAAAACCAGAAAATTAAAGACGGTTTTATGTTGAAAATGGTAAATTAATCGTAAGCTGATCTTACCTCAACCCTGACTGTAAGCCAAAATATTAGCATGTGGCATGTTCATTAGTTCTGAGTGAGATATTGGTACCAATACACCTTTACCTTTGATTAATTGGACATGGCTGAATTGAGAAAATATTTCTTCAACGAATTCTTCCGGCTGTTGGTTTCTTTGTTTGATATGTTTTGAGTTCCATTCAAAAATCACTTTGATGTTCGGATTTTTTGCTATGGTTTCTTTAGCACCTCTTAACACATAAGGTTCAGCCCCTTCTGTATCAATTTTAATTAAATCAACCTTTGTATCTGCACATATAGCATCTAATGTTTTTGTTTCTACTTGACAATGTTTCTTAGCAAGCCCAGGCTGCACAGGAGTCACAATTCTTCCTGACCCATCTCTGTGTTCATTCCATGTAAATGTTAATTCAGTGGCACAGTCATAAACCGCCAACTGATGTAGAAAAAATCTTTTAGTAAATCCGTTAATGATAATGTTTTCCTCCAATGTTTTATACACTTCAGGATTGGCTTCAATTGAAATAACACTACCATTCGGCCCAACCAAATCTCCTGCTAATAATGAAAGAAATCCAATGTTTGCGCCAACATCTACTACAACATCACCAACATTAATATATTTCTCAAAAATCCTACATAGAGCAGCTTCAATAACCCCATTATCAATTAAACTTAATGTATGAATATTTCTTGTATTTATAATTATCTTTTTCCCGAAATAAGTTTTAGTAAGTCCCATATTTCCATATAACTTTGCGAAACAAAGTGGATTTCTAGGTTGGTTTCTCATTAATTTTCCTTTCTCACTTTATAGTTTAAGTAATCGCCAATATGTAGTTTTCCAAATATTTTGACAATGACCGATACAGTGTCAATTTATTGACATGAGGCCACTGGCTTTAATTGGTGTCGTTCACTCGTTTCAAAACAGTCTCCAAGCATAGAACAATAACAAGCACTATACTTGACATTAAATCGCACTTCATTAATTTGTTCCCATAACTGTTCGTTTTCCGGGTGATATTTGAACCTAAAAAAATCCAGTGTCGACTGACCTGCCAAAACACTGTTGTTGACCGGAGAAGTTGAAAATTGTGGCAATTCTCTCACCGCCTGTGCTTTCATTAATTCAATATAGCTCAATAACTTTTCAGAACAACAACGCTCTAATATTGGGTAAAAATGAGAATATTTCTTTCCTTGATAAGCAACTGTTACTGATTTAATCATGGCTGGTCCAATACCCGCATTCACGACACTGAGAATCACCTCTTTTTCATCTTTCTCATTGATATTGCCATGATCAAAGTACAATAACGGAAATGTCATGGCTTTGACCTGTTTTTCTGCCGAATCAGCCTGCAAATAGGTAGCGTAAAAAGAAGCAGCAGAAATCAAAACTGCACAAAATGCAATCACAAAATTAATCTTGTCCTGCCGACTCTTCACTTACTTAAACTACCAACTCACGGCTTCTCTATGCACAGGCATCGTCATACATCGACAACCACCTCCTCCCCGGGACAATTCCGAACCATCCATTGCCACTGCTACTTTTTGATCCGATTGTAACTTCACGTTCTCATTTATGATATCTTGAGCATCAATGATATCAAAACCAGCTTGGTTTAAGGCCTCTAATGTCGCATGGTTATGCTTGTAACCAATAATTTGTCCTGGAGCAAAAGTAAAAAAATTGGCACCGCTGGTCCATTGTTCACGTTCTTGATAAAATTCATTACTACCACCACAGTTAACAAAGTTCATTTCTAGTCCAAAGTGTCTCAACGCTTTAGGTAAGCCAGAATATTCAGTAATTTTTTTGATTTGTCCCTGGCTACAAGACATATGAAACGCCTTACACTTACTCGGTCCAGTAATCAATGGAGGAAAATTCATCACCGTTTCTTGATCTAACAATGTGAAAATCATATCCAAATGTATAGTCGCTCGGATTTTTGGTAAATCAACCACCACAATATCTAATTTATCCATACCATGTGATAATTTTCGAGCAATGCGGTCAATTGCCCTGGCTGAAGTACGCTCCGAGAATCCTATCACTAATAAATCATCTCGAAAAACCAATAAATCACCGCCTTCAATGGTCACTTCTTCTTTTTGTCTTTTAGTACCGTCAAAATGAAATCCTTGGCCTGAGAGTAAATGGTGATTATTGAAAATGGCTTTAAGCAACAAAGCCTCCGTTAACCTGACCCGATGAGCCATCGAACCGATAACTGCTTTGTCATATACACACATCACCGCATCACGTGTAAAAAAGGCATTAGGCAAAGGTGGTATGGCGTGACGGGAAGGACTGAGAAACTTTTCTAATGTATCCTTTTTCAACAACGTACCTTCAAAGAACTGACGAGAGAGTTGTGCTGCCGGCAACACCATCAAATCATCAACCAATTCGTTATGGCCATGCAGTGCACAAACTTCTTGCAACAAATCCAGCTTGACCTTTTCATCAGTGAGCACATCTGTCAGCAGCGATGCAAACTCCAAAACATGATCAGCCACTTTATGCAAAACACCTGTTAATTGTCGATGTTCCTCAAGGGCCAAATCTAATGTAAGGATATCATCATAAAGTACTTCAGCCGCCGTTTCAGGTGTCATATTCTCCATTTCAGGTCCTGGCTCATGAATGATGACTGTGTTGAGTTTACCAATCTCAGAATAGTTAGAAATTTTGCCCATCTGCGTTACTCATCAAAAGAGATGTGAATTTTACTGGAACGAACCACAGATTGACAGCCTAGGATATAGCCTGTCTCAAGCTCCCAATCCTCCAATGAATAATTATTAATCATTTCTACATCACCTTCTATGAGCCTACATCGACAAGTAGCACAAACCCCAGCTTTACATGAGTACGGCAAGCTCACACCAGCCATCTCTGCGGATTCAAGCAAAGTTACTTGTTCACCTGCTTTGATACCAAAATGATGATTGGCACCATCAATAGTAACCGTAATACCAACATCTTCCTTAATGGTTTTATCAGCTAAAGATATTTCCTGTCCTTCTGACAAGAATCGTTCATTATGAATTTTTCGCGTTGGAACACCCAAAATATCCAAAGAACGACAAACACTATCAATCATTTCTCCAGGACCACAAACAAAGTAATCAGAAACTTCAATTTGATCGAGTATATGTTCTTTAATAAACACTACTTTACCATGATCTATACGACCATGATTGAAAGGCATGTCAACTTTCTGTTGAGACAAGAAATAATGGATACTGAATCTATCTTGATAACGATCTTTCAATGCTGCTATTTCATCATGCAACAAAATATCTGTCGAATTCGAATTACCATAGAACAAAAGAAATTGAGCATCCTCTGTTTGCTCTAATGTCGCATAGATCATTGCCATCACGGGAGTAATACCTGATCCTGCCGCAAAAGCCGCGTAACATCGCCCATTTTCTGGTTGTAACGAAAAGTGACCTGATGGTGATAAAACATCGACTTGATCACCCACATGAAAATTAGTTTGTGCTGGTTCAGAAAATCGACCATTTTTGACAGCTTTAATGAGCACTTTTACCTCATCTGTTTTGCAACTCGATGAACAAATAGAGTAACTGCGTCTCAACTCTTCTCCCTGAGACATGACTCGGAAAGTCATATGCTGACCAGGCAAGAAAATAAACTCATTTTTTAATTCAGGAGGAATGGCTAAAGTCCAAATAACCGCATTAGGTTGTTTTTCTATGGCTGTTATAATTAATTTATGAAACTGGTGCATGACATTTAAAATAATCAAATGGTTCTAAGCAATCCTGGCATCGATACAGCGATTTACAAGCAGTTGAGCCATATTGACTGATCAGAGTGGTATGAGTTGAATGACACAAAGGGCAAACGACATCCTGGTTTTTAGCAACAGGCGGCGCAATACCAAAAGCCTGCATTTTTTGGCGACCTGGTTCGCTAATCATATCGGTTGACCAAACAGGTGTTCGGCTGACATGAATAATGAACTGACTGATATGATGTTGCTCCATCACTGCTTTGATGTCATCTTGGATCGCGTACATAGCAGGACAACCTGAATAGGTTGGAATGATATCTATCCTCACCTGACCAGCCTTGATCGTCACGGATTGTAAAATACCCAGTTCTTTGATGCTAATAACAGGTATTTCCGGATCTTTAACTGCCTCCAACCAAGATTCAACTTGTGTAGCACTTACTGGCATCACCAGTCACAGCCAGGATATGCTCTTTGTAAGAATTGCATTTCTGCCAACATATAGCCCAAGTGTTCGGAGTGCTCTCCCTGCAAACCACCAGTAGCTACCCAGCCTGATTCAGGCAAAATCAACTGACACTGTATTAAATGTGACTCTACCATACTATGCCATTGCTCCCTTATACTTTCCATGTCAGCAGCAATGCCTTGTTTTTGTAGATATATCATGCCTTCATCACTTTCAAATAATTCGGAAGTATAAAACCATAGCTCATCAAGGGCTTTTTGCATTTTTTGCTGTGCTTCTTCAGTACTCATACACAAACGTTTCAACCATTCATGACTGCGCTCATGGTGATACTGTACTTCTGTTAATGCTTTTTTAGCAACATCGGCCAAAGGCTGATAACAACTTTCAGATAACGCGCGGTACAATAGTAAACTATAACTGTCAACAAAATACTGTTTCACCATAGTGTATGCAAAATCGCCACGAGGTAATTCGGTCAGTAATGGGTTGCGAAAACCATCAACATCACGTAAAAAAGCCAAATCATCAACACTGACATCAGTTTCTGATATTTCTACAGCCAACTGATAAAACAAATTGGCATGTCCCATGATATCTAAAGAGATATTAGTTAATGCCACATCTTCTTCCAAATAAGGCCCATGTCCACACCATTCCGCTAACCGCTGGCTCATAGTCAGACTGGTGTCTGCTAATCTGAGAAAATAATGATATAAATATTCTGCTTCCATTACATGTTTTCCACTTCTTTATTTAGAGGATAAAAGGTTGGATGTCTGTAGACTTTATCTTCTGCAGGGTCAAACCATTGATGTTCCTGTGCAGGATTAGATGCTGTAATGTACTTCGCCTCAACGACCCAAATACTCACTCCTTCCTGTCGACGCGTATAGACATCACGAGCATTCATAAGCGCCATTTTTTCATCTGATGCATGCAGTGACCCTACATGGCGATGATTCAAGCCTGCCTTGGAACGGATAAACACCTCATATAATTTACTTGACATCAAGCAGCCTCCTCTTTTATTTTTTGTTGATTCGCTTGGTAAACTTCAACGGCATCCCTTACCCATGCACCTTCTTCATGTGCTTTAATTCGAGCTTGCATCCGTTGATGATTACAAGGACCATGACCTTTAATGACATTCATAAACTCATCCCAATTAATCTCTCCATGATCATAACCTTGTTTGTCATCGTTCCATTTCAGCTCAGGATCAGGAATAGTTAAACCCAAGTGTTCCGCTTGTGGTACTGTAGCATCAATGAACTTTTGCCGTAAATCATCATTACTGAATCGTTTAATTTTCCATTTCATAGACTGTTCTGAATGCTTAGAATCTTTGTCACTTGGCCCAAACATCATCAAAGAAGGCCACCAAAACCGATTCAATGCTTTTTGTGCCATTATTTTTTGCGCTTCACTGCCTCGAGCTAAAACTGTCATAATTTCATAACCCTGACGCTGATGGAAACTTTCTTCTTTACATATCCTCACCATAGAGCGTGCATAAGGTCCATAAGAAGCACGGCAAAGTGGCACTTGATTCATGATAGCCGCGCCATCAACCAGCCAGCCAATAGCACCAATATCTGCCCATGAAGTTGTAGGATAATTAAAAATGCTGGAATATTTTGCTTGGCCAGTGAGTAATTCAGTAGTTAACTGTTCTCTACTGACACCCAATGTTTCGGTCGCTGAATAAATGTACAAACCATGGCCAGCTTCATCCTGTACTTTAGCCAACAAAATCATTTTACGTTTAAGTGTTGGCGCTCTGGTAATCCAGTTACCTTCGGGTAATTGTCCCACAATTTCTGAATGGGCATGTTGCGACATTTGTCGAATCAGTGTTTTTCTATATGCTTCAGGCATCCAGTCTCGAGGTTCAATCTTAATTTCTGCATCTATTTTTTTCTGAAATGCATCCAAAAGCTCCTGCGGTTCTTCACTGCCCTTGGCATCAGTGAGTCCTTGAGAATACATGGCATTGTCCTCCTAAACTTTTTCTAATAACATAGCCATGCCCTGGCCAACGCCAACACACATGGTACAAAGAGCCATTTTACCATTTTGACGATGTAATTGCTTAATCGCAGTCAAAACCAGGCGGGCTCCTGACATACCCAGTGGATGCCCCAATGCGATGGCGCCACCATTAGGATTTACTCTGCAATCATCATCAGCGATACCTAACTGCCTTAAAACTGCCAAAGCTTGTGAAGCAAAAGCTTCATTCAATTCAATCACCTCCAAATCATCTATGGTTTTAGTATATCGATTCAGTAATTTTTGTGTTGCAGGAACTGGTCCAATACCCATCACTTCAGGTTCAACGCCAGCGACACTGGCTCCAACGAATCTTGCTAATGGCTGTAGATCATATTGTTTTACCGCAACATCAGAAGCGATGATCATCGCACACGCTCCATCATTAACACCTGAAGCATTACCTGCAGTGACTGTACCATTGGCTCTGAATGGCGTTGCCAACTTTGACAACGTTTCTAATTGAGTGTCGCCTCGTGGATGCTCATCTTTATTGACAATAATGGAATCGCCTTTGCGCTGTGGTAATATGATCGGAACAATTTCTTCATCAAATACACCGTCAACCTGAGCTTGCGCGCATTTTTGTTGGCTTCGATAAGCAAACAAGTCTTGATCTTCCCGTGATATATGAAAACGTTCAGCTACGTTTTCTCCCGTTTCAGGCATGGACTCTGTTCCATATTGTTGTTGAAGTTTAGGATTAATAAATCGCCAGCCAATGGTGGTGTCATAAATTTCAGCATGGCGTGAAAAAGCCACAGTTGCTTTTGGCATCACAAAAGGTGCGCGTGACATCGACTCAACACCACCAGCAATCATTACATCCGCATCTCCGAAAGCAATCGTTCTGGCTGCTGTCGCTATGGCATCCATACCAGATGCACATAAGCGATTAACTGTCATACCGGCCACTGAAGTAGGCAAGCCAGCCAATAATGCAGACATTTTAGCTACATTACGATTATCTTCACCTGCTTGATTAGCACAACCTGCAATGACATCTTGGATAACCTCATGGGGCAAATCAGGATTACGACGCAACAATTCACCAATTGTCGTAGCCAACATATCATCAGGACGAACGGAAGATAAAACACCGCCAAAACGACCAATCGGTGTACGAACACCATCACAAATATAAACAGCTCTCACGATTTCACCTGTATCTTATTTTGTATATAGGGTGAACGTCGATAGCGATCGTCACCAAACCACCCTTGCAAATTAGCCAAACCATCATTCACCCACTCCCAGCCCAAAGCATCTGCAAATGCCAGTAATCCCTTAGGGTAATTGACACCATGACACATGGCTAAATCGACATCGCTGGCAGAACATACACCATTGAATACAGCATCGGCAGCTTCATTAATCAGCATTACCAATGTTCGCATGACCACCATACCAGGCTGATCATCAGATAACAACACAGATTTACCTAGCAACTGAAACAAACCAATAACAGCTTGTTTATCAACTACTGTCACATCACTGCTAAAAGTAAGATTTACTGCTTCAGCCAGCTCATAATCAAAAGACCAGTCAATCAATGCCACTGATAATCCTGACTCAGAAAAATAAGACTGTAAATCGTCAGCTTTAGCTCCTTCGGTTAACAACACTAAACAGTTACCTATTTGTATATCATCCCCTAAGCGAACTTCAACAGCACTGTCCTCAATACCTTTAAATAATGGCTCCAGCACCCCTAAGTTAGTTGGCAAAGATATTTGTTCAGGAGCTTGGCATGCATGTTCATAAAGTGATTCCGCAACTGGTAATTCCAGATCATAACGATAAAAACCACGCCCTGACTTTTTCCCTAATGTTCCAGCATGAACCATTTCAGCTTGAATCAAGGAAGGTTTGAAACGAGGATCATTATACATGGCTTGATAAACGGACTGGCTGACACTGTAATTGACATCGATACCTATCAAATCCATCAAGGTAAATGGCCCCATTTTGAATCCAGCAACTTTAGTCATTACAGCATCAAAAAAATGAGGTGAAGCCAACTGCTCTTGCATCATTTTTAATGGCTCACCATAAAACGAACGCGCTACACGATTAACAATAAACCCAGGGGTAGAACTAGCTACTACTGGCACCTTACCCCAAGATTGACATAAATTCTGTCCCATTTTAATGTACTTTGGGTCTGTTAATAATCCACTAACCACTTCAACCAGCTTCATTACTGGAGCAGGATTAAAGAAATGCAACCCGAAAAGCCTTTCTGGCGTTTTCAAATGTGCTGCGATGGCTGTAATCGACAAAGAAGAAGTATTGGATGTCAATAATGTATTACTTGAACATATTCTTTCAAGCTTATGAAATAGTTGTCTTTTAATATCCAAATTCTCAACAATAGCCTCTATGACTAAATCAGCATCAGCCAAAGCTTCTAGTTCATTAACTACTTCAATTTTTTCAATTAAGTCGATTTTTTCCTGAGCAGCGATTTTTCCACGTAATACTCGTTTATCAAGCCGATCTGACATCATGACCAATGCGTTTTTTGCAGCTGATTCATCGACATCAAACAGTTTAACTAGATGTCCATGAGCAGCTGCCACCTCGCAAATACCGATACCCATGGTACCTGCCCCAATGACAGCAATTTGATTGATTTGACCCAACATTTTAATGACCTTTGAACTCTGGTTTTCTCTTTTCCAAAAATGCCGATACACCTTCAGAGAAGTCATGACTTAAACCACATACGCGCTGTACATCACGTTCCCTATCTAAGTGAACACCATAATCATTTCTAAATGACTCATCCATAATGTTTTTGATAAACGAAAGTGCTCGAGTAGGTCGATTGGCTAAAGTCGCTACCATATCATTAACCACTGAATTAAAATCCTCATCTGCGACAGCCTGGTAGATCATTCCCCATGATTCAGCTTGCTCGGCAGTGATGGGAGTTCCAAGCATGGTAATTGCTTTGGCCCTGGCCAAACCAATGAGTTTAGGAAGCAGCCATGTTCCATTACAATCAGGAATTAAACCGATAGAAGAAAAAGCTTGGATAAATTGAGCCGACTGTTTGGCAATCACAACATCACAATTCAAAGCAATATTAGCGCCAGCACCAGCAGCCACTCCATTAACAGCACATACCACAGGTGCGTGTATACTTTTCAATATGCGCAAGTTTTTATTATAACCCTGCTCCAATTTGTCACCCAAATCCATAGATTCATGGCCTGTTCGAGTTCCCAGGTCTTGACCAGCGCAAAATCCTCGGCCTTCACCTGTTAACAAAACACAACGAATATCAGACTGATCAGCAATGTGATTGAGGACCAAAAACAACTCATCATGCATCAAATCATTGAAAGCATTAAGCTTCTCAGGTCTACACAATACCACACTAGCCACATGATCTTTAATACTGAATTTCAGTGTTTGCAAACCGTCCCAAGAATCAGTCATAGCGTCCCCTTCGATTGAATTTCAAAGCCAGACATTATACTGTATCTTAAAAACAAAATAAGCTTCTTTAGCGGCCACTACTCTATATGAGGAACCATTGCATAAACAATGACACAAGATAAAAAGTCTAAAATCTTAAATTTCTGCGTCAACAAACTTTGCAATAGTTGACGGCCTATACGGTTTTTATTCTTTGGCTTCTTGCCTGCAGCAAACCACCAAGGAAACAAACTTGGCCTATTACATCCATTTGCTTCCTTGAACTTTAAGATTTTATCTCTTTTTCTCAACGATTAAGAATGAGGCAATAGTCTATGAAAATGTTTAGCCTTTACCTCGAGTACGAGTTTTGTGAGGCTTAGCATTATTTTCGATGAATTCAATAATCAAGCCAGCCACATCTTTTCCTGTTGCTTTTTCTATTCCTTCTAGCCCAGGAGATGAATTAACTTCCATCACCACAGGCCCTCGTTCGGCCCTTAACAAATCCACTCCCGCTACATTCAAACCCATAATTTGAGCTGCTCTGATGGCCGTTTTACGTTCAGTTGGTGTTAACTTAACCAAAGTGGCCGAACCGCCACGATGAAGGTTTGATCTGAACTCACCTTCCTTAGCTTGGCGTTTCATAGCAGCAACCACTTTACCACCTACTACCAAGCATCTGATGTCTGCTCCACCCGCTTCTTTGATATATTCCTGAACCATAATGTTGGCATTGAGACCTAAAAAAGCTTCAATCACGCTTTCTGCAGCTTTTTTGGTCTCTGCAAGAACCACTCCAATACCTTGAGTTCCTTCTAATAGCTTAATGACTAAAGGAGCTCCCCCCACCATTTTAATCAAATCAGGAATATCATCAGGCGAATTAGCAAAACCAGTGACTGGCATTCCTATTCCTTTTCTCGACAATAGCTGCAAAGATCGTAATTTATCCCTTGATCGTGTAACAGCCACTGACTCATTAAGCGGAAATACACCCATCATCTCTAACTGCCTTAATACAGCAGTACCGTAAAACGTTACTGAAGCACCTATTCTAGGGATTACTGCATCAAAATCTTTGATATCTTCTCCCTTATAATGCAACGAAGGTTTATTAGATGAAATATTCATGTAACACCTCAACGAATCGACAACCCTCACTTGATGCCCCTTTTTTTCAGCTGCTTCGACCAATCGTTTAGTTGAATATAAACTGGGACCTCTTGATAATATAATGATGTTCATGATGCAATGATTCCTTGAATGTGAGCTTGAGATGGATGAACAGTAATGTCTTTCATTCCTTCACGTCCTAACAGCATACGAAATTTCATAACTGATCGATCTGCTAATGTCAGTTCAATAGGCCATAGTTTATCACCAATACGTAGTTTAGTTTTAACTACTAGACGATGAGTTGCATGGCCTCCTGAACTTTTGACAGTTCTTTCATCAACCAATGGTGCCTCACAACAAACCTCCTGATCACTATCTTGCTTAGGCAGTGTCCAAAACCGCACCCAAGTTTGGTTTTTTTTTTCGAATAATTCATGTCTTAAACAGTGAATGGCACTTGTTTTTGCGCCAGTATCAACTTTAATATGAATTTTTCGTATGCCTATTTCAGGCAAGGCACCCCACTCTTTCCAACCAACAGACAATACTCTTTTCATTCAAAAATACCAAAATTATTGACAACAATAACCACTACCCTGATATGACTTTTTCATAGGCACTGATGTGACTTTTGTGTTACGGTGTCGTTTCCTAAAAAGATAGAGAATAACATCACATGAAATCACTCGCAATGGCTTTATTGATTGCCTTGACTACTCTCATTCTACCAATCGAAGCCAAAACCAATACAGATGTAAACGACACACATCCTTTAGCTGATATTTCACTAAGAAACATTGGACCAGCGATGATATCCGGCAGAATATCTGATTTCGCCTTTCATCCAAGCAAAAAACATGAGTTTCTGGTTGCCACTGCTTCTGGTAATTTATGGCGTACGCGTAACAATACCATTACTTGGGAACCTCTTTTTGAACATCAAGGTTCCTATTCAATTGGAGTCGTAGAGCTGGATCCTAATGACCCTTATACCATTTGGGTAGGCACTGGTGAAAATAATGCGCAACGATCTGTTGCTTTTGGTGATGGTATTTACAAATCAACAGATGATGGCAAAAGTTGGAAAAACATGGGTTTAAAGGACTCAGAACATATATCACAAATCTGGATTGATCCCACTGACTCCAATACCGTGATTGTAGCATCTCAAGGACCACTTTGGCGTGCTGGTGGCGACCGTGGATTATTTAAAACCACTGATGGTGGTGAAAACTGGGAAAATATCCTTGAAATCAGCAAACACACTGGTATTAATGAATTTGTCATTGATCAACAAAATACTGATGTGATTGTTGCATCAAGTTATCAACGCATACGGCACCAATGGACTTTAATCAATGGCGGTATGGAAAGCGCTATTCATCGCTCAACTAATGGTGGAAAAACATGGACTAAGATCAGTCAAGGTTTGCCCAAAGACAACATGGGTCGTATTGGACTGGCTGCTATCGGTAAAACGATCTTTGCAGTAATTGAATCTAACCCCGAAGAACAAGGCATTTACCGATCGGATGACTTTGGTCAAAATTGGCATAAAAGATCAAGTTATATGCCTAACAGTCCCCAATATTATAATGAACTGATCATTGACCCCAACAATCCTGAACGCATATATTCAATCAATACATTCACCAATGTATCGGAAGATGGTGGAACAACATGGACTCCTTTGTCAATTGACTTTCGTCATGTTGATGATCATGCATTATGGATAGATCCAGATAATTCAAGTCACCTTTATATTGGTGGTGATGGAGGTATTTATGAATCCTATGATCGAGGCACAACATGGCGACATGTACGAAACTTACCTATTGCTCAGTTTTATCGAATCACACCAGATAATGCAAAACCATTTTATAATGTATGTGGGGGCACGCAAGATAACAACTCCTTATGTGCACCTTCTCGAACAGCTGATATACATGGGGTTGAAAACTCTGATTGGGACATCATTCTACCTGGTGATGGCTATGAAGCTCAAATAGATCCACAAGATCCAAACACTGTATATGCCCAATATCAATATGGTGGCTTAGCCAGGGTTGACCGTCGAACAGATGAGCGACTTTACATCACACCTCACCCAGAAAGTGGTGAACAACAATATAATTGGAACTGGAATACACCTCTTTTAATTTCACCACACAATCGTTTTCAATTGTTTTACGGCGCAGAATACTTATTTCAGTCTGACGATCGAGGCAATTCTTGGCGCAAAATAAGTCCCAACCTAACACGCCAAATTGACCGCAATAAACTCAAAATCATGGATCGAGTATGGAGTGTCGATTCCATCGCGAAAAATACATCAACATCTCGTTTTGGTGCATTAATAGGAATATCTGAAAGTCCCATCACCCAAGGTATCATCGTTACAGGTTCAGATGATGGTCAAATCAGTGTCACCAGTGATGGAGGTAAAAACTGGCAAATGTACACCAAATTCAAAGGCGTGCCCGAAATGACTTATGTATCTGACGTTCTGACATCTAATCATAATGACGATGTCATTTATGCCACTTTTGATAACCACAAGCAAGGTGATTTCAAACCCTATATCATGCAATCGAATAACAGGGGTAAAAGCTGGCACTCCATCACTGGCAACTTACCTAAAAGAGGCTTTGTCCATACCATCGTAGAAGACCATGTTGATTCTAACTTACTGTTTGTTGGCACTGAATTTGGTGTACATTTCACACAAGATGGTGGAAAAAACTGGCACCAACTCAAAAAATTACCAACCATTGCCGTTAGAGACTTGGAAATTCAACAACGTGAAAACGACTTAGTCATAGGCACCTTTGGGCGTGGTATCTATATATTAGACGATTACCGAGCATTGCATAGCGATCAATCACAACTTATCGAAAAAACAGCTACTCTATTTCCAATCAGGGATCAATGGTTGTACATCGAAGGTTCTCAATACGATAACCGAGAAAAGGGATCATCTGGTAGTGACTTCTTTACTGCCCAAAACCCAAAATATGGTGCTAATTTCCGCTATTACCTCAATGAAAGCTTTGAATCAAAGAGAAAACAACGCCGACAAATCGAAATCGAGAAAGAAAAAACAGGAGTGGACACACCCTATCCATCATGGGATCAATTACGCGCCGAAGATATCGAACAGACACCTATAGTTTATGCTGAAATAAAAGATAACCAAGGTGCTGTAGTAACTCGTATAGAAGCCAAAACGTCCAAAGGTCTGCATCAATTAAACTGGAATATGCGATACCCAGCTCCTGACCAGGTTCAATTAAGTAAACCCAGTTTCGTACCTTATTGGATTTCCGATCCAGTTGGACCTCTTGCCACACCCGGTCAATACAGTGTCACATTATACAAACGTCAAAACGACGTACTTACTGCGATCACTGAACCACAGTTTTTTCAGCTCAAGTCAATGGCCAATAGCCCAGAAATCACAACGCAACCAGATCACTTACTGGCTTTTCAATCACAACTCTCCGAGCTGCAACGCGCAGTTAACAGCGCAAGCTCACAAGTTGATGAATTCAATAACCGCATCAAACATTTAAAAGCCGCTTTACTATTGACTAATCAGGCAGGGGATAAACAAGCACAACAATTGCGTCACATTGAATTAAGCATCTATGACTTAGCAGTAAAATTAACTGGAGACAAAACCGTAGCCAGTCGACAAGAAGCCACATCATGGTCCATTGCTAACCGGGTCGGTAACTTATTTTCCGATACTATGAGTTCTCAATCTGATGCAACAATTAATCACAAAAAGTCCCTAGCGATAGCAGAAAAGGAGTTCCAAACAATATTAAAAGATCTGCAAAATATCAGCAAGGAATTATCTGATTTTGAAACTGAAATGGAAACCCTTGGCGCTCCTTGGACACCCGGAAGAGAAACTAGTTGGAACAAATAATCACTCTAATACAACAAAAGTGTTATTTAGCCAAACCTGAAAAGGCCAGGATAGACTTTTTCAGGGTTGACTAATTAAAAACTTCAGTTTAGTCATACACATAGATCAGAGGTCTATGTGTATGACTTTTGATGATACAAATTGAACACAAAATCGACTGAATAAACCGAGATAAACGCAACTCATCCAGTTATCTGTCACTATTATTCAAAACCATCCTTGAAAATCAAATCTGTATCTGAAACAGTAAAATACATCACCAATCCATCATGATCCGATGCACGAAGACCCAAACCATTACCAACATCGGTATCGAAGTCTACATGTGCATCAGCATTACCACGACCATATTCAATTTTTTCAAAACTGATCAAGGCTTCATCATTCAAAATAGCATTATCTAACACCTGTGCTGAACCCTGATATACATAGGAATACTGATCATCGGCAGGTAAAGACTGTACGGCTTGAGTCAATGGATTTCCTGAGAACAATGGTGCGGTCCATAAAGTATTTTCTTCCTCAATGGCATTGCCATCTATCTGACCTAATACATCAACATAGCCATCTGTAAACTGAAAGGCATTAAAATCGCCCACAACAACGACCGGCTCATCCGGATTTTCATTTTGAATAGTTGCCACAATATCAGCCACTGCATTTGCTTGAGTCAAACGTTTCAAGCGCACACGTTCACCATCTTGAGCATCATCAATATTACTTCGAGAACGCAAGTGTACGGCTAACAAATGAATATCTAAACTGAAATTATTATTAAGTTCAACCTGAGCAGATAATTGCAAAGGGGGTCTATCATGTAGTAATGATTGATCAAACTCAAAGACTGTGTCTTTACCGTGTTGTATCACATCAATCATACTGACATTATCTCGATACATAAAAGCTATGTCTTTACCACTGGGATCATTACCTTCTACCAAATTAATTGAATAGAGAACACCACTATCTGAGTGAATTCTATCTGCCAATGCTGTCAGTGTATTGATATTTTCAACTTCTTGCACAGTCAAAATCATCGGTGCTTTCAGTGTGGCAACAATATATTCAGACAACTTTGCTAGATGATCCTGATATTCCTGGGTCGTTGGGATATCTTCGTAAGGCGCATCAGAATCATCGACATCATTGTACAAATTATACAAATTCAATGAACCGATTGTCACTTCATCAGCTTGAGCATCAGCGACAGCACCAGGAATGATATTTTCAGTTAAAACGTCCAAACTTTTAGGCCAAATCTCATATTCACCAAAATCAAAACCCAAAATGCCCTCAATCGCGATTTCAGAACCTGCTGAATAGGTATTCAAAGGTAGAGTCAAAGCATCGATATCCACTTGCATTAATTCAGGGTTACCGTCAAATGTTGGAATAGGATCACCTCCACCAGGATATTCAACGCCCTTCTCACGAAATGCACGTTCTGCGCCTGCCCTGACGATCAAATCTGCTGCATTAGCGCCAAAATATGAAGCAAAAGCAGAACTAATGAACCCTTGTGGCATGTCAATCAGCATCCCTTCCATACATTCATATTTAGCCATTTGTTGATCTGTACTACACACAGCAACAACTGGATCATTAGGTGGAAATGAATCGTCAAACGTGATGGCTGTCGGTAATGGATTGCCAGAAGAGTTAACAGTAATCATGCTGCCAAAGCCAATTTGTGTTGATTCAAAAAATTCTGCCACATCACCTGTAACATCAATACTGTCACCTTCTGCCACAGTCGGATTGCCACCAGTATAAACAAAAATAGCATTCGATGTATCGGCATCGGCATCATCTCGATTATCTGGAGTTTGCATAAAAAAGCCATTCGAACTTAAAGCCGTGACAATATTATTTTCAGTAGTTACTGTCATATCTACATAAGGCGATATCAGGCCGTTACCTTGGATTTCGAATATTTCTACTAAAGGTGGTGGTGAAATAACTGTAAAGCTGAATTGGTAGTTAGCTGACATATTATCGACATTACCATCCAAATCTGTAATCTCATTGGCTACAACAGTTACCTGACAAACAGCACTTTGTGGCAAATCTGAAGATGGCTCCAATATCAACTGGTTAACGTCCATTGCAGGTAAACCGCTGAATAGTATAGGGGCTCCACAATCAATGGTTACTGCTGATGCTGTGGCATCAACATTCTCAGAAAAGTTGATGATAATATTACTATCTACTGAGACACCAATCTCCATATCTGTAGGATTAGTCGTTGTAACAAACGGTGGGTTATCGCCACCTCCTATATCACCACTGATCACTAGCTGATCAAAAGCAAATTCCTCATTCGCTGAGTCAAAAGTCGCGGTGATTAAAATATCTAATGAAGTACCTAAAACTGGGATATCAAAATCAAATGATTGCATCGCTATATCTAATCGTCCTGTACCATCAACAAAATCAGCAAGACCATCACAATTGGCATCCAGAGCTAATGGCTCATTAAAAACATCTCCATGATCTTCATAGCTAAAACATATACCATCTGTATAACCACCACCATCTACTTGGTATTGAATAACAATCCCATCAGCGGAGTCGTACGCATTGCCCCCGGGTGGATTGGCATTACCGGCTGCAAACAAACCTCTAAAATTCAAATTTTCATATCCACTGATAACTATCCCTGTCAATTCAAGGGTTTGACTAGTGTTACCATTACCTCCGTCATCATCCAGATCCTCACCAGCCCAAAAAAATGTATTCCCATAACCACTATAAGCACCCGATACATTGGCGATGTTAGAACCATCGGTCCGTCCCCAGTGATCACTGACTCCATCATTAAACTCGGTAGATGATACATAACGAATACCATTACCATCTGTTTCAAAATCTTCTGACCAAAAATCGACAGCCAGAACCTGACCTGTTAATAAAACACCTAATAAAGAAACTTCAATCAATTGTTTTTTATTCATATACATCTCACACTTCGAATATTAATCTCCCCCGTAGAATGTGGTTCAAAAACCGTGGGAGATCCTATCATCTGTATGTGACAGTTTGATCAAAAACCAACTAAAAGCAGAATGGTAATATCATTTATTTTGATAAAATCAAACGCTGGGATTTATTACTATGTTATAGAAAACAGACAAAACAATTTTAAAAATTCAATCAAGACCCCACTTAACATCATCTGTATGATTGTTTTACCCGACACAAATTATGAAAAATTATATTCAACTCTGGCTGACTGAATTTGACCTCGACCTGTCACCGATTCAAATAGCTTTGGTCATGGTGGCTGTGATTGCACTCACATCGATTATCATCCACTTACTTTTTCATAGGGTAATGGTGAAGGTAGTGGATAGAATGACACGCCAATCCAGACGTATTTGGAGAGTGGTATTATTTGAAGAAAAACTCTTTAGTCGATTGGCTCTAACTGTACAAGGTGTCATTATATTCATCCAAATCAATTTATGGCTGGAATCAAACAACCTCTTATTCACTTGGTTACATACCTTAACACTATTGTGGATTACGCTGTTCTTACTATTAACCATGTTCTCCCTCACTGATGCTTTAGGGTATATAGTTAAAGAAAATAAGCGTACGCATAACTTACCAATCAAAGGTTTCCTACAAGCATTAAAACTCATATTCACATTAGTAGCAATTATCTTTATGATCGCGGTTGTGGTTAATAAATCACCCATTTTGATTATTAGTGGACTGGGTGCTATGACTGCCGTATCCATGCTTGTTTTTAAAGATCCTATTATGGGTTTTGTGGCTGGCATTCAATTATCAGCGAATGATATGTTACGTATTGGCGACTGGTTAGAAATGCCCAGCTATGGTGCTGATGGTGATGTGATTGAAATTGGATTAACTACCGTTAAAGTACAAAACTGGGATAAAACCATCACCACCATACCAACTTATGCCCTAATTTCCGACTCGTTTAAAAACTGGCAGGGCATGACCCAGTCAGGTGGACGAAGAATCAAACGAGCTATCTATATTGATGCCACCAGTATTAAGTTCATGGATAGTGACTTAACAGAACGACTCAATCAAGCCAATCTACTTGCACCTTACCTAAAACAAAAAAGCAAGGAAATTGAAGTTTATAATAAACAACATCAATTCAATATGAAACTCAAAATCAATGGCAGGAGGTTAACAAATATTGGTACATTACGGGCTTACTTAGTTAATATGTTAAAAAACCACCCTGGTATTCGGCAAGACATGACTTTGCTAGTACGTCAACTAGCGGCTGAAAATCAGGGTATTCCTATACAAATCTATGCTTTCACTGGTACCACTAATTGGATTGAATATGAAAACATTCAAAGTGATATTTTTGATCATATATATGCAGTTATTGACGATTTTGATTTACGGATTCACCAATCACCTGGTAGTGCCGACATCCGATATTTGATTACACAAAGACTGAGTACCGGAGATTGATAACCAAATATCCATCCCAACCTATCAATTCAACAGCAGAAAGGTATGGCGTTGCTTAAGTGTCTTAATGAAGCTGTATTAACTTTTGATAAAATTGTTTCAAAATAGGATATTCGTTAGGTTTATGTTCCCAATAATCCTCTACCTGCTCTTTATATATGGCAATATCCGATTCATTTCGAATGACGATAGCCGTGTATAACCTCAGAAATGGCGAATATATTTCAAGTGCCTCGTTAAACGTAATGTTTTCAGAGCATGATTCATACTGCTTAACATATTGCATGGCCTTTTCAGGTTGGTTTTGATAGTTCGCTAAAAATACGTTAGCCCTAGGCAAATCACAAGTTCTATCATTTAAATTGTCCGCATCAACCTGTTCAAGCAAAGTTAAAGCCTGTTGAGTTTGGCCTAGCTCAAAATGCAAATTAGTTAAAAATAGAATCGCATTGTTGAGCCTCGGATGTTGACCATCACTGATCGCATAATAAGTATCATAAGCATCCTGACCACGCTTCAGCGCCATATCAATATTTCCTGCATATACCCAAGTAAGTGCCAGAGTATATTCTATCAATGCTTTTATCTCGAAAGGTTCATCGAAATGAGTATTCAGTATATCAACTGCCTGCTCTCTATAGAAGGCAGCTGTTGCATATTGATGTTGTATTAAATAGGAATATCCTCTCATATTCAATGCTTTAGCTAAATCCAAAAAATTAACGGTATTTTGGGCCGTGATCTCCGATTGCATTTGATCTATATATTCGTCTGCCAGATCGTAGTAACCATTATGTATAGCGACATAAGCCATATCATTAATACTCCCCACTAACTCATCATAGCTTAGGCCTGACTCTCTCATATATTGAAGTCCTGCTGATGTCGTCTCAAGTGCCTCCTCTGGTCGTTTTAAGTTAATTAATGGGCTGAATTTAGACCGATAAAAACGACCCAATAAATGTTTATTTACTGGCTGTTCACCTTCTGCAATGTTGATTCCTTTATCTAAGTATTCCAATGCTTTTTCATATTGCTCCATGTTGAAAAAAGCAAGTGCTGCACTAATCAAAAAATTTTGACAATGCACATTTGATTGAGAAAATTGATCAATACATTCCTGATAGTATTGATCGACAATATTTAAAACCTCAGCATACTCACTAGTGGTATTAAAAACATTCATGAACAACTGAAGAATTTTGTACTTATTGGCAGGGTCATCAGCAAGATCAGTATCAATCGTCTTTACACCTTCCTTTAATAAGTCATAGGCAGAAAGTTGTGATTGAGCAACATGAGGACTGGCATTCTTAAAGATATTCTGTAAAAACTCCGATATCTTATTCGCTCGAACCGCCTCAGCCAGTGCCGTCTGCTTCTCATGCTCCGCAATCTGTCTTTGTTGATTCGCCTCTTGTGCCTTATCAAGTGAAAACAAAGTCGACGCAATCAGAATCACAAAAGTTAATACAATCGCAACAGCACTCGTCCTATGACGTTGTGACCACTTATATACCCCATATAACATATGGGGCTTACGAGCCATAACCGGCCGATTGTCTATAATGTTCTGTAAATCTTGAGCAAACGCCCCAACCGTCTCATACCTCTCATGGGCCTCAGAGAATAAACTCTTCCTCAAAACATTTTCTAAATCTCCCTGGATCCGAGAGGCAGGTATGTCATCCAATGACGATATCGGCTTATACTTCTCAGTATCACGCTGATTGACCTTAAGAATCTTCCCACTAAGACGACTTTGTTCACTCTCAAAATAATCACCATTGTGTGGAAACGGATGGTACCCAGTGATGATCTCATAGGCAATCACACCTAATGAAAAAAGATCACTTTGGGCGGTAACAGGCAATCCTCTTATCTGCTCCGGACTGGCATACTGCCGAGTCATGATTTGTGTCGCCGTTTGAGAAAAATGATCCTCGTTAATCAACTTCGCTATACCAAAATCAATCAATTTAACATCACCAGAATCATTAACCAGAATATTTTCAGGCTTTAAATCACGGTGCAGTATCAGTTGATTATGTGCAAAAGATACAGCTCGAGATGCTTGAATAATCAGTGCAATACGTTCCTTTAATCTCAGCTTGTGATCTTGACAGTAGGCTGCAATCGTTTTCCCTTTAACATACTCCATAACCAAATACGGTCGCTTATCAGAAGATGTCCCTCCATCAAGCAAATGCGCTATATTCGGATGGTTCAGTTGAGCTAGAATTTGTCGTTCATTCTCAAAACGCTGTTGAACCGCCTCATCAATATGTTGGTAGGAAAGTTTAAGCGCCACCTCTTGATCAAAAACACCATCATTCCGTCGTGCCAAAAATACCTGGCCCATCCCTCCATGGCCTATTGACTTCACTATCTTGTAAGGACCAATCTGTTGACCAATATGTTCAGCTTGCAACTCTTCAGGGTCCGCTCGAACTTCTGAAATATAACGATCAGCCTGACCTATTAATAGTTCACTGGTATCAGAATTGTTAATCAGTTGCAGTAAAAATCCATACTGCTTGTCAGTCAGTTTCCTTTCTGAACTCAGCTCATCTAATGCCAATAACCTTTCATCCATAGGTAAATCAGCAAGTTCCTCAAAGCATCCTTCAACTATATGAATGTCACTCTCTGATAGCAACTTATACCCCTTTCATCTCATAACTGATTATATACCTAACTTTGCGAGTATATGTTTTCTTCTGGTAAGGTCTAAATATATTAGACACTTTTTTGACTCTCAAAAAATCTTTATTCATGAGCCGCTGGTGCCACATTACCACCATTTAATGCACGTTACCACCACCATTTAACGTGTTTTTTACTGGAAGTTGATAGATGTTAGAACATAACAAGGCCCTAAAGCATTGTACTTAATGTGTTTAATGGAAGTTATGGTACATCCTTGTACCTAGTATTGGTGGAGACGGCGGGAATCGAACCCGCGTCCGCAAATCCTCTGCTTGAGGCTCTACATGCTTAGATTTGGTTTTTATCTTATGCTAATAACTCCACCAATCGGGATTTATAAGCACCAGCTTGGAATTAATTTAGCCGGCTGCATCCAAACAGTACAGACAGCGATCTTGCTGGTTATGACGGACATTCCAAACACGCAAGAAAGCTTGGGTGCCCGTTAGCAATTAAGCTGCTAAAGCGTAGTTATCGTCGTTTGCAACTATAACTTTGACACAGATATTTACGAGGTTTATGTCTCCCTCGGCATGCACCTACAAGTTTCGCAACCCACGTCGAAGCCAGGTCGTCCCCTTGTTCGGTTAAAACAAATATATGATTGGATTCATATATTTCAAGTTTTTAATTCTAACATTGATTATCAAGATAACAAGTGAATTTAGCCCTCAGATATTCCAATATCTATTGGAACAATATCGGTCATTAACTGCCCTCTTCTCTCAGATTGATCGCACTTTTTTCTGTCACTTTAAAATCTGGATTTTGAACAATTAAATAATGAAACAAGATATGACTGTTTTGTGATGGTTACCTCTTTGAGATTTAAAAATTTGTATTCTACAGTTTGTACTGACAACCCTTAACTTTTCAAAATAATGTATCATATTTAGGTGGAACTAGTATACCAACACAACCCTGGAATTTACAAAATAGGTTCAAAGCCTTATTGAGTGCTTGATTGACTTCTTCTTGCTCAAAAGGGTGTGATTCAAAATGTAATGACTTGACTTCCAGCTGCTGATCTTTTCGGTGTGTTTTGCAATCGATTCTTCCTATGAATTCCCCTCGATACAATAGTGGCAAACTGAAATAACCATACTTTCTTTTAGGTTGAGGCAAGTAACATTCAACCTGATAGTCAAAGGCAAACAATGATTTAAGTCGTTCTCGTTGTATTACACAATTATCAAAAGGTGATAAAATTAATAAGCGGTTGTTCAAACGTGGCATGCGACGATCTAAAGCGCCCTGCTCAATGAAATAAATTTGACCATCATTCAACTTTAGCTCATCAAGTAAACCTTCTGCTAATCTTTGATCAACTATATTTTTCATTGCCTGACGAAGGACGTGGTTACGACGCTGATAGGTCAAACCTTTTAAACTAACGGCGCCATGGCATCGCAATTGCTGAGCAAATAAATGTTCAGCGAGTTCATTGGTTGTTGGTATTGAAGTATTAACATGATCTGGTAATACGCGCTCTGTTAAATCATATGTTTTTTGGAAACCTTCACGATCACAGACCATTAAATCGCCTTGCATATATAATTGTTCCAGCGCCTTTTTGGTAGGTTTCCAATCCCACCATCCTGAACTTTTTATTGACCTGCCATCAGCATCACGAGAACGCAATGGTCCATCAATGCGAATCCGTTCTAAAAGTTCAGCCATCAATTTCTTGTCAGGATCTTTAAACCAATGAACTTGGCCATTTTTAATAGCATGCTTATAAGGTAGAGAATAACGGAAATCGGTTATTGGTAAAAACGCTGCAGCATGTGACCAATATTCAAAAATATCACCTTTGATTAGTAAATCTTGCAACATGTCTTTCTTGAATCCAGGGACCCTCGTCTTTATGACATGATGGTGTGCTCTTTCTACTACAGAAATACTGTCAATCTGGATATAACCTAAATAACTGATGGCCTGATATGTTCCCGTTAATCCGCGTCCAAAAGGTTGAGACTGTAAAAGTCCTTGTGCATTCAATGCCAAGCGTTTCAATCGGGATTGATCTTTTGAAGTCTTTATTTTAATCATACTGACTCCACTTATATCACGAACTTAAATAAAGAAAAGCATTGTGGTAAATATTATTAGAGACCATTTTGCGTCACTCTGAATCATTGAGAAAAAGAGATAAAATCTTAAAGTTCAAAGAAGCAAATAAATGTAAATAGTCTCTATTAGCAAAATTAATGATTGATAATCTAAAAAGTTCGCTTATATAGCAAACCAATAAAAACATGATGACAATTTAACCAATCATTGAGGCTTACTTCTTATTTTCTGAAAGCCATGAATCACCAAGTTTAACCAAGCTAAAATAATAAAACTACCACCCACAGGCGTCAACCAGGAAAATATGGTTTGACCCACGAAAACAAGCAACAAAAGTCCACCACAAAATAATAATACGCCGACAGTTAAAACCAAAGCAGCTGATCGAATCCAAAAACTATCTTGTAAGTGACTAGAAAGCCAAATCAGTAATAATGAATGTATCATCATATACAGCAGTGCTTGTTCAAACAAAACATATAGCTTAGTCCCCTTTTCCAAATCTAAAGTATGGCTACCCATAGCACCCAGAACCACAGCAGCCAATCCATAGATTGCAGCAATGACCAAATAAATATGCGCTTTACTCAGCGTGTTCACTGTCCTCATTGACTATCGGCTCGACAAACTCAGCTAAAGATTTATTCAGTGCATCAAACTTATATTTTGGGACTTTAAACATCCAGTCTTTGTATTTTTCAATATTAACAGTAGCCCAAAAAACATCTTCACCATCCTTTTGATAAAGGGTGACTGTAACATCTTGACCATTGGTTAGTTGGTAGTTAGCTGTAATCACTGCTGACTCCTTTTCTAAATTAAGAGGTAAGGCCTCATCAATGGTAAAACGAGACAAACCACCAGCAAATTGGGACGCATGAACGTCCACCTTTAATTGTTGACCTTCTTTAACATTAACAACAGTCAATAATCCACTTTCAACATTTCTTTCAACGATGATAGGGTCTTCTTTTCCATTATCAATTTCAACACGTACAATATCATCGGGTGAATAGTTAAAAATTGTTTTCAACTGCCAATCATCTTTCATGAAATTAACTTGATCTATATCAGTAACCAACCAAGATTGATCATCACCATCTAAACGAGCAAAAGCAGTTCCTTGACTATTGCCCTTCTTCCCTAAATATAATGAGGCTATAGTGCGATCCTGTGCTAGCAACGTTACTTTTAAACCATTACTAGCATCTAACTCCAAGCGAGTATGATTTGCAGGATTATTTGTTTTAGCCTCAATTTTTTTTGCAGACATCAGCGCATTTATTAACTGCATCATTGGCGCTGTATCTGCATAAAATCCGTTCTTAATAAACCAAACATTCCCTTGTTTCATTAGGTCAACACGCTCTTCTCCTTTAACAATTTCAATAGCATTTAGTTCATTAACCACTCCTTCTTCTTGGAGTATCGGTACAAACCAGTTAGATTCATTATTTTCATAAGCTGACTTCTCAGAATAAACCACATAATAAGTCAACGCTGCCAACATAATGACAAATCCAATTAAAATTTTAAAATGATTATTCATATCGACGCTCCTTTCTTTTAGAACCTCGCCAAGAGAGAAAGACAGCAAAAAATGTGAGTAACAAGGGAATCAAAGCGATATTAATAAACTTCAATCGACTGCCCAAAGCCTCTATGTCTTTATTCAGATTCCTTTTCACTTCTCGTAAGTTTTTACGGACTTGTAATTTTTCTTGTTTAAAACGATTGATTTCTTGCTGTTGTTCTTTGCTTAAAATTAACTGATTTTCTTGGCCTTTACTGCGTTGTAATTCATTGAGTTTTTGCTCTGTTTCGCGTAAACGTTGCATCAGTTGGTTTTCAGATTCTCTGTATTTTTGCTCACTGGCTCTTTGAATTTCCTCGACCTTATCAAACGATCTAGCAGAAGTACCCCTGGCCCGAATTTGGATCAAATCAGCCGAACCACTCAGGTTATCGAGTAAATTCATGACAAATGAGCCATTATCAGCAAAATGACTGTAAATTTGGCGTCCAAAGAAATTTTGAGCACGAACCCAAAATTGATCAAATAACATATCTACATCAGCAATGACAACCACTTGTGGGTTTGCCTGCGAAGCAATGGCCTCCTTACCTTCAATCCCTTCAGGGAAAGCCGAATTAATTTGTCCCAACAGCCTAGCTGCAATGATGTGTGAACCCGCATCAGCACTGAAATCATTTAACAAAGGTGTCGGATTGTATAACATCACCATAGGTTGAGCATCTGTCAACATTGATTGATCAGAACTAGTAATCAGAGGCAATAAACGACTCTTATCTGCTACCAATGAACCAGCAATAGCTGTATTCAAAATATTCAATTCATTCAATACAATATCTTCTTTGTTAAAGTTCTCCTGCTCCCAAGAATTAATAGCCAAATGTCTGATCGGTTGTCCTTGTGGGGATTGAATTTGTACAGAATGCTTGACATCAGTCACTACTTTTGTTGTATCAAAACCAACACCCCAAGCAGCTAATAACTGAGCGGCATTAGAGGAACGATCTGCTTGAATTTGGACCATGGGGTTTTGCGAATCAGCTGGTATTTGTTCAGACTGAGCCATTGGATCAACAAACAATAACAGTCGCCCTCCTTCCATAACAAATTGATCAACAGCAAATAAAGTAGCATCAGACAAATGTTTGGGGTGCACCAGCATCAATAAATCCACACCTTCAATAGTTGTACTATCTGTTGGAATCGCTTTAATTTCATAAGACTCTTTTAGTTGTTCAAAAATAATTTGACCAGGTGCTTGTTGCATGGTTTGCTGATCAAATGACCCCAACAAAGGCAAGTCAGTCATTACACCAATAATTTTCTTTTCAGGATGGTTAAGATTATGAACCAACTGCATGATGTCATACTCTAAAAAAGCCTCCCTTCCAGGTTGTAAAAATGGTAAGACTTCAACCTGATCCAAAGCATTCGTTCCTGCTACACCAAAAAATACATTTTCTCCACCTTCTCCTACAGGTAAAGCTTGTAAACCATATTGAGAAGCTTGATCCTCTTCCTCGGAAAAGCTAATAGGATCAATAATAGAAATTTTCAACTTACCAGATCCGTAACGCTCTAATTCTTCCAAAAAATCAGCCACTCTATGGTAGTAAGTTCTCAAAACAGGAATGTCTTGAGTGGCTTGATCTGAAAAAAACAGTCGTAAATGCACTTGTTCATCAATATTCTTTAAAATATTTTTGGTACCATCACTTAATGTGAATAAATCATTTTCCGTTAAATCAACTCGCAACCGAGAAAATAAACCACTTTGACTTATAATAATAGCGCTGAACAAGAAAACCACAGCCAGTAATAACAATTGAATTGTGTGTCTTTGAGTCTTCATTTTTAATTTCCCTTTTTCATATCAATCACAATACGTGTAGCATAAAGCCAGATAGCTATCATCATAGCAAAATAACAAATGTCGCCTAAGTCTAAAACACCTTTAGTGATTGATTCAAAATGAGTTAAAAAACTGGTTGAAGCTACAGCATCAACAATCATCTGAGGTACAAACATCTTAAAAAAGTTCAATACCAGAGGAAACCCAGCTAACAAAAACAAAAAACAAATTACCACAGTCAAAATAAAAGCGATCACTTGATTCTTTGTAGCTGCAGAAATACAACTACCGATGGCTAAAAAACCACCAGCAAGTAACAAACTACCAAAGTAACTGGCAATGATTAATCCATTATCTGGATCACCTAGATAATTGATTGAGATCACCATAGGAAAAGTCAAAACCAAAGCCAAAGCAATAAACAACCAAGCTGCCAAAAACTTACCTATTACCCAATCGACTTTCTTAACAGGCAGCGTCATTAATAATTCAATATTGCCGCTGTTTCTCTCTTCAGACCAGAGCCGCATGGCCACAGCAGGAACCAAAAATAAATACAACCAGGGATGAAAATTAAAAAACGGCAGCAAATCAGCCTGCCCTCGCTCATACAAATTACCGAGGTAAAAGGCAAAAACACCACTCATGATTAGAAAAATAACAATAAAAACATACGCTATAGGGGTAGCAAAATAACTTCTCAGCTCACGTTTCACTATTGCCTTAACCGTGCTCATTTCACTACCTCCCTTTCCTTACTATCTTGTGTAATGTTACGGAAGACTTCGTCCAATCGGCCTGCTTCCATCTTCAAGCTGTCTACAGAAACTGATTTATTCTTTAAGAAAGTACTCACCTCGTCAAAAATATACAACCCCTGACTAGGAAAAACTGTAGTTTCTTTCAATCGAGAATCATAAGTTACATCACGAACAAAATCTAACTCTTTGATTTCATTCAAAAGTGCAGTATTCAAATTAGATACAAATGTAACAGCATGGTTATAGCTCGACATTTTTTCCATTTCACCAGGTGTATTATCTGCAACCAACTGCCCTCCGGCGATGATGATAGCTCGGTCACAAACAGCTTGTACCTCTTCCAGTATGTGAGTTGATAAAACGATTGTTTTCTCTTTCGACATATCAGTAATCAATTCACGAACCTGGTGCTTCTGATTTGGGTCCAGACCATCAGTGGGTTCATCCATAATCAATACTTCAGGATCATGTATAATTGCCTGAGCCAAACCTACTCGACGCTTAAAACCCTTTGATAAAGTCTCAATTCGTTGATAAAAAACATTAGCCAAGTTGACTCGATCGATCACAAAGTCAACAGCTGCTTTCTGTTGATTTGAGGGAATGCCGCGCATGCTAGTAATAAAATATAAAAACGCACCAACTTCCATCTCCCCATAACTGGGAGCACCCTCTGGTAAGTATCCGATTTTTTGTTTACATAATAATGGCGCTTCTAATACATCCGTACCACATACTTTAATGCTTCCCGAGGTAGGTTCTAGAAAACCAGTGATCATTTTCATGGTAGTTGATTTACCGGCACCATTAGGGCCTAGGAATCCCAAAACCTGGCCTTTTTGGGCAGTGAATGTTAAGTCATCTACCGCAGTAAAGTGTCCAAACTGCTTCGTTAAGTTCAAGCATTCAATCATAGCTTACTTCTCATTGTTAGACTTCAAGTTGGGCAAAAATAATAACAATCATAAATAAAAAATCAACAATTTTATGATCAACCCTCTTTCAATTTATTGAGTAACGGTGTACTCTTTTGCGCTGCCTGTGACATCAAATAAAAAGAAACGTTCCCCAAAAATGAATATACTAACTAAATTACCTGATGGACTACTCAATTTAAAAGCTAATGAACTCCATCAAATGTTAAATGACCACACGTTAATCCACCTACAAGGTATCATTGATCGTCCTTTATTTATTTCTCTTCTACAACATGGTAATGAAACTACAGGTTGGGAAGCGCTCAAAGTTTTTTTAAATAACTACATTGGAAAACTGCCACGCAGTTTGATTATATATTTTGGTAATTTAGAAGCTGCTCGGTATAATCTAAGACTGCTAGATGGACAACCTGATTTTAATCGATGCTGGCCAGGACAATACCAAATAAAAAATGAAACTGCTATGCAATTGGCCAAAATTACTCAAGCAGTTCAATCTATGAATCCTTTTGCTAGTATTGATATCCATAATAATACCGGGCGTAATCCACATTATGCTGGGATTAATAAATTAACCCCTCAGTTCATTAACCTCGCTTCCCTATTTTCAGACACTATTATTCATTTCACAAGCCCAGATGGTATTCAATCAGGTGCCTTTGCATCATTTTGTCCGTCAGTTACTATTGAATGTGGAATGACTGGTACAGCAGATGGCTTGGAACAAACCATTACCTTTCTCAATAACCTCATCCACTTACCAAATCTCAATGATGTACCAGGAGTGGCTGAACACCAAGAAGTATTGAATATCTTCTCAACTGTTAAAATCAAACCTGATATTCCTTTTACAATAGCTGAAGAAACACCCAACGCACAGTTTGTGATTGAAAAGGATTTAGACCGTCACAACTTCCATATGCTACCAAAAGGAACACCTTTTGGGTACTTGGTACAAGGCTATCAAGAAATGCCCTTGATAGTGACAGATCAAATTGGACAAGACATTACTGATCACTATTTTGACATTCAAAATCAATCCGTTATATTAAAACAAAATGTTATGCCAGCGATGATCACACAAAGTGAGCGTGCAATCAAACTAGATTGCCTATGTTATCTGATGAGACCATTCAAAAGAGAACATAAATCTGAACAGTTTTTAAGGAAAACATCATGAAATTATCTGAAACCAAAGCACTCATTACAGGTGGCGCCTCAGGCCTTGGATTTGCGTGTGCTGAACATATTGTAAAACATGGCGGAGTCGTCACTATACTGGACGTCAACAAATCAGCAGGTCAAGAAGCCATATCTCAACTCGATACTGATCATGCCCAATTTATTCAGGCTGATGTGACCTCAGAACAAGAGATCGAACAAGCCAGTAGAACAGCCAAAAAGTTTAATGGAGGTCTTAATGTAACCATTAACTGTGCTGGTATTTTGGCTGCAGGGCGAGTTCTAGGACGTGAACGCTCCATGGCACTAAGTGACTTCAACACGGCTATTCAAGTTAACCTGGCTGGTAGTTTTAATGTTGCCAAATCAACTGCTTTTTTGATGCAGGACAATAAAAAAGATGCCGATGGACAAACTGGAGTCATCATCAACACTGCCTCCATTGCAGCCTATGAAGGTCAAATTGGACAAGCCGCATACTCTGCATCAAAAGCTGGCATTATTGGTATGACTTTACCAATGGCAAGAGAATTGACTCGTTTTGGAATTCGTGTCATGACCATCGCACCAGGTGTGTTTATGACTCCAATGGTTGCCGGTATGCCAGATGATATCAAAGCAGCATTGGGTGCAGCTGTCCCTTTTCCTTCGCGTCTAGGTGACCCTAAAGAATTTGCTTATACTGTTCACCACATTATTGAGAATACGTACTTAAATGGCTCAGTAATTCGGCTCGATGGTGCCATTCGTTTACAAGCCAAATAAATCTCATGATGCATCATGTTAGTGATAATCAAAAAAACCGATTAAGACATGTCATTATTTAAATTAGACATTATTTAGTTTAACTGAGACAATTGTTTTCAAATTTAATTAGGAGTTTTCAATGAATATAGGTATCAATGAACAAGACCGTTCAGTCATCACACAAGGGTTGAGTGAATTATTGGCTGATAGCTACACATTATACTTAAAAACACACAACTACCACTGGAATGTAACAGGTCCACAATTTACAACACTGCATCAACTATTTGAAGGACAATATACAGAACTAGCTAGCGCTGTTGACATCATTGCTGAGCGTATCCGTTCATTAGGCGCTTTTGCACCAGGGTCGTATTCAGCTTTTAGTCAACTAACAGCCATTAAAGAAGAGACAGGTCACCCATCTGCCAAAGAAATGATTGAAAATTTATTGAATGCGCATGAAACAATTGCTGCCCGATGTCGTACCTTATTAGAAAATACTGCGCTAGATACAGATCATGTTAGTGGTGATTTACTAACACAACGTATGGAAGTACATGAAAAAACAGCATGGATGCTACGCTCACTACTTGACTGATTTCCTTTTTATAAACTATCCTCACGTTAAAGCTGCATTGGAGTCAACTTCAAAGCAGCTTTTTTATACCATGTTTTTAAAACCAGTTTGTAACAAAGCATGATAAAGAACCAAAGCAGCAGTGTTTGATAAATTCAAGCTACGAGAACCAGGTTTCATTGGAACCCGAATATTTTGGCAACTATCAGACTGCAACACAGCATCAGGTAACCCCCTCGTTTCTGGACCAAATAAAAGACAATCATTAGGCTGATATTCAACTTGGTAATGGCAGTTTTTGGCTTTAGTGGTCAAAGCAAAAATATGGTTAAATGATGAAGCTGCCAGAAAATCATTAAAATTTTCATGATGTTCAATATCAGCCCATTCATGATAATCAAGGCCAGCACGTCTCAAAGCCTTTACTTCCATATTAAATCCAAGCGGATGAATTAAATGCAATTGGCTGCCTGTATTAGCACACAAACGAATGATGTTACCTGTATTTGGTGGAATTTCTGGCTCATATAAAGCAAAATGAAACATACCGTTTACAATTTATAAAACGATCATTGTAGTGCAATATAATTATCGTTGAAAGACAGCTGTTACAATTACGTGATAAAGACCTTTTCCCTAAAAATAGCCAGTCAAGTTTAATAACGCGCTTTAATCAGTTGAACCTGAAAAACAAATAACTTATTGTTAAATATGAAGAGTTACTTCAATCGTGCGCATTTTTCGATCAAAAAAAACAGGTAACTCGATACATTTTTATTCGCCGCTTCCATGCGGCTCTCAGGCCTTACCAAACGTCAAAAAGTTTTCCAGAAATTTTTTCTGGTCGACGGTGTAGCACATGGAAGCGCCACCTTGAGCGGTCAGGTTCAAGTGAGGTCAAAAAATATAAGCAAAATCGCACTTTTACGGTTAAGTATTGTTTGAGTGAACCTGAAAAAGGCCAGGATGGACTTTTTCAGAGTTGACTAATTATCTACTTTCTAATACTCGACAACTACCAGATAGGGCATCAGATAAATAAAAATAATCTAAAAAAAATATTTTTTTATGACCTTTTAATGTGAAAAATTTCGATAGTCTCCGTAACTATCAAGATATATACCCTTAATTGGCTATGAAATTTTAAATAATTGCTCGCTTGATATAAAAACAAACACAAAATATGTTTATTATTTCAGTGAACACCTCTACTAGTACTAGAAATCAGATGATTGATTACTAGAACTCGTAAAGGTAAATAAATATTAAGACTACTAACATTGAACAGTAAAACCGATATGAATATAAAACTAAAAATTAAACAGCTAGATCAGAACGATTTAAATTTAATCAATTCTCTGCATGACTGTTTCTCAAATGAATTCAATGATCCTCAGAGTGATCAAATAAATAAACCAAGTTCTGAATATATGAGAGGACTCCTTCGTAATGATACATTCATATCAATCGTTGCCAAAGATAATCAAAAATTGATAGGCGGACTAGTTGCCTATGAACTCAAACAATTTACGCAAGAAGGTAGTGAAATTTATGTTTATGAAATAGCTGTCGCAAAAGAATACCGAAGAAAAGGCGTGGCCACAGCTTTAGTTAGTCATTTAAGAGCTATTGCCAAAGACAGGGATGCCTGTGTCATATTAGCTCAAGCCGATTATGTTGATGAATCAGTTGATCAACCGCACTCTTCGCAGCAAATTCAGGAAGAAGAAATCTTTTTTGGCATATCAGAAATAGACAAGAAAGAACAACAGATTCACTAAATTATTTCCACAAATAAATGCTGTATTTGCTACTGACTAAAACTCAAAGACAGAATGATTGTTCTAGCTCTGAATTGATGATAAACAAAAACATCTTCAATCTTTCGACAAAACTAAGCAAGTTTATAACCATAGCATTCCTGTCAATCAGTCAGTAAAATAGGTAGTACTCTTTGAACAGCTATTAAGTAAGCGCTGAAACAGTTTTGTAGTTATTTCATTCGCTTTGGCGTATTTAGTTTTTAAAAATCATTTCCACACTAATTCAATATGAATGTAATTCAAAAAAATAAGATTTGGCCTTATGTTCAATTAATGCGGTTGGATCGTCCAATAGGTACTCTACTTTTGTTATGGCCAACATGGTGGGCCTTATGGACAGCTTCAGAAGGTGTGCCAAATTGGCAACATTGGTTGATTTTTACAGTAGGTGTGTTTTTGATGCGAGCAGCAGGGTGTGTTATTAATGACATCCTAGACCGTAAATTCGATGGTTATGTCAAACGCACGCTTAATAGGCCTTTGCCACAAAACATGATTTCTGTTAATCAAGCATGGGGGCTATTTACCTCATTGTTAGTGTTAGCATCCTGCCTGCTATTTTTTCTCAATAATTTATTAACTATTTATCTGGCTTTAGCTGCTGCATTTTTTGCGGTAACTTATCCATTGATGAAAAGGTTGATCTATTTGCCTCAAGTTTATTTAGGTATAGCTTTTTCCTTTTCTATACCAATGGCCTATGCCGAAATAACAAATGGCATACCGAAAACCGCATGGCTGTTGTTTATAGCCAATATTTTATGGACGACTGCTTATGATACGATTTATGCAATGATTGATCGTAAAGATGATATGCGTATTGGCATTAAATCCACCGCCATTTTGTTTGGTGACCTCGATAAAATCATCATTGGAATTTTGCAGACAATGACTGTATTTGCTTTACTCTTATTTGGCATACAATCACAAATGACCATCGCATATTACACTGCAATAATTTTTGCGTTATGCTTGTTTATTCATCAGCAATTTCAAATTGCAAAACGTGATGAGAAGCGCTGTTTCATCGCGTTTCTCCAGAACAATTGGATAGGCATAATGATATTTTTAGGAATTTTTTTTCATTACCTCTTGAAATAAATCGCTTGTCCCCTACATAGGCTATAACGATGAGCTGCCGACAGGGGTTCATTTTTAAAGTAACTGGTCTGGCAAATTGCAGACCCTAACAGTTTATCTTGCTAAACATCAGGAGATTAATATGAACTTTGATTTAACACCATTATTCCGTACATCCGTAGGCTTTGATCGCATGGCTCAGCTTCTTGACCAAGCAAACCGCATTGATCAAACACCAAGCTATCCTCCATATAATATAGAGTCAATGGATGAAAACATTTATCGCATCACTTTAGCTGTGGCCGGTTTTGGAGAAAACGATTTAGAAATCACTTCAGAACAAAATACATTGACAGTAAAAGGTAAAAAAGAAAGTGAAGTTCAAGGTCAATTTATTCACCGTGGCATCGCCAATCGATCATTTGAACGGCGTTTTCAACTGGCTGACCATGTCAAAGTAAAAGACGCGACCATGAACAATGGTTTGTTGCATATCGAGCTGGAACGTGAAATACCAGAAGCAATGAAACCTAAAACTATCGCCATTAACGGTAACAAAAAAGCGCTTGAGCAGAAACCTCAAGTGGTCAAAAACAATGTAGCTTAAAATAATACAGCGAGCCACCTATGTGAACTCTTTATTTATATAGGTGGTCCTTATTTTATTAGGAGAGTCAATCAAGATTGCTACTACTTAGCTCTTCTCAAGATTCCGACTCTTGAAGCAATGGCCAATGCAGTTTAGCGATATTTTTATCGATATGTGGTGCTAAATCCACAACATTGCCGTTGATCTTTATTTGCAATTTATCTGCATTACCAATACGTATATCCATAGGCTCATCAGATTCGTAATAACGCAAACCTGGACCAATCAAATCATAAATGATCTTTTCACCTGCATCAGTTTTGATTGATACCCATACTTGTTCCTGCAAATCAAGTTCAATAACAAACCGCGAGTTTGGAACACTAATATCCGCTGTTTTACTACTGTCTTGGTTTTCATTAATAGCTGACTCTAAACCATTATTATTAGTATCAATATTCGACTTCTCAAGTGACTCTTTGTCTATAAGATCGTCTATATCTGTATTTATATCATCTAACGGTTCATCAATATTTCGTGTTCCATCTTCTGATGAACTATTGACACCAATATCTTGAACTGGTGGGATTATTGATGAATAAGTCACAGCCCTATCATCAGATAATATATTTGATTCTGGCGACAGTTGAAATAAATGCCACTTATCCCAAACAAAGTAACCACTCAAAATCACAGCACTTAGCAGAGTTGTACCGATAACATAGCGACCATAGTGATTGGTCTTTATTCTCACTTTAGAAATAGATTTAGGCAAAAAAGCATCCGGTCTTTGAACATTTTGATGTTGTAGAATTTGACCTGGGATCTGCGCTAAAACTATAGAGGGATCCAAACCTAACACTTTGCAATAGTTAATAACATGACCACGAACAAATGGAGCTGATCCTACTTTATTAAAACAACCCTGCTCTATATTGTTCACCACGTTTAGGCTGACTTTTATTGTATCGGCAACATGCTGTGAGGATAGCCCCTGACCCTTACGATATGAAGCCAGTTGATCAAGTTTTATTTGTTGGGGATCGATGTTTTTCATTATTCACTCGTTTTAATTTTTAACTTGTCTTAATTGCGTCAAATAGTAATTAGCCGCTTTCTTGTTCCCTATTTTTGTTTCTATTTCATAACCAACCTTTAACATATGTTCATCTAATTTGGCCACACTCTGTAATCTTTGCAAAAATGCACGTGCTTTCATGTTATTATTTTTTGCAGCAGAAATAATAACCATGTTGTAAAGAGATATGGGTAATTTTGGATTAATGCTCAATGCTTTCCTTAAATGCTCTTCTGCTTGATCATGTTGCCCTCCTCGTACCAAGCACACACCCGCATTTTCATGCGCAGTTTCTGGTGTTTTATAAAATGGATTAGCAATGGTCCTTCGATAATACTTCACTGCCTCGATGTACTCGCCTTTTTGACACAGATAAGTACCATAATTATTCAAGATGGTTGGATCTGAGGGTGCGTATTTTACAGATAACTTATAATGCCTCTCTGCCTCTATTGTGGCATTCATCGTTTGATAGACTGTGGCAATGGCAGAATGAGCAATCGCTAATTTAGGGTTATAACGTAATGCTTTTTTTAACTTATCCAAAGCCGTGTCATAATCGCCACGTTCAAAGTAGGCTACTCCCATACGTACATTGAGCATTTCTTTACTGTTATTGTCAACTTTTTCAATATCCGATTCTTCATAACTCTGTCTGGCTGGATTCGAACCACACCCAAACAAAGCTAATAAACAAAAAGTCACAAAAAACACTTTTTTCATACCAACTCCATAGCGAGTCTATTTTCCTGAGTTGAACGACGTGTTCTATCCATAAATTCACCTGCCAACTGGCCACAGGCCGCAGCTATATCGTCACCTCGTGTCTTCCTCACTGTCGTAATATAACCAGAAGACATACAAATTTGTTTGAAGCGCTCGATATTCTCAATCTTAGATTTTTTAAAAGAACTTCCAGGAAAAGGGTTAAATGGGATCAAATTAATTTTACTGGGGATATGTGATAGCAACTTAACTAAAGCACGAGCATGTTCTTCTTGATCATTAACCCCATCAATCAAAGTATATTCCCATGTGATTCTGGATTTTTTCTTGTCTTTAACAAAATTCGAACAGGAATCTAGTAACATCTTAATGTTATATTTTTTATTTAGTGGCACCAATTTATTTCTTAACTCATCAAAAGGTGCATGCAATGATATAGCTAAAGACACATCAGCATCTCGAGCTAACTGATCTATTTTAGGAACCATCCCGGCGCTACTCACCGTCACCCGCCTGTTCGCAAAACCAAACCCCAAATCATCCCTCATAATATTCAATGCAGGCAATACGTTATTGTAGTTAGCTAAAGGCTCACCCATACCCATCATCACTACATTAGTGATTTTACGGTTTTTGTTATGATGGTCTAATCGTTTAGAGGCTAACCAAACTTGTGCGATAATTTCGGCAGTGCTCAAATGGCGATTAAATCCTTGAGCTCCTGTAGCACAAAAAGTACAATTGAGAGAACAACCTACTTGAGATGACACACATAAAGTGCCTCTGGTATCTTCAGGTATATAGACCATTTCTATGGCATTAATATCATCAACCTTCAAAAGCCATTTCACTGTTCCATCAATTGACTTTTGCTCACTAATCAAGTCAGGAACAGTTATTTTATAATCTGTTTGTAGACGAGCTCTCAATGCTTTGCTGAAATTGCTAAATTTATCAAAGTCAAGAGATTGTTCTCCATATATCCATTTCATTAATTGAGATGCACGAAATCGCTGTTCACCCAAATTGGTAAACAACGCCTCTAAGCCAGCTCGATCATAATCAAGCAAATTGGTTGATAGATTAAACAAAAAATTAACTCAATTCTATCGCTGAAAAAAAGTAAGCAATTTCTCCAGCGGCGGTCTCTGGTGCATCAGATCCATGAACAGCATTAGCATCGATACTTTCAGCAAAATCAGCACGAATAGTTCCTGCCTTTGCTTCTTTAGGATTTGTTGCTCCCATGATTTCACGATTTTTCAAAATCGCACCCTCTCCTTCTAGCACTTGAATCATTACAGGGCCAGAAGTCATGAACTCAACCAAATCTCTAAAAAATGGACGTTCTTTGTGAACTGCATAGAAACCTTCTGCCTCCGATTGGCTCAAATGTTTCATTTTTGCAGCAACGATTTTTAGACCCTTGTCTTCAAACCGCTGATAAATCTTTCCTATAACGTTTTTAGCAACCGCATCAGGTTTGATGATTGATAAAGTTCTTTCTGTTGACATTCTTTTACTCCAAAGAGGAATTTATTTCAAGAAATTTTCTTTAAAATCTGAGATTTACAAGAAAGTTTAAATTTAAATTTTAACTTTAATCATCTGACTTCATAGAGACAAGTGAATAAATTAAAGTTAAAAAAGCCCGAATTGTATCAATTTATTCTTCAAAACGAAACAGCCAAATCTTAACAAAGCCTTATTAAACAAAGTTCTTCTTCCTCATATGGTTGTCTTCAATTGTATCAAACGAACGTTTGAATTGCTTTGATCGAAGCAATTAGATTACAATGCCAGCATATTTGATTTTGTCATTTTTTAATGAGCACATTATCTACCAAAGAACGCATTCTCAACACCACCGAACAATTGATAGCTGATAAAGGATTTTCTGGCATTTCCATTAGGAAAATTAGTCATGCAGCTCAAACCAACTTAGCAGCTATTAATTATCATTTTGGTAATAAGCAACAGCTAATCAATGCCGTGCTGGAAAGGAGGTTGAACAATTTATTTGACATCAGGCAAAAAATGCTGAATGACCTCAATCAAGGTAAAAAGAAAGCTTGTGTACTTGAACAAGTATTACACGCTTTTATTGCCCCTGCTTTGTACATGATCAATGATAAAAATCAGGGAGGCAAAACATTCATGCTAGTATTAGCAAGAGCTTATGCTGAACAAGGTGAATACTTGCATCAGTTAATGACCACGCGATACACGAATACCATCAAGAAATTTGCTGATGCCATCCATCGTTCTGTGCCTCATTTGGACAAGGAAACCGTTTTTTGGCGTTTCCATTTTATTATTGGTTCATTAACTTATGCCATGAGCGACTTTGGAGCCTCCAGTATATCAAAACAAATGTCCGAATCTGATTACTTTAATAGATCTGTTGATGAATTAATCCAATTTGCAGTGCAAGCATTACAAGCCTGATGTTGACCTACTTCACTACTTTATTTGTATTGAGCGTTACATCGGCTTTTTATAGATGGCCTTTTTGGCTATTATCCTGTTTATGGTTCATCACACCATTTGTATTTTATAAACTGAAATTCATCACTAATACACAAGGAATTATCACATTATTTCTTATGCTCAATATAATGGCACTGATCAATATCAGACCCATTAGACGCTGGTTAGTGACCATCCCAATTTTGCAAATATTTAATAACAAAGACAGTAATAGCTGGGCTAAATTCAAACGCATTGATAGTGGTTGGTTAGCCACAGACTTTGAAAAAAAACTGTTTAATGGCCAACCTGACTTCAAAGTCCATTTTCAAGATAACAAAATCAATACCGCTGGTATACAAAAATTAATCAAAACATTCAAGAAACAATGGCCTCTTGAAAATAAATCTTTTGCTGAACAACTAAAGGAATTACATTGGCAAGGTTTAATGCTACCTACAACATATGGCGGTTATGGGCTCAATGTTGGACAATTGTCTGCCTTTATACAACACGTCGCTGAACATGAACCACTGTTAGGTGCTGCCTTAGGCATTCTTAACTGCGAATCTGTCATTACATTAATCAATCAACACGGTTCAAATGAACAAAAAAAACATTGGCTACCCGCTTTTGCCTCAGGAAAAAAACAGGCTTTCTTAACACCAACATTTCTTTATGAATTACTTGAGAATAATCAATCTTCAATAGAAGGCCGGATTGACCTGATAACCGAAAATGGTCAAACAACACCTGGAATACGTTTGAGTTTTGATGATGTCATTTTACTAGGCACTCAGGAATCAAATATTTTCTATTTGGCTATTCGTGTTACTGACTTCACTAACGAACTCAGCAATAAAACACAACTGGGTACTGCTTTGTGTCTTTTTGATGTTGACAATGATCGAATCAAAATCAAAAAAGGGAATGCGACCTTCAAAGGTCTTTTGCAGTATTTTCAACTCCGTGGAGATAACATCTTTATTCCCTTAACTCAAATCATAGGAGGATTTGGTTCAGTTAATCAGGGAATTAAACAACTTTATCAGCTTCAAGCCTTTGCTGCAGGTTTATGGCCAGCAGCTGTCTCTCTGCCCGTACATAAAAATGCCACATTAATTTCTTGGTACTTCGCTCACATTAAGAAACAAAATAGTCGTGCTCTACTCGATTACAAACTAGTAAAAAAACAACTGAACCAATTATTTTCTCACAGCTACCGCCTCCAATTACTCAACAAAATGAGCATGGCAAATGAAGGTCATACACTGAGCTACAGTCACATATTATTTAAAAATACGATATTAGATACATCAATGAACCAATTAAATTGGCTACGCACAATTTTAGGTTCCCACGCGCATAATATCAAAAGCCAGAACAACCTCAATCAATACTTTAGAATCAAACATTTAAGCATGGAACTAGATGGAGATAGTTATCAAATTAATCAATTACCGTTAATGAAAAAAGTGGCATTGTCAGCACATCCTTATTACGCTCAAGAAATCGAACTGATGGCCTCTAAAGAAATTAATCATAAAGCATTAGACCGTCTATTATTTAAACACGGAGGACTGATCTGTCACCAATTAGCCAAAGTTTGGGTTCATGCCATTCGTACTTCGTGGTTGGGACGTTGGTTCTGGAAAAAAAGCAAATACCAAAATTTTGTCAAAAGAATGACTGCCAGTTACGCTCTTATTGCAGATATAGCACTTTTGAAATGGTCTATAAAAAGTCAATCAAATACAGAATTCACGGGGTTCTTAGCAAACTGTAACCAACAACTGGTATTATTGATGGGTCTTATCTCTGAACATACCCAGAACAATAATGATGCAAAAACTAATTTTTTATTAAAACTTTCATTAAAAGATTGTTTTTATTTGACTCAAAAATCTTTGAATCAAACTATTAACAGTGCTTTTTCTCGATTCACTGCCTTAATATTAAAAATTATCATTTTTCCTTTTGGCAAACCGTTTCATCGAGCAAGTTTTTCTTCCGAATTCAGTGGCAACTTAGCAACAGATGAAGAGCTGATTGGACAAGAGCATAGCATGTTGCATCAAATAGCCAAAGCTTCACAACAATTAAGGGAAGTACAAGCCACAGAAACAGCTGTCAAAAATGCCACAGGTATGGCTTTAACCACCAAAAATCACCAAGTCTTAATTAACCGAACATTAGCAGCGGGGATTATCAGCGTGGAACAGGCTGAACGACTGCGCTCAGCCTATAGTGCCATACTCGACATACAGTTAATAAACCATTTTGGAAATCATAATGAAAACCAAAAAAATTAGAAAAGTCGCCATTCTTGGCGCAGGAGTAATGGGATCTCAAATAGCCGCTCATTTTGCCAATGCGGGTATTGCCACACTCCTTTTTGATCTGGCATCAACCGAAGGTCCGAAAAACAGCATCGCCACCAAAGCATTGGTATCGTTAAAAAAACTAAAACCAACACCTTTGGGTTCAGCCAATGTACTGGGCTTAATCGAAGCTGTCAATTATCAACAAGATCTGGACAAACTTAAACAAGCTGATTTGATCATTGAAGCAGTGGCTGAACGCATAGATATCAAAAAATCGGTCTATGAAATGATTGAACCCTATTTACACAAAGATGTCATTTTCACTACCAACACCTCAGGGTTGAGCATCAGTGAATTAGCGTCAGTCTTACCTGAATCAATAAAGCATAGATTCTGTGGAGTTCATTTTTTTAACCCACCACGCTACATGCATTTAGTCGAAATTATCCCGACTGCTCATACTGATCAAAGCATTTTAGCCAATTTGGAAGTCATTTTAACAACTGTTGTTGGTAAAGGAGTGATCATTGCTAAAGACACTCCAAATTTCATTGCTAACCGCATTGGCGTTTTTTCAATTATTTCCACCATGCACCATGGAGCCGCTTTCAATTTACCCTTTGAAACTATTGACGCCTTGACTGGTGTGTTGATTGGGCGTCCTAAGTCAGCCACCTTCAGAACTGCTGATGTAGTCGGTTTGGATACTCTCGCACACACTATTACCACCATGAAAAATGGTCTGCCAAACGACCCATGGTTACCACATTTTGAACACCCCGATTGGATGACCGCTCTGATAGAAAAAGGCGCATTAGGGCAAAAAACGGGTGCTGGTGTTTACCTTAAAAAAGGTAAAGAAATCTTAGTTCTTGATAGTAAAACCGGTGAGTACCGACAGCAGAATGCTGACATTGATCTTCGAGTTTTAGACATCTTGAAAAAAAGCAAACCGCAAGAGCGATTGCTGCAATTACAGGCACTAAAAGATTCTCCACAAGCTCAGTTTTTGTGGTCAATCTATCGAGATCTATTCCATTATTGTGCGATCCACTTAGCTGATATCGCTGACAGTGCTCGTGATATTGATTTAGCTATTCGTTGGGGTTTTGGTTACACCCAAGGACCATTTGAAACATGGCAGGTTGCTGGTTGGAATAACATCACAGCCTTGATTCAACAAGATATCAGTAATGGTTTGTCCATGGCCAACATCAATCTACCCAACTGGGTGAATAGTATCGAAGGAGTCCATACCCAAGCGGGTTCATACTCAGCATCCAAAGGTATCTATAAACCTCGTTCAGCTGCTGAAGTGTATCAAAGACAACTATTTCCTGATTGCTTGATTTCAGAACGGGCTAGCTATGGCGAAACCATCTTTGAAGATGACGAATTCAGAATGTGGCACCAAAATGATGGCATCGCCATCGCCTCATTTAAAACCAAAAAACACATCATCTCCCAAGGCGTTCTGGCAGGCATCCAAAAAGCCATTACCATTGCTGAACAAGATTACAAAGGCTTAGTTATTTGGCAAACAGAAGAGCCTTTCACTTTAGGTGCTAACTTAGCACCCGCTGCCATGGCGATTGCTAATGGCCAAGTTGATAAAGTAACTGCTTTAGTTAACACTTTTCAACAGACTTCTCAAGCGCTGCGTTTTTCATCGGTACCAACCATTTTGGCAACACGTGGTATGACCTTAGGTGGAGGTTGTGAATTTTCCATGCATGCTACAGGGGTAGTCGCAGCATTCGAAACTTACATTGGTTTAGTTGAAGCAGGCGTTGGCTTGTTACCTGCGGGTGGCGGACTTAAAGAAATCGTTCGTCGTACAGCATCAGAATCTTTTGGTAAAGACCTCTACCCTATGTTAGAACACTACTTCAAGAAAGTGGCCATGGCGTCTGTCGCTGGTAGTGCCAAGGAAGCTATCGACTGGGGATTTTTGAAAACTAACACTGATGTAGTATTCAACGTTTACGAACTGCTTTATGTTGCTAAAGCTAAAGTCACCTTCTTACATAAAACAGGTTATATTGGACCAATAGAAGAACAAAACATACGTGTTGCAGGTATGCCAGCCATTGCCAATATGGAAATGATATTAACTAACATGTTAGAAGGTCACATGATATCACCACATGATTATGAAATCGCCAAGCGCATTGCGATTGTTATGGCGGGTGGTTACATCGATGCCGACTCATTGGTCACAGAACAATACCTGTTAGACCTAGAACGTAAATACTTTATGGAATTGATACAAATGCCCAAAACATTAGCTCGTATCGAACATACCTTAAAAACTGGCAAACCTTTGCGTAACTAATAGGAGACCAACATGAAACCTGTATACATCGTAGAAGCCGTCAGAACACCGATTGGAAAAGCGCCTCGTGGCATGTTCAACAAAACTCGTCCTGACGATTTATTGGCCTGTTGTTTGAAGACTATCATAAGTCGTAACCCCTCTTTTGACCCACAAAATATTGGCGATGTGGTCATTGGTTGTGCTATGCCAGAGGCTGAACAAGGGATGAACGTAGCACGAATCGCTGCTTTACTCGCTGGCCTACCTGAATCAGTGCCCGCCATGACTATCAATCGCTTTTGCTCTTCTGGTATTCAAGCAGTGGCCATCGCAGCCCAACAAATCGCCACAGGTCAAATGGATGCAGCGATTGCTGGTGGCACAGAAAGCATGAGTATGGTACCCATGATGGGACATAAAATTGCCATGAACCCTGCGGTTTTCCAAGATGATCAAGTAGCCATTGCCTATGGCATGGGCATCACTGCAGAAAAAGTCGCAGAACAATGGAAAATCAATCGCCATGCACAAGATGAATTTGCAGCTAAATCTCATGAAAAAGCTTTGAAGGCTATCGAGCAAGGTTACTTTAATGATGAAATCATTGATTATAAAATTACTTCATCAGAACCAAACTTAAGTACAGGAGAAGTAATTATATCAACCCGTATAGTTAATACTGATGAAGGTCCAAGACCTGGCTCAACTCCTGAGACGCTGTCAAAGTTACGTCCTGTTTTCCGTTTGGATGGTTCTGTGACTGCAGGTAATTCATCACAAATGTCTGATGGTGCTGGCGCTTTGCTATTATGCAATGAAGATGTACTGAAACGTGATAATTTAACACCCATTGCAATTTTCCACGGTTTCTCGGTAGCCGGTGTACCTCCTGAGATTATGGGTATTGGTCCGATCAAAGCCATTCCTAAAGTGCTATCACTCACTGGTATCAAGCAGAATGATCTGGATTGGATTGAATTGAATGAAGCTTTTGCCGCCCAATCATTAGCGGTAATTGATGAATTAGAGCTCAACCCAGAAAAAGTCAACCCTAATGGAGGAGCCATTGCGCTGGGTCATCCTTTGGGAGCCACTGGTGCTTGTCGTGCTGCTACGGCAATCCATGGTTTGCGCCGAACTGGCGGCAAATACGGGATGATCACGATGTGTATTGGCACAGGCATGGGCGCAGCAGGCATCATTGAGGCATTATAAAGGATCAATTCTGGAACAAGTCTATTCTGAACTTGTTCCAGAATCCATCTAATGCACTTTCATTTGAGCATCACATTGGTTCAAATATTTCTTTCCAGCTCTCATTTTTCAATATATCATTAATTGATCTTTGGCTCCAAATCCCCTGGGCTAAGTGCTGTTTTTGTTGTTGCATCTGGTAAATTTTTTGCTCAACCGTACCTTTGGTAATGAGTTGATAGATAAAAACATGCTTATCTTGTCCAATTCTGTGTGCCCGATCTGCTGCTTGCAATTCAGCGGCTGGATTCCACCAGGGGTCAAACTGAATGACGGTATCTGCCGCAGTCAGATTCAAACCAACACCCCCGGCTTTAAGACTAATCAAAAACAAATCCGCCTCACCTGACTGAAATTGTGCCACAAGTTTCGGACGTTGTGATGCTGGCGTTTTCCCTGTCAACTGCAAACAACGAATGTTTTTAACCCTTAAAGATTCTTCAATCAAGTCTAAGGCTCTAGTAAAAGAAGAAAAAAGTAAAATTCGCCGACCAGACTCAACCATCTCAGGAACCACAGAATTTAACCAATCTATTTTGACAGAAGGTACCGACTCAGCTGAACTCAATTGCAACATACCAGGATGACAACAAATCTGTCGCAAACGCAATAAAGCATTACCAATTATAAATTGGCGATTACCACCTGCTTGTAGAACTTCCTTTATTTCATCAACCATAGTCATACGAATGGATTCATATAAATTTTGTTGCTTCTCTCCCAAGCTAAGTAAAGTCATCATTTCTGATTTTGTAGGCAATTCTTTTGCCACCTCCGCCTTGCACCTCCTCAACATCAATACTTCAACTCTCTTCTGTAAAGCTTGAAGTCGTTCAGCATCATGCTCTTTCTCTATAGGTAATTGATATAAGTTTTTGAATTGTCTATAACTACCTAAAAAGCCAGGCATGAGAAAATCAAACAATGACCACAACTCTCCCAAATGATTTTCAATGGGTGTGCCTGATAAACAGACACGAAAATCACTATTGAGGCCCTTCACTACTCTGGCGTTTAATGTTTTTCGATTTTTTATCGCTTGTGCTTCGTCAAGAATAACAGCATGAAAATGTTTATTCTTAAACTGCTCAATATGCCTAGTTAAAGTACCATATGAAATAATGAAAACATCGTGGTGTTGGTTGTGAGTCTGATTTTCTCGCACCTCCTTACCTGTCAATGGAATAATACTGAGCTCTGGTGTAAACTGTTGAGACTCTGCCAACCAGTTATTCACTAAACTGGTCGGAGTGACAATCAATGCAGGGTACTTTAACTCTCCATTGTTTTTTATTATCAAAAGATGAACAAGTATTTGTATGGTTTTCCCCAGCCCCATTTCATCAGCTAATAGACCTCCCAAGTGATGTCGCTGTAAAAATTGCAACCAGGCTACTCCTGTCAATTGATAATTTCTTAATCTTGCTGTAAAACCTTTAGGAACTATCACTTCAGAAAGTGATGTCACTTTCGCCAAAGATTCAGCCTTATCAAGAAACCAAAAATCTCCTTTCCACTGCCTTTTATCTGATAAAGATGGTACTGTGGCTTGTAATTGATTCAAACGCAATAGTTGATTATTAGCTAATCGTAACTTATCAGTTTTGCTAAGCACAGTAACATCATGAAGCTCACTTAATACTTCTAAAACTTGTTTAACGGTTTGATGCTCAAGACTAATATACTGACCACTGTCCAAGCATAAGGTTAACTCATGGTCAGCAGGGCAATAATCACTTGCTTGCAAAGCCTTAACCAAATAAGGCAATAAATTAACTGGTTTACCATCTATCGTAACACCTAAGTCAAGATCAAACCATGATTGGGATGGCTGACCTGTTACATTAACATACCATGCATTCGCCTTTTTCTTATTAAGCTTAAAACCATCATCAAACTCAACCCGCCAACCATACTCTTTAAGTAATAATAACAAAGGTGCATGAACAGTTAAATCCTCACCTAAACTTCTGTCATTGACATCAAAAGAATGAGCTATTGGAAATTCATAACAAGAATGGATAGAGGGTAATTTTTCGATCTGAACACACCATGAGGCCACTTGATCAAGCAAATCATCGGCAATGATATTGCCATGGAGTAAATCAACCAGTTCAAAATATTGATCACCTTGATAAAAACCAATTTTGGCCCAATGAAAACGAAACACCTCAGTTTGCCAACTGAATACCTGTTCATGACTACTAATTCTAATTACTGGCGTTAAGTCCTGACTTAACCATTCTATTTTTTTTGAATGTGAGTTTTTAACCTGGTAAATATAATCATAATTGACAGATACATACCACCCGGCTATCAATCGAATTCCTTTGGGTTCACTGACTACTTGATGTTTAATGTGTGGCCGATAACTTGCCCGCCACATTAACCGTCCCGTAGATTGAATAGCATGCAGTAAATATCCATCACCATCCTGTAGTATAAAAGAAGTCACATCATCCAAACCCTTTTGGGTTTCCAATAGGCTGAAAATTTGCTGATCAGTTAAACTCAAAAACTTAGGTTTATGTTGATGCTTAAATAAACCACTGGCCAGATCTGCTTTAACTACATATTGTTCATCTTGCGTAAGATAAGCTTTATGGATTGAAATACACCATTGTTCATTGTCAGTTTGTGTTAATAAATAGATAATACGATGTCGTGCCATATTAGGAAACGGATCATGGTGTTGCCTTTGCAACCAGTGTATAAATGCCAAACGAAAATCTTGCCTTTGCTTTAACTGATTGGTGAATGGGGGTAATTGATCTAACTTTGCCTTACAAAGAATGGTCAAAACTGCCAAATGTATACAAGGTTTTTGTAGCTCACAGCTACAATCACCAATCACTGCTTTCTTTATCGGCCACTGTAACTGAGTATGACTAACATTATGCCAGTGTAAATGACTTGTTTGTGATGCCTCGTTATATTGCCAACGGTACTTTTCTGTTAGACAAAAACACAAAGCCTGATAAATTTGCTGCTCATCAAAGTATTGCTCTATCTGACCTTTAGGCCCTTTGAAAGCTAATGGATACTTATTCACAAAGCTCAGCCGCTACACAAAGTAACTTATTATAACGACTTTCTTAATATCTCTTTAAACAAATGCTTTTTTATGAATTTTACGTCAAACATCGATCCACTTTATCAATATCAGAATCAGCCATAATCCTTGCTAGGTATTTTTGATAATACAAGTTCATTTCAGGAAATAGTATTCCAGCTTTATCACTCAATATTGTTGATGTTTTATCAGAATTTACTTTTGGGACAATCCAATTTTTTGGTAGATCTTGCTTGGTTTTTAGCAATTCCGATATCTCCTGAGAATCAAAATCAATGAATGATACTATAGGTAATAATTGACTTGCTGAGAATTTTTTAGCTTCATTTAGCCACTCTATTAGCGACACCTTTTTATACTTCTTGTCATTATTTTCAAATATTGCATTTAATGAGTCACTATTACTATTAATTAGATGAAATACATTGTTATCAAGATTTTCATCAAGTGACAATTGCACTAATGAGTCAGCCACATAGTCAACCGGTGTGAAAGGCATCTTGAGCTCATCAAAATACATACCCATTTCATGACAACTTACTAATAGTTTAGTTAACCACTGACTATTTGGCATTTTTCCTGATTGTTTGTCACCAGTCACTAAACCAATACGATAAATTTGCGTTGGAACACCTATATCCATTGCATTTTTTATGACTTTTTCTGCAACCCATTTAGATCCACTGTACCCAGATGAATAGTCATGTAGCTCGTTATCAATACAATCAACTTCATATCTTAGTGATTCGCACTTTGGACTAAAAACGCCTATAGTCGAAACATAGATTATTTTTTTGAGTTTGTGGGTAGTGGCCAATTTGATGACTTCCTTGGCAGACCCGACATTAGGTTTTTCTAAATATTCATACGAAGAGTGATGATCCATTTTCGCTGCCACATGATATATATGGCTCACTTTATTCGCTAACATGTCATAAATATACTCATTAATTTTTAAATTCTCACACGAAAGATCACCTAATACGACATTGATACGCTCTTTAAATTTGTTCTTATATAAACCATATGCTTTTAGATTATTGATGATTCTCGATCTCCCCTCTTCATCACTATTAGATCTTGTCAAACAATAAATATTGGCATCCGTTTCTTCCAATAGTTTTAACAATACATAACCCCCAAGGAATCCAGTAGCACCGGTGAGAAATATATTAGTTGGTTTGGCAGGCAATTTATTGTTTAAGATGCTCATATCATCGATATCAATATCAATGTCTAACTCAGATAAATTGATTTGTTTTTCATATTTAATACTACCTCCTTTAGTCTCAAGGATATGATCAGCTAACTTTTCTATAGTTGGATTACTAAACAGCCCTTTGATAGATAAAGAGTAGCCATATTCATTATTGATTTCACTGACAATTTTTACAGCATTCAAACTGTGGCCACCTATGTGAAATAAATTTGCATCAACACTTATTTCATCTATCTCAAGAATTTTTTTCCATATCAAATATATATTATTTTCTATTTCATTCTTTGGTTTCTTTAATTGATTATGATTAACTAATCTATGATCCGGATCAGGTAGCTTTGAAAGATCAACTTTTCCGTTGATTGTCATAGGAAATTTTTCAACTGTAACCCAAATAGATGGCACCATATATAATGGTAGATTTTTAGATAAATATGAACCAAGTTCATTAAAATTACATTCATGACTTTGAGGACATACGTATGCCACGAGTTGACTTACTCCTTGAATTTCTTTACCTATTATTAAACTATCACGTACATTCTTGTGTTTGTTTAAGTGAAACCTGATCTCTTCGGGCTCTATCCTATATCCTCTGATTTTAAGTTGGTTATCTATTCGATTAATGTATTCAATATCACCAGTCGGCATCCACCTTCCATAATCTCCTGTTTTATAAATCAATTCATCATCACTAAAAGGGCTTTTTTTAAACTTTTCTTTAGTTAACTTCTCATTATTTAGATACCCTTTGGCCAAACCAATTCCTCCAATCCACATTTCCCCTATAACACTAATTGGAACAAGTTTCATAAATTCATCCAATATGTATGTTTTTACATTATTAATTGGCCTGCCAATAGGTATACTTTCAGCATATACAAGACTTTCTTTAACTTGATAAATGGTTGAACCGACACTTGCTTCTGTAAGTCCATATCCATTAAATAGAGTTGTATATTTAGAAACTTTTTGCCCCAAGTCGTAATTTAACTTCTCACCTACACAAAGTATTTTCTGTATTTTAGGTAACACAGTTATAGGGATATCTTTAAGATACGATGGAGTGAGCTGAACCAAGGATATTTGATTTAACTCAATAAATTCAACAAAATTAGACATATCATATTTTTCTTTTTCAGGAATAATATGAATTGTGGAACCTGACAACAGCGCTGGAAACAACTCCGATAAAGAAGCATCAAATGAGCAAGAAGCAAACTGTAAAACATTGTCATTAACTGTTACACTCAATTCTCTTATTAATGAGAATACCATATTAATGAACCCATTATGCTTCACCACAACTCCTTTCGGATAACCGGTTGTTCCTGAAGTATAAATTATATAAGCAACACTATCAGGCAATAATGACCCGCTTATATTTGAAGTTGGGTGATTTTTACTTTGTTCAATAACTTGATTCAAATTAATGTGGGGAACATCCTTAAATGCTTTCTGAACATTCAATTCAATTTGGTCATGAATTAAGTGTTTAATATCTGTATTTTCAAGAATATATCGGATTCTAACTAAAGAAGTTTCAGGATCTATGGGAAGATAAACACAACCCGATTTCAAGATACCTAACATTGCTATAATCCATCTTTCAGTTCTTTGGACTAAAATGCATATGATATCACCTGTTTTTATCTTTATTTCATCACGGAGATAATGTGCAAATTGATTTGCTAGAGAGTTTAGATCCCCATACGTTATTGCTTCGGTTCTATATCTAACAGCAATCTTTTTCGGACACTTTTCTACCTGTTTTTCAAATACTTTATCAATTGTATGATTACAGAACTCTTTTCTAACTTTACCTTGAGAAAGTCGCAGAATTAAACTCTTTTGATTGTCAGTTAAGGCATCTATATCTTTAATATCTGAAAAAGGATACTCTAAGATATTCACTAGTATGTTGATATAGCTTTCGATGATATTATCAATATCTATATTATCTAAAATATTGGTAGAGCGAGAGATATTTACGTGGAACATATCACCATAATCTATAACTTCTAAGCTCATATCAACTTGACCAGTCATTTGAGGTATATCATAACGCTCAACTTTCATCTTGTAAGTATCTGATATATAATCCAATACATTGTCATTCATATCTAAGTAATTAAATACTATCCCACTTAGAGAATGATGATCTTCACTGTCCATTGCTATATTTTTAGCTATTTCTGAATATGGATATTCTCTGTGTTTTAATGTTTCGAACACCACCTTTCTTGCTTGCTTAAAAAAATCAATAACTCTGGTATTTGGATGGACAGAGTATAATATTGGTAAAAGATTTACGTAATATCCAATTGATTCCTTATATTTATCGATACTACTTCTATTCGACACTGCTAAATCAATAGAAATATTTTGACCACCACCGTATTTGTATAATAAAACAGCAAGTGAAGACATCATAATAACAGATTCTTTTACTCCATATTTTGCAGAAAATCTTTTCACTTTATGACAAACTGACTCGTCTAACTCAATGCGTTTATTGACAAATTCAACTTTGTCAAAGCCCACAATACTTTTCTTTTTTTTACAAAAAAGTCGATTTATCTTGTCTTTAGTTTTTTCCCTCCAATACTTTTGTAGTTTTGTTCCCTTTTCCGAATTTAACATACTATTCTGATAACGAATAAATTCAAAATATTCGCTATCTGTTTTTTTGTTTTTTATTGGCTTATTATGATTAAAAGAAAAATAATGAAAAAATAAATCCTTTAATATAATTTTCATACTATCTGCATCACAAATAATATGATGGGCCACTAGCATTATGATGTGCTCATCAAGAAAACGATTAGAATAAACATTCATCCGTAAAAGTGGCCCCTTACTTAAAATGAAAGGACTTTTTGAATCCTCAACTATTTTTGAATAAATGCCAGTATTATCATAATCAGATACGTCAATTGAGTTATATTCAAAACTTAGTTTTTCATTAATAAGTTGTTGAACCGGTCCATTTAATCCATCTTTATATACTGTTCTCAAAATAGGTCTATCACGAAGAATAAAGCTTAATGATTTTTTGAGTACTTTATGGTCAATTTTTTCTTTAACTTTGAATGATGATATGACATTATACGCTGAGCTCTTAGGTTCAAGCTTATGCAAAAACCATAACCCTTTCTGACCTTCAGACAATGAAAATTCATCCCCAACATTTATAACAGCATTTCTATTTTGTTTCGCAGAGTTTTTTAGTTCTGATTCATCTTTCACTACCGCATTACACACTCTGTAATCAGCAATATAATTTGCCAAATCGCCAATCGTATCAAACTCCCATAATAAATCAGGATTCAGTTCCATATTCTCTTTTTCAGAAATCCTTGCAATAATTTCGATACTGTTAATAGAGTCAATTCCATACGCACTAAGTTTTTTTTGAGTATTGATGTTTTTTATCTCAATCTGCGTGATTTCAGCAATAATTCGAATAATATCTTGCTCAATTTGCTGAACGATTGTTTTATCAATGTCATTGCTGCCAATCCTTGTCACTCTATTATCAACTTCCTGGTCTAACTCTCGAACTATTTTATTGTGAGAAACAACATCAGGATTATGATCCTCACCAAACATATTTTTTTCAATTTTCCCAATACTATCACTATAGGTGTTAACTCTGAATGCAATATCTTCAGTATTTCTCCACAACTGATGAACCGTTTGTAATTTCAGAGCATCCAAAAGGATACAATCATATTTGGCTTTGGCCCATAATGAAGCACTGCGATATTCAATTGAACCTGTCTTTTGATAAAAATAATTAGATGCTGCTTGAAGAAATGTATAACAAACTAAATTACCAATATGCATCTTAGCCGTATGCTCATGATCTGCCTGACCACCAAAGACTGTTGCATTATCCTCCCAAAATGAATAAACATGATCTGAATCATTTTTTAAACAAGCTGCTAAATCAGGTGCTTCATAATGTTTTATTAAGAAATCTTTAAATATTTCATCTTCAGCCTGTTTAAGAGCCCCTAAAAACATAGTCAAAGCTTCAGTAGGCCCTTCAAATATACGCATCAATCTAGTATCTCTAAATATTTGTGGCACCTCACTGGTTTCAATGTAACCTCGTCCACCTAATAATTGCATAAGATGATCTGTCGCACGATAAAAAGATTCTGGCCCAATGACCTTACAAATGGAAAGTATTCCTATCGGAATAGAAAAACCCTCATCTAATTTTTCGGTAATAGAGTAAACTAAAGCTTCTAAAGCTGTTGCTGATAAATCCAGTTCATTCATCCTCTCCAGCGTCACAGGATTTTCTAATAGGATTCCAGTAGAAATAGTCCGCTTACTGGCATACTCATACATTAGCTGCATACAACGTTTTATACCACCTACTGCACTGGCTCCCAAAGCAAGTCGAGTATAAGAGAGGGAATCATGAAGTACATCAATTCCGTTGATCCCATTACCCAAAGCATTTTTATCTTCAACCAAAGCATTATTCATTAAAATGGAATTTTGTACCATGCCACGCATACCCATGGTCATTGCTTCTGGTCCTTGAGTTAAACCTGGAGTCCCTTGTTCAACAGCAAATGCCATCATTCGATGATCTGCTTGATTCTTAGCAAAAATGTTTAATACGCCAGCCCAACTTCCCGACCCTATCCATATTTTTTTTCCATTCAACAGCCATGACCCATTACTTTGCTGAATAGCCATGGTATGAATTTTCTGAATATTCGAACCAGCACCCTCTTCAGTGACAGCTAAACCAGCTAATTGACGACCTTTGGCTAGCTCAGGCAACCATTTAGATTTCGTCTCTTCTTGAGCATGACGCAGTATAGGCCTAACTCCCAGAAAATTGTTAATACCCACAAAGGAAGCGATAGTTGTATCAATAGCAACTATTTGCTCCACCATGCGCATTGTGTCTGTATGAGTTAAACCTAAACCACCATATTTTTCTGGAACTTGGCAACCCAAAATACCTTGATTTCCTAAATCTAGAATGATATAGGGAGGAATCGTTCTTCTTTCATCTATCAGACGAGAATTAATTCTAGATTTGGCATAAGTTCTTAACCAGTGCAAAAGTTCATCTGTTTTTTTCTTACTTTCATTTTTTTGTGCTTCTAAAAAAGCTTCATCCTGGATACCGTAGTAAACCCCGCTTTTTTGATCCTTTTTATTTTTGATACTAGAGCCGCTAACTTGTAGTTCAACTTTAGTTATATTTTCTCGATTTTTCAGTCGACTGATTCCCAAAAAAGTATTTGCCAGGTATTTTTCTTTACATAATCTTCTTTGTATTTTTCCACTTGAGGTCTTAGGAATAGTTTTTGGTTTGATGAAACAAATATCATGAATACTAATTTTATGGGATTTAAAAGTCGCTTGTTGTATTATTTGATAAACGGTTTTGATAGCCTCTTTGTCCAACTGATCACTTTTCAATTCTGCAATAACAATTAGTTTTTCCTGGCCGTCTTTTTCAACTGAAAAAGCAGCAATACAACCTGGGCGAATTTCTGGATGACAATTCGCCACTGTTAGCTCAATATCTTGAGGATAATGATTGACACCATGAATAATTATCAAATCTTTTAGCCTACCGGTTACATACAGTTCTCCTTCCCTGATGAATCCTAAGTCACCACTACGCAAGAACGGTCCTTCCATAGAATCTTTTGTATACGCATGGAATATTTCATCGGATAAAAGAGGTTGATTCCAATAACCTTTAGCAACACTTTTACCTTTTATCCATATCTCCCCTATCTGATTTTCAAGTCTTGCAACCATCGTTTCAGGATCAACAATAACAACTTGAGTATCATGATAAGCTTTGCCACAAGACACTAATTCTTGTTTATACTGGCCGCCACTACTTATTAAGCCTTCAATATTGACTTCTGTCGTATGGAAAACCTGATTTGGGTTATCACCAGTAACAAATAATGTTGCCTCTGCTAAACCATAACAAGGATAAATTGCTTTCGAATTTAACTTAGCATCTTTAAATTTTTTAAGAAATCTATCTAATGTTTGAGAACGAATAGGTTCGGATCCATTGTAGGCAACTTTCCATGAACTAAGGTCTAAACTTTTCAACTCTTCTAATGTAATTTTTTTATTGCATAGTTCAAATGCAAAGTTGGGAGCACCACTCGTTGTTGCCTTATATTTTGATATTGCTTTCAACCATCGATACGGCTTTTGTAGAAACATCGCAGGCGAAAAAAGTACACAAAGTATTCCAAGATACATCGGTTGCAATACATTCCCTATCAACCCCATGTCATGATAAACCGGTAACCACCCAACAAATATTGTATTCTCATCATGTTTAAATCCAGCTTGAATAGATTTTTGATTATTCAAAAGATTCTCATGATTGACTATTACTCCCTTTGGATCACCTGTTGACCCTGATGTGTATTGTAAAAACGCAATCGATTCTTCTGTTAAATTGGGTTCTCGCCATTTTTCAGCTTGTTTTAATGAAATTTCTTCAGTAACGATAAATTGTAATCCCACAAACTCTTTTTGTATTTCCCTATTTTCACCTTGATGAAACTTAATTCCTGCATGAACAATAGGATCTAGAAGAGCAATTTTTGCCTGCGAGTTTTTCAGAATTTTTATCAATCTTTCTATTTCACTTTTTTTAATAGGAGGATAAACAGGTACTGCAATCATTCCTGCATACAAACACCCAAAAAAGCCTGAAATAAACTCTAATCCAGGCTGATAAATTAATAATACCCGATCTCCTACTCGGAAGTTTTCTTGAAGATAAGCTGCAATAGCCTGTGCTTTTTGATCAAGTGCGCTATAGGTCATACTAATTTCTTCATCTTCTCCATCGACTAGAAATATATAGGCAACTTCATCTGGTTGTTGCTCTGCTCGAAACTTCAATAGATCAATTAATGTCTTACCTGCGAATTTAAGCATTGACTCCCCCTTAATAATCTCACACCTCAAAAATTATAATCTAATAACAAACAAATATCATCTTAGAACCCGATATGGTTAGACTGTCGCTTAAACACAACACAACCGGCCAACGATTGATAATTCACCGTATTAAACCTGATATATCATAGCCAGCAGCTTGAGTTAACTGCAGAATTCCTGAAATGCTTCTGTAATTAACCTGAGACAAAGACCATAAAATGGTTGATCTGGTACCGGTTCGACAATAAGCCAGTATAGGGCCGCGTAAACTTTTTAAATAATTTTCAAACTGTGCGACGTCTTCGCTGGAAACATCAGTGTTGATGACAGGTTGGTATCTGAATTGCATACCTGCATGCTCTGCAGCTACTTCCAATTCTGAATGATTAGGTTGATCTTGGTCCTCGCCATCTGGTCTATTACATATGATGGATTTAAAACCTGCAGTTTTTATCGCATCGATGTCATGTTTGATAATTTGTGGAGCAATCGCTAAATATGTTGGGATTCGATTGATTTTCATGATTGTTATAATACATTGACGGGTATGGTCAGGTATTGGATACCATTAGCTGCTTTCGGCCCGAAACTACCCAACCGCATATTGGTTTGTAACGAAGGCAATATCAGTTTAGGTACGGCCAAGGTTTTGTCTCTGGCTTCGCGCACTGAAACAAACTCTTCCAAAGTAGTGTCTTTCTTCAGCATCTTATTTTTAGTTTTTTGCTCACCCACAGTGGTGACAGCAATCGGTTTCTGACCTTCTTGCGGATAATCGTGACACAAATAAACCTGGGTATCATCGGGAAGTTGATACATTCTTTGAATAGATTGATATAAATCCTTAGCGCTGCCTCCTGGAAAATCTACCCTAGCAGTCCCCATTTTGGGAGCAAATAAAGTATCACCAACAAATATAGCATCTTCAATATGATATGTTGAACAGGCAGGTGTGTGACCTGGGGTATGAAAGACCTCTGCGTTGAGTTGACCAATTTTAAAAAATTCACCATCATTGAATAAATGATCAAATTGCTCACCAGTGATGGGTGTCTCTTCAAGTTGATCAAACAGAGGTACCCACATTTTTAGTACATCTTTAATGCGCATACCAATAGCGGTTTTACCACCTATGTGCTGTTTTAAATAAAACGCTGCAGTGATGTGATCGGCATGTATGTGTGTTTCTAAGATCCATTCATTAGTTAGACCATTGCCTTTGATGAATTGAATGACTTCATCCGCACTTTCTGTGCTGAATTTCGCAGCATCCTGGTCATAATCCAAGACAGAATCTATAATAGCACATTTTTTGCTGTTACCATCAATTACCACATGTGTAAAAGTGGCTGTTTGTTGGTCATAAAAAGTTTTTACTTTCATGTTATTCTCCAAAAATTATTACATCAGTTCTTTGATAAAAACTAGTGACAATTGCAACAAAGAAATAAACTAACTAACATAGGTAATTGGAACCCAATACCTGATTGAATACCTCCAATAAAGCCTATCAATGATTTCAGGGAAATAATCGATAGGACCGCAAAAACCAGTGATGACCTGACATCAATCAGGCCTTACTTGTAATAATTGTAAGCATCAAACAATGCCACAGAGCCCACTATCAATAAAGAATATCCTGTAGTAATCATTAGGCTATACCAATCATGTAAACCAAATAGGAACAGTCAATATGGATCCATCTCCTCCGATACTACCCAAAATCAGACCCTTAATGAACGCAGCTAAACAACCTAATATTTCAATCACCTTTCCATTCACAATTATCTTAATTAAAAGCCTTGCATTAAAGATAGATCACATCATAAAATAATAATATTAGATTTTTATTATATTAAGATGTTCTAATTTGTAAAGGAATATTATGGATCAAATAGAGTTAATGCAACATCGGGCTGAGGAAGTCGCTGCTTTGATGAAGTGCTTTGCCAACCCGTCTCGAATTATGATTTTTTGCCAGTTAAGTTGTGGTGAAAAAAACGTCACCAGCTTGATAAATGCGACAGGTTTATCCCAAACTGCGGTGTCACAGCATTTAAAAAAACTCAAACAAGAGGGTCTGATTGATTACAGACGTGAACACAGAGAACTGTTCTATTCTATATCAAATAAGGACGTTTTGAAGATTATGGACTCTTTGTACGATATCTATTGTTTTGAATTTAATCAGTATAGTGAATCAACTGCTAACAACACAAAAGATCATAACTCAACCACCAAACCCACCTCTTTTGACCTGGGAGAATAATCATGTTTTTAGAACTTGACACCATATTATTAGCAAGAATCCAATTTGCTTTCACCATTTCGTTTCATATCATTTTTCCCGCATTCACTATAGGTTTGGCTAGCTTCCTACTAGTAATTGAAGCCCTGTGGCTAAAAACTGGCAAAGCTATTTACCAGGAAATATACCGCATGTGGGTTAAGGTATTTGCAGTCGCCTTTGGCATGGGGGTTGTTTCCGGGGTGGTCATGTCATATCAGTTTGGTACCAACTGGTCGTACTTTTCAGACGTTACAGGGAATGTATTAGGCCCCTTATTAGGCTATGAAGTATTAACCGCATTCTTTCTAGAAGCCTCATTTTTGGGTATCATGCTCTTCGGTTGGGGGCGAGTTAGCAAAAAAATGCATTTCATATCAACTCTTATTGTGGCTATTGGCACCCTGATCTCAGCTTTCTGGATACTTTCAGCGAATAGTTGGATGCAAACACCACAAGGATTTGAAATAGGTGTTGATGGTTTATTTTATCCTACCAGCTGGAAAGAAATTATCTTTAACCCCTCATTCGGGTACCGATTCATTCATATGGTCACAGCCGCCTATTTAACTACCGCCTTTGTGGTCAGTGCTGTCGCTGCTTACTATTTCCTGAAACAAAAATATCAGACTCATGCCAAAGTCATGTTCACAATGGCAATGCTGATGGCGTTACTGGTTGCTCCAGCACAATTGATCATAGGTGATTTACATGGTTTGAATACCTTGAAGTATCAACCTGCAAAAGTAGCAGCCATGGAGGGTATATGGGAAAATGAACAAAGTGCAGGTTTACGCTTATTTGCCATTCCCGATCAGGTAAACCAAACCAATCACTATGAAGTGCAAATTCCGGGTTTAGCCAGTTTGATTCTAAAGCATGACTGGGATGCAGAAATTCGTGGTTTAAAAAGCTGGCCAGTAGATGAACAACCCCCAGTGGCCATTGTTTTTTGGTCTTTTCGTATCATGGTAGCAATTGGAATGGCCATGATTTTGACTGGTATCATGGCATTGATATTGTATTTTAGGAACACCTTGTATCAAAACAAAAGGTTCCATCAATGGTGTGTACTGATGGGACCTTCTGGTTTTATTGCGATCCTTTCGGGATGGTTTGTGACTGAAGTAGGACGCCAGCCCTACTCAGTTTATGGCGTACTAAAAACAACCGATAGTGTCTCACCAGTGATTACTGAACAAGTGGCTATTTCATTGCTATTGTTTATAGTCGTCTACTCTATTCTGTTCACAACCGGCATTTACTACATTTTTAAATTATTCAAGAAAGGACCTTCTGCTATTGGCGATGGCGAAAAATACTATGATCACAGTATGGAGGCTACTTTAACCAAAAAATTGACACAAACTGAAGGAGAATAGCATGTTAGATTTTTCCTCATGGCTTGATTTACCACTGATTTGGGGCGGCTTAATCGTCACCGCTATTTTCCTCTATGTTTTTTTGGATGGATTTGACTTAGGAGTCGGCATATTGTTTCCATTCGCTCCATCTGATGTATCCAGAGACCGTATGATGAATTCCATTGCACCTTTTTGGGATGGCAATGAGACATGGCTGGTGCTCGGAGGTGGTGGCTTATTTGCCGCTTTTCCTGTAGCCTATGCCATCATCATGCCTGCTGTTTATATACCAATCATTCTGATGTTGTTGGGTTTAATATTCAGGGGAGTGGCATTTGAGTTCCGCTTCAAAGCATCTGAAAAAAGCCGCTGGATTTGGGACACCTGCTTTCATTTTGGATCATTGTTAGCGGCGTTGATGCAGGGTATTATTTTGGGTAATTTTGTCCAAGGTTTCAAAGTGACTGGCAGACAATTTTCCGGTGGTCCACTAGACTGGGCCAATGGTTTCAGCTTGCTAACCGGTGTCGCACTGATTTTTGGCTATGCTTTGCTCGGTGCCACCTGGACTGTGCTCAAAACTGATAAAAAAACCCAACTGTGGGCCCGTCTTGCAGCCAGGTATGTGCTCATGTTTGTGGGTTTTTTCATATGTGTCATTAGCATCAGCATGCCTCTGCTCGATAAGCGCATTTACCAACTGTGGTTTTCAACACCCAACATTTATTACCTCCTACCAATCCCCTTAGTTACAACTTATTGTTTTTATAAAATCAATAAACACCTGAATGATGAGAGCGAACTCAGACCATTTTTATATACTGTGTTGTTGTTTTTCTTGGCTTATATTGGACTGGCCGTGGGCATGTATCCATGGGTTGTACCATTTGAGTTCACTTTGTGGCAAGCTGCCGCCGCATCAACCTCTCAGTCTATCCTATTAATTGGCACTGCTTTATTCTTACCACTGGTTCTAGTCTACACTGCCTTTTGTTTTTATACATTCAGAGGTAAAAGTTCACCAGAGAGCATGTACTGACATGCCAGAAAAAATCAAACAGTGGCTTTGGTTCCTCGTGCTTTGGTTGCTGGGTTTGGTAGTCGTGTCAATCATTAGTTTGATCATCAAGTGGATTATGCCTTGATCATACAGTAGTTTAATTAGTCAGCCCTGAAAAACCCAGTTCTAATTATCCAGGTTATTTGTCACTCTGACGACTATGAATGTATTATTGTGTGTTGGCTG
>JAUIGR010000012.1 GCA_030430025.1 Gammaproteobacteria bacterium
GATAATGTTAAGTTACCATTGATAACGCCGACACCACCACCCTGGTTATCTGCTCTATGTCCGCCCGTGATTGTTAGCTCATGTAAAATCAAAACATCACTTTGATTTGGTGCATTCATCCTTAAAACACCAAACTCCGGAGCATTCGCTGCGCGTTGGATCGTTGCACCATGTCCTTGTATCGCTATACTGCTCTCAATCAATGGTAATGCTTGATCAAGTATAAAAGTTTCATTATCTGGCAAGCTGATAAAATCAGCACCACTGCCTTCGCTACAGTTACCTACAGCCTGATCAGTATTGGCTGCACTAATGGCATCCGCTAAAGTACAGCTGTTGCCATCGACAATAATAAGACCTGCTTGTACTGAGCCAACACCTAACTCTAACAGTAAAGCAGATAGCAACACTTTTTTCTTAACCTTCCCAAAATCTTTAACCATATGTTAACTCCTGAACTGATCTCTCAAAGCCATCAATAGACTTTTCGGATATTTAAATAATTGCCACATCAGTACCATCGTGAAAAGTATCAAAATAAGGTCAAAGAAGTCGATTTTTGACAGTGCGATGTAACATTTCCATTTGTTGAAATGTTGATATAGTCAGTTGTATCATCATAAATTATCCCCATGTTATTTAGGTTCAATGGCTCCTGGTTGTTTTTTGTTAAAACATACTATATGTCGGTATCTAATGTTGTATAGGGGTGGGACAGATGATTATCTATAATGACCCTAGAATAACTTTATGTGTAAATAGTCAGTCCTGAAAAAGTCCTTGCTGGCCTTTTCCAGCATCGGTCAAAAAAACCTTAAGCGCAAAAGTGTGATTTTGCTGCTGGTTTTTGACCTTACTTGAGCCTAATGGCTCAAGGTGGCACGTCCCTGTGCCACACCATCGACCATAAAAATGTATCGTGGCACCTGTTTTTTGGTCGAAAAAATGTGGCAAGATTGAAGTAACTCTTGATATTGAACAATAAGTTATGCATTTTTCAGGTTCGACTAAATATCATGACGGTAATTAGTCATTTTTGCAGAATCTTAAGGAAAAGTTGACACCAAGTTTACGCATAGTACAGATTCGACTTCATGGATTCGTTTATTGATTTGTTAATTTGAATATTTGTTGTACCATAATAATGGGTGTGCTAGGGATATGCTGTGATCACTTAGATGGCATAAACCGGGCTGATGTATCTGGGTAGGTAGCAGTGATAATTTTTCATAGCATGTAAGTAAGTGTCGTTATAACTTACTGGTTTTGAACAACTGTTAGGGCTGCTAAGGGGGAATGAATATTCGATGACATTATTTTATAAAAAAATTGAAGCACATTTTAACCGGTTAGCTGAATTACCTGATGAGGTCATCGAACAGGAAATACAGCGACTTTCATCTGAAGAAATATTGACTTTGAGAGAGATTGAGGAGTTAAAAATTTTGCTTTCTTTAGATCATCAGTCAGACGGGTTAACTATTTCCAATAAAGCTTCTCAGTCAGTTGTTGGTGACAGTTTAGATGATGTGCCAACGATTAATAAATATCAAATTATCAAACCGCTGGGAACAGGTGGTATGGGTCAGGTTTTTTTGGCCAAAAACAATGATGAGAGTTTTGAGCACTTGGTTGCTATTAAATGCGCACATGGCTACCTATCTCCGGAAGATACTAAGAAATTCATTACAGAGCGGCAAATTTTAGCCAGCTTAAAACATCCTAATATTGCTCAAATATTTGATGGCGGGAGTGACTTAAATGGTAAGCCCTATTTGGCTATGGAATACGTTTCAGGTGATGATATCATCAGTTATGTGGTTAAGACAAAAGCCAGTTTAAAAGAGTGTATTGGTTTGGTTCTACAAATTTGTCAAGCTGTTGCTTACGCTCACTCAAAGTTGATTTTACATAGGGATTTAAAGCCTGACAATATTTGGGTTACTGATGATGGTGTTGTTAAATTATTGGATTTTGGGATTGCCAAATCGCTCGTTGAAAATGATTCTTCCACTCATTTTACTAGAATTATGACCCGGCGGTATGCCAGCCCAGAACAGATTAAAGGAGAATCACTGACCATTCACAGTGACTTGTTCAGTTTAGGTATCATTGCTTTTGAGTTATTGACAGGCTGTCACCCTTTTCGCAATAAGACAGAATATGAGCGTGAACAGAATGTGATTTCTGGTAATGCAACTACAGACTATGAATCTTTTAGCGATGATCAAGTAGTGCATGTTGACATTTATTCGCAAGTTAAGGGCGCTTTACATACAGACCTGCAAAGTATTATTAATAAGGCTTTAAATCCCGAGATTCGTTATCGGTATAACAGTGCAGATGCTTTCGCTCAGGATTTAAGGAATTATTTAGAAAATAAACCTGTGTCGGCTAGGGTTGCTGGTCTTACCTACCATTTGCATAAGTTTATTCGGCGAAACTTTATATCTTCACTGATGGCATTCATTTTTTCTGTTGCCTTGATGATCACCACTTGGATATCGATCAATCAGGCTCAGATAGCGCGAAATCAAAAACATCAAGCTGAACTAACCTCAACTTTTTTAGAGAAAATTTTCATAGACAGTAATAATTATCAGTCGAAAACTGAGGTGCAAATTGGGGATGTATTAGAACAAGGTTTGATGAGGGTAGCTTCAAGCACTGAGTTATTTCCATCTGTCAAATATCGGATTATCAAGTCTATACATGAGAGCTTGTGGTCTTTAGCAATGTATGAGCTATCAGGCCAACACATCGAAGATAATATTAAAGATTGTTACAGGGAGTTGGGTGAAGAAGATGTCCAGTGTATTTGGTTATTGATGGGGAGTTATCGGCCATTACTGGAATCTGAACGTTTGGAGGAGGCGATTGCTGTTCTAAAAAAAGCTGAGCAAGCTGCTAATTTAATAAAAAATAACGAACTATTAGTCGAAATTTATTCAGCCCAGATGTTGATATTAACTAATATGTTTCATTATCAAGAAGCACAGGCTGCTGCGGAGCAATCTGTTTATTATGCTACTTTGGCGGATGGTTCGGTAGAAACCATTATTGGTGTTTTGAACGATTTGGCTATATCGTATATCTCAACTAAGGATTTTACGAGTGCGGAAAAAACCATAGCACGTATTCCTCAGTATTTGAATAGGTTAGATGTACATCAACGAGTAGATAAGGAAAGCTCATTTTATGGTCTATGGGGATATTTTTATGCTGTAAAAGGTGATATTAAAATGTCATTTACGAATTATAAAAATGCGTTAAATACATTAACAAAATATTATGTTAAAGAGACACCTAAAATAAGTTGGTACTATAACATAACGGCAGATGCTGCCTACAGAAGTAATAATGAACGTTGTACCCAGAGGCAATACGTTCATATGCTGAAATTCGACCTGATTCAAAGTCACAGAGATGTGATCTCTTGTATGACAACATTTTTTTTAACATTCACTATCAAAAAAGTATTTTAGAAATAGATAGTTTATGGAAAAAATCTAAAGCGCTACAATGTGATGAATTAATGATAGAGGGTGGTAAATCATTTACAGGTAGTTTAGCTTTTAAGCGGTCGATTATACAACTCTTCAAGGCTTTTTTTGCTGTTGACCAAAGCAAGATAAACTTTCATAAAGAACATTTGATTAAACATTTTCAAGCGAGAATTGAAGAAGAAAGGTGGGAGGCTTTATGGTGGTATGAAGCATTAACTTTCGAGGCTATTATCAATAAGGATAGGGCGGTGGCGCAAAAACACCTCACAAAAGCCAAAGCCATATCAGATTTACAGCCACTCAACTACCTTAATCATAAACAGTATATTAAGCGTTTAGAGCAAATGTTACCCTAGCTCGTTTTATTCTCATTTTAATGTTTCTTGAGTATATTCATTCTTTTAAGTGCTGTTTTTCCTTATGTGGTAGTTTGCAGTTGGTTTAAATTTACAGATAAAGAATGGTTTTGAAACTTAGTTGGAATTACTGCCTTATTTTGAAAAGTTTTATTCAGGTGAGTGGATAACTGATTAAAAGTATTCAGTGACAGAGCCTTTTCGGGTTAGGTTCGATTCAGTTCTTTGTAAGATGAATATTAAATTTGATTAATAAATCACAATCGCTGTTTTCATGAGTTTTGGCACTATTTAGTGTGATTCATTGAACGTGTATAATCGTTACTTTTTTAGAGGATAATCGGCATGGGTATTTGGGATAAGCTGTTTGGTGAGTTGGTTGATATCATAGACTGGACTGATGATACCAGTCATACTTTAGTTTACCGATTTCCACGCTATGGAAATGAAATAAAAAATGGTGCTAAATTAACTGTTAGAGAAGGGCAGTTAGCGATTCTTGTCAATGAGGGTGAAGTTGCTGATGTTTTTGAACCAGGTTTGTATGAACTCAATACAGCTAATGTGCCTATTCTTTCTACTTTGCAAGGTTGGCAACATGGTTTTGAAAGTCCTTTTAAGGCAGAAGTTTATTTTTTCAATACGCGTATTTTTACCGATATGAAGTGGGGTCTAAGAAACCCTTTAATATTGCGAGATCCCGAGTTTGGTGTCATTAGGACAAGGGCCTTTGGCTCTTATGCTTTCAGAATTCAGGACCCAGCTGTGATGCTGAAAGAAATTGTGGGTACTGACGGCCACTTTGTTTTAGAAGAAATCATTGGACAGCTTAAGAATTTGGTGGTCACTGGTTTTGCCAAAGTCATCAGTGAGGCAAAAGTGCCTATATTAGATTTGGTTGCCAGCTATGATGACTTGGGTCGATTTTTAACTGAGCAGCTTCAGCCTATGTTCAAAGCCTATGGTTTGTCATTGGAAACTTTGTTAGTTGAAAATGTATCAGTTCCTGAGGCAGTAGAAAAAGCATTGGATGAACGTGCCAGTTCAATTGCGGTAGGTGATTTAAATCGTTTTACTCGCTATCAACAGGCTCAAGCAATGCGAGATGCAGCTAATAATCAGGGAACAGCAGGATCAGGGATGGCCATGGGAATGGGTTTTGGGATGGCGCAATCTTTTGGTGCCGCTTTGGGTCGGGGCGATTCCAATGATCCTTTAGCACCGCCGCCGATGCCAGAACAAGTCCAAGTAGTCAAACATTACTTTGTTGTCATTGATGGTCAGCGCGTAGGTCCAGTTAATTTGGCAGTCATTAAAGACATGATTGTTGAGTCAAAAATTACAGCTGAGACGTTGATGTGGACTGAGGGGTTGGCGGATTGGTCAGCAGCTGATACGCTGAGTGAAGTGAAAACATTATTGAATAGTCAGCCACCTGCTATGCCTCAATAAGGTTTGTTAATATAAAATGACTCAATATACGGCGTATAAATGCCAAACTTGTGGGAATGACATGGATTATGCCATTGGTCATCACTCGTTGAAGTGTATCAGCTGTGGTGAAGCCACTCCTATTGCTGTTGATGGCATGGATTTTACCGCACATGATTATGCTGAGGCAGAACGTATTGTTCCTACGGGTGATGCCAACGTGGTGACACATGAAATTCACTGTAATAATTGTGGTGCAGATTTTAGTATGCCCAATTATGTTCATGCCGATGAATGCCCTTATTGTGACATGAATTTGGTGGTGCCGGTCGATTTAGAGCGTTACTTCAAACCTGACGGTGTGTTACCTTTTGAGGTGGATCATAATGAGGCTGTAGCAGGATTCAAAAAATGGTTACATGGATTATGGTTTGCGCCCAATGCGCTCAAGAAGAAAGCGATTCAGGCGACTCCTATCAATGCCTCGTATATGCCATTTTGGACGTTTGATGCAGATACCTTTTCAAAATATCATGGTTCTCGTGGTGATAATTATGTGACTACGGTGAGGCGCAATGGTCAAACACAAACTGTAGTAAAAACCCGATGGCGAAGTGTTAGTGGGAGTGTTTCTGTCCCGTTTGATGACTTGACAGTACTGGCTACAAAGAGTTTGCCTCTTAAGTTTCAAAGCTTTTTGTCTCAATGGAATTTGGGGAAAGCCAGACAATTTGATGGGCGGTATTTGAGTGGTTTCCATTCAGAGTTGTATACCATTGAGCTTACGAGTGGTTTTGAGTTGGCTAAGCAGGTAATGGATGGTGTTATCAGAGGTCGTATCAGAATTGATATTGGTGGTGATCATCAGATTATTAGCAGTGTTCAAACTCAATATAATAATGTGGGTTTTCAGTTGGTGTTGGCGCCAGTGTATATTTCTGCATTCAATTACAATAAAAAAACGTATCGGTATGTGATTAATGGACAATCTGGTAAAGCTTATGGTGAAAGGCCTTGGAGCTGGTGGAAAATTGGGGGATTGATTTTTATGGTAGCCACTATAGTTGCGACGTGGTACGCATTTTCACAGTAATCGCTTAAAAAACGTAGACAATTTGGTAATAGTCAGATTAAACTCAGGACTTGTTAAATCGATACTTAGGTGTTTTAAAAGACCTTAATGACCGAAGACCAGAGTAGGAACGATGTTGATCAGGAAAATCAGAAAACATCGTGGCTAAGCAAGTTAGCCAATTTATTTACGGATGAACCTCAAAATCGCACAGATTTGATCGCTATTTTAACTGAAGCTCATGAAAACGGGCTTTTGGATGCTGATGCTCTTAATATGATGAAAGGTGCGTTGAAAGTTTCCGAGTTACAGGTGCGTCAGGTGATGGTTCCCAGAGCACAAATGGTGGTGGTTCCTAATACCGCGGATATAGAAGCTGTGTTACCAATCATCGTAGAGTCTGGGCATTCACGTTTTCCTGTTGTGGGTGAAGATAAGGATGAAATTGAAGGCATTTTATTGGCTAAGGATGTTTTGAAATCTTTCGTTAAAGGTGAAGATGATTTTAAACTTTCTGAAATCATAAGGCCTGCCGTAGTGATTCCTGAGTCAAAGCAAGTCAATATTTTATTGAATGAATTCAGAACAAGTCATAATCACATGGCCATCATTATTGATGAGTACGGGGGTGTGGCTGGCTTGGTTACTATCGAAGATATATTGGAAGAGATTGTTGGTGACATTGATGATGAGTATGATGATCAAGAAGACCCATATGTGCTCAAAATTAAGGAGAATTTATATAGAATCAATGCCTTGACTACGATAGCTGATTTCAATGAACAATTTGACTTCCAGTTTGATGATTCTGAGTATGATACTTTAGGTGGTATGGTGGCGTCTTATGCTGGGCGACTGCCTGAAACAGGGGAGCAAGTTGAGGTTGATGAGTTGTTATTTAAAATAGCTAAGGCAGATAAACGCCGAATCGAGTTTCTAGAAGTGGAACTTTCTTGAGACGTTCATCATTATTTGTGGCGTTAATTTTGGGGCTGTTGTTGACAGCCCCATTGGTTTTAGCTCGTGATTTTTATTTAATGACAGTGTCACCAGGTACGGAGTTTTGGTCAGTCTATGGTCACAGCGCATTAGTTATTGATGATGATGTGTTTGGTTTTGGTGTTTTTAGTTTTGAACAAGCGGGTTTCTTGAAATCTTTTATTCAAAATGACATGCAATATATGATTGGCCTGACATCGATTGAAGAGGAAAAGTATTGGGCTGAGATTGAACAGCGAGATTTAACATTAACACCATTAAAATTCAGTCAACGAGCAAAAAATGAAATCATACAGTATTTGCGTTGGCACCTTAAACCTGAAAATCAATCCTATGATTATGATTATTTTTTCAATAATTGTGCTACTAAAATCAGAGATTTATTAGATCAGGGAACTTATGGTGCATTAAAAGCAGAGTCTCAGTCACTATCCACGAGTTATTTCCAACAGACGTTCCCGGTGCCTAATCAGTCATTAATGAACTTCGGACTAGCGGCAGGTTATGGCCATGCTGCCTATCAGCTGAGGAGCGACTGGGCTTTGATGGCATTCCCTGGAAAATTACAAGAAGCCATCAGTATTAGAGCGATGGATCAGTGGACAGGTACACCCGAAAAAGTTGTTATGGCAGCGAACAAGCAGTCATCTAATTCTTGGTTAAAAACCCATGCTGCTCTGTTGATTGTGAGCTTATGCTTTTTTGTGGGTTTTTGTTGGCAGCGTTCGCGGTTGTTAATGGCAAGGTTTTATATTTGCTTTTTATCGTTGATAGGGTTGATTTTGTTGTATCTGTGGTTTGGTACAGCTCATCAAATGGCAGCATGGAATGTGCAGTTGCTATTGTTTTGCCCATGGATGGTATTGGTGCCCTCATATGCGCTCATAAGATTGCTCACTTTTTGTTGTTGGCTAGCTTGGTGGCCACTGGTTTTTTGGCAAGGTAGCTGGTATTTGTGGCCCTTGATGCTGTTGAATGGCTGGGTGTTAATGATATATTGTTCTTGGCATATGAGATGGTGTGGGATGAGTGCTTGGAACCATAAAAATAGCCGCAAACTCAATGCATCTTCAGCCATAATAGCAACCAATTAAATAGTCAGTCCTGAAAAAGCCCATCCGGGCCTTTTTCATATTCGGTCAAACAACATTTAACCGCAAAAGTGCGATTTTGCTGATGTTTTTTGATCTTACTTGAGCCTGAGACGGTTCAAGGTGGCACTTTCATGTGCCACAGCATCGACCAGAAAAAAGTTTCTGAAAAACTTTTTCACGTTAGTCTCAGAGCCGCATGGAAGCGGCGAATAAAAATGCATCGAGGCAGCTGTTTTCTGGTAGAAAAAATGTACAAGATTGAGGTAACTCTTCATATTTAACAATAAGTTATGCACTTTTCAGGTTCGACTAAATAGTGTTAACAGATCCTAATCTCATTTGTGAGAAAATGGCACACAAAATGATGAAAAACGTAAATGTACCAGTGGCTGGTCAGTCTCGGGCCCCAATGGTGATGGTATCGTCACAGCAGGTCACTGTCCTGGTATCAATCAATTTGAAGAATCTCTGTCGGTCATCTATGGTACACAATTTCGCAAACAGAATTATGGACTAGGCGGCGATGTTGAATATCACACCACTGATCATATTGAGCCAACCTCATATTGGGCCAGCGCAAGTTCTTTACGTCCGGTAGAGAGTATTAGAATAACAAAAAACATGTACAAGGGAACAACGGTGTGTCGTTATGGCCGCTCATCAAATGTTCGTTCTTGTGATCATCAGGTTAAAGCTAAAAGTGTATCGATAATATTTAAATCTGGTAAGCTAATCACTAAGGTGGCGAAGGTATCAGGTATCGGCGCTATTGGTGGTGACAGTGGTGGACCCTGGTCATGGAGTACAACAGCTTGGGGAATACATTGTGGTGGTAGTAAAAATAATTTGTTTTTCACACCCGTTCAGCAAGCGGAGAAAAAATCAGGTGTGACTATCAAGACGAAGTAACAAAGTAACACCAATTATTTCATCACTTGAGATAAATAATGGCGTGGAAACTGTTAAATTAGGCGCCTATCGTGACCTTACCTTTAACAATAGCATCATGACAGTGATCAGTTTTCTCATTCAAAAAATAAACTGAACGCCATTAATTCAAGTGAATTGATCTTTATTATTGCTGACGATATATTTATCGGACTGGCAGTGCAAAGAGTGCTTAATGCTGGTATGATTTTTAACTTTTTGAAATGGGAATAAATAATGAAGAAAATTGTTTGGATTTCTGTGGCTATTTTGATTACTGGATTTTCACAGGCCAACACTCATGATGAAGATCCATTCATATGGTTAGAAGATATTGATGGGGAGCGGTCTATGGAGTGGGTGCTCAGTCAAAATAAACAGACTGCTGATCAATACAAGGCTATGCCGATCTATCAGGAGCTATATTCAGAAGCCATTAGTGCTCTGAATGGCAAAAGTCGAATACCTTCGGTTACTCAAAAAGGTGAATGGGTTTATAACTTTTGGAAAGATGATAAAAATCCATTGGGAGTGTATCGACGGGCCAAATTGAAAGAATTTAAAGCCAATAAACCTAAATGGCAAACAGTGCTAGATATGGATCAGTACAATGAGATTCATGAAGGCAAGTGGATGTTCAAAGACATGACATGTTTGGCTCCTGAATATCAACATTGTTTGACGTTTTTGTCTCTGGATGGTGGGGATGCAGAAGTCATGAAAGAATTTAATATGAAGGAAATGGCCTTTGTAAAAGATGGCTTTTCATTACCGTTATCAAAGATGTCTGTTTCTTGGCGTGATGTAGATCATTTATTCGTGGCGACTGATTTTGGCAGTAAGTCAATGACAACATCTGGTTATCCAAGGATGTCGAAATTGTGGACTCGTGGTGATGATATAGCCGATGCGAAATTATTAATGGCAATTGATCCTGAGCATGTGAAAGTGTTTGCTCAGCGAACAGGCAGTGGTGGTGATGCCAAAGATTTTGTCATTGAAAGTGTCAGTTTTTGGTCTCAAAAGTATTATCAACTAATCGATAATGAGCCTGTATTACTGAACTTGCCTGAGACAGCTATTGTTAATGGTGATTTTAATGGCCGTATGATTGTTTCATTGAAAGCCGATTGGCAGTTTGATGGCCAGATTTTGCACGAAGGAACAATTTTGTTGATCAAACCTGAGATACTCACTGGTGAGAAATCAATTATTGAACAAGGTGACTGGGAAGTTTTTCTAGAGCCTAAAGCCAACCAAAACATCGAATCAATTGATACCAGCGATGAGACGATTATTCTGACCTTATTGGAAGATGTGGTTGGTAAACTGATCGTTTACACCCAGAATGATCAAGGTCAATGGAGTAGTCAAACCATTGCATTTCCAGACAATGGTGCAATCACTTTGATGGATGTGAATAATGAGTCAGGTGGTTTTTTTGCACAATACCAATCATTTTTGACACCGCCCACCTTATATTATGTTGATGGTGATGACCTAGAGCCTAAAGAGGTGATGTCACAGCAGGCCAGCTTTGATAGCCGCTTTTACCAAGTAGAACAGTTTTTTGCTCGCTCCAAAGATGGTACTTTTGTACCTTATTTTGTGATCATGAATAAAAATACTGTGTTTAATGGTCAAAATCCAACCCATATTTTTTCCTATGGTGGTTTCCGGAATTCCTTAACACCGTCATATTCAGGTTCTTATGAAGACTTAGAAGGTGCTTATGGCAAGATGTGGCTGGATCGTGGTGGCATCTATGTTTCTGCAAATATCCGTGGCGGTGGTGCTTATGGTCCCAAATGGCACAATGCTGCATTAAAAGAAAATCGTCACAAGGCTTACGAGGATTTTGAGGCTGTAGCTGAAGATTTAATCACGCGAAAAATCACTTCACCTGAGCACTTAGGCATAGAGGGACGCTCCAACGGCGGCTTACTGGTTGGTGCGACCATGACGCGTCGCCCTGATTTATATGGAGCAGTGATTTGTGGTGTGCCGCTGCTCGATATGAAACGATATAACAAACTGCTGGCAGGTGCTTCTTGGATGGGAGAATACGGTAATCCGGATGTCCCCGAACAGTGGGCTTATATTAAAGAATACAGTCCATACCAGAATCTCAAAAGGGATGTTGATTATCCGGCGACATTTTTTTATACATCAACCCATGATGATCGGGTTCATCCAGCACATGCGCGTAAAATGGCTGCCAAAATGAAGTCATTTGGTTATCCAGTTTGGTATTTTGAAATATCTGAAGGCGGTCATGGAGGTACCTCTGGCTCCAATCAATATTTAGCTGAACGGTTGGCATTGGCTTTCACACATTTGTGGGTACATCTAAAGTAACATCAAACGGTCGCTATTATTAGGTGAAAGTCCCCGGAAGTGAGTTTGGGGACTTTGGGTTTTATTTCAGGTTAATTTGAGATGTTCTTGGTAAGGAGGTGTTATCATTTTCATGATTGATCAGTTTTCTGTCGGTTTTTGATATCCTACAAAATTGCACATGGTTTTCTGGCGTTGCTGCTAAACACTGATGAGTGTCAGTTTATACTCCTAATTAGTCAAGCCTGAAAAAGTCCCTCCTGGTTTTTTTTAGTATCAGTCAAAAAACACTTAAGCGCAAAAGTGTGATTTTGCTGATGTTTTTTGACCTTACTTGAGCCTGATGGCTCAAGGTAGCACGTCTCTGTGCCACACCATCGACCATAAAAAAGTTTCTGGAAAACTTTTTCACGTTAGCCTGAGAGCCGCATGGAAGCGGCGAATAAAAATGCATTGTGACACCTGTTTCCTGGTCGAAAAAATGTGCGAATTCGAAGTAACTCTGTATATTTAACAATAAGTTATGCATTTTTCAGGTTCGACTAATTAGTCTATTTAGTCAGAACTGACTACTTACATGCTTTGCTACTGACTCGTATGTTGCTTAACAATTTGGGCGATAAGACTCGGGCTGTTTTTTTCATGGGAGTTTATATAGTTCTTTTCGTATGTTTATTTTGCGCAAATTAATAAATCAATAAGTTACGGTTATTATTTAAAGTAAGACATTCATTAAGTGTTTGATATTTCATGATTTTTTTGTTTTCGTACTTGACTTGATGTTGTTTTGGTCATAAAGTGCAAATATGTGGTAAAAAGTGTTTTAATAGTGGAGTAAAGTAGTGTTTTACGGTGAAGTTGCACTCAATTTGGATGCCAAAGGTCGGTTGGCGATACCTTCGATGTATCGTCAACCGATTGTTGATGTATGCCAAAACAAGTTGGTGCTCACCTATAACGCTTATGAAAATGATTCTTTATGGCTCTATCCCGAAGCAGAATGGGAGAAGGTTCGTGATTCAGTGATGTCATTGAGTACTTTTGATCCAATGCATCGCAATTTACAGAGACGATTAGTTGGTAGTGCTTATCATTTAATGCCAGATAAAGGGTCTCGAATTTTGTTGCCTATTACATTGCGTCAAGTTGCCTCTATGGAAAAACGTGTTGTGATGTTGGGGTTGGGGTCTAAATTTGAGATATGGAATGAAGATGCTTTGACACAGCAAAGGCATCAAGTGCCTGCTATCAGCGGTGAGGCATCAGATGCGATGAAACAGCTGGTGTTGTGATGTATCAAGAATTGCATCAATCTGTATTACTTAATGAGTCGGTAGCAGCATTGGTTATAAATAAGTCAGGCTGTTATTTGGACAGTACTTTTGGTCGAGGTGGTCACAGTCGGGCGATTCTAAACCAGTTGAATAATGAAGGTCGTTTGTATGTCATTGATTGTGATCCAGAGGCTTTGGTTTTTGCTGAAGCTTTGGCGAAAGAGGATGATCGAGTGACGGTTTTGGTTGGTAAGTTTGAATCTGTGATTGTTGATTTATTGTCTCAAGGTAAACAGTTTGATGGTGTATTTTTTGACTTTGGTGTTTCTTCACCACAATTAGATGATCCTCAACGTGGCTTTAGTTTTCAGCATAATGGTCCTTTGGATATGAGAATGAATAATCAGACGGGAATGTCTGCTGCCGACTGGATTAATCAGGCCAATGTTAATGACATGAAGACCATATTTTGGCAATACGGTGATGAAAAAAATGCAGCCAGGATCGCCAAAGCAATAACCATTGCTCGAGAAGATAAACGCATAGAAACAACGCGTGATTTGGTGGAGGTCATTTTAAAAGTCAATAAACCACACCCTAAAGAAAAAAAACATCCGGCTACACGTGTATTTCAGGCTATTCGAATTTTTATTAACGATGAATTAGGACAAATTGAACGTACCTTACCAAAGGCGCTTAAGTTATTAAAAGCTGGTGGTAGATTGGTGGTGATCAGTTTTCACTCCTTAGAAGATCGTATTGTCAAGCGCTTTATGCGGTCGATGTCAAAGCCGGAGTCAATTGGTCGACGGTTGCCTGTGGTGCCAGATTATTTACGTCCTGCTGTAATTAAGGTGGTGGGTAAGCCCACAAAAGCATGTGATATTGATACTAATGTTCGTGCCCGCAGTGCTGTTATGAGAGTCGCAGAGGTGTTGTGATGGTTCGATTGTTTCTTTCTTTGTTGTTGTTATCTGTTGGAATGACTACGTTAGTGGCTTATGTTTATAGCCAAAATGAAACAAGAAAGGTGTTTGCTGCATTACAAAAAGTTGAGGATGAGCAGATGCAACTTAGAACAGAATGGGGTCGGTTGCAGATCGAAAAGGCAGCCTATTCAGCCAGCTTTAAAGTGGCGGCTGTAGCTAAAAAGGAGTTGAATATGAGACTGCCTGAGCGAGCACAGACTTTGGTGGTTAAGCGATGAGAAAGAGCGCTCAGTCAAGAGTAAACATCAGTCTCAGGATAGCCATTGTGATGGCTTTTTTATTATGTTTCTTTGTTATTGTCCTGGGTCGTGCTTTCACTATGCAGGTCAGTCGAACTGATTTTTATAAAATTCAGGCTGACAAACGACATGTCAGAGAAGTGGAAATCCCGGTGTCTCGTGGTGCCATTTATGATCGGAATGAAGAGCCATTGGCTTTGAGTTCTCAGATGGAATCTGTGGGAATCAATCCCGAAAAATTGCTGAATCAGTTCAGTAAGGTAGACCAACTGGCTGAAGTACTGGACTTGAATGCAGAAAAATTAAAGCAAATCATCACCAGCCACAAAGATCGACACTTTTTATATATTAAAAGACGCATTACTCCTGCAGTGGCTGATTCGGTGCGTGCTTTAGATATGACAGGTGTTGAATTTAGGGCAGAGTTTAAGCGTTTTTATCCTACTGGAGAAGTATTCGGTAATGTGATTGGTTTTACCAATATTGATGATCAGGGCCAGGAAGGGTTAGAACAGACCTATGATCAGTGGTTAACCGGTGTGTCTGGTAAAAAGATGGTGGTTAAAGATTTGTTAGGTCAAGTGGTTTCAGATATAGATGTGGATGAACTTCAAGCACCTATGCCAGGTAAGGACTTACATTTGAGTATTGATAAACGTCTCCAGTATGTTGCTTATTATGAACTGAAAAAGGCAGTGGCTATTCACCAGGCTGACTCTGGGTCTGCTGTGGTACTTGATGTTAATACGGGTGAAGTGCTGGCGATGGTTAACAGACCTTCATTGAATCCCAATGCGGCTAATAAAAGCATAGAGGGTTTAAGAAATAGAGCGTTAACAGATATATACGAACCAGGATCAGTAATGAAACCATTTGCAGTGATTGCTGCATTAGAAAGTGGCCACTACGATGTTAATTCAATGATTAATACCTCCCCCGGTGTTTACAAGTTAGATGGTTTTACTATACATGATTTTCGAGATTATGGTCAGTTGAGCTTGGTAGATATCTTGGTTAAATCCAGTAATGTAGGTATGGCCAAACTGGTCTTGGATTTGGGAAAAGAGCATTTGTGGGATGTTTATCAGCGGTTTGGTTTTGGCCAAAAAACAGGAGTTGGTTTTTTAGGTGAGTCAGCGGGCTATTTACCTCATCATGAGCGTTGGCGAACTTCAGACCATGCAGCATTATCGCGTGGTTATAATTTATCTGTTACTACTTTACAGTTAGCATCTGCCTATTCGGTATTTGCTAATCAGGGACGCTATCGTCAGCCTACACTAATCAAAGGCAATGTCAATGAGGATAAAGCGGTAATGGATCCACAAATTGCTGCTGAAATGTTAAATATGTTGACACATGTCGTAGATGACGCAGTTAATCATAGGGCCGCCATACCTAATTATTCCGTTGCGGGTAAAACAGGGACCGCAAAAATTGCTGAAAAGGGAGGCTATTCAGATAACTATATTGCATCATTTGCTGGTTTTGCACCTGCCAGTGCACCACGTTTGGTGGTGGTTGTTAGTATCACTAACCCGAAAGGAGAAGAATATTATGGTGGCCAAGTGGCAGCACCTGTGTTTTCAGAAATCATGAAAGCAGGTTTGCGCCTCTTGAATGTGCCAGGTGATAGGGAGAAGATGGTAGTGGCCGATGATTCATCAATAGAGGTGGTTGATGAATAAAAATTGGCATGATGTGTTGTTACTGTGTGGTCAGCCTGTGACAGGAGATAATTTTGCGGTTAAAGACTGGCAATTGGATAGTCGTGAGATTTTGCCAGGTGATGTTTTTGTTGCTGTAGCAGGCGAAACAGCTCATGGTTCAGCGTTTGTGGAACATGCTTTGCAACAAGGTGCTGTAGCTATATTAAGTGATCGTCAACTGGATTGTTTGCCAGTGCCGGTAGTAGTGTTAGAAGATTTGCTTGAGCGTTTGGGAGAATTAGCACATTGTTATTATGGTATGCCTAGTGAGCACTTGGGTGTGTTAGCTGTGACGGGTACCAATGGTAAAACTTCGGTGGCATGGTTTCTTGTGCAAGGATTGAAAGTCAAAGGAATCAAAGCGGCCTATATTGGCACACTGGGCGCAGGTTTAATTAATGATTTACGGCCAATAGGGAATACAACGCCATCAGTTTTGACAGTACATCGTTTGCTGTCAAAATTCGTTGAACTAGGGGTTCAATATGTGGCTATGGAAGTGTCTTCACATGCGTTAACACAAGGCCGTATTAATGGAGTGCGCTGTCAGCATAGCCTCTATACAAATTTAAGTCGAGATCACTTGGACTATCATCATTCAATGGCGGATTATGAGGGTGCGAAAAAGCGTCTGTTCACTGATTTTTCTTGTGCTTTAGCGGTTGTCAATGCGGATGATGAGGTGGGTCGTTCTTGGTTGGTTGATGGGATTAATGCAAAACAAGTTGAGTCTTGTGGTGTTGACTATGTTGCTGATTGGCGTGCTACTGATGTAGTTTACGAGATTGATGGCTTGCGATTTAATTTACAGTATAAGAGTAACAGTGTTCCTGTTAAGTGCTTCTTAATGGGTCGTTTTAACGTAGAGAATTTATTATTGGTTGCTGCCAGTCTTCATGGTTTGGGGATTACATTGGCTGAACTGTCAGATGTTCTGTCTCAGTTACCCACAGTGCCAGGTCGAATGGATATGCTTTTTGATGAAGAGAAAAGTATAACCTGGGTAGTTGATTATGCTCATACACCAGAGGCTTTAAATTCTGTATTGGCCGCTATTCGTGCACATGTCAAAGGGAGATTGTGGTGTGTGTTTGGTTGTGGTGGTGATCGTGATCATGGTAAACGTACGCTCATGGGACAGGCAGCTGTTCAGGGTGCAGATAAAGTGGTGGTGACCAGTGATAATCCGAGAACAGAGCCATCAGAAACGATCATTGAAGACATTATAAATGGTATTAAACTTAAGGTTAAGGTCATTGTCGATCGGAAGCAGGCCATTCAATGGACTGCTGGTCAGTCAGTTAAGGGTGATGTCATACTGGTAGCAGGAAAGGGACATGAAGACTATCAGGAAATCAATGGAGTAAAGTATCCGTTTAATGATGCCCGTATCATTAAGCAAATAATGGAGCAGGCTGCATGATCAAAATGAATCTACATCAAATTTGTGCGATTGTTGGCGGTCGAATGGCAGGTAAGGAAGCCCGGGTCAGTGGTGTTTCGACTGACTCAAGACAGATTACCCCAGGTCAATTATTTGTCGCTTTAAAAGGTAAGAACTATAACGGTGAGGATTTTTGTGCTCAGGCTGTTTCTAGAGGTGCGGTTGCAGTCATGGTTTCACAGGCAGTAGAAGTCGATGTGCCACAAATTATCTGTGATAATACTTTAGAGGCATTGACTGCTGTTGCTAAAGCTTGGTTGCATTTGTGTCAAGTGAAAGTGATTGCTGTCACAGGTTCTAACGGTAAGACTACAGTTAAAAACATGTTGCATGCGGTGTTGTCACAATCTCACCGATGTTTTGTCACTCCTGGTAACCTCAACAATGAAATTGGTGTGCCTCTGAGCCTATTGGAAATTGATCCCAAGGATGAGTTTGCAGTGATTGAAATGGGTGCGGCTAAAAAAGGAGATATCGCCTATTTAACTTCGATTGCTGAGCCTGATATTGCTTTAGTTAATAATGTGTCTAACGCACATGTAGGGCGATTTGGTTCTGTGGAAAATATTGCCCAAGGTAAAGGAGAAATTTATCAAGCTTTGTCAGCACAAGGTATTGCCATCATTAATCAAGATGATTTTTTTGCTCCGCAATGGCAAGAAAAACTGGTTAGCGAGTCATTATGTTTTGGTATAACAGCAAATGTGGATGTGAGGTTAATACTAAGTGAAACCAGTCGCCTTCAATGTGAGTTTGATGGTCAACGAATAGACATTGGGTTATCTGTGCTTGGAAGACACAATCAATACAATGCATGTGCAGTGGTGACGATTGCCTATGCGCTTGGCATTAGTGTTGCTGATATTGAGAAAGGATTGAGGATTTTTAAGCCTGCTCCAGGGCGAATGGAGATGGTTGGTCAACTTAAAGGAGTGACTGTTGTTAATGATTCTTACAATGCCAATTTGGCATCGAGTAAAGCAGCGATCGATGTTTTGCACTGTATGCCAAAACCGACAATGCTGGTGATGGGTGATATGGCCGAGTTGGGGGTTTTTGCAAATCAAATGCATCAAGACATAGGAGCGTACGCAGAAGAGAAAGGCATTGACCAAGTGATTGCTGTTGGACGTTATGCTTCCTTTATTTGTGAGAAAAAAGTTTCAGGCTGTCAAACATATGAAGAAATAGCTGAAGTCATTGATGCTTTAAAGTCAGAATGGCCTGAAAAGGGTACTGTATTAATTAAAGGTTCCCGTGGAATGGGTATGGAACGTGTGGTTGGGGCGCTTTTTAATGAAGAGGTTACAGAATGATTCTATGGCTAGCAGAATTATTGGAAGGACAGTTTTCTTGGCTGAATCTGTTCGGGTACCAAACATTTCGCGCCATTATGGCTGCTTTGACTGCTTTGTTTTTCTCGTTGTTGTTGGGTCCTTGGTTCATCAGAAAGTTACAGATTAAACAAATTGGTCAACAAGTCAGAGACTTTGGTCCAGAATCTCATTTAATTAAACAAGGGACGCCAACCATGGGTGGAGCCATGATACTGACTGTCATTATCATGACGACTTTATTGTGGAGTAATTTAACCAATGAATATGTATGGTTGTGTTTATACGTTTTATTTGGGTTCGGTTTAGTCGGGTGGTTGGATGATTATCGAAAGTTAGTTTTGAAAGACTCAGCAGGACTGGCTGCGCGGTGGAAGTATTTGTTGCAGTCGCTGTTTGGAGTCACTGCAGTGGTTTATTTGTATTGTTACGGTGATGACAGTATTTCGACACAGTTGGTCCTGCCACTAATCAGTGATTTTGATTGGCATTTAGGTTGGTTAACGGTGCCATTAGGTTATTTTGTGATTGTAGGGTCTTCCAATGCCGTAAATTTAACAGATGGTCTTGATGGACTGGCTATTATGCCAACAGTTTTAGTGGGTTCTGCACTTGGTGTCTTTGCTTATGTTTCTGGTCATGCACAGTTTTCAGAGTATTTGTTGATCCCATTTATCCCTGGAACTGGTGAAATGACTATTTTTTGTGCAGCCATGGCTGGTGCTGGTCTTGGTTTTTTATGGTTTAACACATACCCAGCACAAGTGTTTATGGGTGATGTGGGTGCTTTGGCATTAGGTGCGGCTTTGGGTCTGGTGGCCTTTATTACCCGACAAGAGTTCGTTTTTTTTGTCATGGGTGGTGTGTTTGTTATGGAAACAGTATCTGTGATATTGCAGGTTGCATCGTTTAAGTTATTAGGTCGTCGCATTTTCAGGATGGCACCGATACACCATCATTTTGAATTAAAAGGTTGGGCAGAACCTAAAGTAATTGTTAGGTTTTGGATTATTTCAATCATATTGGTGCTGGTTGGCTTAGCTAGTTTAAAGGTTAGGTAATGTCAAAAGTTAAACAAAAAAATAATAAATCGCTAAGTTGGCAAACCGTTGGTGTCGATGGTTGGTTAGCTTTTGCATTTGTCTTTTTGTTGGCTTTAGGTACTTTGATGGTTGCCTCATCTTCAATCGCAGTAGCAGAAAAAAATACAGGTGATGCTTTTTACTACCTCAAAAGACATATTCTTTTCATTGGATTGGGATTGTCTTGTGGATTGCTTGTCATGCAATTGTCTTCTGAGTGGATTGATCGTCTCAGTAGACCTATGTTGATTATTGGGGCAGTGGCATTGGTATTGGTCTTGATTCCAGGTGTCGGCATAGAGGTTAATGGCGCGCAACGATGGTTGAATTTTGGTGTGTCGAGATTTCAGGTGGTCGAAGCAGTCAAGTTAGCTTTGATTGCTGCTTTAGCCAGTTACATTGTCCATCACATGAAAACAGTTCAAGGTTCTATGTTGGGAGTGCTTAAACCACTAGTTGGTGTTATTTTGTTAGCTGTTTTGTTGTTGATGCAACCTGATTTTGGTTCAGCGGCTTTGTTGCTTATCATTACTTTTGTGATGATCTATATTGCCGGTGCTCGTTATCGAGATATCAGCATCTTGGGGTTGCTGGCTTCAACAGGTATGGCGTTGATTGCCTGGGCAGAGCCTTATCGTGTTAAGCGGTTAACTAACTTCCAGAACCCATGGTTGGATCCGTATGGTGATGGTTTTCAGTTGGTTCAGGCTTTGATTGCTGTCGGACGTGGTGAAGTTAATGGAGTAGGTATTGGTGCGAGTATCCAAAAGTTGTTCTATTTACCTGAAGCGCATACGGATTTTATATTTGCTGTGTTTGCTGAGGAAATGGGTTTTGCCGGTGTTTTGATATTGGTTATGCTGTTTGCTTTACTCGTTTTTAGAATATTTAAGATATCCAAAGAAGCATTCGATAATGGTAATGATTTTGGAGGTTTCTTATGTGCAGGTATTGCTGTGTGGGTTGCCTTACAGGCTGTTCTTAGCATGGGTGTTAATTTAGGTATTTTACCTACAAAAGGATTGACATTGCCGTTTATCTCTTCTGGAGGTTCAGCCATTATGATGAATGTAGTGGCATTGTCATTGGTATTTCGTGTCTCATTCGAAAATAGGCGTATGCATTTTCATAGTCGCAAAAAAGGAGCTGAGGCATGAATAAGCAAAAAACGTTTGTCATTATGGCCGGTGGGACAGGTGGTCATATATTTCCTGGTGTTGCTGTGGCAAAGGCCTTGATGAGAGAGAACCACCGGGTTTTATGGCTGGGCTCTATAGGTGGCATGGAAGAGCGTATCGTTAGACAAGAAGGTATAGCAATCACTTTATTGGCTATTAAAGCTTTAAGAGGAAAAGGTTTGCTGGCCTTGTTGACGATGCCTTTTAGACTCAGTAAAAGTATTTGGCAGGCAAGACGTTTTTTTAAGCGAGAGCATGTTGATGTGGCCATTAGTTTCGGTGGTTTTGTTGCAGCACCAGGTGGGTTGGCAACACGATTTTGCGCAACACGGTTGGTAATACATGAGCAAAATTCAGTTTTGGGTATGACGAATAAATATTTATCAAAACATGCTGATCGTGTTTTGACAGGTTTTGATTTGGATACTATTCCCAATGGTGTTTGGGTTGGAAATCCGGTTCGCCAGCAAATAGAGGCACTCAATGGACGAATTTTTGAAGCAAATAGTCCTTTAAAGTTGTTGGTTTTAGGAGGGTCGTTGGGTGCGCAAAGTTTAAATACACTGATACCTCAAGTTTTGAGAACAGCCATTAAAAAGCAAGAAGTGGTGGTTAAGCATCAATGTGGACGCAATAAGTTACAAGCGACTCAAGAAGCATATGGTGATTTAGTTGAGAAAGTAGAAATTTGTGAATTTGTGCATAACATGGCATCTGCTTATCAGTGGGCTGATGTTTGTATCTGCCGTGCTGGAGCGTTAACTATAGCCGAAATTACGGCAGTAGGACTCCCCTCTATATTGGTACCTTACCCATATGCAGTCGATGACCATCAAACTCAAAATGCTCAATATTTGCTAGAACATGATGCAGCATTATTATGGCAGGAGAAAAATGGTGCGGGGACATTAGAAAAGGTTATTAACCAGCTGTTTGATTGCCAATGCTTAAAAAGGATGAATCAAGCTTTATCAGCACTATTTAAACCACAGGTGGCGAAAGTTATTGCACAGCATTGTGAGGAGGTGGCTGAGTGAATTATCTGTCAGCAGGACACCAATTAGCGAGTCGCACTAAAAATATTCATTTGATTGGAGTGGGTGGTTCAGGCATGTCTGGTATCGCGGAAGTCTTACACAATTTGGATTTTAATGTGTCAGGTTCTGATTTGAATGATAATAAGGTTACAGCTCGTTTGAAAAATATGGGTGTCCAGGTCTACCACCAGCATGATGCGCAATGGATTGAGCCAGTTGATGTGGTGGTGTACTCATCAGCAATCAAAAATGACAATGTTGAGCTGGTGGCTGCTCGGGAAGCTAAATTACCAGTATTAAGTCGGGCGGAAATGTTAGCTGAATTGATGCGCTTCAAAATAGGGATCGCTGTCGCAGGTACTCATGGTAAAACTACGACCACATCTTTGATTGCCAGTATATTAGCAGAAGCTGGGTTGGATCCAACCTTTGTGATTGGTGGACTGTTAAATGCGGCGGGATCGAATGCTGGTTTGGGTGCCAGTGAGTATTTGGTTGCTGAGGCAGATGAATCAGATGGCTCTTTTCAGTTGTTACAACCCGTTATGGCAGTGGTCACTAATATTGATGAAGACCACATGTCTACTTTTAATAATGACATCAATATGCTGAAACGTTCTTTTGATCGTTTTATTCATCGAGTCCCATTTTATGGTGTTGTTGTTTTGTGTATCGATGATGAACATGTTATTGAGTTGAGTTCGGGTTTAACCCGGCATTGTATTACTTATGGTCTAAGCGAGTCAGCCAGTGTCCGGGCTATTAATATTTCACAAGATGGGCAGCAAATGACATTTGATGTTGTCATTGAAGGCGAGATCTTTGCAGATCAGGTAGTACTGAATCTACCTGGTTTACATAATGTACAAAATGCACTGGCTGCTATAGCTGTCGGCCTTGAATTAAATGTGCCCCAAGATGCAGTAAAAAAAGCATTGCTAAATTTCAATGGTGTTGGTCGTCGATTCAATTTTTATTCTGGTATGAGAAATGGCGAGAAAAAGTTTAATCTTATTGATGACTATGCCCATCATCCAACAGAGATGGCAGCAGTGATTTCAACTTGCCGTCAAGGTTGGCCAGGCCATCGACTTGTTTTGGTTTTTCAACCGCATAGATACAGTAGAACCAGAGATTTATTTGATGAATTTGCTGATGTACTGAACCAGGCTGATGAAGTGATTATTACAGAAGTTTATCCTGCTGGAGAGCCTATTATCTCGGGTGCAACAGCTATGGATTTGTGTAAAACGATCAGACATCGAGGTAAGTTAGATCCTATCTATGTTAATGATGTCAATGCTTTACCAAATGCAATCAAAGGATTGGTTCAAAACGATGATGTGGTATTAATGGTCGGTGCTGGCAATATTGGGGCCATCATTCAAAACATTGTTCAACGACAAGGGGTGTCTGATGCGTGATGGTATGCATGTAGCTTTAATGATGGGCGGTCAGTCGGCAGAACGTGAAGTGTCATTAAAGTCAGGCGCTGCTGTTAAAGGAGCGCTTGAGTCATTGGGGCATAAAGTCAGTTCTGTGAATGATATAAAAGCATTGAAAATGCTGCAAGAGTCAGTTGATGTAGTGTTTAATTTATTGCATGGTGCTGATGGAGAGAATGGTCAGTTGGCAGCTTGGTTAAATCTTGAGGGTTTCACTTATACTGGTTGTAATCATTTAGCAGGAGCATTAAGTTGGTACAAGGACAAGGCTAAGTTGCTAGTGGCGGCTGCAGGTATTTTAACACCGAATTCACAGCTGGTTCATTCTGATAGCTTATGGACGGTAACATCAGAAGGCCCATGGATTGTGAAACCAGCTGGTGAAGGCTCATCAGTTGGGTTACACAAGGCTGATGATAACGCACAATTGAAACAAGCAGTAAATGATACGTTAAGGGTTACAGATTCAGTATTGATTGAAGATTATATTGAAGGAACTGAGTGCACAGTGGGTATTGTCGCAGGTGAAGTGTTACCTGTTGTTGCCATTCTTCCTGAAGGAAAATTATACGATTATAAGGCTAAATACCATAGCAAAAAGACGCAGTATCTATGCCCACCAGATTTTGATTTGGATTGTCAGGCAGCTTTACAAGCCGATGCCATTAAGGCATTCAATGTACTGGAATTGTCGGGGTGGGGGCGTGTTGATTTTATCGTTGATGATCAGGGTAGACGCTGGTTTCTCGAGGCCAATACGACACCTGGGATGACACTGACTTCTTTACTGCCCAAGGCGGCCGCTGTGCATGGTTGGTCCTTCAATGAATTGGTTGAACGAATTTTATTAACAGCTTTCAATGGAGGCAAAGGTGAGTAAAACCATTCAACTGTCATTAATTACAGGTTTATTGCTTTTGCTTTTTGTGGTCGCCATGATGGGTGGATTGATTGAATCTGAACGTTGGAAAATTAATCAATTACAAGTATCTGCTGATTTTCATCGAATCACCGCTGAACAGCTGAGGCGTGTGGTAGCGAAAACACCGGAGAGGTCATTTTTTAGATTGGAAGCCAGTGAAATCAAAGCAAATATTGAAGAAATGCCATGGGTTGAGACTGCTCATGTAGTGAAAAAATGGCCTGATACATTAATAATTACAGTAAAAGAACATCAAGCAGTGGCAGTTTGGAATGACAAAGCATTGCTCAGTAGTGCGGGTGACATTTTTGTGGTAGATGGGGCAGAGTTGGGTAGTGAATTACCACAATTGTATGGTCAAGATGAGCGTGCTAGTGATATTTGGTTTGATTTTGTTAGTTATAATCAATTACTCAAACCAGTGGGATATGAGATTGCGCAGGCTAAAGTAAATGAGCGTGATGATTGGCGATTGATTCTGCGTAATGGTTTGGAATTGGTTTTAGGAACGGAGCAGCATGCAGCAAGGATTGTCCGCTTGGCAGAGACTTGGGATGCGCTCTTGGTTGAGTCAGATAAATTACCAGAAATAGTCGATTTGCGTTACAGCAATGGTTATGTTGTTCGTTGGCGTCAACAAGGTGAGGTTATGGAAAGAACAATTGTTGAGGGGGAGTTAGGGAATCATGGCTAAGAAAAATGAAACCAGTTTGCAAGTGGGTTTAGATATTGGTACTTCTAAGGTCGTTGCTATTGTTGGTGAGCGACATATGGATGGTTCCATTGAAGTTGTTGGTATTGGTTCCTCACCTTCTCGTGGATTAAAACGAGGTGTTGTTGTTGATATTGAATCTACGGTTCAGTCAATTAAAAGAGCCATTGAAGAGGCCGAATTGATGGCGGGTTGTGAAATCCAATCTGTCTTTGTTGGTATTGCAGGTAGCCATATCCGAAGCATTAATTCGAATGGAATTGTTGCTATAAAGGATGGGGAAGTGAGTAGACAAGATGTGGACAAGGTGTTAGATGCTGCAAAAGCAGTAGCGATACCCAATGATCAAAAAGTTTTACATGTGTTGCCACAGGAATATGTTATAGATGGACAAGATGGGATACGTCATCCAATTGGGATGTCAGGTGTTAGACTGGAAGCTCGTGTCCATTTGATTACTGGCTCGGAATCGGCAGCTCAAAATATCAGTAAATGTGTTGTCAGATGTGGCTTGTCGATAGATCAAATGATTGTAGAGCAACTCGCTTCATCTATAGCTGTTTTGACTGAAGATGAGAAAGATTTGGGTGTATGTATGGTGGATATCGGTGCTGGTACAACTGACATAGCAGTATTCACACAAGGAGCAATACGCCATGTCAGTGCCATACCAATAGCAGGTGACCAGGTGACTAATGACATCGCTGTTTCTATGCGAACGCCAACACAATATGCCGAAGAAATCAAATTGAAATATGCTTGTGCTTTGAGGCAGTTGGCATCGCCTGATGAAACTATATCAGTGCCTTCAGTGGGTGAGCGTCAACCAAGAAGGTTAGCGAGGCAGACATTAGCTGAGGTAGTTGAACCTCGTTATGAAGAACTATTCAGCTTAGTGCAAGCTGATTTGCAGCGCAGTGGCTATATCGACATGATTGCTGCAGGTATTGTATTAACCGGTGGTGCTTCGCGAATGGAAGGTGCGGTTGAATTGGCAGAAGAGGTATTTCATGTGCCTGTACGACTGGGAATATCCGTTGGAGTAACGGGTTTGAAAGAAGTTGTTAATAACCCTGTGCATGCAACAGGTGTGGGGTTGTTGCAATATGGCGGTAATCAAGAAGATGTCGCTGATAATATAACAGAATCAGATACATGGTTCAGTAAATTTAAAAAATGGTTCTTGGGTGAATATTAATCTAAGGGTCAATTGGAGGTAATTAGACATGTTTGAAATAATGGAAACAGAAAGTAGTGGGGCAGTCATTAAGGTTATTGGTATTGGTGGCGGTGGTGGTAATACCGTTCAGCAAATGGTCGATGCAGACATCGAAGGTGTTGAATTCATCTGCGCTAATACAGACATACAAGCACTAGAAAAAAGTAGCTGTCGTCATATTATTCGGATAGGACAAAATGTAACTAAAGGTTTAGGCGCTGGGGCTAATCCAGAAACAGGTCGTCAAGCGGCCTTGGAAGATGCGGAATTACTCAAAGAAAGTCTACAGGGTACGGATATGGTATTCATCACTGCTGGTATGGGAGGAGGAACTGGAACAGGCGCTGCTCCAGTCATTGCTCAGATTGCCAAAGAAATGGGTATATTAACTGTGGCTGTTGTTACTAAACCATTTCCATTTGAGGGTCGTCGAAGAATGGAGGTTGCTGATAAGGGGATTCAAGATTTAGAACAGCATGTAGATTCTTTGATTACTATACCTAATGCTAAGTTGTTAACTCATTTTGGTCGCGATGTCACATTGCTAAACGCTTTTAAAGCAGCCAATGATGTGTTGCAAGGGGCAGTGCAAGGTATAGCAGAACTGATTACACGGCCTGGTTTGGTTAATGTTGACTTTGCTGACGTCAAGACAGTAATGTCAGAAATGGGCATGGCGATGATGGGTTCTGGTTCTGGTAAAGGTGATGATCGAGCAGCTCAAGCGGCTGAACTGGCAATGAATTCACCTCTGCTTGAAGACATCGATATGCATGGTGCTAATGGTATTTTAGTTAATATCACTGCAGGTATGGATCTATCAATTGGCGAATATGAGGAGATAGGCGAGTTGATTAAAGAATATGCATCAGACGAAGCGACTGTTGTTGTTGGTACATCGATTGATATGGACTTAACAGATGAGGTTAGGGTAACTGTTGTTGCTACAGGCTTAAACAAAGGGGCTCAATCGAATACACGGTCGCATATTCGGCCAGTTGAAATTAAGCGCGCAGTCAATTCAGGTGTAAATACTTCTCAGCCAATTCGGGCTACACGTGACGAGACAGTGGAAAATACTTTGGAGTCAACGGGAAATACAGTAGTCGATAAATTGCGAGATACGAGAGCAGAGTTAGATAATGATGATTATCTTGATATTCCAACCTTTTTGCGTAATCAGTTGGATTAATGTTGATTGATTGTTTAGAAGCATACTGATAATTTATTTGACATAAAACTGGAGTTTGAGCAAGTTCTTAACATTGTTTTGTGTGTTTATATTAAATTTATTTATACCGTAAGTTATTGCTAGATGTGACTCTATATGATAACCACAAACCGACCGATTACCTCCTCGTTTGGTTTGTGGTATTTCAGTCACAATGTGGCAAAAAAGCCACAAAGAGGCTTGAGGGAATGTCTTTTTGTGGTACAATCCAGACAGTTTCGTGCCCCGATGATGTTAGAATGCGCTTATGATCGCACAAAGAACACTAAAAAATACTGTTAGAGCCACAGGTGTGGGAATCCATACAGGTCAAAAAGTTTTTATCACCCTTAAACCAGCTGCTATTAACACTGGTATTGTATTTAGACGAGTTGATTACAAGCGTCCTATCAATATTCAGGCTGGTGCTGAACAAGTTGGTGAAACCAGCATGTCCACTACATTGGTTAAGAATGGTGTCAAAGTTGGTACAGTTGAACATTTGATGGCAGCTTTTGCTGGTATGGGGATTGATAATTGTTTAGTAGAACTGAGTGCTTCAGAGGTGCCGGTTATGGATGGTTCGTCGGGACCATTTGTCTTTTTAATTCAATCTGCGGGTATAAAAGAGCAGGCCGCAGCTAAGAAATTCATAAGAGTTAAAAAAACAGTCAAGGTTGAGATGGGAGATAAATTTGCTAAATTATCACCATATGATGGTAACAAATTTTCTTTTGAAATTGACTTTAATCACCCAGCATTTGAGGACCATCATCGTCAAGCTGTTGTTGATATGGGACATCAGTCCTTTATCAAGGAAATATCCCGTGCACGCACTTTTGGTTTTATGCGTGATATTGAAATGTTACGCAATAATAACCTGGCTTTAGGCGGTAGTATGGATAATGCGATTGTAATGGATGACTACCGTGTACTCAATACCGAGGGACTGCGTTATCAAGACGAATTTGTTAAACATAAAATTTTGGATGCCATAGGTGATATTTATCAGTTGGGCCATAGTATAATTGGTGCATACCACGGCTATAAGTCAGGACATGCTTTGAATAATGACTTAGCTAGAGCTTTGTTAGCTCAACCTGATGCCTATGAGATTGTTACGGTTGAAACCAAACGACAGGCTGCTACCATGCCTTTTCTGAAACCACTAGAAGTTTAAAAGCCACTTTTTGTTTCATTCTATTTGGTCAATCGCAAAATCAATATCCATCGCTTGTAAGCAGTCGAGAGCTTTAGATTTCGCAGCCTGTTTATAGAGTTTAATGGCTTTTGACATACCTTTTTCCTCTCCATCCAAAAGTAAGTAGGCATTGCCGGCTTCGATTAAATTAATAGGTGATGAAGCAGCTTCTAAACCTTTTTTAATATGTTTTCTTGCTTCATCGGCTGAGGCACCATAAGTCAAACCACCTAGCATGCTACCTACCTTGTCAATAATTTCAGCATGATACATTGCCAATGCAATGTGAGCTTCTCCATGGTTAGGTTCAGCTTCAAGTGTTTGTGTAAGTAGTGATTTGACTTTATTACCCAGCCCCTTTTTTAGTGCTTTGACAATGGAGATGTTTTGGGCATATCTACCGATACATAGAGCTGTTGTGAATATAGCGTTGTGATCGTTACATTCTTCCAATAAATTTTCTGCGTGTTGGTAGGCTTCAGCTAATAGTGATATTGAAGTTTTTTCATCTTCACATATGTAATCGGTATAGGCGACAATAGTCCTAAGCAAAACAGGTAATGCTGCTGGTCCAGCAGAGAGTGCCAGTTTTGCAGCCTGATGGTAATGGCCATTATGAAACGCCAGCCAGGCATCAATCGTTTGTTCATCAGGTTTGGATTGAAGATCTCCTTGGTGTAGTTTGTCCCATTGGGCTAATAAAGATGTTTTATCAAAGTTTTTTATAAAAACATTATCAGTTGTTTGCCAATCAGTTAATTTCATTCTGTTACATCGATTTCCTTAATAACCTTGGTTAAGCAAAGGTTCTATTACTGTTTTAGTGTGTTTACTCTACAACTGCAAATTAATATACCTATATCTTTAGAAAAACACAACCGATTGAGGTGATACATGAAAGTATATGAAATTAAGAATAATGCTAAGAATGTCGTATTGGCTGGTTTAGGTATGGTTTCCTTTACTCAAAAAGAAATTAGCAAGCTGTATGGTCTCTTAGTTCAAGAAGGTGCTAAATTTGAAAAAACAACCAAAAAGTCTGTAAAAAAAGTGGCTAATAATGCCGAAAGCAAAGTCAAAAGCTTTAAATCGATGGCTACAAAACAGGTCAATAAAGTTGAAAATTTGTTTGAAAGTAAAGTTGAAAATGTATTGGGTAAATTAGATATTCCAACAACAGATGACATTAAAAAACTTGGTCAAAGAGTAGATATATTAATCAAAGAGTTAGAGAAAACTACAAAAAAAGCAGCTTAATTTATATGGATCTACCTATTAAAAAAATGCACTAACCTTGTCCCTTCGGTGGCTGTGGTTGGCCACCGAGCTTGAAGCCTTTGTTATTTTGACAAGGGCTTCTTTTATGTAAAAAGCAACAAAAATCAAGGCCAAGGTATAATCATTTAAAATGCCAAAAAAATCGACCTACATATCAATGAATGTATTTGATGAAACTTGAATCTAATATGAATCAAGCCCATAATTGAGACTTAAGTAAAAAAATAGCAAGTATGACATTACAATTGACTGAAGCAGCAGCAGCGCGCATCGCCCATTTCTTGAATATGGATAAAGGGGCTAAGGGTTTTCGTGTTGCTATAAAAAAAATGGGTTGTTCAGGATGGGGGTATGATGTCAGTATTGTTGATAGCGTGGCAAAAGATGAGGTGGTTTTTGAAGACCGAGGTATTCCACTGATAGTGCCGAAATCAGCCATAGCTAAAATTAATGGCACCACGATAGACTACGAAAAACAAGGTATTAACCAAATTTTCGTATACCGTAATCCGAACGCCACAGGTGAATGCGGTTGTGGTGAAAGTTTTACTACTGATTGAAAGTCTATACTGACTTGTATGCTTTAGCTACAGGTTCCTGATTGTCGGACACGTGGTCGGCCAATGTTGTTGATGACAATAGCTTTAGCGTATTCACTGCCACGTGAATCGCAAAAAGTGATGGTGATATTGGTGCCAGGCGATGAACCCATTCTGTCATATCTGATCAATTTTCGGTAGGTTGATGATGTGGCAGTCAGTTTTGATGTCATTGTGTTTTCGCTGGTTAATATTTCATCGCCCGTGTTAAAAACTCGATCCATATTTTGGTCAATAAAAACCATCCACCCCTGATGCCAGTTGCTATCATTCGAACAATTTTGTAGGTCGTTGCTTGGACAAACAATGATTTGTTCAGTTCTGATAATGCTTTGATTTCTCGCATAGTTCAGTCCGCCTATGAGTTGGTTGATGTGTTGTGTCATTGACTGGTTTAATTTGAGGTTTCGGTATTCTGGTATGGCATAACCTGACAATATGCTTATCAGCAGCAATACGAACATGATCTCAATCAGTGTCATTCCTTGTTGTTTCATTCTTTTCTCCTTTGTCTTTTGATCAATTATCTATAACAAGTACCTTTTTTATACTGTGGTTTCATGATCAATTTGTCATAAAATATAGACAACAGTCATTAGTTATTGATGTTGACGGTGGTTGAAGGGATTTCTTGGCAAGCGTATAATCTCCACTGGATTAATAACTGGAATAAACATGGCAAGAGGTATTAATAAAGTCATCTTGGTAGGTAATTTAGGCAATGATCCTGAGGTGAGATACACCCCAGGGGGTGCTGCTGTTACCACTATTTCTGTTGCTACTACAGAAAATTGGAAGGACAAAGAAGGTAATCGACAAGAGAAAACTGAATGGCATCGGGTGGTGTTTTTTGGTCGGTTGGCGGAGATTGCCGGTGAGTATCTGAAGAAGGGTCGTCAGGTTTATGTTGAAGGCAAGTTACGAACCAATAAATGGCAAGATCAAAGTGGTAATGATCGTTATACAACCGAAATATTAGCTAATGAGATGCAGATGTTGGGTGGTACAGTTGGTTCCTCAGGTAATCAGAATCCCGGCGGTTATGGTAATATGCCATCGGCGCCACCACCCAGTGGTTCTGGTGAAAAGCAAACATCTAAGGAAAGCGCACCTATTCCTGACTTTGATGACTTTGATGATGAAATCCCCTTTTAGAGGTTTTACCTGTAGCCTATAGCGTAAAAATGTGTCAGTAAGCTTTTAACTTAGGGTTTTGTGAATCTGTTTTGTTGGGAGGTGGTTGTTGAGGAGTGGCTTCTTTGATAAAAAATTAATAGATAAATGAATAAATATTTGGGTATTTGAGTTTATATTCAAATACTTTTTTATTTTCTGGTTATCAATGATTTTTCCTGGTTTTACTTTGTCAGTACTTAATTTTGGAATGGGTAAATCCAGTTGTCTGGCCATTGCTTGATAGTACTGTCCCTTCATTAGATGTTGATCAGCACAAATATTGAATATCTCACTGATTTTCCTTGTCTTGAGCAAAAGCTTAATTAGTCGAACCTGAAAAATGCATAACTTATTGTTAAATATAAAAAGTTACTTCAATTTTGGACATTTTTTCGGCCAGGAAACAGGTGTCACGATGCATTTTTATTCGCCGCTTCCATGCGGCTCTCAGGCTAACGTGAAAAAGTTTTCCAGAAACTTTTTTATGGTCGATGGTGTGGCACAAGGAGGTGCCACCTTGAGCCATCAGGCTCAAGTAAGGTCAAAAAACAGCAGCAAAATCACACTTTTGCGCTTAAGTGTTTTTTTGACCGATGCTGGAAAAGGCCAGGAAGGACTTTTTCAGGACTGACTAATAACCCCAATGACATCTTCAAGATGTACTAAGTTAACAGCAGTTTGTGGGTTAGCAATCCATCCACTGTTTTGAAAAAATACCCAGGGTGTCGTCCTGGGCCAATCAGCCCAGCTGGTCGCAATATATTCCATTGTTGTGAAGTCTGAATCAACTGCTCAATAATCCACATAGGATGTTCGATATTTATATTTAAACTCGATTCTTGATAAGTATTTACATCAGATAGGTAAGCGCCAGTACTACTGATATAAATGACGTGAATCTGTGTTTATGCTAATGCTTTAACTAACGGCTTGAAGGCGGCAACTTGCTTACAGTTAGTTACTCATATCAGGAAATCGCATGACAATATGTTTTTGGGTACTTCGCTGCTGGGCCCTAAAGTGGTTTGCAAACCTTTTTCTTTTAAGCTCTTAATCTTGGTAAGATGACGTGAAGTCAGTGAAACGACATGTCCGGCCAGTATTAATTGCTGAGCTAGTGGTTGTGCTAATCAGTCGCTACCGATGATTTGTATGGTCTTCACAAATGAATTAAGCTTTGGGTAAGGTCACACCTGTTTGGCCTTGATACTTACCATCTCTGTCTTTATAAGAAACATCGCATACTTCATCTGACTCAAAGAACAAAAATTGAGCGACGCCTTCATTGGCATATATCTTGGCGGGTAGCGGTGTGGTATTTGAAAATTCCAGTGTAACGTGGCCTTCCCATTCAGGTTCGAGTGGTGTCACGTTGACGATGATGCCACAGCGAGCATATGTTGATTTTCCAAGACAAACAGTCAATACATTGCGTGGAATTTTTAGGTATTCAACAGTTCTGGCAAGACAAAAAGAATTAGGTGGAATGATACAGACATCCGATTTCACATCAACAAAACTTTTTCGATCAAATTTTTTTGGATCAACCACAGCTGAATTAATGTTATGAAAGATCTTAAACTCATCAGAGCAACGTACATCATAACCATAGCTGGATGTGCCATATGAAATGATTTTGTTTTGTTTTCCCGTTGATCGAATTTGATTTGCTTCAAATGGGCTGATCATGTTTTGTTCTTCCACCATACGGCGTATCCATTTGTCTGATTTAATGCTCATGATTTAAGTTAAGTTTTATTTTTAAATTTTATTGAGTTTGAGTTGGTCAGTTAGACTGAATTTAATGGGTAATTTTGCCAAGTTTTGCGCTGTTTTTAAAGCCATTAATATAGCCTGTTGGTTGAGTGTATTTTCTTTATTCCATAATTGATCAGGTTGTCCTTGATCCATATGATGGCGTATGTCTATATTCAATGGCAGTTGTCCTAATAATGGAACTTCAAATTCATTGGCCAATTTCTGACCGCCGTTGCGACCAAAAATATGGGCTTCATGTCCGCATTTCTCACAAATATATGTACTCATATTTTCAATAATGCCTAAAACAGGTATTGTCACTTTTTTAAACATTGCTAATGCTTTTTGGGCGTCAAGTAGCGCTATGTCTTGTGGTGTGGTGACGATCACCGCGGCAGTTACGGGTATTTTTTGAATCATTGTGAGTTGAATATCACCTGTGCCTGGTGGTAAATCCATGATCAAATAATCAATACCGTGCCAGCGGGTGTCTTCGATCATTTGCATCAATGCCTTGGTAACCATAGCGCCTCGCCATATAGCTGGTGCTTTGTCATCCAGAATGTAACCCAAGGACATAGTTTGTATCCCATTTGCATCAACAGGCAGAAAACTTTTGTTATCCGGGGACTCAGGCTGTTGTTTGATACCCAGCATTTTTGGGATGCTGGGTCCATAAATATCTGCATCAAGAATGGCTGTTGTGGCGCCTAACTGTTGTAATGTTTTGGCTAACATCACTGTGGTTGTGGACTTGCCCACACCGCCTTTACCTGAGCCTACAGCAATGATGTTTTTGATGCCCTTAATTGTTTTTATTTGATCTTTGACTCGGTGTTGCCTAACCTGGCTATTGATTTGCTTAACAGACAGTGATGCTATATTCTTATAAGCGGTTTCGAATCCTTGAATGGGATACCTTAGACTCAGTATTTGTTTTTTTTGCTGATAGTCAGCAGAATTAGCAAAAGTTTGTGATGTTACCGGGTCTTGCCTCGTTTTAATATCAATTGTCATGGTTCATTACTTTTTTGATAAGGACAATGCTTGATGGGTCAAGTGGTAGGTCATTGATGTGTTTTTCTTCGACATGCTTTTCAATGCGTTTTACTAATTTTTTACCTAGTTCCACACCTGGTTGGTCAAAGCAGTTAATATTCCATATCACAGATTGTGTGTACACCATATGTTCATAAAGTGTTAACAGTTGACCCATGGTATGAGCCGACAAATCATCAAGTAATAACGTGGTGCTGGGCTTGTTTCCTGGACAGTCATGCATGTCTCTGTCCTGATTTTCACCAGTCATCAAAGCAGCGCTTTGGGCGATCATATTAAATAAAAGAAACCGTTGAGTTTCTGAATTATGGTCCAAGACGCCAATAAAATCCATGGGCAAAGCATCTAACCCTTGATGAAATGCTTGAAAAAACGCATGTTGGGATAATTGTCCGTGATCACCAAAAACCCAAGGGGCTGTCGGATAGTCAATTGTTTGTCCTTGTAGGTTATACATTTTACCTGTGCTTTCCATCATTAACTGTTGTAACCACTTTGGAAAACATCGTAAACGAGCATCATAAGGAAGGCATGCATATCCTGATAAACCCATGAAATTTCTATACCAAATACTAATTAACGCCATGATTACAGGTATATTGTGTTCAAAAGGTGTATTAATGAAGTGTTGATCCATTGTTGACGCACCAGCTAAAAGATTTTCAAAAGCTTGTTCACCTGCGGCCAGCATGATAGGAAAACCAATACTTGACCAAAGTGAAAACCTACCCCCAATAGTTGAGTCAAAGGGAAGTATGACATCTTCATTGACACCTATGGCTCGTGCACGATCAGGTTGTGCTGTGATGGCCATCAGTGAAGTATGATTGAGCTTAGTTTGGTATTGGCTATGTGCTTCTAGTTTATGCATCACTGCCTTGGCATTCATTAATGTTTCAGTGGTTCCGAAACTTTTGGAGCTGATGCAAAACAGACAATGTTCAATGTCAATGCTTTGAAATAATTGATTGATCAATGAGTCATCAACAGAAGCGGCGAAGTAAATGGGTATATGGCTTTCACTTTGCAGGTTGGTGAGTGCTTCAACAGCCAGTCTTGGTCCTAGATATGATCCTCCTATGCCTATATTGACTAGTTGTTTCACTGACTTACCAAAGCCAGTCAATAATTTACCTTCGGTGATGCGCTTGGCCAGTGCTTTCATTGTGTTGATATTGCGACTGTAATTGCTGTGCTGTTGATCTCTTAATGTGGTGTGACTGGCAGCTAATTGTTCGCTAGGATTAACAATGCTTTGATTAAAGAGTCTTTTGATTTGTTGTTCTAATTGTGCTTCTTTGGCCAATTGTAAAAGACCCGACATGATATTTTGATCTAGCCAGTTTTTAGATGCATCAAGATAGATGCTACCTTGTTGCCAAGATAAATTGTTTTGACGCTGAGTATCAAGGGCCTGAATTTTTAGTGTTTGAGATTTTTGCAGTTGGGCAAGCTCAGTCAATTGATCCCATGCCGGCAGTTGTTTCATGCTGAATGTTTATTTACTGTGGTCGGTTATTTTAACTATTTAGTGAGGGATAGCCACTGCTGAAGGCAAAAAAAAACCCATCCTTTTGGGATGGGTCAAAACGATATTTTACTTAATGTGCCCTGCTTGTCTTGGAGTTAATTAAAGATTACTCTAAAACTGGTGACAATATTACAACAAATAGGACACAAACACAACACCTAAATCGCTTTTTGTTTAAAAAAAGCAACATTTTTACCGTTTTCTGTAAAAACGTTGTCTTTTTACAACATTATTTCCAGCCACAAACCGCAACCAGTGTAACCAATGCACAATGAATCTTCGTGCCATAGCGAGTAGTGAATGTTTTTTCAACAGTGATGGTATCAAAAAAACGTTCCACATTGCCCATAAATCCTTTTGAGTAAAAATTCATGGTTACTCTCGGTTGATCAATAGATTCATCTAAATAAGGCAGATCATCATATTGATCTTGTGCCAGAAAGTTTTGTGGCTGGAAAGTTGTTGGGTTGATATTTGGTGGGTTGAAATCACTGTTGCTGATGTTGGGGTCGATGGTTTGTTTCATCATATTAAACACTTGGCCACTACTTAAACCAGCAAGTTTGTTACCCTGTTTTTCGGTCGAGTTGGGTAAATTTTGTTTAAGTTTATTGTTTGGTATTGGGGGTGGTTCTGTTGTGGTCATAGGAGTAAGATAGGGTTCAGCGAACGTGGTTGGTTGTGGTTTCTTAGTATCAGTTGTATTTGCCTTGGTCAATGGCTTAGTGATCGTTTTTGATTGAATAAGTAGTTCAATGCTTGGAATATTTATTGGTTTAGTAGTCGAAATCAGCCAGTCCTTAGGTAAGCTCAGAGTAAATAACAAGAACAGTATCGGAATGATGCTGTAATTAAGCCAATGGTGCCAGTGATAGTGAGGTTGCCAGATATTCAATAGTTGCGGATTTTTTCCCGACATTATATAGATAGCATGTTAAAACAGCGTTCATTGGTAAAAATGTGAGCCAGAACGACTGATATTAAACTTTAATGCCAAAGCATTTGAACACCACCCATGCTGGTCCGATCAATAAAAACTGTAGGTCCTGAAAGAATGATGGTTTTTTGCCTTCAATATAGTGGCCGATGAATTGGCCGATCCAGGCTATTATAAAAACAGTGGTAGATAGGTACAGTAAGTGTACGCCTAATGATTCAAACCAATAGTTCAAAGCAAGGCAAGCAGCAGAAAATGGTAACATGACCAAGAATACTTTTATGCTCCTAAGCAAGTAATAAAGCATTAATAAGCCAACGGCAAACATTGCAGCATTCAGTATCAGTGGTATTTTAATAAGCCAAAGCAGTGCACTGATAGACCAAAAAATAGCAGGCACACAAATATAATGGATCAGTTGATTGGTTCGGTTAATGTGGGATTGATGATATTCAATAAACAATTGCTTCATTGCGTTTGAACCGCTGTCCGGTGATTCGCTGGTAGGCTTCATGGTATTTCTCCGCAGTTTTATTGATGATTTGTTCAGGTAATTTCGGTCCAGGTGGTGTTTTATCCCATTCTAATGTTTCCAGATAATCACGCACATATTGTTTGTCATAACTCTCAGGGCTGGTGCCAATTTGATAGCTTGCTCGGTCCCAGAATCTTGATGAATCAGGGGTCAGCACTTCATCCATTAAAACCAGTTCGTCATTGTTATCCAGGCCAAATTCAAATTTAGTGTCAGCAATAATTAAGCCGCGGGACTCAACCAGATTACTGGCTCGTTGATATATGTTCACTGAAATATTTTGTAGTTGACTGGCCATTTCTTTTCCAATTAAGTTCTCCAGCTGACCGATTGTGATATTTTCATCGTGTTGGCCAACAGCAGCTTTTGATGAAGGGGTAAACAATATATTGTCAAGTTTCTCAGCTTGCTGCAGTCGGGTGGGTAGTTTGATACCGCAGACTTTACCCGTGGCTAGATAGTCTTTCCATCCTGAACCGATGATATAGCCGCGAACAATGGCCTCACATGGTAGCGCTTTTAATTTTTTAACGACAACTGATCGTGCTTGTAATTCCCAAGTGGCATCAGCAATGACCTCTGACACTTTCACATCAGCCAGATGATTCTTTATAATGGGCCTCATTTGTTCAAACCAAAAGTTGGAAATTTGAGTCAGAATTGCACCTTTTAATGGAATGGGATCTGGTAAAACGACATCAAAAGCACTCAGGCGATCACTGGCTACCATCAGCAAAAGACTGTCATCTATCTGGTAAACGTCTCGAACTTTACCTTGATGAATTTTTGGAAGCTTGATTTCCATATATGTGCGAACGATAAAAATACACTATTTTAACGATGACGAATGGGTGAAGTAAACAAAGCGTTATGGGAATATTGATTGGAGCTATTTTAGGCTACAAAGTTGGTGGTTACTTTGGCATGATTTTGTTAGGTTTCGTTGGCCATTGGATTGAGTCATTGGTCAATGGGACAAAAACACAAGGGAATAAAAAAGCGGTTCAACAAGCATATTTCAATGCTTTATTTTTAACCATGGGACGGTTAGCTAAAGTGGATGGGCGTGTTAGTCAGGAAGAAATTGCCAGAGCTGAAAACATCATTCAGCATATGCAACTTTCATCAGAGATGAGGTGTCATGCCATTGAATTATTTAATCAAGGTAAGCAGGGTGATACGTGGCATCGTGCTTTACGTCAATTTGGTCTGTTAGCAAGGCGTTCACTGTCTTTGCGTCAAATATTTTTAGAAATGCTAATTGATGTAGCAGAGGCAGACGGTCAAATTTCAAAAAGTGAGAATCAGTTTCTTGCAAAAGTGTGTCAGTTGATTGGTTATCCTATTCATTTGTTTGAGGCAATGGCTAGAATGCGCGGTATGGGGGCCCAGTTTGATCCATTTTCAGGGAGGCAACGCAGTCAATATCAACAACATAACAACCAGCAGCGGTATCATCAAAATTCATCTGCACCCACTAATCCTTATGCTGTTTTGGGCGTTAATCCTTCTGATAGTAAAGTCGTTATCCGCAAAGCCTACAAAAAACTGATGAGTCAACATCATCCGGACAAATTGGTAGCTAAAGGGTTGCCACCAGAAATGATGAAAGTGGCCGAAGAAAAAGCCAAACAGGTTCAATTGGCATGGGAAACTATCAAAGACAGTAAAGGGTGGTGATACAATAACGGTTTTTTAAATCCAGGATAGAACATATGAAAAAGATGGTTATTGCACCGTCCATCTTATCAGCCGACTTTGCTCGTCTTGGAGAAGACTGCGATTCGGTTCTAAAAGCTGGAGCTGATTGGTTGCATTTTGATGTGATGGATAATCATTATGTTCCTAATTTAACAGTGGGTCCTTTAGTGCTTAAAGCATTGAGGAATTATGGAATCAAATCAATAATTGATGTACATTTGATGGTAAAACCTGTGGATAGAATTATCGAGGATTTTATTGAAGCTGGAGCGAATTATATTACGTTTCACCCAGAGGCATCGAACCACATTGATCGGTCTCTAACATTGATAAAAACCTCTGGTTGTCGTGCAGGGTTAGTGCTTAACCCTGCGACGCCAACTTATGTTTTGGAGCATGTCATGGATAAGCTGGACATGATTTTGCTAATGGGGGTAAACCCCGGTTTCGGTGGTCAAAAGTTTATTCCGCAGACATTGGAAAAACTACGAACTGTGAGAAATTTGATAGACCGATCGGGTCAGGATATTCGTCTTGAAATTGATGGTGGAGTGAAAGTTGATAATATCAAAGCCATTGCTGATGCTGGTGCTGATACTTTTGTTGCAGGTTCTGCTATCTTCAATACTGATGATTACCAACATACAATTACACAAATGAGGGCAGCAATTCAGCCATAATTCAGTTTTTTAGCATAGAATAAGACAATGATGCGATTATTAATGACATGTTTGTGTTTATGTTGGGTTTTGTTGGGTATGGCAAAAAACACGCTCAGCGATTCTGTTAATCAGGCTAAGTCTGAAGGAAAAGTTTTGTCAGCAAAAACCAGAAATGGTGAACATGTTGTGAAAGTGCTGACTCCAGAAGGTAAGATTGTGACCATTCGAGAATCAGCTATTGACCAATCAAATATACATCGTTCATTGAATGAAGAGCTTAAAGTCAGAAACAAAAAAAACAACAATGGCGTCATATCTAAACCACCAAATTTTAGGCCAACAAATAAATCAAGTGATGAACAGAAGAGTAAAAAAAGAAAAAATAACTCTAGGACCAAATACAATAATACGTTAAATCGACAAGATGTGTCGGCTAAGGATCAAGAAACTAAAAATAGCCGTAATAGGGGGAAGTGACAAATGCGAGTTTTATTAATCGAGGATGATGAAAACCTAAGAAATATATTAATTAAGAGGTTTGAACAGTCAGGATTTGTAGTTGATGCCTCTGATAATGGTCAGGATGGTTTATATAAAGGACGCGAATATCCTGCTGATGTGGCTGTAATAGACTTAGGTTTACCTAAAATTTCAGGTATGGAGGTGATACAAACATTAAGAGATGAAGGGGTGACCTTTCCAATCATTGTGTTGACGGCCAGAGGCTCTTGGCAAGATAAGGTAATGGGGTTAGATGCAGGTGCTGATGATTATTTAGTTAAGCCTTTTCATTTTCCTGAGCTGTTGGCGAGGGTTAATGCTTTGCTACGGAGGTCTACCGGTAATACCACACCTGATATCTCATGTGGACCTTTGGTGCTTAATATGAGTACACAGGAAGTCACCGTTGATGGTCATGTATTAGACTTAACATCATACGAATATAAAGTGATTGAATACATGTTGCATCATCAAAATGAAGTGGTTTCCAAGAGTACTTTGACTGAGCACATTTATCATCAGGATTATGATCGTGACAGTAATGTTATTGAAGTATTTGTTGGTCGGTTGAGAAAAAAAATATCGACAGTGATGCCTAATGAAAAATTTATTGAAACATTACGTGGTAGAGGTTATCGACTCAGCAGTCGAGATCAATGAAGCCTAAAGTCAGTCCTCATTCATTATCAAAACAGGTACTGTTGATGTCAAATCTCGGTTTGATTTTGGCGTTGACCGTTATCGGTTTGGTAATGCACCAAGCGTTTCAAGAAAAAACTTTAAACATGGTTAAAGAGCGTCTAGAAAGTTATGTCGATGCTTTACTCCCTGAAATAGAATGGCAAGACGGCATTTTATATTTTCCTGAACAGATGCCTACTCCTCGTTTAAATCAACCAGGTTCTGGTATGTATGCCGCCATCATCTCTGAAGAAGGTAACTGGCAGTCAAGTTCAACAATAGGTCAAGATTTACCTGATATATCAGCAGTGGCTACTAATGTCATAAAATTTGATGCACCTCTGATTTACAAGGGTGAGCTTTTGTTTCGTATGTCACAAGGAGTGATAGTTGATGATAATCAAAAAGGTCAATTAGAACTGACAATTGTCCTGACTGAGCATGCGGGTGTTTTTTATAAAGAATTGGGCGAATTTGAAGAGACGTTGTTGACCTGGTTAATTGGAGTGAGTCTGTTTTTGTTGTTGCTTCAATGGATGTTGATGATATGGACTATGAAACCTTTGAAACAGTTGACTATGGATTTAGCAGGACTAGAGTCAGGTTCTGAGCAGCTTTTTTCTGAAAACTATCCTTCCGAGCTAGTTGGCTTAACCTCAAGCTTGAATCGATTATTGTCTAATGAAAGAAACCAGTTAGATCGGCAAAGAAAGACACTGGGTGATTTGGCACACTCTTTGAAAACACCGTTGGCCGTGATTCAATCAGAACTTGGTGATGAAGTAGGAGATAAGAAAGTCATTCAACAACAAGTGGACAGCATGAATGAGATTGTTGCCTATCAATTAAAAAAAGCCGCTGTTGCTGGTCACAGAACTTTTTCTGTGGGTGTGCCAGTGATCGATGTCATGGATAAAATTATTCAGACGCTGCAAAAAATTCATAAAAACAGAAGTATACAGGTACAGATGCAAGTGGCACCAGGTGCTGTTTTTTATGGGGAAAAGGGTGATTTAATGGAGTTGTTGGGAAACCTGTTGGAAAATGCTTTTAAGTGGTGTGATCGATATCTTTCAGTGATTGTAAAAACTTTGTTCATGGAGGGAAGAAAGCGTACAGGTTTGATTATTGAAATTGCTGACGATGGACCAGGTATTCCAGAGTATAAGAGAAAGATGCTACTGCAAAGAGGTATCAGAGGTGATGAAAAAGTGACAGGTCATGGGATTGGCCTTTCAATTGTTGCAGATATCACAGAGTCATACCAAGGTACTATTTCTTTAGAGGGGGATAAAAATTTAGGAGGCGCTCGGTTTGTCATTACGCTGCCTCCTTAGAATTCAATCCCCTTGTATTTAGGTGGCTATTTGGAGAAACTGACTGGCAAATTCAGTTGTTTCTACAATGTCAATTTTAAATGGTCATTGCTCTAATAAGCGCTGAGCCCCTTCAATCACCCGTTTTGAGGTAAACCCAAAGTGTTTGAATAGTACACTGCCAGGTGCTGATTCACCAAACGTGTTTTGAGAAATAATGTGGCCGTTCAAGCCGACATATTTGTGCCAAAAATCACCTTGTGCAGCTTCAATTGCTAATCGTTTTTGACAACTGTTAGGCAATACCTCTTGTTTGTAATCATTACTTTGTTGTTCAAACTGTTCAGCACAAGGCATTGATACCAGACGAACTTGCTTTCCTTGTGATTGTAGTTCTTTAGTTGCCTCCATAGCGATCTCTATTTCTGACCCGGTGGCAATGATAATCAGCTCAGGTATTTTATTGCAATCTGCTAATACATAACCACCTTTGCTGATGTTCTGCACTTGCCTATTATTTCTTTGTTGATGTTTAACGCCTTGGCGAGTAAATAACAGGCAACTCGGTCCATCTTTTTTTTCAATGGCATTTTTCCAGGCCACAACGGATTCAACTGCATCACAGGGGCGCCAGACATGCATATTAGGAATCATTCGTAAGGTCGGTAACTGTTCTACTGGCTGGTGTGTCGGACCATCTTCCCCTACACCTATGGAATCGTGTGTATAAACAAAGATTGAACGAATTTTCATCAAAGCAGCCATCCTCAGTGCGTTGCGGGCATATTCAGAAAACATCAGAAATGTGGCACCATAAGGAATGAACCCTCCGTATAAGGCCATACCATTCATAATAGCACTCATGCCAAATTCACGCACGCCATAGGATAAATAGTTGCCACCAAAAGGGGCACCATTAAGCATCTCTTCATTGATGGATCGAGAACCAGACCAATAAGTGTTGTTAGAAGGTGTTAAATCTGCCGATCCGCCAAATAACTCCGGCAACAGCGGTCCAAAACCTTCTAATGCTAGTTTAGATGCTTTTCTTGTGGCCATTTCTGGTCCATCTAGAATGACTTGATTGAGAAAATCATCGACTTTTTCAGACCAAGCGGTTGGCAAATGACCAGCTAATCTTCTTTTTAGTTCTGTTGCCAGTTCAGGATGTGCTTTTTGGTACGCTTTCATTTGAGTTTGCCAAATAGATTCTTCCTGTTGGCCTTTATTGGTGGCGTTCCACCCCGCATATACCTCTGATGGTATTTCAAATGGAGGATATGACCAGCCCAGCGCATCTCGGGTTGCTGCTACCTCATCAACACCTAATGGTGCGCCATGACAATCATGTGAACCAGCTTTGTTGGGGGCTCCCGACCCAATTATTGTTTTAGCACAAATCAGCGTGGGTTGTTCAGTATTTGATTGAGCTTCCTGTAGTGCTCTTTTGACTGCTGAGGCATCATGGCCATCGATGTCACGAATGACGTGCCAATGATAGGCTTCAAAGCGAGCTGCTGTATCATCAGTAAACCAGCCATCAACTTCACCATCAATGGAAATGTTATTGTCATCATAAATGGCAATTAACTTACCCAATTTCAATGTGCCTGCCAGAGAACATACTTCGTGTGAAATACCTTCCATCAAACAGCCATCACCAAGAAAAACATAAGTGTAGTGATTTATGATTTGATGCCCAGGTTGGTTATAAGTAGCACCCAGAATTTTTTCAGCCAAAGCCATACCTACAGCATTGGCAATGCCTTGGCCTAATGGCCCAGTTGTGGTTTCAATGCCTGGAGTGTAACCGTATTCGGGATGACCTGGTGTTTTGGAGTGTAATTGACGAAATTGTTTGATGTCTTCAATAGTTAAATCATAGCCTGATAGATGGAGTACTGCATAGAGCAGCATTGAACCATGTCCATTAGACATAATAAAACGGTCTCTATTAGCCCAGTGTGGATTAGCTGGGTTATGGCTTAAGAAGTCGTTGAATAAAACTTCGGCAATGTCTGCCATACCCATAGGGGCGCCTGGATGACCTGAGTTGGCTTTTTGGACTGCGTCCATGGCTAAGACGCGAACTGCATTTGCTAAGGTTTTTCTGTCAGTCATGTTGTTCATTACGAGATGAAAAAAAGCAGCCAAAATGTCTGCACGGGCACTAGTATTGTATGGATTTGTCTTATCAGACACAATGGTAAATACTCATGCTGCTAAAAATTGATAAAAAAACAAAGTTATCATTCTTTAGGATGATTGCTCTATAATTTTCGATAGAATGCATATGACATGAATTTAAATCAGCGAGGAAAACATGGCTAAAAAGAAAACACTCAAAAAGGCACCATCCAAAGACAAGTCACCTAAATTAGCAGAAACTTTGGTTGGTTCCGCCAATGAAATTTGGTTGGCAGGGCTGGGTGCTTTTGCCAAAGCGCAATCTGAAGGCAAGAAAATCTATGATAAGTTGGTCAACGAAGGTAAAGATTTTGAGAAATTATTCAAATCTATGCCCCAAAAAGCCGTATCTGATGTCAAGTCAACCGTTAATAAAACGGTCGGTTCGGCTAAGAAACGTGCTTCAGAATCTTGGGACAAATTAGAAGAAGTGTTCGAAAAACGGGTAGAAAAATCATTGCATTCTTTGGGTGTTCCGACCAGTAAAGAGTTAGCTAAGCTAGTTGACCGTATTGATGCTTTGACAGTTAAAGTGAGCAAACTTTCAGTAAATGACTCCAGTCAGTCTGCATCTCAGAAACCAGCTAAAAAAGCAGCAAAAAAAACAACCGCTAAGAAATCCAAATCAGCGGCAAAAACTGCTAATAAAACCACCAAAAAAGTAACAAAGAAAGTGGCCAAGAAAACCACTAAAAAATAATTGGCTTTAAAATTCAAATAAACAAACCGCCGATAATTAGTCGAACCTGAACAATGTAAGGAAGGACTTTTTCAGGACTGACTAATTAAAAAATAGGCGGTTGCTTCAGTTAGCAAAGACCTCCATTTTAAGCAAGTTGAATTCATCATCATAAAAATCTATCGTAGTAATAGAAACAAAATATTGGATGTTTTTGATTCTATGTACATAAAATAAGCGGTCAACTCACTACATAGCATAGAGTTGAATATGACATTTCGGTCTTAAGACTGATTGAATCTAATTTAGCGGAGGAAACCATGAAATTCACACACCATATTCTCACAGCTTCTGTGATTAGCTCGTTGATGTTGGCCTTGCCAGCACAGAGTGAATCATCTGACAAATCAATGGAAGTTCAGAAAACGCCCATGCAGCAAACCGACCAACCTAGGTCCAATAAGTTTTGGTGGCCTGATCAACTGGACTTATCCAGTTTAAGAGACCATGATGACCGATCGAATCCTTATGCACAAGATGATTTTGAGTATGCCGAGGCTTTTAACCAACTGGATTTGGATGCGGTCAAAGAGGACTTAACTCAGTTAATGACTACATCACAAGACTGGTGGCCTGCTGATTTTGGTCATTACGGTCCTTTCTTCATTCGCATGTCATGGCACAGTGCAGGTACCTACAGAACTTTGGATGGCCGTGGTGGTGCAGGTGGTGGACAAATGCGATTTGATCCACTCAATAGTTGGCCTGACAATGGCAATTTGGATAAAGCAAGAAGATTACTTTGGCCAATAAAACAAAAATATGGATCATCACTTTCTTGGTCAGACTTGATGGTACTCGCCGGTACTGTGGCGTTGGAAAGCATGGGTTTTGAAACTTATGGGTTTGCTGGTGGTCGCTCAGATGATTGGGAACCTGATATGGTTTACTGGGGTCCAGAAGTTGAGATGTTAGCCAGTGACAGACACCAAAAAGATGGTCAATTGCAAAGGCCATTGGGGGCTACTCATATGGGGCTGATTTACGTCAATCCTGAAGGTCCTATGGGCAAACCTGATCCTATAGGGTCAGCGAAAAATATTCGAGTCGCTTTTGGTAGAATGGCAATGAACGATGAAGAAACAGTTGCGTTGGTTGCTGGTGGACACACTTTTGGTAAAATGCATGGTGCCCATAAAGCCAGTGATTGTTTAAGTGCAGAGCCAGGAGCTGCAACACTCCAAGAACAAGGTCTTGGTTGGAAAAATAAATGTGGTAAGGGACATTCCGAAGACACCATTACCAGTGGTTTAGAAGGAGCTTGGACACAGGCACCAACTCAGTGGACCACATTATATCTTCAAAACCTGCTCAATTTTGATTGGAAACAGAGCAAAAGTCCAGCAGGAGCGATTATTTGGATTCCTACTGATGAGTCCTTACACCAGTCAGTACCTGATGCTCATGTTGAGGGTAAATTTAATCCGCCAGTGATGACTACAGCCGATTTGGCTTTGAAGTTTGATCCTGAATATAAGAAAATCGCCCAAAAGTTTTTGGATGACCCCAAAGCCTATCAACTTGCGTTTGCTAAAGCTTGGTATAAGTTGACACACAGAGACATGGGGCCCAGTACGAACTTTCTTGGTAAACACGTTCCTGATGATGTGCTGATTTGGCAAGATCCAATACCTCCAGTTGAATATAAGCTGGTCAACGACAGAGACATCAAAAAACTGAAAAAGCAGATTTTAGATTCTGGGTTGACAGTATCGGAGCTGGTGCGAGTGGCATGGGCTTCCGCATCGACTTATCGTGCCGCTGATATGCGAGGTGGCGCCAATGGTGCCCGCATTGCCCTTTCGCCTCAAAAAGATTGGGCGGTCAATGATCCTAAAGAATTGTCCAAAGTTTTGGTTCAGTTGAAAGACATCCAAACTCGTTTCAATGATAAAGCTAACGGTGGTAAGCAAGTATCTCTGGCCGATTTGATTGTTTTGGGTGGTGCAGTGGCGATTGAAAAAGCAGCAAAACAAGGTGGATTTACTGTCACCGTGCCTTTCAAGCCAGGTCGTGGTGATACCACACAGGCGTTGACGGATGTTGCATCATTCGAGCTACTGAAGCCAACAGCTGATGGTTTTAGAAACTATTTTGATGCAGCTGCCAGTTATCGTTCTCCTACTGAAATGTTGGTTGATAAAGCTGATCAACTGAATTTAAGTGTGCCTGAAATGACCGTTTTGATTGGAGGTATGCGTGTATTGGATGCCAACCATAAAGGCATTCGACATGGTGTCTTTACTAATAAACCAGGCACTTTGAGTAATGATTTTTTTGTCAATTTGCTTGACATGTCTTATGTTTGGAACCCTGTTGATGGAGAACAGTCTTTATATCAGGCCATCAGTCGCCAAACGGGGCAAACTTCTTGGACAGCGACTCCTGTTGATCTCATTTTTGGATCAAATTCTGAATTGAGGGCCGTTGCTGAAGTATATGCTTTCAATGACTCACAGGAAAAGTTTGTCAATGACTTTGTCAAAGCATGGGTAAAAGTGATGCAGCAAGACCACTGATAGTATTTTTCTTAGGTTAAGAGCTCTGTCACGTCTCAATGATGGGGCTCTTTCATTCATCAAGTGCCATTGAGTTAGTTAAAACTCAATTTGGTTCTTCAAAAGTCTCTAATGATTCTAGCTTATTAGGTCATTCTACTCATCTTAAGATTGTCGAAGTTAATAAATAATTAAGTTATTTTGACACTTTTTCTGTTGTTTTTTCGATGGCTTTAATTGGTAGTAGGTTTCCTGGGTTACAACATTGAACAAGGAATGCTTATTGCAACTCATGTCAGGGACCAAAGTGAAGTTAGCACAGTATTTAAACCCCTATGTTTTGGTCAAGACTTGAAACCAATCCGTGAATGGATCCAGTATAAACTCAAAATAAGGTGAAATATGAAGATTATCTCGATTATGTTATTGGCTATAACCACATTTCAATTACAAGCTTTTGTAACTGTAGGAGACGGAAATTGTGATTATGTTTTAATACAAAAAGCGCTTGATGAGGGTGCAACTGAATTACGCGTCGTTAATAACAAAACGTATGAAGAAAATTTGATATTAGATGATATTGATATCAGTATCAGTGGTGGCTATCAAACTTGTGAGTTAGCGGTCCAAGGGGTTGCTGACGGTCCTAACTCAGTGATCAGTGGTGCACTTAACCCAGCACAACCGGTGATATCAATTACTGGGGCCCAGCAACAATCGATCGTCAGTTTCGACCAACTCACCTTGAGCGATGGCTCTGAAGGTATTTACTCAAATTCTGCAGATGTGACTATTAATGTAGATGATACAGTGATTACTGGAAATACTGGTTCAGGCTTGTATTGTACAGGTGGTAGTAGTTTGGTGAGTATTACGGGTGCCAGTGAAATCAGTCAAAATATTTTTGATGGCTCAGGTGGCGGTTTGTTCGTCAGTAATCTATGCCAAGTAGATGTCTATTCACCAGTGCTGATCAGTGAGAATGAAGTCAGTATGGGTGGCGGAGTATATGCTGATCAAGGCGCTGTGGTTAATTTGCATGGTGCGGTGATAGAGAATAATCAGGCATCAGCAGCTGGGGGTGGTATTTATATTGCAGATCAAGGAACGGTTTTAACATCAACACAATCTCAAGTGCTTGGTAATTTAGCGGTTACAGACACGAATTTTGGTGGAGGAATATTTGCTATTGGTGGTTCAAATATCAGTTTTGTTGGTGGGTTAATTCAGGGCAATCATTCAGATTTTGATGGTGGTGGATTATATCTCGCAACGGGTGCTCAAGTAAATTTACATGGTGTGTCTTTACAAGACAATTCAGCGCTGCATCATGGTGGTGCCTTTATTGCTTCCGATGCAGGAACCACTTTAACACTGACGCAAACAAGCATTTCGCAAAACGAAGCACCTGGTAATGGTGTTGGAGATATCATATTTGGTGCCACTGTTAATGTTGAAAATAGCCTTATTTATCAAAATATGACTACTAACGAATCCTTTGGTTTATTTCTACTGTTTGGTGGTGATTCTAATTTAAATTTGAACTATGTGACCATTACCAATAATACGATTCCAGCCAGTAATGAAGTGATTAGTGTCAACGGTTCTTTAATTAGTGCTTTATCAAGTATTATTCATAACGAAGGACATCCAGTTTTTAATGCCACTAATAATCCAATTCTTAATGTGAACTGTGCTATTGTGAATGAAGATCAATCCTTCCCAGCAGATCAAACGGTGATGGTCACTGATCCGATGTTTGTCGATCCAAGTAATGATGATTACCACTTACAGGCAAATTCTCCTGCCATTGATTATTGTGCTGATGAAGTTAGCCTGAATGTTGAATACCCTGGTGATATCGACGGTCAGCTACGGGGCTATGATGTACCTGGTGTCGATAATGGTGGTATATACGATCTGGGTGCTGATGAGTATGATAATGACCTGATTTTTGAAAGTGGTTTTGAAATTAACTGAGAGCTGATCCGCAGTTTTTGATTGCCTGTAAAGCCGATTGAACCAAAAGGTGATGTCGGCTTTCTAACTGTGTCAATCAATTATTGGATATTTAGTTGCTTATGTTGTTTTCGAAGTTATTGTTATTGATTTTTTTAATGGTACTTTCAATCACTGGTCACACTTCAGATTTTCCTAGCAGTGACCGTTCTCAGCAAGCTGTCTTGAAGGTAGAGGGGACGTTAAAACAGTCATTGAGTGAGATGGACTTGCGTTATGGTGCCCCTATATTTATCCGGATATTCAAAGACCCTGGCGTACTTGAAATATGGGTTGAGTCTGATAAAAGCAGTGAGTTTGAACTGTTCAAGAGTTATCCCATCTGTACTTTTTCAGGTCGATTGGGACCTAAGTTAAAACAAGGTGATTGGCAAAGTCCAGAAGGATTTTATTTTGTCACGCCTGGTCAATTAAACCCGTGGAGTAAATTTCATTTATCATTCAACTTGGGTTATCCAAATGCCTATGACCGTTACCATGGAAGGACCGGTAGTGCGCTAATGGTTCATGGTAGCTGCGTATCGATAGGCTGTTATGCGATGACCGATGCCTACATGGCAGAAATTTACGCCCTATCTGAAGCAGCCTTGAAAGGTGGACAACCGTTTTTTCGGGTTCATATTTTTCCATTTGTTCTAACAGAAGACCGGCTGGAGAATGATAAAAATCATCAGTGGCATGCTTTTTGGAAAAATTTAAAAACCGGTTATGATTATTTTGAACAACATAAAAGACCACCTGATGTCCAAGTCGATAATGGTCATTATGTGTTTTCTGCTTCGGAGTGATCGGTACTATTAACCCAGTTCTTTAATTTCCGAATTGTTTTTTTAGATGTTGTTGATTATCATTCGTTGATGGTTCAAGTCGCCAATACATGCTTTATTTAGTCGAATCAGAAAAAGGCCAGGAGAGACTTGTTCAGCGTTGACCACTGAGTTTCAGATATCCAACTCACCGGCATTAACAGATGTGGATATAGTTTCAAATCAATGGCATATTTTTCCACAAACGCCGTGTCAAAAATACGTGAAAAAGAGTGTCACAGTACCTCACTGGATTTTCACGCATTTTGATTATAGTGAATACTCTTCAAAACTGTAATTAAGACTATGAACAAGCTATTATCAATAACTTTTTTACTGGCAGCTGGTCAATATGCCATGGCAACACAAGTCAATGTCAACCACTTGGCTCCATTTGCAGAACAGATCGGAAACACTGCCGTTTCCATCAATGTTAATGACAATGAAGTATTGACTGGAGTGCAGTATTTGCAATCTTCAGGGTATCTAGAATTGGCAGAGTCAGGTGTGACACCAGGGGAAACCTCATTGGCAGTATTTACTCCTCCGGGTGCTATCAATCCAGCCATAGAGGCCACTGTCGATCTGGCTGCTGATACTTTTTATTCAGTCACTGCCATCGGTGATGGTGTCAACCAACCTTTATCGCTCTTACCATTAGTGGACTCTCAGGAGATGCCAGCTGATGGCCATATTATGGTTAGGGTCATTCATGCTGCTCCTTTTGCTGCTGACATGAATGCCACTGCCGCATCTGTTCGGTTAGATGATGGTACTGTTGTTAATGGTTTGAATAATGTTCTTTTTGGTCAAGATTCTGGTTTTTTTGAACTCCCTGCGGGTATCTATGACCTCAATGTTTCGACAGCCGATGGCTCGCAACGTTTAATTGATTTAGCACCAGTTGATCTCGCTGCAGGAACTGTTGTTAACATATTTGCTGTCGGTGATGGTGTTAATCAGCCGGTCGGTGCATATGCCGTTTTCGGCGATGGCACAGCTGTCGAGTTAGCACTTGAGTCCAGTGGTGCAACGCGCGTTAATGTGGCTCATTTGGCGCCCTTTGCAGCAGTGAAAGCGGATACTGCCGTTGCCATCGATGTCAATGGTAATGAAGTACTCAATGGTGTTCAATATCAGCAATCTTCTGGATACTTGACATTGGCTGAGAATGGTGCAGTTCCTGGAGATACTTTATTAGAAGTCTTTGCACCTCCTGGTGCTGATTCACCTGCCATTACCGCAAATGTTAATCTGGCAGCTGAAACTGATTACACCGTAGTTGCCATTGGTGATGGCCTCAAACAGCCGTTAAGCCTTTTACCGTTGGTGGATGATAACATGATGCCAGAGAGTGGTTTTGGTAAAGTCCGGATTGTTCATGCTGCACCGTTTGCTGCATCTTTATCGGATACTGCAGTGTCTATCAGAACGGATGCTGGGGATTTGGTTGCTGGATTGGAAAATGTTGAATTCGGGCAGAACTCAGACTACATTGAGTTACCCGTAGGGCTTTATGATCTGAATGTATCAACTCCTGACGGTAGTACACGTCTTATCGATTTGGCACCGATATTCATTAATGACGGGGATGTGCTTACAGTCTTTGCTATCGGAGATATCGATAATCAGTCGCTCGGTTTTTATGCTTTATATGGTAATGGTCAAAGCATCATGTTAGCTACAGAGCCAGATTTCACCACCCTTAACCCTGGCTTAAATGGCGCTTGGTATGACTATTTGAAACCAGGACAAGGTATTTTTGTTGAAGTTTTTCCCGAATTGGGAGAGGTATTTGTCGCATGGTTTACATGGGATACTACATTCCCTGATGGTAATGAAGTCGCTGTGGTTGGTAACTCGAATCACAGATGGTTAACTGCTCAGGGGCCTTATGATGGTACTGTTGCCGAGCTTACCGTTTATTCTTCTTCAGGAGGGATTTTTAATCAAGATGATCCAGTTGAGGCCATCGAAGCAGGTCAATTGACTATTGACTTCGACGGTTGCAGAACAGCTACCGCTCAATATGATTTATCGGATAGCGGCTTATCGGGAACAATTCCTTTGATTCGTTTATCAGGTACGACAGTTGATTTTTGCGAATCATTAATCAACAGCCATTAATTTTTTGGTTTAAAGAGGAGATACCAAGAGGCGCTCAAATGAGCGCCTTTTCTCTTTTGTGCATTGCTATGTTTGGTTTAATCTCATAACATGGGATACAATTAAACTGATGCGATTATCATGGATTGCCAATCTTGGAATAATAAATGGCAACCTAATGACATTGGATTCCATTGATATGGTTGACTTCATGGATGTCTAGAATAACAGCAATAGGTACTCGTTGTTTAGCTCTTAGTGTATTGGTTTGTTCACCCTCTCAAGCAATACTCAACATGTTATGGTACAAAACAACAGTGCATTAAATGTTTGATTTTGATTGGAAGAAGCAACTGTTCAATCAGTTGTGAGGTGACTGAAGAAAGCTTTCTGTTTTCCTACTGTAATGTAAGAACCTCAACTTTGTTGCCACACGATCCAGTAGTTTCATAAAGCGCACTCATTTCCTAGAGTATCCTATTTCATCACTGTATCTCAGAAACTTTATTTTCATCCTGACTTGATCTAATAGCTTCATAAATGCGTTATAACCACGATATACTTAGATAATAGCGCATTAAAGCGTTTTAAACACGATATATCCAAATAAAAATGCAAAATTACAAGAAAAAGCATCGATTTTTAACGAAAAACGCTCAAAAACAGATGATATTAAGGAATTTTACTGAGCTAGAAATGCTAAAATGCATGTTTAATAAATTGTTCCAAAGGCGCTTTGCGCCTTTGCGCCACTTAAGTTGATTTTGTTACAATTTCACACATGTTATTAATACATTTTTAAGTGATTAAGTTATGAGTAGTGCAATTCCTGTCAATGGTGAAGTTTTAAGGTGGGCTAGAGAGTCCGCTGGACTAACTATTGATGAAGTTGTGCAAAAAATGAATCGTAAGCGCATTACTTTTGAAATGATTGAGTCGTGGGAGCAAAGTTTTGAAGCACCAACATATTCTCAACTTGAACGATTAGCTTATGAAGTTTATAAACGTCCGCTAGCAATCTTCTTTTTCCCTGAACCTCCGCAAGAAATAACAGCTAAACAGTCTTTTCGTACTCTCCCCGAGTACGAAATTCAACGTATGCCTGTGAAAATGCGTTTCTTGTTAAGAAAGGCGCAATCATTTCAACTCAATCTCTATGATTTGTATGATGGTGTGAATCCCTCAGAGAAAAAAATAACAACGGATCTAGAATTTTCTACACATATTTCTGCAAAAGAAATGGGTGAAACGGTTCGTCAATACATCAATATAGATATTGAGACACAAAATTCTTTTGGTAACCCTGAAAATGCCCTTAAGGAATGGAGAAAAATACTTGAAGGATTTGGGTTATTCATTTTTAAAGATGCGTTTCAGAGTGATGAGTTTTCAGGTTTTTGCCTTTACGATGATAAATTTCCAGTTATTTATGTAAATAATAGCAAGCCTTTTACAAGACAAATATTTACCCTCTTTCATGAACTAGCGCATCTCTTATTTAAGACTGGCGGTATCGACACAAAAATTGAGGATTATCTTGATTACTTAGATGGAGATGAAGAGCGAATAGAAATTATTTGCAATAGTTTTGCAGGGGAGTTTTTAGTCCCTTCAGAGCATTTTTATCAGAAAGCGAGAGGTATTACTGTTGATGACGAAAGTATTAGCTCATTAGCTAATATTTATCATGTTAGTCGAGAAGTCATCCTTCGCAAATTTTACGATTTAGACAGAATTGACCAGGAATTTTATTCTAAAAAAGTCAGGGAATGGAGAATAGCAGAAAGTAGTGCCAGTACAGGAAGCGGTGGGAACTATTATTTTACAAAGGGTGCGTATCTTGGAAGTAAGTATATTGAAAAGGCATTCTCTCAGTTTTATCAAAATAGGATCACAACAGAAAGATTGGCAGATTATTTAGGGGTAAAAGTAAAAAATATCTCTGGAATGGAGTCGCAATTATATAGGATGGAATCCTCTGCATGATCTATGTTTTTGACTCAGGCCCTTTAATTTGGATGTTTCGCTATTATTATCCTGATAGATTTCCATCATTATGGGGACAATTTGATGAGTTGATAGCAAACCAAAGAATAATTTCTGTAAAAGAGGTTTCGAGGGAGCTTGATGGTCAAGATGATCTGTTAGCAAATTGGATAAAGGACAATAAACAAATTTTTCAAGAGCCGACGCAAAATGAGATGATTTTTATCGGAAGTATTTTTCAAGTTTCTCATTTCCAAGGTTTAGTCAGAAAACAAGAACGTTTGCAAGGCAAGCCAGTAGCCGACCCATTTGTAATAGCAAAGGCAAATTCAGTTCAAGATGGTTGTGTTGTAACAACAGAGAAATACAAAGAGAACGCCTCACAAATTCCGAATGTATGTAAGCACTTTAACATTTCTTGCATTAACCTTGAGCAATTTATGGAGGAAGAAAATTGGAAGTTCTAAACAATATAACAATCGCGTCAACTCGGACGACATAAAGCGTCGTTCGCTTTGCTCACGCCACTTTATGCCGCCGGTTACGCGAAGCGTTACAGGAGACGCTTGCGCGCCTCCTGTAACGAGCCCCGCTGAATGCCTTCAGGTTGCCCCGTCGCGCAAGCGCTCCGTAACCACCTGAACCAACAGACATGGCTTGTGCTAAAATCAAAATTTTAACCCAGGCCACGCTGCTGTTCAGCGGGGCTCGTTAAACGTAAGGAGTCATCATGGGGCTACACGTAAGTTCAGTATCTGATCTGCCTCTTTCCGAAGAGAGGAAATACTATTTGTATGTGTTGGACTATTACTGCTGGGAAGAGCCCATCAATGAGGCTTTAAACAAAAACATGGATCGAATTGCTTCTTTTTGTGCCAAAAATGATGCCGTTATGGTTCGGGGGCTACCGGATAGTCACTTTGCGTCTGAAGTTCTATCTTGGCAGGGTATCAACGGCATTGACCCAGAGGAACTTTTGCCCGCAATAATGATAACTACTGTTCATCCAAGTTACTTTATTGAAAATAGTTATTCTAATCACGTTCAGGAAATCAAAGATTCTTTGGTCTTTGTAAAAGTACGTGATGTATGTAAAACGCCGTCAGATCTTGTGGTATTTCTTGAAAAGCTGTTCGCTGATATAAAATCCGAGAAAAAGATAAAGGACTTTTCCATATCTCAAGAAATAAGGGCGGGCGAGTCTGGATCTTTCGTAGATACACTAATCTTAGAACCAAACATAAGTGGTCTTGGTGTAGATTTAAAAGCACTCACTGCATGGTTCAAATCACGTTTAACAAGGCCATCAAATTGACGTCTTTTACGTCGCTTGTTTTGTGGCTTACCGCTACGCTGCCACAAAACAATCAACTCCAAAGCCGCAATTTATGGCAGCGTTCCAAAGGCGCTTTGCGCCTTTGGAATGGCCGAGTTGAGTCGCAAGGCGACTCGCCCAATTTTGTCATCAGGCGCAAAGCGCCTTCAGAACAAAATCGTTCGAGCCGACAAATTATCCATAAATAAAGGAGCAAGCACCGTGATTCATGTACAATTTGCAACTCAACTCGGCCATTGGATTTAAAAAATGGCAAACCCAGTGCCCTCAACAGTCAAAGAGCAGATCGCCTGGTCATATGCCAATCTCGCTCGGGCACACGCTGCGCTTGAGGACGGAGCACTCAAATACACCCAGTTACATCACATCATACGTAGCAAGCTCTACCATGGCCTCATCAAAGGCACTCTAGCCATGCGCACGCTTTATGACGATGAACGCTTGAAAATGACTGCGCCGCAAGCGTGCTACTACTGCGGCTGCGCCGGCCCTCTCGCCGTGGACCATCTTATTCCGCGAATCCGCGGCGGCGCTGATGAGGCCGATAACCTAATCTGGGCGTGCCGCTCCTGCAACAGCTCGAAGTCCGGCCGCGACCTCCTTGAGTGGGCTGAGGTCAAAGGCTTCTTCCCGCCAATTCTCCTGCTGCGCAGGTTCTTAAAGCTTGTGGCACGTCACTGTGAGTCCAAAGGCGCAATGGAATGCAAGCTATCCGACCCACAGCTCGCCAACCTCTCGGTCAATGTTCATGCGCTTCCGCTATCATACCCACCATTAAGCGAAATGAAGCTATGGGTCGACCCCACTTAATCCAACAAGTAGTTCCAGCCGACGCCTTACCCGCTGCTCGCGGGCAAGGTTCGCTCCGGGCCATCCGGCCCTATGCCGCGGCTGAACAAAGGCGTTACAGGAGACGCTTGCGCGCCTCCTGTAACGAGCCCCGCTGAATGCCTTCAGGTTGCCCCGTCGCGCAAGCGCTCCGTAACAACCTGAACCAGCAGACATGGCTTGTGCTAAAATCAAAATTTTAACCCAAGCCACGCTGCTGTTCAGCGGGGCTCGTTATGCATCTGGAGGTGTAGCGTATTGAAAAAAATCTTTGAAGGCCTTCTATTTGGGATTGGCTTCAGTATTTCGTTCATAATTATCTGGTACTTGGCCGCCTACTTTGTGACTCCAATGTTCTTCGAGGCCCGGATCAGAAGCACTACTGGGGAAAGTTCTATTGAGGAATATAGTGCGGGGCCAAATAGCTCGAATCCTCTCGAAAACTCATATGAAATGCAGAATGAGTTTCACAATCTCGAAATTGAGGAGCAGATTAAACTGGCAAGCGTCATTGCCATAGCTGAGTATGTACCATCCAAAGACGGTAAATCGATAGCAATTATAAGCGAGATATTAAAAATGCAGTCCAATACCAAGTTCTACTATGAGGTTGGTGATGAATTCCCAGACTCATCATTCTTTCCAGAGGATCATACTAACTACGGTGACGGGTTAATTATATTTTTTACTGGCTCTCCAGCCATGATGAGGCTTTCGATGACGTATTCGGGGGATCGAATTCGAAGTTTGGGAGATTTACCTCTCAAACTCTTTCGTAAAAAATGTAAGGAAACAGATGCATAACAAGCGCATGCAGTCGGACGCTTCGCTCGCTACGCGAGCTGCGCGCCGCTGATGCGGGGCTCGTTCCAAAGGCGCTTTGCGCCTTTGGAATGGCCGAATTGAGTCGCAAGGCGACTCGCCCAATTTCGTCTTCAGGCGCAAAGCGCCTTCAGAACAAAATCGTTCGAGCCGACAAATTATCCATAAATAAAGGAGCAAGCACCGTGATTCATGTACAATTTGCAACTCAAATCGGCCATTAGCCGTCAACTAAATATCCCTAATATTATCGTATTTCAATAATAATTTATTGAAATACGATAATATTTTCCGTACAATGCGTACTACGAATTGAGTCAAGCACTGAGGAGATATCATATGGAAAACTTATCGAGAGTAAAAACATTAAGTAATTGGGTATATAAGGCTTTATCAATTGGCATCTTATTTATCCCTGTTTACTATGTGTCGTATTGGTTCCTAGTAAATCATATTATGCCCCCACTAATCGTCGTTAACACAAGTGCCACACCAATCACACCACACGAACTTCCAATTGAAGTACTAGCTGCTGGTTTTATTTCGAGCTTACCTCCACTTCTTGTACTGGTATTTGTCCTTCTTAATTTAAGGAAGATATTTCTGTTCTACAAAGATGGTGTTATTTTTTCATTCGAGCACGTCATTCTATTTAAAAGAACAGCAAAATTACTATCTACATGGGTTGTTTTATCCGTAATCTACGAGTCAATCAAAAGCGTTCTTTTTTCATTAAATAACCCTGTTGGTAAAATAGTTTTGAGTGTTAGGTTTGGCTCTGAAGAGTTGACTGTAATAATGGTGGCTGCTTTTATTTATATTATTGCGTGGGTTATGGACGAAGGTCGAGCATTGGCTGAAGAAAACCAGATGACAATATAATAGGTTTTTTCATGGCAATTAAAATTAACCTTGACCTTATATTGGTAAAAAGAAGAATGAAGTCTAATGAGCTGGCTAAGTTGGTGGGAATTACGGAACAAAACCTTTCAATACTAAAAAGAGGAAAGGCAAAAGCAATTAGAGTTAGTACTCTAGATGCAATTTGTCAGCATTTAGAATGTCAACCAGGCGATATTCTTGAATATACGGATGATGAATAAATCAGCAAATAATCGCATGCACTCGGATCGTAAAAAGCAGCGCTCGTTCCTTGCACTGCTTTTTAAGCCTGGTGATGCGAGGCGTTACAGCAGATACTTGCGTTCCTGCTGTAACGAGCCCCGCTGAATGCTTTCAGGTTGCCCCGTTGCGCAAGCGCTCCGTAACAACCTGAACCAGCAAACATGTCTTGTGCTAAAATCTACGCTTTTAACCCAAGCCACGCTACTGTTCAGCGGGTCTCGTTATATTTTCGGAGAAATCGAGCATGGAACAAAAACAATCTAAGTTTGGCGTTTTTGGCATTGCGTTGGGTGCAGTTGCTTTGTTGTTGGCGTTACTTCATTTCTGGGCTGGCCCTTTCTCTCCTCAACCCACAGTGGAAACGGTCGTTGCAGAAAAGGCTGCATCTATCCGCAGTGCAGCAATTGATGCACTGAAGGGCAAAGAACCCGTCAAAAAAACCTTCGCCGCCAAATGGAACCTCGACAAAGTAACGGAAGTTGTTACTGCTCTTTTAGGTGGGCTGGCTGCCATTTTGGCAGTCATCGCTTTCGCCAACAAAGAGCCAGGTCGTGTTGCAGGTGGCGCGGCAGCGTTAGGTGTCAGTGCAATAGCGTTTCAATTCATAGCCATGTATGCAATGGCATTACTGGTGGTGCTGTTAATTTGTGCAGCACTTTCAAGTCTCGGTGTTGGGTAAATATAACAAGGTGGTGTTGTTCGCCGCGCAAAAAGAGCGCTGCTGAATGTCTTCAGGTTGCCCCATCGCGCAAGCGCTCCGTAACAACCTGAACCAGCAGACATGTCCTGTGCTAAAATCAAAATTTTAACCCAGGCCACGCTGCTGTTCAGCGGGGCTCGTTAGCACTCAGTAATAAGAAAAATAGATAAAACCGAGGATATTGTGGAAATATATACTTTAGAAATTTCATTTCCTTATGACGATGAAGATGAACCTTGGATTAGAGAAATTGAGGTGAGGGAAAACTTTACCCTTAAACAACTACATACATTTATTCAGAAAATTGTCGATTTTGATGATGATCACCTATATGAATTTTATATTGGTAAAAATCCAAGAAATAATTCAAGTACCGTATCTACAAAAATGAAATTAAATGAGATATACCCAATCACTGGATATAAGCTCTACTATTTATTCGATTTTGGTGATAGCTGGTTATTTCAAATAAAAAAATCAAGAAAACGAAAAACTGAAGAGAGCAGCGTTAAGTATCCTAGAGTGATTAATTCGGTTGGTGAAAATCCAGAGCAATATCCAGAATATGATGAGTCAAAGTGCTAACAAGGCTATCAAACTGGCATCTTTCCCGCGGTTCGTTTTGTGGTTTAACGCTACGCTACCACAAATCAAACCACTCCACTCCAAAACTGCAGTTTATAGCGCCTTCAGAACAAAATCGTTCGAGCCGACAAATTATCCATTAACAAAGGAGCAAGCACCGTGATTCATGTACAATTTGCAACTCAACTCGGCCATTAGCCCCACATAGGCCTCAGATTCATGTCTCTATAGTCGCAACAAAGTACAACGATTATTTTCACCAAACTCAATGATACCAAGTTGACTTATCGTTATGAAGGAAGAAATGCTCCCAAAGATAAAGCAATTAAAATGACATCGCATGATAGGGTGGGTACGTTTAATGATAAAACCAAATGATCCCTCAATGGTTTTTTGAAAAAATGACTGTGGTTGGAGTGCTGTTTGAACAACTTGCTTGGTCATTATTCTGCAAAAAAGCCATTGATTGATGAAATATTTGGGCTATGATGATTTTCAATTAATAAATACTCGTTTGGATTATGGATCATCAGTTTTGGCATGACAAATGGAACAACAATGACATTGGCTTTCATCAGTCAGCACCTAACCCTTGGTTGATTTCTTTTTGGTTTTTGATGAAGTTACAACCAGGTGATCGAGTATTCGTGCCTCTTTGTGGAAAAACACGTGATATTGATTGGTTATTATCCCAAGGTTATCACGTGGTTGGTTCCGAATTGAATGAGCAGGCAGCCAGGAAATTGTTTGGCCGTTTGATGATTGAGCCAAAGGAACTAATGAAAGATGGGTTGTTGTGTCTTCAAAGCATTAATCTGGAGGTGATCGTTGGTGATTTTTTTAAGGTCGATAAAGGTTTGTTGGGTTCTGTGAAAGGGACTTTTGATCGAGCGGCATTGGTGGCTCTGCCTGAAGTCATGAGAAAGGAGTACAGTGTCCATTTGCTTGAGATCAGTGCTGGAGCTCCACAAATATTGATTACTTTTGAATATCCGCAAGAGCACATGGCGGGTCCTCCTTTTGCCGTTTGTTCTGAAGAAATAGAGCGGCTTTATAGTGGTTCCTATGATTTGAATATTCTTGATGAAGTCGTTGTTCCTGGAGGTTTGAAACATAAGTGTCCAGCCATTGAAAAGGCTTGGCATTTGGTGCCAAAGAGTGAATCATAAAATATGAATTGGTTGGCGCACATATTATTATCGGGTGATGATATTCATCACCAGTTAGGTAATTTGTTGGCTGATCCGCTCAGAGGTCGTGCCTGGTCAGGGGCTGATAAAAGTCTATTGGCAGGTATGTCGTTGCATAAATCTATTGATCGATTCACTGATGCCCATGCTGTTTTTCAGAAAACAATCAAAAGGTTAGGCTACGTAGGTCGGTTACGGGCAGTGGTGGCCGATATCGTTTATGACCATTTTCTTGCTCGGCACTGGCAACAGTTTTGTGTTGTATCACTTGTTGATTACATCGTTCAATTTAACCGCAATGCATTGTTGGCTTCACAACACTTTCCCTATCGTGCCAGATCATTTGTTACTGATTTGGTGCTGTCGGATCGTTTGGGAACCTATGGTACTTTAGCAGGATTAGTTGCTACATTAGAACGAATGGATCACCGATTGTCTACCCGATTAAGAAGACGTGAACGGGCTTCAGATTATGAGTCAAATATTCGAGCCTTTTATACTGAGATTGAAACCGATTTTTTGTGTTTTTTTCCGGAACTGGTGGCTTTTTGTCAGAAAGAAAAGTAATCTGTCTGTATTGTGAGTCTTGGCATGAGAATTTGTTGGTGTTGAATAAATCCTCTGTGGGCTTGTCTTAATCATCATCCACTTAATTAGAGAGGTGTTTTATGAAATTAGGTGCGTTTTCATTGAGTTTATCAGTTAAAGATATCAATCAATCGAAAGATTTTTATCAGAAGCTTGGTTTTCAGGTTGTTGGTGGAGAATTGGCGCAAAACTGGTTGATTTTACGTAATGGTGATACCACCATTGGGTTGTTTCAGGACATGTTTGACACAAATACCCTGACCTTCAATCCTGGTTGGGACGCACAATGCAATGAGTTGGATGATTTCGATGATGTTCGAGATATCCAAGAGAAACTGAAATCACAATCAATGGCATTGATGGTGGAAGCTGACGCCAACAGCAAGGGGCCAGCAAGTTTGATGTTAAAAGACCCGGATGGCAACCCAATTTTGATTGATCAACACAGGTAATAGTGGTAACGTTTAAGTTATTTTTTTAGGAGTCTTGGATGAAAAATTATCTTAAACATTATGAAGAATTGAGCCAGTGGATGGAGAAGTTGGGATTGCTTATGCCTGAGGTGATGCAGGGGTTTGGTGCACTGCATGAAGCCAGTATTAAATCAGGCGCTTTGGATGCCAAGACTAAGGAACTGATGGCTTTAGGAATCGCCATTACTGTGCGATGCGATGGTTGTATCACTTATCATGTTCATGATGCTTTAAAACAAGGCGCTAGTAAGGAAGAAATTGCAGAAACTGTTTCTATTGCTGTCCTCATGGGTGGAGGTCCTTCGGTGGTATATGGAATAGAGGCGCTACAAGCTTTCGATCAGCATCAAACAGCGGTCACTGATTGATCCAAGTTTTACTTGTGTGGCCTGCTTGTTCCTTGACCAATTTAGGGACTAGATATCCAGGGAGTTGTTCCATCATGTCCTTGTGAAGTTTGACTGCCTGTTTGTATGGGACTTCAAAGTGGCTGGCGTTTTGTGTTCGATCAAAAAGATGTAGATAATAAGGTAGTATTTTAAGTGAGAACAGCTGGTGGCTCAAAGATACCAAGGCATCGGTGTTGTCATTAACATCTTTCAGTAATACCGACTGATTGAGTAAAGTAATATTTGTTTGATTGAGCTTGAATATGGCTTGTTTAGCTTGTTCATTGAGTTCTTGAATGTGGTTGATGTGTAGCACCATAACTATGTTAAGTTGAGAACTATCTAACCATTGTAAAAAAGTTGAATCAATTCTATTGGGTAAAACACAGGGAATGCGGCTATGGATTCGCAATGTGGTGACATGTTCGATTGATTCCAGCTGTTGGGATAACGACTGCAGCGTAGTTGTGTCTAATGTTAAGGGGTCTCCACCGCTGAGTATCACTTCATGAATGCTGGGATTGCTGGTGATGTATTGGACTGCAGATTGCCAGTTATTTCTTGGCGCAAAATTTGTTTTGTAGTTGAAGTGTCTTCTAAAACAATAACGACAGTTAACTGCGCATGAACCACTGGCAATAAGTAATACTCTGCCTTTGTATTTATCAATAATTCCGTTGTTTTTGCTGGCTTGCGTATCACCCACAGGATCTTTAATAAAGTTAGGAGACTCAAGATTTTCATCTGGATGAGGTATGAATTGTTTCATCAATGGGTCGGTTGGATTTTCCCAGTCGATCTTTGCTAATTGGTTATCAGAAATAACAGTGGGGAATAGTTCTTGTGCTGACGAATCCATTGAATAGTGTTTTTTGATATGTTCATGATTACAGCCTTTTATGGCATTTTTTAGGTCTTCTCGCCATCCAGTCATTTTTTTAGTAGGAGCCTTTAAAGCGGGGTATTCTATCATGTGCTCGTGTTATAATGCCGCGGTTGAAATTTTTGGGATATTGAGTTTATGTCGACTTACAGCACCAGCCAATTCAAAAATGGTTTAAAAATATTGTTAGATGGAGATCCTTACAATATTGTTGAAAATGAGATCGTTAAGCCAGGTAAAGGACAGGCATTCAATCGGGTCAAAATTAAAAATTTAAAAACAGGTCGCACCATTGAAAAAACATTCAAGTCAGGTGAAAAGGTCGATGGAGCGGATGTCATGGAAACGGCGATGCAGTATTTGTATACTGATGGTGAGTTTTATCACTTTATGGATCCAAGTAGCTATGAACAGTTTGAAGCGCCGTTTGCTGCCGTTGAAGATTGTGTGAAATGGTTAAAAGAGGAAGATATTTGTACTGTTGTGTTGTGGAATAATGCGCCTTTGACTATTGAACCGCCTAATTTTGTTGAGTTGAAAATTACCGAAACAGATCCGGGTGTCCGTGGTGATACTTCAGGCGGAGGTTCTAAACCTGCTACTTTGGAAACTGGTGCTGTAGTCCAGGTACCTTTGTTTGTTCCTGAAGGTGAGGTCATTAAAGTTGATACCCGTTCAGGTGAGTATGTCAGTCGTGTAAAAAAATAGTATGAGGCCGAGCTGGTCAACCCAATGCCCGTTGTCTGCATTGCGACAACGGGCATTTTTATATCAATATATCAGGACATTCTTTAGAGAACGAAATGTCTTGGAAGTGGAGACGCCTGTGATGTCTTCATATGCTAATACTGATGTTCAGATTGATGTATTTTCGACACAAGGGATCAGTGATGCGCACGATAAGGCCTATTTAAGAACATCACCTGAATTTTTTCATAAAAGATTGTTAGCTTCGGGTTTTGGTGATTTATTTGAAATAGCCAAAGTGTTTCGTCAAGGAGAGCAATCTGGCAGACACAACCCTGAGTTTTCTATGCTTGAGTGGTATCGTCTAGATTTCAGCTTAGCTGATCTGATGAATGAAGTTGCTGAATTAATGTTACATTTATTAGCTCTTTATGATCACCCAAAAGCACAAGTCACGCGAATCAGTTATCGATTACTTTACCAGCAATATTTGTCAATCGATCCTTTGCAACTGGGACGGGACGAATTAAATTCGTTATGTCAGGAAAAAGGTTATTATGGTGATAGGCTGACTTTTGATCAAGCATTGGATTTTTTGTTTGGGGTGGTTATTTCAACTCAACTACCTAAGGATGAACTGATTTTTGTGTACCACTTTCCAGCCTCACAGGCAGCGTTAGCACAAATCAATCCCGAAGATAACCAAACATGTTTGCGGTTTGAATTGATGTGGCAGGGCATAGAGCTAGCTAATGGTTATCAAGAACTCACGGATATGAATGAACAAATGACTCGTTTTATATGTGATAATGAAACGCGTAAAAAAATCGGTAAAAAAGTACTGCCTTTTGATCAGCACTTGTTAGATGCTATGGGCGCTGGATTACCTGCTTGTTCAGGAGTAGCGTTGGGGTTGGATCGATTACTGATGAATTTACTGGAAGTGAATACGGTAAGTGATGTACTGCCTTTTCCGGCACATTCTGCTTGATTATCTAGTCGATTCTGAAAAATTTATAAGCTATTGTTATATAATGTATTTTTCCATTAGCTATATGTTTTTCAACCAGGAAACTAAGTGCTTTAATGCTTTTTTATTCGCCGCTTCCATGCGGCTCTCAGGCTAACGTGAAAAAGACCAGGAAGGACTTTTTCAGGACTGACTATTTAATATGTCTCATTGAACTGGCTGGACTAAGATAGAATGACCTGATGAAACCGTTAAGTTATGATTTGGCACCTGAACCTGCTTTGTCTGAAGAAGGCGGTTGGCGGTCATTGACATTTGATGATGTTTATTTTTTACCTGGCTGTGGTGAAGATGAGTCGCGGTATGTTTTTATTGAAGGTAATCAGCTTGAACAGCGCTGGCAGCAACATGATGCAGATCATTTCGTGGTTGCTGAGACGGGTTTTGGGAGTGGTTTAAATTTAGCGGTTACCTTGAAAGCTTGGCGAAAGTGTCAACAAAAACCTCAACACCTGCATTTTATCAGTTTTGAACTGTATCCGTTCACCGTTGAACAGCTAAATTTTTTTTATCAACAGTTACCTGAGTTTGCTACATTAGGCCAACGACTATGTGCTACTTGGCCATCACGTCGAGCTGGTATTCATCGGATTGAACTGTATGATGATGTGACACTGACTCTGGTGTTTGGTGATTGCCTTGAGTCTATCAGAGTCATGGATCTTAAGGTGGATGCTTGGTATTTGGATGGTTTTGATCCTAAAAAAAACCCAGGTATGTGGACAATGGCCATGTTTGAACAAATGAGTCGTTGTTCAGGGCCTGGTACCACAGTAGCGACATTCACTGCTGCATCAGCAGTGCGTAAGTGTTTGGTAGCCGCAGGATTTGCAGTTACCAAACGTCAAGGGTTTGTGCGCAAACGTGAAATGATTATCGCTCAATATGATGATTCATCATGCATTTTGCCTCATGATAAGCAGCCATGGGCCCCTTTAAACAAGGCCAAGATTTCTTGTGATATCAGTATTATTGGGTCAGGGATTGCTGGATTATCTTTGTTTCATGCTTTTCAAAAAGTAGGGAAGCGAGTGACATTGATTTCAAACACTCCGGTTATGAGTGCTGCATCAGGCAACCAAGCTGGATTAGTGATGCCGATGTTAACGGCACAACCTTCATTAGAGTCGTTATTGTATTGGCGGGCTTTTGATTTTGCTTTGAAGCAGTATCAAGTCACACATTTCCATCAACAAGGTGTTTTAGAACTTGTCTGCTCAGATAAAAAAAAGCAATGGATGAGGCGGTTAAAGTTACATCGTTGGCCTGATGACTTGCTGAATTGGTCAGAAAAAGGCGTTCACTATCCCAGTGCGGGTTGGCTAGATACACAACAATTGAAGTGTGATTGGATATCAGTCAATCTACCTTGGATACACAAGAATGTTGAAAGAGTTGAACAAAATCATGGCTATTGGTTACTTTTTGATGAAAGCGATCATTTGATTCAAAAGGCACGGGTTTTGATTTTGGCAGCAGGGATAGGGAGTCGTGCTATTCAAGGTCTGCCTGAATTACCATTATCGGCAAGACATGGTCAAACCAGTATCTTGAGTTGTCCCGGTCAGCCTGTTGAGAATCAAGCGATCAATGCCAATGGTTATATTATTCCTTTATCGGACTCTCAATATTTGTTGGGTGCCAGTTTTGATCATCTGCCTGAGAGTCAGTGGCAACAAGAAGCGATATTGTCGCCTGATCATGCACAACGGAATTTAGAGTTATGGACAGGTGTTGCGGGTGTCAGTTTTTCAGGACATGAAGTGGTCAGTGGACATGCCGGAATCAGAGCAACCACACCAGACCACCTACCATTGTGTGGCCCATTGGTTAACGAAAAAGCATTTAAACGAGATTATGCTGATTTACACCATGGACGACATTGGCATCAATATCCGGAGGCCAAAGTGATTGATAATTTATATGTGCTCACTGGTTTGGGTTCAAGAGGATTTACATCAGCGCCACTTTTAGCACAAACTTTAGTGGATATGATATTGGGTAGACCGTTACCACTGGAGGTGCCTTTGTTACGAGCTATTCATCCAAATCGATTTCTCTATCGACAAATGAAAAAAGGCGCTCATTGAGTGGACTGTGACTTTATGACACCTCCATTAATGAGTTATTTCTTCTAGGCCTAGTGACCACATAGTTACGTAAACCGTCAACTTTTTACATCTAATCTGAAGTGCGATGGGAAAAGCGACACTGATCTTGCAGGTAAAAGTCCTGTTGCTGAAGGTAAAAAAAGTGTTGTTTATGTTCATTTGATCATTTAGTGATCATGTATATGCAGTTTTTGTTGAACTGTCATTAGTATTTGAGTGTGAGGACTTAACCATAGGTTAACAACAAACCTTTATTACTCCTGACATTGCTGATGACTCTTTAGGGTCAGTCTTATGCAGAACAACCCCCAGAAGGACTCACCTGCACCGAATGGCAAGGCATCAAGACTCAAATAACCAAGGGCCAATACAAAACCTATGGCACCGATACAGGTTCGTATCGATCTGCCAACCGAACCCATGGGTGGGTTATTGACTATGGTCATGATGGTATGACCACATTATCACCTGATAAGCCGGATGAAGATTGCCACATCTCTTTGAGGTTGGATTCAGTGGCCCATGCACACAGTGAAGAGGCTTTGAGGTTTGAAAAACCCATGAGTCTTGAGTATACAGGTGATCGCATGAATTATCACTGGAGTGCTGATGTGATTGAGTATTGGATCAATTCATCTGAGAAACTTGAGCAGTGGTTTGAGATCAAGAAGGCCCCAAGTGATCAAAGCGAAGGGCTGTTGCAGGTAGAAATGGTGTTGGATACTGAAAGCATATTAATTTAATCCTTAGCGTGGTTGGTCTGCAATTTGGACTTCGAACCCCTAATCTCGCACATAAGACTGACTTATTAACTATCAACAAAGTCAGGCAGCAACAGGGTTTATGATAAACTATCTCCTTTTTCGGACACATAAATGGAAAGCATCAAAAACAAACTGGTGAACGCCCTTGGCTCAAGAGACGTGGCTGCTAGTTTTTATTTAGGCATTTCAGAGTTGTTTTTTGAACTAGAAATAGACGGGCAAAATTTCGTTGATGATTTCATTTTAAATTATCTAAATCATGCAGCGAATAAAGTAGAAAACAAAGGTGAAGTTCAATTAAAGACTGGCTTTACAAAATATCAAATCACTCAGTATTTCAAGGGTGAGCTAAAACGATCAAGCAATAGTGAAAAGAATCTTTACAACAGAATATTAGAAAGAATTAAGTTTGTTACAAAGAACAATCCCGAAAAAATAATACCAATTAAAAGGCACAAACATTCCTTTACTACGATTTTTAACAATCTTGATGCAAGCACCATGCTTACATCAAAAATGATGTTAGATAGTCTTATAAATAGAGGCTTTGTTGAATATGTAGATGAAAATCACATCAGATACATATCACCAAACCCCCAAACATTTGTTAATACTCCAGAAAAAATCATCCAATTGTTTTGTGATTTGACTTACAGAGCATCAAAGACGCTCATTCATAATTTGAATGCTGAGGCTGGTAAAGAGAAATATCAACGTAGTTTAATGTCAGACAGGGTTCCCCCTGAAAAATATGACGTGGTAGAAAAAGGAGTCAAATCGATTTTGGAAAAGGCGTATAAAGAATGTCAGGAATTAATCGATGCAAACGAAGTCACGGATGAGTTCGCTATTAAGCAAGTAGAGAAACTTGGACAGGAGCTAGGTTTTTCTGCATTTTATTTCAACAACAAAATATAGGTAATAAAATGAAAACAAAACTAACAACAGCTATTTTTTTTTAATTTTCTTTAACACAACATTATATGCAAGCACAGGGGATGGGTCAGGGGAACCATCAAGTAGCGAGTCAAATACCTATTCATGCGAACACATGCTTGGTAGCTTAGGGGAAGACTTCAGCAATAAAAGCACAGGGGACGGTTCTGGAAACAAAAGTACTGGGGATGGTTCTGGAAAACCGAATTTAAGAGACTATCTAGACTATCTAGACTATCTAGACTGTATTTCAAACACAAACGAAGTTCAATAAGCTTACAAACGCCGCCTGATCGACTCAGATTCAATCAGGCGGTTAAGGTCTAATGTTTACATAGGTTTGAAATGAAATATTTTTGGATTCAGCAGAGCTT
>JAUIGR010000068.1 GCA_030430025.1 Gammaproteobacteria bacterium
TACTTGAGCCTAACGGCTCAAGGTGGCACGTCCTTGTGCCACACCGTCGACCGGAAAAAAGCATTGAAACACTTGTTTTCTGGCCGAAAAAATATGGAGATTGTAGTAAATTTATCTTATACAACAATAACTTATGCATTTTTCAGGTTCGACTAATTAATAATAAATTCGTTTTCGCTTTCCAGTGCTGCACTCTTAATAAGTGATGTATCCCCTTCTAGCCAGAAATACAGAATGTTAGTATCACTCCATTGCCTGATCACTAATACTGTTTCATTCTGGACAAACAGTTTGTCACCTTTTTGTAGTTCTGAAGGTTTAATACTCAGCCTAACTCCTTTATTTTTTGTATGCTTTTTTTTCAATATGCTTTGATCATCAGAATGTCCTATAATCGCTTTAAAGTCTAAAGTTTTGTGAGTCCTGGGTGGTCTGTTTTCTGCTGTCTGATTCATTGTTTTAACTACTTTAGATTCAACAGCAGAGGTTGTTTCATTATTTTCCGTATCTGAATTTATTTTTGTGAACTTTTCATGAGAGGTGTTCTTTAGATTATGAGACTGTGGATCGAATAATTCATTCATCCAATAGTAAAAGGGACGATTGTTGTTTTCTCTAACTACCAGTACCAAACCATCTTTCATATATAGTTCATCCTCTGGTTCAATGCTTGAATAAGGTAAACTATTATCAACCCTTCTGTTTTTTGCATAACGTTTTCGTAAATAATTTTTAGTGTCTTCCAAATCCATAGTAGCAACTGATGAGCTGACAATTGTTTCTTCTGTATCTTTTTTCGGTTGAATTTCAGTTTGGGTAGTTTCCAGTTCTTTAGAGGGAGTTTCAGCTTCAACTGGTTTAATTGTGTTCGTTTCTTCTTTTTTGTCGTTTTGATGGTTTGGTTGCAACAATTCCATATCTAATTCAACCTCAGCCAGAGCAGGTTTATCTGTACTGAACTCTTCATCAAAATCAGGGCGTTCAACTGTGGTGTCAATTTCAATCTCATCATTAACAACCGCTTGTTTTTTTACCATTTGCTGTGATACGGGGTTGACTGTTCTACCCATTTGCTTGGCCTCTGATGCAATGATACTGATACTGTTATGCAAAGAGTCTTGCACTACCATCATCACATTAATGGCTCCATCTTGTGTCAACCCGGATCTGATTTCGTTATGCCAATCCTTAGGAGCTGTAATTTTCAACTGCCAATTATGCTCTGCTGCTTGTGCACCAATCTCCGCCAACTTCGTTTTATGGTTGGGCATTCTATATTGCTGCTGGGTCATACCCCATGAAGGCAATTGAGCCAAGGCAGCCATTGACATGAATAATATCGATATAATTACAGTAACTTTTTTCATAATTGCTCTTCAACTCCCCCAGTCGTTAACTTAATAGGATCCAAAATGGTTTTAATTTCGGATTCACTCAAATCTGTGTTTTCCAGTGTCACATCTAGTACTGATCTTTTCTCTTGATAAGCTTGCTTAGCAATTTTAGCACCCAACTCATATCCAATGACTGGATTCAAAGCAGTAACTAAGATTGGATTGCGTCCCACATTTTCCGCAACTACTGCCTCATTCACAATAAATCCAGCAATTGCTTGATCTGCCAACTGAACCGATGCTGTTGACAAGATATGTATACTCTGTAGCGCATTATAAGCAATAACAGGTAACATCACATTCAATTGAAAATTTCCAGACTGTCCAGCCATAGCAATTGTGGTGTCATTACCAAATACTTGAGCACATACCATGGCGACAGCTTCTGGAATAACAGGATTCACTTTTCCAGGCATGATAGAGCTGCCTGGCTGTAATGCAGGCAGTTCAATTTCTGCCAAGCCTGCCAATGGCCCAGAGTTCATCCAGCGCAAATCGTTGGATATCTTCATTAAAGTAGTAGCGACTGTCTTTAGCTGTCCCGAAAGTTCTACTATGTGATCCTGAGTGCTGATGCCATCAAATTTGTTACTCATAGAACTAAAAGGCACACCCGTTCTGTCCATTAATTTTTCTGCAAATAGCGAACCAAAGCGTTGATCTGCATTAATACCAGTACCTACTGCTGTGCCGCCTTGTGGTAAATCAGAAACTCGTGACAATGTATCCTCAAGTCGTGCCACATTGGATTCTAGACAAGATGCCCAAGTATTCAATTCTTGTGAAAATGTCACAGGCATGGCATCCATCAAATGAGTACGGCCTGTTTTAACAATACCTTGAACCTCTGATGCTTTTTGTCGGCAGACATTAACCAAATAAGCTAAAGCAGGGATCAACTGTTGTGTCACATTTAAAGTACAACTGACTGCAATGGCAGTAGGAATTACGTCATTTGAACTCTGTCCCATATTGACATGATCATTCGGATGTATTTTCAGATGTTCAGTCGAGGCCAGATGAGAAATGACTTCATTACAGTTCATATTTGAACTGGTACCAGATCCCGTCTGAAAAACATCAATAGGGAAATGACTATCAACATCACCATTTTGTACTTGATTCGCCGCAGATTCGATCGCTTTGTAAATAGCTTCATCCATATAACCCAATGCATAATTAGCTTCTGCTGTAGTTGCTTTAATCAGACCCAACGCACGGATAAATTCACGAGGCATCATTAAACCACTGATTGGGAAGTTGTTAATTGCGCGCTGGGTTTGTGCGCCATACAATGCGTCAATAGGCACTTTCAATTCGCCCATACTGTCTTTTTCTATGCGATCATCGGTCATAATATACAGTCAAATTTCAAAAGAACGGAAATTATACGGATTTGACACGCTAAAATCGAATGTTTGCATTTCTTGTTAAAACTATTTTTATCGTAAGCACTTTATGCTATCCATTCTTGATATTTGTAACAGTGTCATGTGTCACGTATTGACATCTTTAATAAATATCGAATACGAGAACCTTCATTCAGCTGGGAGATTAAAAAGGCAAAGATTGTTTTAGTACGATTGAAACTTTATAATGCTGTCTTCCCATTGATACAACAGTCATATGTCACTTTCACCCTTGACAGCCATCACTTCTATAGATGGCCGCTATCACAGTAAAACTAAACATTTGGCGAATATTTTTTCTGAATATGGGTTAATTAAATACCGAATATTGGTGGAATTAAAATGGCTAATTCACCTGAGTCAACAAACCGAAATTAAAGAAGTCCCAGCATTTTCTGAAGAACAACAAGCTTGGATCTTATCCATTTATGATAACTTTCAGCTAGAACAAGCACAGCAGGTTAAAGACATCGAAGCAACTACCAATCACGATGTCAAAGCGGTTGAATACTACATCAAAAATCAGTTAGATGCCGATATAGAGCTCAGTAACATCAAAGAATTTGTACACTTTGCCTGCACGTCTGAGGACATCAACAACCTGTCTTATGCTTTGATGCTTAAACAGGCAAGAAAAGAACTTTTCATACCTATGCTTGAAAGTATTATCAGCACTTTATCAGCAATGGCGATAGAATTTGCTGATACCCCTATGATGTCAAAAACCCATGGTCAACCGGCTTCACCTTCTACTATGGGTAAGGAGTTCGCAAATGTAGTCTTTCGATTAAAATACCAGCTAAAACAGCTTGAACAGACTCCATTATTTGGTAAATTAAATGGCGCCGTAGGTAACTTCAATGCTCATTACAGTGCTTATCCTGAACTTGATTGGCCCCAGGTTTCTGAATCATTTATTAGCCAGTTAGGTTTAACTTTTCACCCTTTTACAACACAAATAGAACCTCATGATTTTGTCGCTGAGATTTGTCATAATGTGATCAGACTCAATGTCATTCTCATAGATTTTTCTCGTGATGTTTGGGGTTATATTTCCAACGGCTATTTCACACAAAAAACAGTCGCTGGAGAAATTGGCTCATCAACCATGCCCCATAAAGTTAACCCAATTGATTTCGAGAATGCCGAGGGTAATCTTGGTTTGGCTAATGCCACACTACAACACTTAGCAGAAAAGTTACCTGTCTCCAGATGGCAACGAGATCTAACAGATTCAACAGTATTACGTGCTTTGGGGTCTGCTTTTGGCTATTGTGTCATCGCTTGGTCTTCGCTGATAAAAGGCATAAACAAGTTAGCTATTTCAGAAAAAACATTATTTGAAGACCTTAACAATAACTGGGAACTACTGGCCGAACCAATACAAACAGTCATGCGACGTTATGGTATCGATAACCCTTATGAAAAACTGAAAGAACTGACAAGAGGACAAAAAGTCAATCAACAACAAATCCAGACTTTTATTAAAAAATTAGATATTCCAGCCGATGCCAAAGAACGATTACTGCAGATGACACCAGCGAATTATCTTGGAAATGCAGCATCACAAGCCAAAAAGGTTTAATCGATGAATGAAACTGCGTTGTTTGCCAATCAAACAATATCAATGGAAACATTTCTCAAACACCACTGGCAAAAACGTCCATACCTATTTAAAAACACTGAGCTGAATTTATCCTGTTTACCAACAATGCAGGATTTATTCGATATTGCTTCGCAAGCTGACGTGCAGTCACGTATTGTTTTCACAAAAGACAGCATTCATTACCAAGCCATTTATGATGAACCAACAGCTTGGAATGACGTTTTAGGCTGCTACCCTACACTGCTGGTATCAGACATTGAAAAATGGCGCCCTGAGACGAAACAAATACTTCAATCTTTTCCTTTCATTAAATCGTGGCGATTAGATGATTTAATGGTATCTTTTGCTCCAACTGGTGCTTCCGTAGGGGCCCATATTGACCATTACGATGTATTTCTGATTCAGATTAAAGGTACGCGATTGTGGTCATACGATGACACTCCTGTTTCTAAAAATGCCAGCTTTGTCACTGGTAGTGAGCTATCAGTACTGGCAGACTATCAAGCAAAAAACACGCATGAACTGAAAGCAGGCGATGTTCTTTATTTACCTCCAGAAATAGCCCATCACGGCATATCTACCTCAGATGATTGCATGACTTGCTCGATAGGTATGCGTGCACCCTCCGAAGCAGAAATGGTGATGGCATTTGCGGAATGGATTACACAAAAATGTGAGGAGAGCAATCGATTTAAAGACCAGGGAACGATTGACAACCCCTTTGCATTTGATAACCAAGACGTGATCCGTTTTAAAAAACAAGTAGAAAACGCACTCCAATTAGACGATGACGAATGGACATCTCTTTTTGGCCATTTTTTTAGTCAATATCGACAACTTGATTATGTCACACCATTACCAAATCAAAACAACAGTTTGCGTAAAAACCCTTTTTTTAATTTTCAATATATACAGCAGCACGATCAATCGATACTATTTGTTAATGGAGATTCTTTTGAAGGCTGTACTGATGAAATCAAATCCATTTGCCATCAAGAGATTATTTCAGACTCAAAAAGTAAATTGATTCAACAATTATTGGCTTTGGAGTACTTAATTTAAGCGATCAGCCCTACTCCTATAACATTCCATCAGCACTATGAATCAAATTTTCCACTTTTTTCACCTGCTACCCTTTGACCAGCTTATTGTTTAGGTATAATACGCGTTTTATTTAAAAACCGAGAGCTCCCTTGAGTAGCTGGATCAAAGAAAAACACCAATCGGCGCCTTTTTTTGGCACCAATTCGGCATGGTTGGAAAGCTATTACGACCAATACCTCGAAGACCCACAATCCGTACCCGATGAAATTCGGTTGTTGTTCAAAAACATCGACAATGGCCAAGGTGATGTTCGTCACCTTCCAATCATTGAAAAATTTGAACTGGCTGGGCGTCTACCTGCTTCAGGACCCATTATATCTGGTGATGCAGCACATCAGCATAAACAAGCGGCTGTCTTGCGTCTCATTAACTCTTTTCGAGTCAGGGGGCATCAAAAAGCAAAGCTTGACCCATTGAATTATTCAAAAAGGCCTGAAACACCTGATCTTGATATATCATTTCACGACTTGTCAGAACAAGATTTATCATCTAGTTTTGATACAGGGTCTATGGTTGCTCCTGATCAAATGGTGCTAAAAGACATTATTGCCACTTTAAATAATATCTATTGTCAGCACATTGGTGTGGAATACATGCACATTGTCGACATCAAAAAACGAGAATGGTTACAACAACGTTTGGAAAAACATGGCGGTGCCTTTCCTTTCTCTGATCAAGAAAGAAAAAACATGCTGCAAGAACTCACTCATGCTGAAGGATTGGAGCGGTACTTACACACCAAATATGTCGGTCAAAAACGTTTTTCTTTGGAAGGTGGTGATGCCCTAATTCCTCAATTGCGATTCCTTATTAAACACCTCGGTAACCAAGGGACAAAAGAACTGATCATTGGTATGGCACACAGAGGTCGACTGAATGTGTTAGTCAACATCTTGGGTAAATCACCAGCTAAGTTATTCGATGAATTTGAGGGCGTCAAAGCCGATGAACTCGATAATATTAATTCTGGCGATGTGAAGTATCACAAAGGTTATTCATCTGATGTTCCTACTGAAGGTGGAGATGTTCATTTAGCATTGGCTTTCAATCCATCACACCTTGAAATCATCAATCCAGTGGTTTTAGGATCAGCTCGGTCACGACAGGTCAGACGCAAGGACACAGATAAAAATGTTGTGGTACCTATTCTCATTCATGGAGATGCTGCATTTGAGGCACAAGGTGTCAATATGGAATGTTTTAATATGGCCATGGTAGATGGATATGATGTTGGCGGCACTATCCACATCGTCATCAATAACCAAATCGGTTTTACGACCACTCACGCTCTAGATAAAAAAGCTGGTTTGTACTGTACAGAAGTGGCAAAAATGGTGCAAGCACCTATTTTTCATGTCAACGGCGATGATCCAGAAGCTGTGGTTTTTGCCACACAAGCAGCAGCTGATTACAGACAAACTTTTGGTCAGGATGTAGTGGTCGATTTGGTTTGTTACCGAAAACATGGGCACAATGAGGCAGATGAACCTTCTGCGACACAGCCTCATATGTATCGATTGATTAAAGCACATCAATCCCCCAGAGCACTTTATGCCAAACAATTAGAAGACGCTGGTATCATCAATGATCAATATGCAGACTCATTGATTGATACCTATCGGCATAAACTTGACAATAAAGAAGACATTGTCGAATTTGGACCCACTCATAAAAATGATAAATATGCCGTTGACTGGAGTACACATCTTGAAGGTGACCTAACAGAAATTGTTGATACCAGTATCAGTGAAACCAACTTTAATAAATACGGTGTAATCATCACCAGCATGCCTGATGATTTAAAACCACACCCCAGGGTCAACAAAATCAATCAAGACCGCATCAAAATGATGAATGGTGAGCAACCATTAGATTGGGGATTTGCTGAAACCATGGCTTATGCTGCCATACTCGATGATGGTTACCAAATAAGAATTGATGGTCAAGATTCCCAACGTGGTACATTTTTCCACCGTCATGCGGTGGTGCACAACATCGGCATCAATGAAAATTACACACCACTTGAACAACTAGAAGGAAAAAACAATAACATTGAGATCATCAATTCAGTTTTATCAGAAGAAGCTGTTCTAGGATTTGAATATGGATATGCCACCTCAGAACCCAATGCTTTGGTAATCTGGGAGGCTCAGTTTGGTGACTTTGCCAATGGTGCACAGGTAGTGATAGATCAGTTCATTTCATCAGGGGAAGCTAAGTGGGGTCGGTTGAGTGGATTAGTGATGTTTTTACCACATGGTTTCGAAGGTCAAGGGCCTGAACATTCTTCAGCACGTCTTGAGCGCTTTTTGCAATTGTGTGCGGTAAACAATATGCAAGTTTGTATGCCATCGACACCAGCACAGACCTTTCATATGATTAGACGCCAAATGAAAAGGAAGGCCAGAAAGCCGTTGATTGTGATGACGCCTAAAAGTTTATTACGACATAAAATGGCCACATCTTCGAAAGAGCAGCTATTAACAGGCCGTTTCCAGGAAGTGATTCCTGACCGAAGAGTCGATCACAAAAAAACAAAACGGCTGATCTTTTGTTCTGGTAAAGTTTACTACGACATCATTGAACAAATGGAAACAGAAGGCATCAAAAACATCGGTGTTGCCAGAGTAGAACAACTATATCCCTTTCCTCGTGATGCAATGAAAAAAGAGTTGGCTCGCTATAGCCAATTGAAAGAGGTCATCTGGTGCCAGGAAGAACCTATTAACCAAGGTGCTTGGTTCCAAATAAGACATCATTTACAGCATTGTATTGACAATAAAGTGGTCTTATATTTTGCAGGCAGAAAAGGCTCACCTTCACCTGCTGTGGGTGCTTTACAAGTACATATTAAGGAACAACAACAATTAATCAAAGACGCCATCCATGGTACTCATGGTTCGGCGATTGACGCGGAGTAAAAGTATATGAGCATTGAAGTAAAAGTGCCCGTTTTGCCTGAATCAGTGACAGATGCAACGGTAGCCACTTGGTACAAAAAACCTGGAGAATTTGTCCGTCGTGATGAAAATTTGGTGGATTTGGAAACCGATAAAGTGGTTCTAGAAGTTCCTGCTCCGGCTGATGGTGTACTGAAGTCAATTACCGTTGAGTCCGGAGATGTAGTTCAGGCTAATCAAGTATTGGCGGTCGTGGAAGAAGGAGAAGTGCCAGCTGATGAGAAAACTGAATCTGTCGCTCCAAAAGTTGCAGCCAGCCCTACTCCTGTTACCCCACCAGCTTCGAACTCCGCTTCAGACATCAATACAGGTAATGCAGGACCTGCAGCACGTAAAATGATGCATGAAAACAGTATTGACGCCTCCCAGGTCAGCGGATCAGGTCGTGGAGGACGAATCACTAAACCGGATGTACAAGCAGTCGCTAATACACCCATGGAAGAACGTGTACCTATGAGTCGACTTCGTCAACGAATTGCGGACCGCATGGTTGAAGCACAATCCACAGCTGCAATGCTCACCTCTTTTAATGAGGTAGACCTCAAAGCTGTGATGGACATCCGTAAAAAGTACAAAGAAGAATTTCAACAAAAGCATGGTATTAAACTGGGCCTGATGTCATTCTTCGTCAAAGCAGCTACAGAAGCTTTGAAAAAGTTTCCCATCATCAATGCCTCAGTAGAAGGCACAGATGTAGTTTATCATAGACAGCAAAATATTGGTATTGCTGTGGCCACAGAACGAGGCTTGGTTGTTCCTGTTTTAAAAAATACCGATGCCATGGGATTAGCCGATATTGATATGGCCATCCGTGACTATGCCATTGCAGGTAATCAAGGTAAACTTGCCATGGAAGATCTTCAAGGTGGTACGTTCACTATCACCAATGGTGGTACTTTTGGGTCGTTAATGTCAACACCCATTTTGAACATGCCACAAAGTGCTATATTAGGCATGCACACCATCAAAGAAAGACCTGTTGTAATCAACGGTGACATTGTTGTCCGTCCGATGATGTATTTGGCTTTGACTTATGATCACAGAATCATTGATGGTAAAGATGCTGTTCAATTCTTGGTCCAGTTGAAGGAATCTTTGGAAGACCCATCACGCCTGTTATTGAACATTTAAGGAGCCCAATATGAGTAACCAATATGATGTCGTTGTTATCGGTGGTGGACCTGCTGGCTATGTTGCGGCAATACGCTGTGCACAATTAGGTTTTAATACACTTTGTGTTGACCGTTTTCAAGGTAAAGACGGTCAGTATTCTTTAGGAGGTACTTGTCTCAATGTTGGATGTATACCTTCGAAAGCCTTGTTGGATTCATCTAAGCACTATGATCAGATGACTCATCATTACGATGTTCACGGTATCAGCTTTGATAATCCAAGTATTGATGTTAAAGCCATGATCAATCGCAAAGATAAAATTGTCAAACAACTCACCGGCGGCATTTCACAATTATTCAAAGCCAATAAAGTCAGTTATATTGCTGGCTCAGGTAAATTATTGAAAGATCGTCAAGTAGAAATCACTAATAAAGAAGGCACTCAGGTAGTACAAGCCAATCATGTGATTTTAGCTTCAGGATCTGTCCCCGTATCTATTCCCAATGTTGAGATTGATAATCAATATATTGTCGATAATGCAGGTGCCTTAGATATTAATGAAGTCCCAACCAAACTGGGTGTAATTGGTGCCGGTGTCATTGGCCTTGAATTAGGTAGTGTGTGGAATCGCTTAGGCTCTGAAGTAACGATCTTTGAAGCTATGGACACTTTCCTGACAGCCTGTGACCAAGGTATTGCCAAAATGGCAGCACGTACATTTAAAAAACAAGGTCTAAACATTTTATTATCGACTTTTGTTAAATCAGCAACTGTTAAAAAAGGCAAAGTAGAAGTGATTTATGAAACCAATGGTGACCAAACAACCCAGGTTTATGACAAATTACTAGTTGCCGTTGGCAGACGAGCAGAAACAGAAGGATTATTATCAGATGACTGTGGGGTTAGTCTGACTGATCGGGGACAAATTGATGTCAACGATGATTGTCAAACTTCAGTGCCCAATGTTTGGGCCATTGGTGATGCCGTGAGAGGTCCAATGTTGGCCCATAAAGGGTCAGAAGAAGGTTCAGCTGTGGCTGAGCGCATTGCAGGTCAACATGGCCATGTTGATTTTAATACCATTCCCTTTGTGATCTACACTGAACCTGAATTAGCCTGGGTCGGGAAAACAGAAGAGCAATTGAAAGAAACCGGTGTACCCTACAAAGTAGGCACATTCCCAATGGCAGCCAATGGCCGTGCTCTCGCCATGAACGAACCGACAGGAATGGTTAAATTACTGGCTCACGAAGAAACAGATGAGCTCTTGGGAGCACACATTTATTCAGCGAATGCTGCCGACCTGCTCTCTGAATGTGTAGTAACCATGGAATTCAAGGGTTGTGCAGAAGACTTATCTCGCATCGTTCATGCTCATCCCACCCTTTCTGAGGCAGTCTTTGAGGCGGCAATGAATGTTGATAAACGAGCTATTCATAAAGCTAATTAGTCAGCCCTGAAAAACCCAGTTCTAATTATCCAGGTTATTTGTCACTCTGACGACTATGAATGTATTATTGTGTGTTGGCTGATCGATATACAGCAAAATAAGCCAATTTTGCTTGCTTT
>JAUIGR010000069.1 GCA_030430025.1 Gammaproteobacteria bacterium
AGTAATACCAGCATCAGCGGTCCCGGAGGCGGGGTATTATTCCAGCCAACGACGGCTGCATATATTATATCGAGTACAGTGGTCCTGAATCACAGTGGTAATGAAGGTGGTGGCATCGCTTTTGATAATGGTACCAATTTAATTATTGGTGCCAATATCATTTCTGGCAATACCATCTCACAAGGTGCTGGCTCTGAAGTCAATATATTGAATATCATTAATAACAATAACATCTCTGATAATTTTAACTTATTTGGTGTTAATGCGGCAGCTGGAGTGACCGGGTTTGATATCAATAATAACAATATTATTCCTTCAGGTGATTTGTCGACTGTTATCAATCCTATTTTAATGAATAATGGTGGGCCCACTTTGACCCATGCGTTGAATATTTCTGGGCCGGCCCTTGATTCATTGCCGGTGTGTTATAGTCCTAACGACCAAACAGGTAAACAGAGGCCATTAGATGGAGATGGGGATGGCATTGCACTTTGTGATGTCGGTGCGTTTGAGTCACCGTCTGACTTGATATTCACCGATGGCTTTGATCCTGATTAGATCAATGATGATTTTGTTTATGATCAAGCCAGTCATTGTACTGGCTTTTTCAATTTAACTATTGTAAAAAGTAGGTATATCGGTCAACTGAAAATCAAACGAAAGAGATCATCCTGGTCTTTTTCAGGACTGACTAAATACCTTACTTTCGTCTACTTAATTCAGTATAAATAATGGCGACAAATCACCTATCAAAATCATTCGACGCTTTTATTTAATTTTTCTCACCATTATGTTTCTTGCGCTTAAACTTTGGCCACCAGTGGTCGGTTTGAAAGCTCTGGAATAAAACTTTCAACCAGTTCAATAAAGCAAAGCTAACCCATATTGACCACAATAGTATCAGCAACTTATACCACCATAAATGTAGACTGAACAAGGTGATCGCTGGCACGCCTCCAACCCCTTCATCGAGATACCAATGAAGTTGATAGGCAGTTGATTGTGCTCCAGTAACTCCCATATCTGGATACGATAATAAACCGTATGCCATCACACTAATCAATACAGAAAGCGCAACTATCGAAAATAAAAGGCTAAACCACTGTAACAAAATACTTTTGGCACGACCATTATTAAAACCTTTGAATTGCTGCCTCCAACCAATAAAAAACAACCAAACAACTATCACAGTAAAAGCTTCCCATGAGAAAGTACCAAAAGCACAACCCAAAGCCAACCATTGCCAAATATTCAAAGGCGAATAGCGAACACGACTTAACCATACTGCCAACACAACAAACACCAACAACTCTCCCCAGTACAAGAATGCTGGACCAACACCCTCAGAAGAGCCATACAACACCCAACGGTCACGTGGTAGGGTCATGGTCTGGTTAAGGTTGCTATAAGCCCCTGCTAATTCGAGCGTTGGTGTGTCATGAATCATAGTAAGTGATTGATCAACATGCCACTCAATGGAAACTTGATGACTACCAGGCAAATAACCTACTTTAACTACTCCATTTTCGTTAGCCAAATTAGATTCAATACCATCAAAACTGACTGATTTAACTATGGCCTCAGGATCTAAGGCAACTTCGAACTGACCACCTTGTGTGGCTCGGTATCTAATTTGAGTGACGACTTTAGTCGTTCTCTTGCCTACTGAATACTGATTATCAATGGCATCCACCGACAACACTGATCCAGTGACCGCATCGGGACGAGATATGTTGACATCAATTGATTCATTAGGCCTGGGCAAATAGATATGAACAAAATAGTCATCACTCTCTGTAAATATCGACTCTTCTGCTACTAAAGGTATACCTGTAATTTCCATATGCCACTGGGGCGCTGCCATCAAACGCCACTCCTCAAGGTAGTGAACATTTTTGGCAGCAGTGATGGTTAACTCATTAACACGCTCCAATCGTGATCGCCAGGTATACTCATATTCATCTGGACCAAGGTTTACCATCACCTCACCCTGCTCATTCACTTGAATTTTTTCTACCGGAAATTCATGCTGTAAAAGCGGTAAGCTGACATTAATGACCCCTTGTTCAGGTGCCAGCCGTCTGACTGTATTGGTGATATACCATTGGTCATCAAAAACTATTGATCGTGTCAATTTAACAAAAGATTGAACTTCAGTTGACTTCATCTGATCGATGCCATGACTGTCAATTTCAGTTGTAGAAATCAACTGTAACGTACTACTGGTCAACTGTAACCCTTCTAATCCGGCAAACTGCCGATCATTTGAGTCAGTCACCACAATTCCGGGACTCATTGGGAAACGCAGTGCAACGGTATTACGTGTTGCCAAATAGCCTCGTAGCTCAATCTGAGCAACACCTTCATTTAATGCAATCCACTGTTTATCAGCATAACGCAATCTGCTATTGGAGGGTATTCCATCGATGGTCACCTGAGTTAACTGCCAATCTGCTGAATCTGGAATCGGAACAACCACATCAGCCAAAGCGTGATAAGTCAAATTGATGCTGAGTTGTTGTCCTTCTACTGTCACTACGGCTCGCTCAATGGAAGCACATTGTGGCTGACACTCTGGTGACTGAAACATCCGTTCTTTCAGCTGCTCTAACAACACATTTGGAGGATAGGTATCAGCATACAAAGCCGGTGAAATGACTATACACACCCACAACAACGCTGTTGTTGACTTTAACAGTTGACGGGTTGAAAATAACTTCTTCAACCGCGATACCAATGTCCACAACCACCCTGCCGAGGCCACGATCAGTAACAAACGCCAAATCACCCGCATCCAGGGTGAAATCAATAATAATCGATGACTTTGCTCTGCCGTAATTGGACCGTCCCATTGAAGCACGACAGCATTATAGTTCCATTGTGGCGTACCTTTACCCGCTTGTAACAACGCATCTGACTGGTAACGATTCAACGAATCAGAACGCCTGACTCTTTGACTTGCTCCCAAAATTTTGCTTTTGGCTACTTGTTCCTCGACTTGTGGATAAATATCATCCTGAATGGCATTCTTATAGTCATAAGCTTGCGAATAAGCCTTATTCAACCGAAGCGGAGACGGAGCTTCTTTACTCACTGCTGACGACTCATAGACAATATGTCTATCATTTGCAAGTTGTGGATGTAATGACAAACGAGCCTGACTCACCCAATGTGGAATCAACATCACGACCAATGACAAAAGACTAAACACAGCATATATCTGGAAAAACCTCAACCAACGGCCTCTCGGCACCCAAGCAACCAAGGCCAAGGACAAGATCAAATTAGCCCAAGCATATGTGGGCATATTCATTTCATAGTACCCTAACACCAATGACACCAGTGCCAAAATAGCGGATTTCCAACCAATGATTTGATAACTCAACACAGTCACCAACATGATGATGAAAATATCCCATAAACGCCACTGTTCAAGCCAAACATGATGACTGCTATCAACATTGAACGCAGCCAAAGCCATATACCCATATGGTAAATAAAGTTTTGTTATCACCGATTCAAAACTAATGTCCCAACCACTGATCTCACTCAACAACTGGTCATCCATTTCACCGTCAATAACCAAATTGACAATAGGCTTTCTCAGTTCAACGCCTTGCTGTCCTTGTTCTGAGCGTGTAATCAACAAATTTTCGTCACCACTTTGTGCACTTAATAACTGTAAACCCTCAGAAGCATTTAAACGCCAACTGCCAAACTTCTCACCACTGATCTGATCTTTTGTTCGATACGTTGTTCCCGAAAAGGACAACCAAGCCTCCCTATTCAGGGTCAATTGCTCACTTTGATTCAAAGTACCGCGTTTTTGCTCAGTGATTTTAAACACATCGCCTTGATTCAATAGGAAATTGGGCACTTCCAACCAGCGCGAGGCAGTTTGTTCGGGATTAATTGGCATCACCCCTTCCACTTGAGTCAATCTGATATTCTTATTGTCCTGATAGGCCCATATCTCTTGATTTGGCCAATGATCCCCAATCACATTAAAAGTCAAAACGTCCGGCCAACCAACGACATTCATACTCACCAAAATTTCACTGTAACCTGGTTTTAACTGTGCCCATAAATCACCCTTCTGATCAATATAAGCATTCAAGTCGCCACCCACTTTTGTGACTCGATAGTCGGCATTCAGCAATCGACCTAAATTTTCATTCCTGGCCACACCAGAAACCTCTAAATCAATGGCCACAAACACTGTCATGGGATGTCCGTCGATAACTAAACGACTGACTTTCATATCCATATTATTCGCTTCAACCTGATGATCACTGATGGTCTCTCCCAACCACAAAGCTTGTTGTTCTATGACCGGAAACTTGACTGCTTGCCCATTCAATTCAAGCTTGACTGAGGCCACTGTAGATGGGATAGTGATTGACTCTGGTCTTGACATCCAATCAAAACGGCCGTTGATTTGATTTTGACCCGCTTTTAAAAACACCCTTGGTTGATTACCGTTATTTTGTATAGTGACTACTTTGTGATTAACTTCCACTACTTGTGGCCACGACGACCTATCACCAGGCAAAACGACCCAACTATCTTCTATTACATGCCAGTTAATTTGGAACTGCGCTTGATGTTCTTCAACCTGAATATGCAGCTGACCAGGCCAGGCACATATATGATGATTAACTGAACCCGAATCAACATCAGCAAAAAAAGGACAGTTTCTGAATTCCTGATCATAACTCACCCAATCTTGCCACTCGGCTAACGGGTCAGGAATATCTTTGGCCATCACTGGATCTGTCATAAAAATCAAAAACCATAGCCAAAAAAGTTTCATAAACCACCTATTGCTGAAAAAATATTATCCAATAATAATCTACTGAACATTTATGATTGTCAAATATTTGTAACATCTCCATGACTTATCGCAAATTCGAATAAGTCAACTCTATAAACATGCCGCTAGTCCATCAACTCTTCAATTGCCCATCTAATATGCGACTTAACCATTTCAGTACTGGAAGTTAATTTACTCTTCAGTGCTGAAATGATTTTTTGGCTTGGCTTGACATTTCCCAATGCCACCGCAATATTCCTCTGCCAACATTGATAACCGATTCTACGAATGGGTGAACCTTCTGTTTTTTGTAAAAACTCAGCTTCACTCCAGTTGAATAAGGTCAACAGTTCAACATCATCCAGTCGATACCGGGGATGAAAGTCATGTTCTTGGGTGTTTTGGGTGAATTTGTTCCAAGGACAGACCATTTGACAATCATCACACCCATAAATACGATTACCCATGGCTTTTCTGAACTCAACTGGAATCTCTCCTTTATTTTCAATAGTAAGGTAAGATATGCATTTACGAGCATCTACCTGGAAAGGGGCTACGATGGCTTGAGTGGGACAGTCCTGGATACACTGAGTACAACTGCCACAATGAAAAGTAGCTTTACGGTCAGCTTCAAGTGGTAAATCTGTGTAAATTTCACCTAAAAAGAAATAAGAACCTGCTTTGCTATTAATCAAATTACTGTGTTTTCCTATCCAACCCAGTCCAGCCTTTTCAGCAATCGCTTTTTCCATCACTGGTGCCGAGTCCGTAAAAACCCGGCAATTAAAAGAACCGATTTCTGCAGTGATTTTTTGAGTCAACTTTTTTAGTTTATTACGAATCACTTTATGATAATCGCGTCCCAAAGCATAACGAGAAATGGCCGCTTTTTGTGGTTCTTTGAGTAGTGAGTTATATGGCTTCAATTGGGCTGGCATATAATCTAAACGAACTGAAATGATACTGATGGTTTTGGGAACAAGCTCAGCTGGCTGATACCTTTTACTACCATGCTTAGACATATAATCCATTTCACCATGATACTGTTTAGATAACCACTGATTTAGGTGCTCACCAGCTTCTGCCAAATCCAAATCACTGATACCAATATCACTGAATCCCAGGGTCCTCCCCCACTCTTTGATCTTTTGTGATAACTGTTTAACATTGAGTTGTGTCATATTGACCGACTGATACTTCACCCACCGAAAATGATTATATTATAATTGATGCTCGAGCATTTAATTGATGACAAAACGAATTCTCTCTATATCTTTAGGTAATGAAACAAAGTGCCAATGAATTTATACAGCAACAAAGATGCCAAACAAATCGATCAACTCGCTGCCAGTTACCTAAAAATTGATTCTTATGAATTGATGAAAAAGGCAGCCACAGCCATTTTCCAACACATAACAGCCTATCAGCGTATATTGGTAGTGACAGGTCCCGGCAATAATGGCGGTGATGGTTGGGTTATCGCCGAGTTGGCCAGAACTCATGGACAACAAGTAACGGTGTGGGCTTTGAGAAAACCTGACGAACTGCAAGGTGACGCATACAAGGCTGCCAAAGCATGTCAGGCAGATGTTGTACTCGAGCCACCAACAGATCATTATGATTGTATTGTTGATGCTATTTTTGGCTCAGGACTTGATAAACAAGTAACTGGTGATTATGCCAGTGCCATTCACCACATCAATCAAATGACTGCTTTTAAATTGGCGGTAGACATTCCCAGTGGTCTTCATGGTGATACAGGACAGTGTATGGGGTGTTGTGTAAAAGCAGACCAAACGATTGCTGTTTTAACATGCTGCCCAGGATATTATACAGCTCGAGGCCAAGTATTAACTGGCCAGCTCAAGCTAGAGGGGCTTTCCATCCCAGCGCTCGCTTACCAAAATATCGACCCAATAGGAAAGTTACTGGACAAAAATCAGCTACAAGAACTTAATCAAATCAGAACCCATGACAGTCATAAAGGGAGTTATGGTCATGTTTGGGTCGCAGGTGGTCAAGCTGGCATGATGGGGGCTGTCTTACTAGCGGCTCATGCTGTATTGCGTGTGGGTGCGGGCTCAGTAACCAGTATTACAGACCCTGAACATTGTGTCTACGTCCCGTTATATCAACCGGAAATCATGAGCCATGGCTTTACTCCCTCACGATCTGCATTACCAATGAAAAAACCACAATCAATGGCAATCGGTATGGGCATGGGACATCATGATTGGGCTGAACAATTAATAGATAAACTCACATTCTACGATGTTCCAAAAGTTTATGACGCGGATGCTTTATTATTAATTAAGTCAGAGATGATGAAACCAGCTGATGTCATTACACCCCACCCTTTAGAAGCGGCTCGGCTACTCAACTGCACTGTCGATGAAATACAGTCAGACCGTTTAACTGCAACACAGCTATTACACCAAAAATACAAATGTGTGGTCGTTTTGAAAGGTTCAGGAACCATTATCAAAAGCAACAAAGACTTGATGATATGCTCACGCGGTTCACACAACTTAGCCACAGCAGGTAGTGGTGATGTCTTGGCAGGAATGATCGCTGGTTTAATAGCACAAGGTCATGAAAGTTTTTATGCAGCACAAATGGCGGTGTTATGGCATGCCATTACAGGAGAATGCAGTGCCCAAAAAATGTGCCTGACAGCCAGTGGTATTTTGGAAGAATTGCCTATACACTTGCCTGCATGAAGCATAACGTCTCTACATTGCCATTACTTAAACAAACTGCCAAATGGTTATTACCTCGTTTACAACAGGGGGATTTAGTATTTTTGATTGGAGATTTGGGTATGGGCAAAACCACATTTACTCAAATGTTATTGCATAGTGCGGGTGTGCAAGAGTCGGTCAAAAGTCCAACTTATACTCTGTTCGAAAGTTATCAATCTAAGCAACTTTCATTTATACACATGGACTTATATCGTTTAAGCCATCCAGAAGAATTGTATTATTTAGGGATAGAAGACATACTCAATAATGACAGTATTGTACTGATTGAATGGCCAGAAAAAGGACAAGGTGTTTTACCCATTCCTCAATGGTCTTTAAGCTTTACAGGGAATAACCTAAACAGAAGCTTAACCATTACATCAAAATAAGCCCCTATCTGCATGATTTAACAACTTTTTACTTGCCATCTTCATGCCTTTTTCCTAAACTTAGACAAAATCAATATGAAAATCATGAAAAACAGCCTGATAACAATATGTCTTATCTACTTTACTTTACCAGCGTTGGCGGTTGAAGTTAAAGGGGTGCGTATCTGGTCAGGACCTGATCAAACACGGGCTGTTTTTGACCTAAGTGAATCAGCCAAATACAAACTATTTGAGCTTGACAATCCACCACGGGTAGTCATTGACATGCCACAAAGCGCGCTGAAAAACCAACTCAATATTAAGAAAAATAAGGACATCAAAAAAGTGCGTTACAGCAATCGAAATGATCAACTACGCATTGTTCTTGACTTACATCAAAAACTGAACAGCAAATCATTCTTACTCAAACCAAATGATACCTATGGTCACCGGTTGGTTATCGATTTGAGCTCTGATAAAAAACCGCTCAATAAAACTGTTGAAAAGGTCACAAAGAAAAATCGAGATGTTATCATCGCTATTGATGCAGGACATGGAGGAGAAGATCCTGGAGCCATTGGTGCAGCAGGGACTAAAGAAAAAGATGTGACCTTAACTATCGCTAAGCAACTGGCTCAAACCATTAATCAACAAAAAGGGATGAAAGCGCTGATCATTCGTGAAGGTGATTATTACATCAAACATCGCAAACGTTTTGAAAAAGCACGAGACCATGATGCCGACTTATTTGTTTCCATTCATGCTGATGCCTTTCATAATCGTAAAGTGAATGGTGCATCAGTTTACATCCTTTCTCAAAGAGGTGCCTCCTCTGAAGCAGCTAAATGGTTAGCCTTATCGGAAAATAAAGCAGATTCCATTGGTGGAGTAGTTATCGAAGACAAGCAAGATGTCCTTTCCCAGGTATTATATGATCTGTCCCAAAATGCTGCCATGGAAGAAAGCCATAAAGCCGCCCAAGCAGTCCATTCCTCAATGAAAAAGGTAGTCAAACTCCACGGTCAGGGATTTGGCCAAGCTAATTTCCTGGTACTTAAATCCCCAGATGTTCCATCCATGTTAATTGAAACTGGCTACATCAGTAATCCAGGTGATGAAAAAAACCTCAAAAACCCATCTCATATCAAGAAACTAACCAAACAAATTACTGACGGTATACGCAACTATTTTTATCAAAGTCCACCCCCTAACACTTGGATCGCGGCACAAGCTAAAGGAAAAAAACATATCGTTCAATCAGGTGATACCTTAAGTGGGATAGCCAGTAAATTTGGCACCAGCATCGCAGCCATCAAGTCGACCAACAACAAATCAAGCAATATTGTTCATATTGGAGAAATCTTGTACTTACCAAACTAAACCATCCAAAAAACCCCTTTTTTCTTAGCAAAAATTCTTATCAAGACATAAAATATATACATTAAGACAACGGGGAGGATATATGCGCAGACTACTATTTTTTTTCTTCATTTGTACTTTGAACGTAAGTCAGTCTGAAGTTGAATGGGTAAATGACATCCAACCAACCCCACTGACATATAATGGTTTTGGCGATGACATCGCCATCATGGACCAATGGCTGGTGATTGGAGACACTGAAAATGATGATGCTGCCAACAATGCAGGCGTCATACATGTCTATAACAATAGCTCCGGCCAATGGCTATTTTACCAATCATTGTATGCTGAAGATGCTGAAAATCTCGACAAACTAGGTTCTTCAGTTGACATTGAACGCAACCATAATACCGGTGAAACATGGATTGTGGGTGCTGCTTTAAACGATGATGACAATGGTTTAGACAACGGTGCCGTTTATGCTTTCTACCTTAATGAGATGGGTGACTTTGTTCAAAAAAGAAAATTCATTGGAGCAAGTGGCATCAGCCAGAATTTTGGCACATCAATTGCACTCAATTATGACTATATCGAAGAAATTGATGCTCATTTATGGGTTTTAGCAGTAGGTGATGATTATCATCGAAATCAAGTTTCTGGCCAAACTAGAGCTACAGGAGGCGTCACTATTTTTAAAAAGGTTGATGGCCTCGGCAACTATTTTTGGGAGCAAGAACCGATACAAATTGGTCAAATCTATATTGATGGACTAAGCACCTTTGATTTCATTGGCAGGTCAGTAGCCATCGATGGCAAAACCATCGTCGCAGGAGCGCCCGGAGATGATGATCATAACCTGCCCAATAATGAAGGTGTGGACATGGGTGCTATTCACGTCTATGTCAGGGATAATTTAACACAAACTTGGTCGTGCTGTAGTATCGCATTTCCAGATAATCGAGAACGCAGTGCTCAATTCGGCAGCGCCGTCGATGTCATCAAACAACCAGGTAATAATCGCATCATCATGGCCAGCGCACCATTAGAACGGAATCAAAACAACCAACCCGAAGGTTCAATCTATATATGGTACAACAGCATGGAGGTACAAAGATTACAACCACAAGTGTTTCCAGGAGGGCAAGGAGAATTATTTGGTGCATCTATTGCTGCCAACGGTGATGCATACTTTGGCAGCACTGAACTTTGGGTCAGCTCACCATTCAGTGAAGATAAGAAGGGACGTATTTACCATTACACCATTAACCCAGCTTTTAATGGAGGAAACGAACTATATCTACTGAACGACACCATAGTTGCTTACGATCGTGATCAATACCCCTGGGACACAGGTCAATTTGGTAGCATCGTTGCTAGTGATGGAAAAAATACAGCGACCAGCAGTCAAAGCAACTACATTGGTAGCCACAGAAGTATCTATACACCAGAACTACCTATTTTTAAAAACGGCTTTCATATACCTTAAGAAAGTTTTGTTAGCTGATGTTTGATCAGAACAGGGTGATTCACACATAGATAAACAGCTGCACTATATACCCAGTGTAATCATTGCTATCCAGTCCAGCTAACGTGGATTGCTAACGTTTATATTTTCCTAATGTTTTTTTGTATCTACGCAGCATACCCTCAAGTCTGATCTCTATTGATAACTGCTATCGACAATGCAACTACACAGATACTTAGTCGAACCTGAAAAATGCATAACGTATTGTTAAATATAAAGAGTTATTTCAATTTTGCACATTTTTTCGACCAGGAAACAGGTGTCACGATGCATTTTTATTCGCCGCTTC
>JAUIGR010000013.1 GCA_030430025.1 Gammaproteobacteria bacterium
TACATGGTCCTTATGATGTTGGAGCGGATGAATACATTTGGACTGATGATGTGATTTTTATGGATGGATTTGAGAATCTTTAAATAACTTTTAAGATCATGGCTTGATTCGGCTGTTGTTGATAACAGCGAATCGAGCCATGGACATTATAGTTTAGCATTGATCATTCGGCTGGCTTTCCAGAAGTTCGCTCGCCAGAATTCTGACTCTAAATCTGAAATAGTAATGCCTTGGGAAGAGGAGGCGTGTAAAAAGCGGCCCTTTTCTAAGTATATTCCGACATGTAATATAACTCCTTGTTCTTGCATGGTAAAAAATACCAGATCACCTGCTTTCAGGTTGTTCATTGAAATTTTTTTACCTAAGACAGATTGTTTTTTTGTGGTCCTGGGTAGTGTTATATTGAAATTTTCGAAAAAAACATTTGAAGTAAAGCCAGAACAGTCAATACCTTGTTGATTCATACCTCCCAATAAATAAGGTGTGTTTTGCCATTTCTGATGACTTGCATATAGTTTATCCAATATCGCTTTTTCTCCCAAGAGACAGGGGGAGTTGCAGCAACCTGACATGATTATACAAAATAAGGCTAAAAGGTATTGCTTGAGTGATGCCATGCTTGCTTATGTAACCACTTTTATAACTTTATGGATCTATGATTTTGGTGTGTTGTTCTGGCTGGTTTGTAGTTTGGTTAGCCCATGTGATGGGTGTGGCCAGTGAAAGCTTGTGAGTTGATTGCAAATCAAAAGCAGCCCGGTTGATGGCATAACGGGCTGGTTTAATGCGATAAACTGATTCTATCCGGTAATTCATTCGCCATTCAATGGCATGATCACCTGGATTATACAATACCAGTTTGGGTGTTTTCTCGGGGTCTAAATATTTTTCAAGCTGGCAGGCACGTTGCCAAACTTCAGTAATAAAGGCCTCGACATGTTCCGATGGTGTGTCGTAACCAATTTTAAAATTCACGTAATCATTCCATGCTCGAGAATCCACTTTATTCAGCACTTCGATCGGATGAGCGCGCAGCAACCTATTTGAAACGATGATGCTGTGTTTTTGGATGACATCATAAAAAGTAGTCTCGGTTAAAGTCATGCGGCGTACTACAGCGAAAACATCCAATGATTTGATACGACAAACTACGCCTGGTGCTATATCGCCGTTGTATAACAGAACCAAACCACTGACAGCGTCATGTGCCCATGCTTCCTTGGTTCCGAAAAGAATCACTAACAGGCCACCAATGACACCCGTGGCTTGCAGCCATGCAGTGACTTCCCAAATATTAATCAGCAACAATAGAGAAACAATAATGGACCCTAACAGAATTACTATGTAACCCATTTCTGACTGATAAGTTCTCGATTTAATCGTTTCCCCTTCGACTGTGCGTTCTTTGCCGAAGGCTTTGATGGTCCAAGTATGAGAAAACTGAGTAAACAAATACCCCAGCACGCAAACCAACCCTGTTTGTGAAATTTTGATAAAAATATCACTGTGACTGGCACGGGTTCCCCACTGGTAGTTAATTAACCAGTCGAAAAAATACACTGATAACAGTACCATATTGATCAGGCGCAGGTGTCTGATCCTTTTACCATTGATATTGGTTTTGTCTGATGGCACCAAATAATTAAAGATGATAGGTGCTAAAAACAACAGAACAATATTGAGGGTAATGGCAGTTTTACCAAATATTGATAGACTCTGATAGTATTGGCTGAGTGATTCAATCATATTTCTTTTCTATAATCACATCTTCTTTTGCCAAATCAGTGATGATTTGTTTAAACCAACTGTGGTTTTGGCCAATGATTTCCGGTGGCAAAACACCATGAGGCAAGGTATGGTTCGTAGCTAACCTCAAGCCTGCAGCACAGGTATAGCCGGTGGTGCGAGCCATCGAGCTGATGTTGTTAATTTCATCATAATGATCAATTAATTGATAAGTTTCTTCGATAGCTTGTCCATCTTTAGTGCCTTTGGCTTTAATTTGCATGACCGTCAAATCGGGTTCATTGTCAGCAAACTGCCATTGTTCAAGGAGTACTTTTGCTGTGTTTTCAATGTGTTTTGGCGTAAAAAAACCAGCATCAATTAATTTTTGGATGAATTGAGCATGGCCATTGTATCTAATGGTTTTTTCACTCATATTTGGAATATTGACGGTTTGTAGTAAAGAGCGCAGGCCATCGGTATTGAAGGCTTCCATATGTCCAATTCCTTTAAAGTACACTGATTCAATCTCACTCATGGCTGGGAAAATAACCTGTTTCCCATGTCGCTTCATTCGAGCAGGTCGCGTGTACTCTTCAATAACATCAAGCGGTGCAAAGGGGGCTTTGTACTCAAAGGGTTTTAGACGTTCAACAGGAACGCCACCAACCATACAGGTAAAATCATCGACTTCATCAAAATGTTCAACAAAATGACCGGCAAATAAATTAGATAATCCGGGAGCCAAACCAAAATCAACAACAGCCGTTACATTTTTTTGTTTCGCTAACGCGTCCAAAGATAAAGCATCTTCTGCAAAGAAAGAGATGTCGACCACATTTTTTTCGAGTTCAATCAACTGCTTTAAACAATTAAATCCCATCCGACTGGGTAAGGCGCCCACTACCCAATCAAAACCTGTACTGATTTGAGATAATGTTTGAAAATCACTGACATCGGCACTGATGAGGCTGAGTTGTGATGACAAATGAGTTAAATGGGCTATCGATAAATCAACCAAAGTGACCTGATTATCTTGTGATAAGTTTTGTGCAATGGCGGCGCCAATTCTGCCACCACCGAGTACCAATACATTGTTCATTGTAAAAATACCTTTGATAAGTGTAATAACAAGCAGGCAAGAAATCCCGCCGCAATATCGTCGACCATAATACCCAAACCACCAAAAAGGTGTTTATCTAGCCACTTTATAGGGAATGGTTTTATTATGTCGAAAAAACGAAAAAGAGTGAAACCGATGATGATGTTTTGCCAACTGAGTGGTACCATAAAGAAGGTCAGCCAAAGACCGACAAACTCATCCCAAACAATACCGCTGTGATCGTGTACACCCAGGCGTTGTGAGGTATATTGGCAAAGGTGAACTCCCATCATGAAGGTTAACAATAGTACCGTCAGTTGAGCAAACCAGGGCAGTGGTTGCCACAACCATAAGAATGGAAGTGCGGCCAACGTACCAACAGTTCCTGGGGCTTTGGGTGCCAATCCACTACCAAAACCAAAGGCCAAAAAACCGGCAATAGAGCCGAAAGCCACTTTTTTTTCCTGGTTAATCATCAATTGAAATGGGCGTAGCCGAATCGTTGGAATGTGATGGGTTCGTTATGATGACAAACTTGTAACTGTGGATTGGCTGTCACTACACCAATGATGGAACAGTCTTTGGGTAATTTATTTTTTTTATGTTCTGGGAAAGTAAAGCATAACTGATAATCATCACCACCAGTTAAGGCATGTTGTAGCCAATCACTTTGACTCTTGATGACAGGCCTAACAGGAATCTGCTCAACATTAATTTTGGCACCAACGTTACTTGATAGGCAAATATGACCCAGGTCAGCTAATAAGCCATCAGAAACATCAATCACCGCGTTGGCTATATTTTTTAATGGTTCAATCATATCAAGCCGGGGAGTGGGTCGATGTAAAGCTTTATCACATAATGCATCCAAATATGGGTTGGCCAAAGCGAAAGCCGCACTGCCTAAGTAGCCAGTAACAGCAATTAAGTCGCCTACTTGGGCATGGCCCCTTCTTTTGATGTCCTCCAATGGCGCTTCACCGAAGACCGTTATTGTGACAGCACAAGGGCCCTGAGTGGTATCACCCCCTATCAACGCGACATCATGTTTGGATAACAAATCTGCAAACCCATTAATAAACCCTTCAAACCAATAAGACTGAAATTCAGGCATGGTTAGGTTAAGCGTTACCCATTGAGGTTTAACTCCCATTGATGCCAAGTCACTGAAACTAACCGCTAAACACTTATGTCCTATGTCATTGGCATCATCATCGACTTTAAAATGTGTGCCCTCTACCAAGGTGTCGGTACTGACGACTAGCTTATCCAAGCCATTGCATTTCAGAATAGCAGCATCATCACCAATGCCCATGATCACACTGTCTTTATTATGGTGACAGATTTTCTTGATTTGTTCAATCAGATCAAACTCGATGAGGTGACTCCATTTCTGCTGCACGTGTATGTTTGGCAATTTGTGTTAAAACACCATTAACAAATGTATGTCCACCCTCTCCACCAAACTCTGTAGCCATTAAGATGGCTTCGTTAATAACCACTTTAAAAGGTGTTTCGATGTGGTTAAGTAATTCATATGTGGCAATATTTAACACAGCGTACTCTACTGCACCAACGGCTGATCTTTCTCGACCAAGATATGGGTTGATGATGCCTTCTATTTCGCTGCGATTTTTCTCAATGAAACATAAGGCTTGCTTAAAAAACTCCGTATCGACTTTAGCAAAATCTTGCTCTTCTAAGAACTGTTCAACCACCGCTTTGGCACTCAAGTCGTTATAATGCATTTGATACAAAGCCTGAACCAACCGTTTTCGAGCGCGATGCTTTCTTGCCAGGGCTTCAGGTAGTTTTTTGTTCTTTTTCATTTATACTATCCATATACTGGAAATTGCTGACATAATTGCGATACTTTATCACGAACTTTGATGATGGTATCATCATTGTCGATGTTATCGAGGATGTCACATATCCAGTGAGTAATGTGTTCAAACTCTTTGGCAGAAAATCCGCGAGTGGTGCCAGCGGGTGTGCCTAATCGTAATCCAGAAGTTACAAAAGGTGATCTTGGATCATTAGGCACTGCGTTTTTATTGACGGTAATGTGAGCTTCGCCAAGACGGGCTTCAGCTTCTTTGCCAGTCATGTCTTTATCAACTAAATCGAGTAAAAATAAATGATTTTCGGTGCCACCAGAAACCACATGGTAGCCGCGAGAAATAAACACATTGGCCATGGTCTGTGCGTTGGTAATTACATTTTGCTGATAATTTTTGAAAGTAGGTTCAAGCGCTTCTTTAAAAGCCACTGCTTTGGCGGCTATCACATGCATCAAAGGGCCACCTTGGATACCGGGAAACACCACTGAATTCAGTTTCTTCTCAAGAACTTCATTCGCTTTTGCCAGAATAATACCTCCACGAGGGCCGCGCAAGGTTTTGTGGGTAGTAGATGTAGTGACATCTGCGATACCAACGGGAGAAGGGTATTCGCCTGCGGCGACCAAACCTGCCACGTGGGCCATATCAACCATGAAATAGGCGTTCACTTCATCGGCAATGTCTCGAAACTTTTGCCAATCAATGCGCTTGGAATAAGCTGAAAAGCCACCAACGATCAGTTTAGGCCGATGTTCTAATGCCAGTGCTCGAACATGGTCAAAATCTATGGTACCGGAGGTTTCATTGATGCCGTATTGGACGGAATTGTATAATTTACCTGAAAGATTGACTTTGGCACCATGGGTTAAGTGACCGCCGTGAGCCAATGACATACCCAAGATGGTGTCGCCTGGTTGTAACAAAGCAAAATAGACGGCTTGGTTAGCCTGGGAGCCTGAATGTGGTTGAACATTGGCGTAATCGGCACCAAACAACGCTTTCGCTCGATCAATAGCCAATTGTTCAGCTACGTCAACATGTTCGCAACCTCCATAATAGCGCTTTCCTGGGTAGCCTTCCGCATATTTATTAGTGAGTTGACTACCTTGTGTTTCCATCACCGCGGGAGATGTGTAATTTTCTGAGGCGATGAGTTCAATGTGGTCTTCTTGTCTTTGATTTTCTGCGACCACAGCAGCATACAGTTCAGGGTCTATGTTGGCCAAATTTTTTGAGCGGTCAAACATGGTTGTCACAATCAATTGAGAAAGAACCGTATTTTACTACGTTGTTAGTGAGATAAGTACTCAAATGAAAAAAGCCTTAAAGTATCAGGCTATTGTATAAAAACTAAAAAGGTTTGGCTAATACCAAGTATATTACCGTGAATAGGATAAAGACGGGAAGCTCGTTGAATACCCGAAACCAAACATGATTTCGTTTTTCAGCATTGGTTTCAAATTTTTTGTATATGTGTATGCAGTAAAAATGATAGATAATCAATAACATCACTAAAATCATTTTACTGATAAACCAGCCTTGCTTGACATATGTCAACCAAGATGTACCTGTTAAAGCATAAACTAACGAAATAGCAGAAAGGATCGTGCCATAGAAAGTGAAATTCATCATTTTTATCAGCCTTTGCTCCATACCAAGTAGCAGCTGTTTCTGTTCATTGCTATTATTCATAGCATGATTGACAAACAGCCGTGGTAAATAAAACAAACAGGCAAACCAGCTGACAACGAAAAAGACATGAAAAGTTTTAATGATCAGCATCGAATCTACTTCTAGCACGAGATGAATAGGTATAATGCGTTATTTCCAAAAATTTTGCAAACATGACGGTTGAAACACCTAAATACGTACTTCAAAAAGCAGGCAAGCCTGAAACTTTCTATCAAAAGCATAAATTGTCTTTTTGGCTTTCGATAGTGGCTTTGACTGTTTACATGTTTGGTCGTTATACCAATTTTGAGGTTTTACAAACGCTTAAAAGCCAACAAAAGACGTTGGTGACTGAAAATCAAAACTTATTAGCCGAAAATGAAGAGTTAAGATTTCAAGTTAGCCAGTGGGAAGTAGAGGCAAAGGTAAAGTCTCAAGCCATTAAAGAATTACAATTGATTATTGAACAAAACGAAACAATGCTTTCTGATTTACAATCTGAGATTGTTTTTTTTGAAAATTTATTAACTAATCCAATAAAGGCACAAGGAGTCCATGTTTTTAACATACATGTCAAAGAAACAGGTTCATATGTTAATCTACAAGTGGTTTTAGCGCAAAAAATAACCAAAGCTCGTGAGAAATCAGGTACCATTGAGATGTATTTAAGAGGAATAAAGGGAGAGTCTGGACAAATCCTGAATTTAACTCAATTGTTTGACCTGACAGACAGATTCCAACTTAAATACTTTCAGATCATGAATTTTGGCATTGAAATTCCAGATGATTTTCGTCCCACTGAGTTAATAGTGAAAACGACAGTCAAAGGAGATAAGCCACTAGTTACTGAAGAAACGTTTATCTGGTCTGACATTTTAAATAGCTAATGTACAGGAAACATCCTATGTTTAATTCAAAAACCAATAAGAACAGCGAGCACAATATGTCAACAAATAATACAAAAAATTTAGAAACAATCATCGGCAAAGGTACCCAAATCAAGGGTGATATGACTTTTTCAGGGACTATGTATGTTGAGGGTATGATAGATGGTTCGGTGGTGGCTACTAACAGTGATGATACCTTGAGTATTATTCAGTCAGGGCGAATAAAAGGATCAATACAAGCGGGTAATTTGGTGATTAGTGGCCGAGTTGAAGGCGATATTAAGGCTACAGGTAAAATAGAGGTGGCTGCATCGGCCAGAATTGATGGTAATATTCATTACACCAATATTGAAATGGAAACAGGATCTCAGGTTAACGGTCAGTTGGTTTATCAAGGCGGTGAAGTGACTCCCATTAAGAAAGACGCTAAAGATGGAAAACAGTCGCATTGAACTGTCTGCACAGGCTGCTCAAAAAGTCACTCAGTTGATTTTAGAAGAAATGAATCCTGATCTTAAATTCAGGGTATATATTATTGGTGGAGGGTGTTCAGGTTTTCAGTATGGTTTTGCATTTGAAGAGGAAAGCATGGAGGGTGATATCATGTTGGAACAACAAGGTGTGCAACTTATGATTGACCCAATGAGTTTTCCATATTTAATGGGGTCGACTATTGATTATCTGGAAGATTTGCAAGGTTCTCGTTTTGTTGTTTCTAACCCCAATGCGAAAACCACTTGTGGTTGTGGCAGTTCATTTTCGGTATGAGTTCTATAGATATTTATTTTACGCGCACCGAATTGGATCGATGCGCTAACATGAGAGACCAAAAACAGAGATTAAAACAGTTAAAAAAATTCAAACCTTGTCATTACGTTCCAGTATTTCTTGGAAATCATCTTTATTTAAAGAATGAAGATCACTTTTATGTCAGCAATCAGCCAATGGGTGGGTTAAAGTCAGAAATTTTTCTGGGAATTTTGAATGAAGAGTTATGGTTTGGTTGTTCTTTGACGGAAGAAGAGGCCCGTAAGCTAGAAAGACAAAAAGACGGTTCATTTCAATCATTACGGCAGTATGCATTGGCGCTGGATGACGATCAGGGTCACGTGGCTTTGTATTCCAGGGGCATGGATTTATGGCATAGACATCGTCTTTATTGTTCTATCTGTGGTACCAAAAATAAAGTTGAGAGCTCAGGACATAAAATGATTTGTGAGAATGGTCATGAACACTTTCCACATATCGAGCCTGCGGTGATCGTTTTGGTGTCCAAGGGTAATAAGTGTTTACTCGGTAGAAAGCATTCTTGGCCTCCCAATGTGTACTCGACATTGGCGGGTTTTGTGGAAGCGGGTGAGTCCATTGAAGATGCGGTACATCGCGAGGTATATGAGGAGTCTAATATACGGATTAAAAACCTCAAGTATTTTGGCTCACAACCTTGGCCTTTTCCTTCATCTTTAATGGTTGCTTTCAAGGCGGAAGCCCGCAGTGATGATATTCGATTAGATGATGAAATGGAGGATGTTCGTTGGTTCGATCGTGATGACTTAATCAACTGGGTCAAAGAGGGCAGTATTATTTTGTCGCCACGATTTAGTGTGGCAAGCAGTCTGATTTCTGACTTTATTGGCTCGGTGGGTTGATGGATGCCAGAATTACCTGAAGTCGAAACTACACGTCGAGGTGTTGAACCTTGGGTGGTTGGGAACATTATTTTATCGAGTTGGCATTCATCGAAAAACATGAGGTATCCTTGGCCCAGAGCCTTAAGAAACCTCAACGGACAACAGGTTGTTGCCACGAAAAGAAGAGCCAAGTATCTATTGTTTGAGTTGGCTGATGGGAGTCATTTGATTATACATTTGGGGATGTCTGGTATGGTTCGTATCTCCCAAGCGACAGAGAACAAAATAACACACGATCATTTAGTTTTGGATTTTGTAGATGGTTTATCTTTGGTATTGAATGACCCCAGAAGGTTTGGTTTTGTGTTGTGGGAACGAGGTCAACTTGATGACTTACCATTGTTTTCAAAACTGGGGCCAGAGCCTTTCGATCCTCAATTTGATGGAGGTCATTTAAAAAAGGCTGCCAGTGGTCGCAAGATCACTGTGAAAGCATTGATTATGAGTAATTCGGTCGTGGTAGGTGTGGGTAACATTTATGCATCAGAAGCGCTGTTTTTAGCTAAAATCAATCCTTATAGATCAGCAAATAACATCAGTTTTGAGCGATACCAAAGACTGGCTGAAGCGATTGTTAGTGTGCTTAAAAAAGCCATTGAGGCAGGTGGAACTACCTTAAAAAACTTCAGAAAAAGTGATGGTAAACCTGGTTATTTTCAGCAGCAGTTGAATGTTTATGGCAGACAAGGAATGGATTGTTTTCAATGTCACACTCTCATTAGTATGAAGCAAATTAATCGACGTGCAACATACCACTGTCCCAAATGCCAGCATTATTGATCCAAATCTTATTTTTGTTGATTCGGTCTGCTGTTGTATTGAAAAAGATCTTTACTCGATTAGTAGATAAAGATGAAACGTCTAGGAAGCAGTCACTGTGGGTTGAAAACCTTGTTAATAACCGGCTATTAATAGGGGTTTTCGGCTTGATAGGTTATTTTTTAAAACGAGCTGTCAACTATCCAGAACAGAGCAAAGATTTTTGGAAATAAGTTAATTATGATTCTTTTAATACTTTATGTTTGTGGTGCACTATTTTTTTCTTTTTTGTGTTCAATTGCTGAAGCGGTGTTATTAAGTGTTACTCCTGCTTATGTGGCAAAACTAAAAAAAACATCACCTCAGAAATCTGAACGTATTAGACAGCTTCGTTTCGAGCAAGTCGATCAATCCTTAGCAGCCATCTTAACGCTTAATACCATCGCTCACACCGTTGGGGCTATTGTCGCTGGGGCAAAGGCAACGCATGTTTTTGGTGATGCGTGGATAGGTGTATTTTCCGCTATCATCACTGTGTTGATTTTATTTTTTTCTGAGATCGTACCTAAAACCATTGGGGCCGTATATTGGAAACAACTAGTCAACGCTGTCGCTATTTTTGTATCACTTCTGATTAAAATGCTCTATCCTTTAATATGGTTATCCGAGCTGGTGACTAAACTAATATCCAAAGGAAAACAGCAACATGGATTCAATCGAGACGAATTTTTGGCTATGGCAGGTTTAGGTCAAATAGCTGGACACATTGATGAACATGAATCTCGGATTTTTCATAACTTATTCAAGCTTAATACCTTAAAAGCCAAAGATGTGATGACACCTCGTGCGGTTATTCATTCACTGTCAGCCAGTGACAAATTATCAGAGGTGGCAGATCAAGTCAGACAAAGTCAATTTTCCCGTATTCCTCTTACCAATCAGTCGGTAGATGATATAGATTCTTTTGTTCTGAAGACTGATGTGCTTTCAGCAATAATAGAAAGTCAGTCAGGTGTTTTATCAAGTTTCAGTCGAGAGATGACTTGTGTTATTGAGGACATGACATTACCGTCGCTTTTGGATGAATTGTTGAAACTGAAACAGCACATGGTGCTGGTTGTTAATGAATATGGAGACACTGCTGGCCTAGTAACTTTAGAAGATGTGGTTGAAACATTGTTAGGTTTAGAAATTGTTGATGAGGCTGATCGCATACGTGATATGCAATCCTTTGCCCGGGCTCAGTGGAAAAAACGTGCACAGGCGAGGGGATTACGAATGGATGATTTATCGAATACAGATTGACCGAAATTATAATCGGGCCAGGCTGCTGTTTTCATAGAACCATGCTGCTCGTCTTTTAGGCGAGCAGCATGGTGGCGGTATTCAAGTGAATCTGTGCATGTAAGCGATTTGTATCATTGATTCACTCATTAGCTTTCACTATTGTTGAAAGCCATTCTCAAAAATCAGATCAAAAAAGGCCAAAGGGTCATCAGGAATAGGAACATCAGTATCACCAACAGCAAGATTTGTTTGAATCTTGAGCGATTGACCAGAAAGGACAAGTATTTGATTTTGTCCCACCCCCCATTGTACGCTAAATTCTCCATCACCCGGTCCAAATGGTAGTCCAGTGTTCTGTAGGTCATCAACTTGGTCATCATTCAAAATTGATGCAATGCTACCGTTTGTCGCTGCTTGATAAGCATCATTTCCTCCTGCTGCATAAGCTCCAAAATACTGTTGTTCTACGCTGTCATTAAAATGGATCACATTGGGATCTTGTGCTAATGAGAATTCATCTGAAAGAGGCGTTAAAATATCTAGATTAAGCAATTGGTATACACTGATCGTATCTGGAGAAACGGTAGGATTGGTGAGATATAGAGTCGTTTTTAAAAGAGCTGAGGTATTACCTGTGCTTTCAATTTCATAAACCACTTGTGCAAATTCACTTCCGCTCTCACTATCAACCCAACGTAAAGTGGCTTTCTGTCCATCATAAACGGCACTGACGGGTAATCCGAGACTGTCTTCTTGCATTCCCGCAGAAGTTCTGAAAAACCATTTTGATGTTCCTAGATATTCATTACCATTTACTGAAAAATTAAATCGAGTGCCCAAAGAATCGATTTCATAAGTAGCATTACCATCACTGATCTGGCCGGATAAATCAACACCAAATGATAAGCTTGCATCTTCCACATAGCCAAGATTTCCAACTTGGTCATCTATGAAAATTAGCTTCCATTGACCATTAATCTCTCCAACACTTTCAACAAAGTCGTTAAGAGAGGTTTCGGGTGCTGGATTTGTGTTTTGGTTAATACCACCACTTTCTGTGGTTTTGAATGTTCCAGAGTCTAATATGTCATTTTGAGCGAATAGTGCTGCATCCCACCAGTGGTCAGAGTTGGGAGGTGGGTTATCGCTGAAAGAGTACACATTACCAAGACCCAACTCAGTACCATAGCCAGTACAACTATTGACAGCGCCTGTTTTACCAAACAGGACATGTTGTTCTCCACTAGGAGCCTCGATAATTGCGGTCAGGTTATCGATCGATGTATGGACAATTTCAGTAGCAACTTTCAAAGAGGTGATAGGATTTATGATTCCATAGACATCAAATGTGATTTCCAAAGGCTCTCCATCAACACCACAAATGCCTTGGCTATCGGGGATGTCCCCAAAACCGTTACCAGTGAACTCAACTGCATAAGTATTCGAACTGGCCAATAAAATAAAAAAGAAAATGATTCTGTACATAGGTTTTCCCCTAATAAATATAAGCTTGTACAATACAATCGAAATTTTTAACAATAGAAGGTCATTGATTTCAAAATAATGTGATTGAATTGATGCCAGCTTGAATATTTGAATGACTATTTAGTCTTGGGAACTGCGCTGAGAAGGTTTGAAAAACAAGTAAATGCCAGAAAGTGACAAATAAAGCAGAGCGAACCCGGAAAGTGTATTTAACCATATGCTGCTTTTCAATCCTGAGTGGATGCCATATAAGACTTTATCAAAACTTAAACGCTGACCCAAAGCGATGGGCAATAACCGTTTTTGTTCGTCTACTTTTAAAGACCGTGGTGACGGAAATGTTATATTGACAGTTACGTTGGTTGGATGCCAATGACCTTGTTTGTTCATCAGCCAGTGCTTATTATTAACCCAAATCAGTAAATTTCTATCATAAAAAGCCAACCCTTGAATGGGATTTGGTACGCCATCAAAAGCATCTAACTGCTGGCTGATTTGGCCTTGTTCATTGAACCAGTACAGTGTGCTCTTAGTTGCTACAATCCATTGTTGTCCATTGTGAATAGCAGCGACTAGCTGTTGTTCTATGGAAGTGTTTTGACCATTAATGATGACTTGATCATCAATTTGATAGAGTGTTTGATGGTTGCTTTCCCAGGCTTGTTGATGGTGGCCATAATTAAACCACTGAAGGATGGCATTTTGACTTACATACGATCGGTTGAGCCCCAGGTAATTAGCATGTTGTAACAACAAACCGGTGACGGTCAATTGTAGCAACCACAAAGCCGATAACAATCCTACCCAGCGATGAATTTTTCTGAATAATCGACGTTTATGCATAGGAATATTATTATGGCAATTGTTGTTGCAGAAACAAGGCCAGTTCAGCCTGTTTTTTTATGGCATTAACTGAAAGTGTTGCCCCGGAAATGCTATCGATGTCTTTTTGCCAGTTGTCTTCCGGTTTGTTGCTGGCGCCGATGAATTGATTTGTGAACCAGGGTATTTGTACTTCCCCTCCCCTGGATTCTCGATATATCAAAACTTTTATCTGGGAGATTAGATGAGATTCAATAACCACTGCCGTAGTGATGTTACGTTCCTTGCCTAACTCATCAAGAATCCAAATGGTTCTGTTTTCGTTCCGCCAATAGCGGTAACTTAAGTTGCTTACGGGGTGATCAAGAATAGCCTCAACGTTTTTTTTAAGGTCAGCTTTAACCCAGAGTCTTTTGGGCTTGGGGACCTGTTCCTTGAACTGGCTGTCTAAAAAAGCAGTAATATTGTCTTGTTCTTCTGCGGTATAGGACCAGCCAATGTTGGTCAACAATAGGCTGGTTATGATCAGTGTTTTGATGCCACTTAAAGTCAAAATGAATAACCTACACCGAGGTTAAAACCATCGTTAGAACCACCGTCTTTTTGATCCTGATAGTCCACTTTGAAAACGGTGTTGGGTGTCAACCAGTAGTTCATGCCAATATCAAACTGGTTTTTGTCCAAGCTGCTGTCATCAGCAGCGTTGTTGTTATATGATGAATAGCGAGCAAAAACACCATATTGACGATCTTGACCAAAGCGGTATGAAGGTTCAATATAATAACCTGATTGTTGTTCACGGGCCGCATTAACCCATGCCACATTGTCATCGAGATTCCACTCAGCATATAAGGCTCGCAAACCAAAACCACCACGGTGGTATTGCAAGTTAGCTTCAAACAAATCGGCAGCAACATTAAGAATCCCTTGGGTGAGGTCCGTTTGGTGTTGATAGGTTGCCGCCAGTTTTAATCCAGGTAAAGGGCTATACCTTAGTCGAGCAGTGTAGGCTAAATCGGAAGCTTTGGCTTCAGCTACTTTTTGCCGACCACTGCGAATGATGAAGGCACTATCACCTGAAGTTGGGGTGTTCAAACCGCTTGACATGAACAAATCAAAACCAAACTGGTTATTAATTTGTTTGTTGAAACCGATACCGGCTTCCCACCAAGTAGCTGGAATAATGTTTTTTTCTACTGGATTACGCTCAACTCCATAAAAAGTATTGGGTTCATGGGTTTCATTGAGTATACCGACAGGAATCAAATTAACACCAAAGGTTGCTTTGGTATGTTCATTGAACATGTGTTCAATGTATGCTTGTTCCAATTCCACTTCACCCGGTTTACCATCACCTGATAGCGCATGTTCCAATTCAAGCTCGGAAAAAAATCGGGTTTTTTCGTTGAAATCATGAGCAAAGAACAACACGAAGCGATGAAAATCAATGTCTTCACCTGAGTCAAGATTATTGTAATGTAGTTCACCATATCCACCAATTTTGGTGCGGGTTTTCACTTCGGAGGAAGCTTCGATGGCATCAGATACCACCGTTAGGGCTTCATTCTGTTCTGCCATTTGCTCTTCAGTTTGAATAAGCGTTGATTCCTGACTTTCTAGTTTTGCCTGTAAGGCTTCAATGGTTTTTTGTTGTTGCTGAATAATTTGCCACATTTCTTCAGGAGAAGGTGTTTTTTCTGAAGCTCCCATGACAGTGGTGGCGAATGTTATCGATAACAGCAGGCTGGCTTTTTTCATGGTATTTAGGTTAATTCGAAAATAATATCTGCGGATTCTAATCTTATAGAGAACGATTATCAACACGATTATCATATTGTTTTTTTAGCTTCCCTATAACAACAAGATTTTGACCTGAGGTTGGTGCCATTTTGGTGAGTTGTTATTAGCACAAAAGGAACAAGCTTGAGGGCACCTCTACTAATGAGATAATCAAGCAATCATCAGCAACAACTTTTGTTGATGTTATCGATAGATATGTTATGACTTAATAGCCAGCCAGATATGTCAGATTCTATCAATATGAAGGAGATGTTACTGACCTCTTGTATGATAAATCAACGAGGGTCAGTACGGTTTTAATTAGTCGGACCTGAAAAATGCATAACGTATTGTTAAATATCAAGAGTTACTTCAATTTTGCCCATTTTTTCGACCAGGAAACAGAATGTCACGATGCATTTTTATTCGCCGCTTCCATGCGGCTCTCAGGCTAACGTGAAAAAGTTTTCCAGAAACTTTTTTATGGTCGACGGTGTGGCACAAGGACGTGCCACCTTGAGCCATCAGGCTCAAGTAAGGTCAAAAAACATCAGCAAAATCACACTTTTGCGCTTAAGTGTTTTTTTGACCGATGCTGGAAAAGGCCAGGAAGGACTTTTTCAGGACTGACTAATTATTCAGTGGCTGTGATGTAAAGTTCCACTCGACGGTTTTGTTTTCTGCCCATCTCATTTTGATTGCTTGCGATTGGTTGTTGTTCACCACGTCCCGAAGGATTGAGGCGTCTGCCAGGTATACCTTGGTTGTTTAGGTACTGTGCGACATTTTTGGCGCGTTCAAATGACAATTGTTGATTGTATTCTTCAGTTCCAGTATTGTCGGTATGTCCGATGATATCTAATGAGGTGTCTTTATATTTGTATAGTACTTTAGCCACGGAGTTTAAAGTCGAATAGAAGTTACTTTTTATATCCGATTGGTTGGTATTGAAGGTAATGTGTCCAGGCATGATCAATTGAATTTGGTCACCTTGCCTTGCAACACGTACACCTGTACCTTCCAACTCTTCCCTCAATTCTTTTTCCTGATGGTCCATATAGGCACCTACACCAGCACCGATGGCAGCACAACCAGCTGCTGCATTGCGGGCAGATTTACTGTTTCTGGTAGCCCCAATTAATCCACAAACCACTGCGCCAGCCGCGCCATATTTGACACTTTTTCTGACACGTTCTTCGCCTGTATAAGGGTCTGTGGTACAGGCAGACAATGAAATAAATAGGGTCATAATAGGTATCATCTTTCTCATATTGAGTATCTCCTAAAGGCTTGTAAGCTTGTTTTCATATGGTTTCAGTCAAACAGTGATCTTTATTAATAGTGAAAGGTTGCATACGTTATCACTATAAGAATTAATATATTGTGAAAATAACGGAAAAATGTTGGGAGACCCTGTCTCAGGGTGTGTCTCTATTCATGCTGCGTGATCAAAATTTTCTTTTTTATGAGTTTCCGCATTTTTCAAGGATTTGATGTTGTTTTGGCTATCAACAAACACCAGATGTGGCTGATGGGTTTTTGCTTCTTCAGCATCAACCAAACAATAAGCGGCCAGAATCACTAAATCACCAGGCTGGTTGAGGCGTGCAGCAGCACCGTTCAGACAAATTTCACCTTTACCTCCTTCAATCACGTATGTCGTTAAGCGTGAGCCTGAGTTGCAATTAAGAACATCAATTTGTTGATTAATTAGCAGGCCGGCAGCTTTAATTAAATCTGGACAGATAGAAACAGAGCCTTCATAGTTTAAATTGGCATCGGTGACGGTGGCTCGGTGGATTTTGCTGTGTAACATGGTTAAATTCATGGTAGTTCTCATTTGTTGTTTATTTGATTGATTTTGTATGCAATGAACAGGCCTTTGAGGACCAAATCGGGCACAATGTGATCAAAAATATCGGAGTCTCTATAGATGCTGGTGAAACCACCTGTGCCAATGATCACAGGTTTGTTGCCTTTGAAATTTTGTTTGATTAGACCAGTCATAATTTCCTTCATGGCTCCCAAGACTCCAAAATAAAGACCTGATTGGATACTTTCGTTAGTGGTTTTGCCAAGTACTTGTTCTTTATTGATGATTTCGACAGCTCCCAGTTTAGAAGTTCCAGAGGCCAGTGCTTTCATAGACATTTTCAGACCCGGTAAGATGACACCACCGAGGTAAACTTTGTTGCTGTTGATGGCACAGAAAGTAGTGGCAGTGCCTAAATCAATAACAATCGCATCTTGATTGGGGTAAAGGTGTGTTACAGCTATGGCGTTTGCGATGCGATCGGCACCGACTTCTAGCGGGTTACGATAACCTATTTGCAAACCTGTTTTGACACCGGCTTGGAGGATGAATGGCTCGATACCAAAATATTTTTGGCAGCAGGCATTAATGGGATATTGAACTTCAGGTACTACTGAACATAACGCAATGGCATTGATTCGTTCGGGAGTAATGTCATTCTCTCGTAAAACAGCACGCAGGAATACACCATATTCATCAGAAGACGCGCCAGTTTTTGAGGCCATGCGGAACTGAATCTGTAGCGTATCACCGTCAAACACTCCACCGTGCATGTGACTGTTTCCAATGTCAAGACATAATATCATGCGGCTTGCTCTTGTTGTTGCAAGACTTGGTCACACATGGCTTCAGGTGATGAGCATGGAATGACCTTACCGTTGCGATGATATAAGTTCAAAGGGTGTTGATCGTTGGTGATTTCTGGTAGGTTGTTTTGTGCCACATAATCGACCACACCGTGACTGAACAGTTTGTCCACTGCTGATTTGATGTGTTTGGAGCATTGGGTGTTGGTTAATTTAAAGCCGACCAATAACAAGTTGGGATTAATCGACCAAGTTTTGATGTGGTCAATCAGTTTGGGGTTACGCTCTAGGCATATTTTCATGTCATTAACTGTTGAAATTTTGCAGTTTCTGTCAGCCGTAACCAGTACATCATTAAACATCACACCTGTGACCTTAAAATCACTGACAGCAGCGGCATGAAACACTACATCATAGTGCCATTTTGAAAGGCTTCTTTTAAGGGCTTTGTGCAAATCACCATAGGTTTCAAAAGCAAGTTGTTCTTTTGAAATTTTTGGTCTAACAGCGTCTTTGGCTCCCAGCCAGGTTACGTGATGTCCTTTGGAGCTCAAATGTTCAGCCAGTTGAGCTCCAGTACGACCGCTACTGCAATTGCCAATGTAACGAACGCCATCGATGTATTCTCGAGTACCTCCGGCAGTGATTAAAATATTCATGATAGTTGCTCCACAAATTCTAAAATATCGGTCACTTCTGGCATCCTTCCTTCTCCCTGCTCACCACAGGCTAGGTTACCTTTAGCTATTGGCATCACTTTCACATTCCAATTGGCCAACTGCTTTATTGATGACTGGGTCGCAGGGTACTGCCACATCATGCTGTTCATGGCAGGAACGATGATCATTGGCTTACCGAGACCATAAGCAGCAATCCAGGTTGTGGTGATGACATCATCTGCGATACCACGGGCTATTTTATTAATGACATTTGCGGAGGCCGGACAGAGGATGATCTGGTCGGCCCAACGACTGTGATGGATATGGTCCATCATCGCTCCGGGCTCAAATGTGTCCGTCATCACAGGTCTTTGGCTCAATCCTTCTAGAGTAGCCAGCCCCAGAAACTCAAATACCGATTTTGATGTGATTATCTGAACGACATCCCCTTGTTTTGTCCATTCAGAGATCAGGCCAGTGGCTTTAGCGCAAGCAATCGAGCCAGTCATTAATAACAGTCGGTTCATGCGACCTCCCTGGAATTAAAAGGTACATTGTCAATTAACCTGACTTTGCCCAAAGTGGCAGCAACATACAAACGGTCATCAATTATGGTCAGGTAGTCAACAATAAAGCCGAGCTGACTCAGCTGTTGTTTCATTTGCTCAAGTGGTAAGTCCGAAGTCAAAATGGCATACAAAGCAGGAGCAATAGCACGTTGTTCATTGGTTAAACGAAGGTTTCTTGAACTCATAGCCAATCCATCTGCCTCCCGGATAGTGGGACAAGGAACAATAACAATGTCCAGAAAAAATGCTTCAACCATGCCCTGTATTAGTTGCAGTTGTTGTTGATCTTTTTCGCCAAAGTAAGCTTTAGTTGGCTTAACTAAATTGAATAGTTTCATTACCACCGACAGCACACCGTCAAAATGGCCAGGTCGATGTTGGCCACATAAATTCTTACTTAAACTGTTCTCACAGACTTGATAGCGGTAGTTATCAGGATAGAGTTGCTCAAAGCCAGGTAAAAACACCGCGTCGACACCAATTGCTTTAAGGGCTGCGATATCAACATCATGGGTTTTGGGGTATTGTTCCAAGTCACTGGTCTGATCAAACTGGGTTGGGTTGATGAAAATGCTGACCAAAACCGTTCGGCAATTTTGCTGGGCTGCCCTAACTAATGATAAATGACCTTGATGCAAGGCCCCCATTGTAGGAACAAAACCAACATCAGTTTGTTGCACTCTCCAGTCCTTCAAAGCCGCCAAGTCTTTGATGATGTTCATCGATAAAACTCCTGATGGTTGGGAAAGTCACCTTTTTTGACATCCTCAGTGAATTGATTAAAGGCGTTTTTAAACAAGCTGGTGGCGTCCAGATATTTGCGAACAAACTTTGGGCTGAACTTCGATGGGTATCCTAACAAGTCATGCATCACCAGCACTTGACCATCGGTATCCGCCCCTGCACCAATGCCGATGGTCATGATATCGCTGGCATTAACAATTCGAGTGGTCAAAGCTGCGGGTATACACTCAAGCACCACGGCAAAAGCGCCCAAATCTTGTAACTGTTTGACAGCGTTAACAATGGCAGCCGCTGCATGTTCATCACGACCTTGTATCTTAAACTCCCCAAACTGGTTGATGGATTGAGGAGTCAAACCAACATGACCCATTACTGGCACACCTGACTGAACAATGTGCTTAATCAGTGATTCATTGCCTGACACGCCTTCGAGTTTAATGGCGTGAGCACCTGCTTTCATTAAGGACTCAACAGCCATCATGTTACTGTCCAGTGATTTACGAAATGACAAAAATGGCATGTCTGCAACGATGAACTTATCTGGTGCTCCTTTGACAACAGCCTTGGTGTGCAAGGCCATGATTTCAGTGTTGATAGGTAATGTTGAGGTTTCTCCATGCATCACCATGGCTGCTGAATCCCCAACCAAAATCATATCGATATCACTCTGATTGATGATGGTGGCAGAAGCAAAGTCGTAGCAAGTGACTATTGCCAGTTTCTCTTTTTGTCTTTTTTCTAACAGTTCATTGATGTTCATTGGATTGCCTGTGATGCTGTTTTGTGGATATTTTGCCAATCAACAAATGCCTGATAAATGGGGCCCAGTTCATTGCTGTTCATAGCATGTAAGTGGTTGATGATGGTTTGGTGATCGTTGCGAACAAAGGGACCCGTTAAGGCTGTTTCAGGGGAGTTGATGAAATTATCGACGACTTGTTTAAGATATGGATTCATCAAGGTTTGAGGCAAATCGATAGTTTGTAGCTGATTAATGATCGCTTGCCACAGCATTTGTGGGAAATTACCAGCCATCACACACAAGGCGTGATAGGCTGTTTTGTTGTTCGTGCTGATATGGTAATAAGGATTGTTCAACTTAGGAAAAATTTGGTCAAATAACATTCCTTTTTGACAAACGAAAGGAACCTGTTGATAAGTTTCCAGATCATAAAGCTGTTCACCAAAAGTCATCAATGGGTGGCATGATTGGGCTTGAGGTATGTGTAAAGCACCAGAAAAATGGATCAGTTGATGATTTTCCAGTTCAGGGTGTTGTGAGATGAAAGAGGCAATGGCATCATCTTTGATTAACAGCAAGACATGGTCAGAGTTTTTGAGGACTTGTGTTAATGACGGGTCTGAGAATATAGCCAGTTTGTCATGCCGATACCACCTATTGTAAGTGACATCAAGCAAATCAAAGTAATGTGCTACGTGATGTGCCATGTGACCATTGCCAATAAGGCAATAGCGCGGGGGTACCTGTCGATTCACAATCAAGTCCTCATTAATACTTACTTTATTCAGGTTTTGGGGTTACCCACCTGACCAGTCACTGTTCACGAGAATCAGTGCTGTTTACAATTATAAGGGTAATTATCTGAATATCAAATGAAGTCGTTTTAATTGGTATTAAACGGAAACAAGAAAAGTGCGGACACCATCTAAAAACATTTGCACAGCAATGGCGATCAATAACATGCCCATTAACCGTTCAATAGCAATCATACCTCTTTTACCTAATACATTTTGCAAAGCAGTAGCAAAAAAGAGTATTGTTGCCGATAGAAACCAAGAAATAAATAAGGCAATGGCGAGGACATCGATTTGGTCAGGGTGTTTACTAACCAATAAAATCAATGTCGCCATAATTGATGGGCCAGCCACTAGCGGAACAGCCAGTGGTACTAATAAGGGATCGCCTGTTATTTCTTCATCATCATAACCCTTGCTAACAGGAAAAATCATACGTAAGGCAATGATGAATAAAATGATGGCGCCAGCTATGGAAATGGAAATTTGCTCTAAATGTAAAAACTCCAACATCTGGCGGCCAAAAAGCAAGAATAAAAACAAAATTGCCAAGGCAAGCAGTAATTCCCGGGCCAAAACTTTGTATCGATTCTCACATTTTTCCAGATGTGACAGAAAAATCGGTATGTTGCCTAATGGATCAAGAATTAAAAACAACAATATGGTTGCTGATAAAATATCCATGGCAAATCAGCCACTAAAATGGCCACATGTCAGACCAGTCCAACAGTTCTGTTTTCAAGCTCATTTTGCCTGTTGTTAAATAATCTTCGTTTGGAAAGTTAGCAGCCAATTGGGCTTTACTCTGTTCCGCTAGTTCAGGCTCTTCAAGTTTATAATAAGCTTCTGTCATCAGTGCTAAAGCGATTGGCGTGGCGGGTGTGTCTTGGTATGATTCCAATACAAATTTACAACGGCTTAGGGCAGCAATCGGTGCACCTCGGCGCAAATAGTATTTAGCCACCTGAACCTCATAAGCTGCTAATTGATTTTTTAGATAAATCATCCGCTTGTGAGCATCTGCTGCATATGTACTGTCTGGGAATCTTTCAATATGATTTTTGAATGCGGTGAAAGCATTGCGTATGTTTTCTAAATTGTGGTCAGCAACGTCTGGTGGATTAGCACGTTCCAAAAAACCACGATCACTGTTGAAGTAAATCAAACCCTTAAGATAATAGGCATAATCTAAGTTCTTGTGTGCCGGATAATTTTTGATGAAGCGGTCAACTGTGACTACCGCCTCTTCCATTTTATAGGTTTTGTATTGAGCATAGGCCAGCTCTAAATACCCTTGTTCTGTATAGTGTCCAAATGGGTAATGACTACGTAAATCTTTATATTTCTCAGTGGCCGATGACCATGCACCAGCATCCAGTGCACGCTTGGCTTCTAGATACATTTCTAAATCAGTTTTTCTGGTAACTTCTACTTCACGGACTTCATTTTTTTTACTACAACCTTGCAGTACCATCAAAATCATCAGCAGTGACCAGATAACTATTTTTGAACTATTGCGAACAACCATCAGTGTATTCCTTAAATTTTAGTACAATAAGCGCATGGATTCTAACCAACAGCACATTCAAGAAGAGTTAAATATCAGTCCTGAAGAGGCAGGTCAACGGATTGACCAGTATTTGACCAATCTGTTTGCAGAACACTCGCGCGCCACATGGCAACAATGGATAAAACAAGGCCATGTTAAAATAAACGGCCATGATACCAAAAGCAAAACCCTTTTAAAAGGATTTGAAATGATCAGTATCGACGTCAAGCTAGAACAAGCGGTCGATCATCAATCCGAAAAAATGGACCTTGACATACTTTTTGAGGATGAGTACTTATTGATTTTGAACAAGCCAGTTGGATTGGTGGTCCATCCAGGTAGTGGTAATCCAACGGGAACTTTGCTTAACGGACTATTGGCACTGAATGATCATCAAGTTATGTTGCCGAGGGCTGGGATTGTTCACAGGCTAGATAAGGACACCTCAGGTTTGATGGTCGTTGCCAAAACAACAGAGACTCAAAATAAGCTGATCAATTTATTAAAAACGCATGACATTAAACGTCAGTATTTATGCGTGGTCCGTGGACAAATCTCACAGTCAGGGACGGTCAATGCAGCGATTGGTCGACACAAAACACAACGCATCAAAATGGCCGTTAATTTTGATGGTAAATCAGCAGTAACGCATTATCAACCATTGGAAGTGTTTGATCATTTCAGTTACTTACAGGTTGAGTTAGAAACAGGGCGGACGCATCAAATTCGTGTTCACATGCATCATTTGGGACATCCATTAGTAGGAGACCCATTATATGGGAACCCTAAGCGAGTCGATCCATCTGTTAATGATGAGCTTAAAGTATTGATACGGCAATTTCCTCGTCAAGCACTACACGCACAACAGTTAACATTTGATCATCCCATTACCCATAAGTCTGTTTGTGTTGAATCTCCTCTGCCCAGTGATTTATCAGATCTTCTGTCTGAATTAGAAATATTAGATTTAAAAAATAATGATTTTGATGAGATGGAGGTTGAGTATTGCGAATGACGGTTTGTTACAGTTTCCTCCCGTGTCAGTTATGTTTTAATGAAGATTTTGGTTAATCCTATTATTTTTTCAGATCGATGACGACATTTATCAAGCGTGTTTTTCCGACAACTGTTTGTGCGGTACAAACCACTCGTATTTGGGGCGAAGATGATGATTTTGATGCTCATTCACTTCAACAAGGTGGTTTTCAGACAACGACGTTTATTGATCAGTTTGATATTCCCCGTGGTATTCACTGGCTTAAGCAAAAGCATGGTTCCACCGTTGTTGATGCAGATTTACTAACGTCAGCTGTTGAGGCTGATGCTTGTTATACTTCAACGCCGGGTGTAGTGTGTGCGGTGATTACTGCTGATTGTCTACCTGTATTAATTGCTGACCGTCAGGCGACTTGGGTGGCTGCTGTTCATTGTGGTTGGCGTGGTTTGTTTCAGAATATACTCGTTGAAACGATTGCAAAGTTTGGCGGCGATACTAGTGACTTGGTGGTGTGGTTAGGGCCTTGTATTCAGCGTCAGGCTTATGAAGTTGATGTTCCTTTTTTACAGCAATTTATCGAAGCTCACCCTCAGATGACTGATGCTTTTGACCCTGTCGTTAATGGTAAGAGCCAAGCAGACCTCCCATTGATTGCCAAGAAACAGCTCGTCAATCTAGGAGTACAACACATATATCAGTCCTCTGATTGTACATTTTCAATGGCTGATCAATATCATTCATGGCGGCGAGATAAGTGTTCTAAAAGAATGGCCAGTTTGATCTGGTTTTTATGACTATTGGCATAACCGCGTTTATATCACTGATGTTAGAATAAAATATCGAATACTCTGGAAAATTAAAGCGTGATACTTACTGAAGCTTCTTTATCAAACAGGGTGGCAGTTACTGTTGGGGTCATTATGGTGCTGCTGTTTGGCATCATCAGTCTTAATAGGTTACCTGTTCAAATGGCTCCTAATATAGAAAGACCCATTATCACAGTGACTACCAGTTGGCCAGGCGCTGCGCCTGAAGAAGTGGAATCAGAGATTTTGGAGTTGCAAGAGCAAGTGTTCCGCGGCATGCCTGGTGTTGAAAGGATGACTGCCAATGCCAGCTATTCACAAGCCAGCATCAATTTAGAGTTTGATATTGAAGTTGATTTTCAAAAGTCTTTGATCGATGTCATTAATCGATTGAACCAAGTGCCTTCGTATCCGGTAGATGCCAATGAGCCTACATTGCTCATTGGGGGCAATCAATTTGGCAACACTATTGCGTGGTTTGCGATCCGGCCATTACCCGATAATGATCGATCCATTGTTACTTATCAAGATTTTGTTAATGACAATGTACTGCCAAGATTTGAACAAATTAATGGTGTTTCCTCAGCCAATGCCTTTGGTGGCCGGGGCTATGAGGTCAGGATCACTTTTGATCCACATTTAGCTGCAGCCATGGGGGTTGATTTGACAAAGATTACGGCCCTGGCCGGTAATTTTAACAACACTTCTTTGGGCACAAAAGATGTAGGCAAACGACGTTACACTTTGCGTTTTGAAGGTAAGTACAATTATCAGGATCTCAATGACTTCATTATTGAGTGGCGCGATGGCCAGCCTGTCTATTTGAAAGATATTGCCGTTGTTGAAAAGGTCATGCAGGATGCTACGGGTGGACTTTACCAGAATGGTGGTCCATCGATTGCCACTAATATCATACCTGAGGCAGGTGTTAACTTGCTTGACCTCATGGATGACATCAAAGCCAAGACTTTGGAAATTGAAGAACAGTTGTTAAAACCTGTGGGTTTATCTATTGTCCAAGTCTATGATGAATCGATCTACACCAATCAATCTGTTTTGATGGTGAGGAATAACTTGATTCTGGGCATGATGTTGGCCATTTTTATTTTGTGGGTCTTTTTAAGGAAAACGACACCAGCTTTGATTGTAGCGGTTGCCATTCCAATCTGCCTTTTGGGTACCTTTGTTTTTCTTGATGGCTTGGGTCGGACATTGAATATCATTTCACTGGCGGGTTTGGCTTTTGCCACCGGCATGGTTTTGGATGCTGCCATTGTGGTATTAGAAAATATAGTCAGGCATCGTGAAACGGGTAAGTCAGGTAAAGAAGCTGCGCTGATTGGAGCAAAACAAGTTTGGGGTGCATTACTTGCTTCGACGGCAACTACTGTGGCCATCTTTTTACCGGTCGTCTTTCTTAAAGACGAAGCAGGTCAACTTTTTACTGATTTGGCATTGACCATTTCTGTAGCAGTTATTCTGTCGCTACTGGTTGCTGTTACCGTATTACCAGCAGCTACTGTTAAATTTATAAATTCGGATGATTTTGACGACAGACAGATTAAAATTTGGGACAAGATTACTGCCTTAGTTAATCGGCTTACAGTCAATCGTTCGACTCAAAAAGCATGGGTTTTTATTCTCATTGTCATACCACTTACCATAGCCTATTTTATTAGACCTTCTGCTGATTATTTGCCTGAAGGTAAAAGAAATTTTGCTTTTGCTGGTTTGTTTCCACAGCCAGGCATATCTGTGAAAGCTTCTCAAAAAGAATTGGCTGAAGTGTTGCTAGGTCGTTTACAACCCTACTTGGATGGAGAGAAAACGCCACACATTGAAAATTATTTTCTGGGCATTTTTGGTAATCAGGCTTTTTTTGGTTTTCGGGTCCTAAACAACGAGGAAATGGATGACATGCTAAAAATCGTTAACCGTGAAATACTGACGGGTATTCCAGATACTTTTGGTTTTGCAGGGAGAGCGCCTGTTTTCGGAGGAGCCAGGGGTGGCAGAAATATCAATGTAGACTTGCAGGCAGATGATTTTGATAGTTTATTGATAGCTGGACAGCTTGCTATGGGGATGATTCAAGGGTTGATCCCTGGTGCTCAGATACAACCACAACCCAGTCTTGAACTCGGCGCTCCGGAATTAAGTATTACGCCTAATGATCGTGCCATTGTCGAGGCGGGTTGGACACGAAATCAGTTATCACCTGTATTAAGGGCTTTTGGAACCGGTGCTTTCGTTGGTGAGTATTTTGATGGCAACAAGCGAATGAATGTGATGCTTCGATCGAGTGAATGGGATAGCCCTGAGGCATTAGCTACCATGCCGTTATATACCGCCAATGGTGATGTGGTGCCATTAGATGAATTGACTTTTATAGAAAGAACAGCAGGGCCATCTCAAATTTTACGTGTTGACCGCAAGAGGACGTTGACTCTACAAGTCAAACCACCTGCTGAAATGGCATTGGAAGATGCTATTCAGGTTCTAAAATCACAACTGACATCACAACTATTGCCTTTGTTACCCGAAAATGGCACCATTGCTTACCGAGGAACGGCCGAGGCGCTTGATACCGCATTGAGTAGTTTGACGGGTTCATTTTTGTTGGCAGTAATTATTTTATATTTGTTGATTTCCGCGATGTTTCAATCTTTTAAAGATGCATTGTTGGTCGTGACTACTTTACCCATGGCTACAGTTGGTGGCTTGATTGGATTGCGGTTATTGGATTTTGTATTAAGTCAGTCTACTGGTGTTGGTCAAAGTCTTGATCTTTTAACCATGATTGGATTCGTTATTTTGTTAGGGTTAGTTGTTAATAATGCCATTTTATTGGTTCTCAGAGCCAGAGATTCGGAAAAGGCAGGTATGTCAACAGAGGATGCCGTTTCAAATGCCATTCGGTTGCGATTACGACCAATATTTATGAGTACCTTCACCAGTATTTTTGGCATGTTACCATTATTGCTAATGCCTGGTTCAGGTACCGAACTATATCGTGGCTTAGCCGCTGTTATTGTTGGCGGCATGCTGATAAGTACATTATTTACACTAGTGTTACTTCCCAGTTTACTCAAATTAACAGGATCCAATCAATGAAACACAGATTGCATAAAATCGCTATATTGAGCACATTAATATTCTCTTCTCAAGGATGGTCTCAATTTGGCCCTGCTCTGGTTAAAGTTGAATCTGCTGAGATAAGATCAATGGCTCCTGTAAGGGTTGTTGCTGCATTCTCAAAAGCCAAATACATTACCAACATCAAAGCAGAATCATCAGGTCGAGTGGTAGATTTAGCCTTTGTTGGTGATGTTATCAAACAGGGAGAAACATTAGGTACTATCGCAGATGATGAGTATGCACTCAGATACACAGAGCTACAAAATGCCATTGCATCAGAGCAAGCTAACCTTGATTATCTCAAGTCGGAAGCACAGCGTTTATCAAAAATGAGCCAACAAAATTTGACCTCGCAATCTGCTTTGGACAAAAATGACTCAGATTTAAAAGCATCACAAGCCAACTTGGCACAAGCCAAAGCACGTTTGGCACAACTTCAAAATGAGATAGATAAATTAACGCCCAAAGCACCATACGATGCTTTTGTTACAGAGCATTATGCGCAGCCAGGACAGTTTATACATGAAGGCGATGATTTTCTCAAAATCATGTCAAAAAGTTACACAGAAATAGTTGCCCACCTGCCAATAAAGTACAAGCACATGATCAAAAAAGGGGCAGTTTGGCAGTATCAGGGCAATGATGACCAGATATATCAAGCGACTGTATTAGGGTTTGTTCCAGCTGCCACTAATAATAGCCGTCAAATTGAGGTGAGATTAACAGATAATAGTGATCAATTGATACCTGGAGAGCCTATAAAACTTTGGGTTCCCACTACAGAAAAAAGGGACGTGTTGGCCGTTCCTAGAGACGCTTTGGTTTTGAGGAAAGACGATATTTTTATTTATGCCATAAAAGACGACAAAGCAGTTAAAATTTCCATTAAACCAGGTATTGCTGTTGGTGACTACATTGAAGTAATAGGACAGTTGGATGTAGGCTCACTGATAGTTGTTCGAGGTAATGAACGGTTAATGGATGGGCAGGATGTGCAAATATTACCATAGGAATAATAACCCACTCCCTTTCTTTTTCGTTAGTTCTTGATTGCGTGCAGTAGCAACTCCCCAAGTTTTTTGAACTCTTCACTCCGAGTGCTGGCTTGTCGCCAGGCCAAACCTATGGTTCGATTGGCTTTAAAAGGTAGATCAGAAATAATTAACCCCTGTTGAAGCAATAAAGGTGAGTTAAGAGCCATTTCAGGAACAAAACTGATGCCCAGGTCTTGTTTCACCATCTCAATTAGGGTCATCATTGAACTACTTGCCAGGTGACTGACTTTGTCAATGTGTTTGATATGGCATGCACTTAAAGCATGATCTCTAAGGCAGTGGCCATCCTCCAGCAACAAAATAGAACCATTGGCGACTTGTTCTAAATCAAAGGCTTCTTTGGTGATGAAACGACTGTCATCGGCAGTGATTAATTTGAATTCATCATGCCATAGAGGGTGGGCATGAACACCACGCATATCATAAGGTAGAGCCAATAAGATAACATCCAGTTGACCTGCCATTAGGGCTTGATAAATGACATCAGATTGACCCTCATGTAAAACCAATGTCAATTCAGGGTGTTGTTCTTTCAGTGCGGGTAAAAATTTAGGCAGAATAAATGGGCCAATGGTAGGAATGACTCCTAATGATAAGTCACCAGTCAATGGTTTTAATTGACCCTTGGCAATGTCCAGTAGCTGGTTTAATTCACGCATCATTTTCTGCGTTTGTTGATATATTTCTCGGCCAAGATTAGTCACTGTGACTTGTTTGTTCGTTCGGTCTACCAATTGTCCACCTAAAGCATTTTCCAGGTCTTTAATGGCAACACTGAATGCGGATTGTGAAACATAACAGCTGTCAGCAGCCTTGCCGAAATGGTTGTGTTCCACCAATGCTAAAAAGTAGCTCAATTGTTTGATTGTAGGGTAATGCTGAATCAATTTTTTAATGCCCTATTAGCAATCTCAAATACATTGGAAGACAAAGATTCAGTTCGATAAACTTGTTCTATTGCTGCTTTCATCAAATCCCTACTGGCTGCATCATATTGTTTATAGTCATTGAATAAACTCATCATTCTTGATGCAATTTGTGGATTCAAAGCATCCAATGCCAACACCTGTTCTGCTAAGAACTGGTATCCACTGCCATCTTTGGCATGAAATTGAGTGACATTCGCTGCACAAAAAGTACCAATCAAGCTACGGACAGCATTAGGGTTTTTGAGAGAAAAGGACTCATGAACCATCAATGATTTGACATGATTTAAAGTGCCCGACTTTGGAACAGTGGCTTGAATGGATAACCATTTGTTAATCATCAATGGATGCTGCTTCCATTGTTCATAATGACTATCCAGAAGTGACTCATTACCAGGAACTTGGTGGTGTGCCAGAAGCGTCAAAGCAGTGATTTTATCAGTATAATTATTGGCTTCATGATATTGAGATTCACACATTTGGTGTGTTTCTTTTAGCTCTGAATGCATTAAATACCATAAACAACGGTTTTTCAGACTACGCCTGGCAACTTGTTCAGGTGTGACTTGATAGTCTCCTGATTGAAAGTTTTGATTGAAAACAGATAATAGCTCAATACTCAATTCTTTAACTAAGCAATCGACAACCCACTCCTTCGCCTGATGCAGAATATGAACATTGACATCTTCCATATCAACCATCATGCTTTTAATGGTAGGAAGTGTTATAGCCTCTGAGACAAGCGCAGGATCATTTGTATCATCTAATAAAACATGTCTGAACGCATCTAATAAGTATTTAGGAAATTCAAAATCGATGCCTTTTTGTAATGAGTGATATTTAGACAAAATAACCTGTTTTTGCATTCGTTGCGCAGCATCCCAGCAGTTAAAAGGATCATGGTCATATTTCATCAAAAAAGACAGTTGTTGTGTATCAACATCATGTTTCACTTTGACTGGTGCAGAAAAGTTCTGAAACAATGACACCACGGGTTCTTCGGTAATATTTTCAAATACAAATTGCTGCTTTTCCTTAGTTAGTTCAAGAACCAGCTGCTGGTCGCCCGAATCATTCATCGGCAGAGGTTGACCTTCCTTGTCGTAAAGCATGATTCGCATTGGGATATGCATAGCTTGCCAAGGTGCGTCGCCAGAATAACTTTTTGGTGCAAATTGTTGAATGTTTATTGTTAATTGTTGTTTTTCAGCATCATGTTCCGTACTGACATTAACTTCAGGAGTGCCATTTTGTGAGTACCATAGCTCAAATTGATCAAGATTTTTACCGTTGGCATCAGCCATCGCAAGACGAAAATCGTTACAACTGACAGCGTGACCATCATGGCGGTCAAAATACAGTTTCATGCCTTTTTGGAAGCCTGTTTCACCTAGTAAGGTGTGGTACATACGGACTACCTCTGAACCTTTTTCATATACAGTTAAAGTGTAGAAATTGTTGATTTCCATATACGAATCTGGTCTCACAGGGTGAGACATTGGGCCAGCATCTTCTGCAAATTGTGCGCTCTTCAGGTAGCGAATGTCTTCTATTCTTTTTACTGCTCGTGATTGTAAATCTGAAGTGAACTCTTGATCTCTAAAAACAGTTAAACCTTCCTTAAGGCTCAATTGAAACCAGTCCTTGCAAGTTACTCTATTGCCTGTCCAGTTATGAAAATATTCATGTCCAATGACAGCTTCAATACCAATGAAGTCATGATCTGTGGCGGTATCTGGTCTGGCCAATACATATTTTGAATTGAAGATGTTCAGCCCCTTGTTTTCCATGGCGCCCATATTGAAATCATCGGTGGCGACAATGTTGTAATGATCCAAATCATAAGCAAGCCCAAATCTGACTTCATCCCACTGCATGGCATTAATTAAAGATTTCATGGCAAAGTTGCATGAGTCTATGTTGCGTGCTTCTGTATATATCCGAAGTTGAACATCTCTTCCTTCTGATGTTCTGTAATGATCCTCTATGTATTCGAGTCGTCCAGCCACCAAAGCAAATAAATAACACGGTTTCGGATGAGGGTCTTGCCATTTGACATAGTGCCTGCCTTCAGACAATGTACCTGAGGCTAAGAAATTTCCATTAGAAAGCAAAACGGGATATGCTTGTTTATTAGCCACAATGGTTACCGTAAAGGGCGCTAATACATCAGGTCTATCAAGGTAATAGGTGATTTTTCTGAAACCTTCAGCTTCACATTGCGTTAGGAAAGAATCACCTGATTGGTATAGTCCTTCTAGTTCAGTATTTCTATTTGGATAAATGACCACTTCTGTTTGTAGTTCAAACATGTCAGGTAAGTCATGCAAGTGTAGTTGTTTTTCATTTACTTCAAAACTATTGGAACTTAACGATTGACCATTGATTAGAATTTTTTTTAATTCTAAATCAATACCATCAAGAGATAGTTGATTGTTCGAGTGGCTGTTTCGATACAGTCTGAGTTTTGATTTGACGGTAGTCCTTTCTGCTTCGATAATGAAAGCTAAATCAACCTGTTCAACCCAGTAATTAGGTGGTTTATAGTCTTTTCTGTAGTGGGTTTGCTTTTCTTCGCTCATGGTTAACGGATTTTAGTGCAATGTGGTTATTTTTTAAACCCAGTTATTCCACCTTTGTGTTCAGTGCGTTGATTTTTCAGTGATCGGCCCATCAGCAACCCTGTTTCAAATAAAAGCCACATAGGAAGTGCTAATAAAGTTTGTGATGCAGGGTCAGGTGGGGTTAAAAGCATACCTAGAATAAATAGTCCTATTATGACGTAGGGCCTGGAGGCAGCCAACTTCTCGGCTGTAGTAACTCCTAGAACAATCATGATGATCACTGCCACAGGGATTTCAAAAGCCAAACCAAAAGCAAAAAACAGGCGAACAACAATATCTAGGTAAGAGTTAATGTCGGGCATGTACGTCACCCCTTTGGGTGCGATTCCTGGAAGGAAGTCAAATAAAATCGGAAAAACCACAAAAAAAGCGAAAGCACATCCTAGATAAAATAAAAAAATACTGGAAAGCAAGATGGGTTTAGCTATGCGTTTCTCATGTTGGTATAGCCCAGGAGCTACGAAAGCCCATATTTGGTACATTATTATGGGCATAGATAGCATCACTGCTAAAACAATGACTAATTTGAAAGGGGTCAAGAAAGGTGATAACACGCCAGTGGCGATCATACTGTTACTTTGCGACAAATTTTCTAACACAGGTTTAGCGACTAGGGTATAAATGTCTCCTGCGAAAGGAAACATCAAAACCACCAAGACCAGTACCGATATGACCGCCCTGAGTAGGCGACTTCTTAGTTCAACTAAATGGCTGACCAGTGTTTGCTCCTGGCCACCTGGAGAAGTCATTTTAGACGCTCTCCTGAGTCACGAACCTTTTCATTCGTCTCTTTACTAGGGGCAAAAGCATCTTCCACATCCTTATTCAACTCTTGTGTGATGAGTTCAGCTTCTTTTTTTAAAGCATTTTCTTTTAATTGAGCTTTTACTGCTTCAATTTCGAGTTCTTGCTCAACTTCTGCCTTGATTCGGTCAAATGAGCGTCTGATTTTACCAATATATATGCCTATTTTTCGAGCAACCACAGGTAAACGTTCAGGCCCAATAACAATCAGCATGACAACAAAAACAACCAGCAACTCGCTGAAGCCTATATCAAACATGATGATTTATTTTTCAGGTGACTGCTTTTCAGATTCAGTAGATTTTTGTGGCGCCTGATCAGACAGTTCTTTGGTATCATCCTCATCATCGGCCATACCCTTTTTAAACCCTTTGACTGCACTACCCAAGTCGCTGCCAATATTTCTGAGTTTTTTAGTTCCAAAAATCAAAGCGACCACTAACAAGATGATTAACAGTTGGGGCATACTAATACCCATCTCAACAACTCCAAAATGTATAATAGGGACATTATAGCCCGTGAAGAAGAAAAAATCGTGAAGTAAGGTGTTATTTGCGTTTGATTTGTTGCCCGGTAACAACAAAAAGGACAAACAGCAGCGTCATCAAAGACCACCAATTATTAGTGGGTATTTGTACAACTGATGATCCAGTTCCAGTAAGTTCGCATTCGCCTGGTGGGGCAATCGCCAACGACTCAATACCAACCAATGTATCGGCGATGTAATCTGCTTGACCAGTTGTAGTATTGATTTTGAAAATACGGCTGGGATATGGGTCCAAAGGATCAGAAAGGCGCAAATTAATGACCATCCATAGTTGTCCGGTGGCGTCAAAAGCCAAGCCAGAGCCAGCCAGCTGAATACCCCCACCTAAGTCACCCATGTGGCCAACTACTGTTGCTTGTGCAGTGTTTTTATCAATACGGTATAAATGATGATCAGCAGAAGCCACAGCATATAGGTCATCACCCCAGGCTGCCAGCGATGTGAAATTGTGACCTGTGTTACCGACCAGTTGAGCCATTCCGGTAGATTCGTTAACGATGTACAGTTCATTTGTATGATTAACAGCAGCATATAGAAAACCATCACATGCAAATGTCAATCCAAAATCATAACTGTCTTGTACTGATCCAAACCCCATATTGTGGGTTACATTTGCTACCGGTAAAGCCACACCCTGTAGCGTGTCAATTTGAACCAATGTTTTAGTGTTGTCATCAGCACCAAAAAGCTTGTTTCCTGGAGACATTGCTAAGCCTTCAACAGCAATAAACGGGTCCGATAGTTTTCCTTTGCTTTCGTAGCTACCTGTTTCTAGGTCAATAATTACCAGATGATCTGTTAAATCGATGCTGTCATCAGCCACAGCATAAGCAGTCACTGCCCCGGCAGAAAATGGAGCTGTCACTAAAGCAAACAAGCTGATGAGCAGATGTTTCATGAAAATTATTAATATAGTAATTAAGCAAATTTATCGTATTTTCAGCATATTAGCAAAAATATTCAGAGGAAACAAGCAACGTTTACTGACAATTATATGGTTCAGAAAGAATTTTGTAATAATTTAATGTTAAATAAACAAAAACTAATGAGGCATGAGCTGTTTAGCTACATAGTTAATGTATTTTTGTATGTTATCGTTGTCTTTAAGCTTACCATGCAACGTTTTTGCCATGTGTAAATAGCCTACATAAACTGAATAGGCCAATAAAGCTTGTTGTTTGGCATCCATTTCAGATAGTCCAATTTCTTGGTATGCTTGTTGGAGGTAACCAAGTCTTTCTAATGTCACTTCTTTCAAAACTTTGGCTACCACACCATGTTGTCTGTCAGCCAGCAAAGTGGCGTATACCAGATGACTTTGAGAGGGCTCTGCACAAAGGAAAAACCAAGCTTTGAGCCGTTCATGAGGGTCATCGATTGAAAAAATTCTATCTGATATTAATGCTTGATCATCATTGCGCCAACGCTTCAAGGCAGACTCAATTAGATCCATTCGACTAGAAAAATGCCAATAAAAACTACCCTTGGTGACACCGAGTGTTTTTGCTAAAGATTCTACAGCGATGGTGCCGACACCATGATGTGCGATTACATCGAGGGTTGCTAATTCCCAATCCTCGGGATTCAAAGATTTTTTCTTATTGTTGTTTTTCATTTTGTATGAACCGAGTAAGCTTTCTTTGTTTTATGTATCATAGCGGCTAAACGGCACAGGTCAATAAAAAACAAACGTAACCATACGCTGACGTATTGACAACCAGTCAACTATCATCCATACTAATGCGTATGTTACCGAATTGAGACTTATTTATGGGTTTTTTAACATTATTAGGGTTGATTCTTGCAGCCACGTTGGCTTCAGCTTATGCTAGGACTAGCATAAAAACCTGGGCCATTGTTACGGCCATTATTCTGGTGGCTGGTATTATATATTTTGAAACAGGATTTTGGTCTTCTACTGCAGCCGCCATTTTGTTTGTTATTCCAGCTGTGTTTTTAAATAACAAACCGCTCCGTCAACAACATTTCACCAAACCTTTTTTATCATTTTATAGAAAAGCATTACCCGAGCTGTCTGAGACGGAAAAAGTGGCTCTTGAAGCAGGTACTGTTTATTGGGACGCCGAACTTTTTAGTGGTAAGCCTGATTTCAGGAAACTACATAATATTAAAAGACCTGAGTTGACCGCTGATGAACAAGCATTTCTTGATGGTCCGGTAGCTGAGTTATGTGCCATGCTGGATGAACATCAATATAATCATGAAAGCGGAAACATGCCGAAAAATGTATGGGACTTCTTAATGAAGAATAAGTTCTTTGCGATGATCATTCCTAAACAGTATGGAGGTCTTGGTTTTACAGCATTGGCTCATTCTGCGGTGTTACAGAAAGTTTCATCACGCAGCACTGTTGCTGCAGCAACAGTGGCTGTCCCTAATTCTTTGGGTCCAGCTGAGTTGCTTTTAGAGTATGGTACAGAGGAACAAAAAGATCATTATTTAACACGGCTAGCCGAAGGTAAAGAAATTCCGTGTTTTGGTTTGACAGCACCATCAGCTGGATCAGATGCTACCTCTATTCCTGATATTGGAGTAGTTTGTAAGAAAAAAGTTGGTGGCAAAGAAGTGTTGGGTGTTAGTTTAACTTTTGACAAGCGCTATATCACCTTAGCTCCAGTCGCTACGGTAGTCGGCCTGGCTTTTCAAATGATGGATCCTGATGGTTTGCTCGGAGATAAAAAACAGTTGGGTATTACATTGGCACTGATTCCTCGTGATACAGAGGGTATGAAAATTGGTCGTCGGCATTTGCCTTTGGATGTGATGTTTATGAATGGCCCCATTCGTGGTAAAGATGTCTTTATCCCAATGGATTATATTATTGGTGGCCAAAAAATGATTGGGCACGGTTGGCGGATGTTGGTCGAATGCTTATCTGTGGGTCGTGCTATTTCACTTCCATCCTGCTCAACGGGTGGGGCGAAGATGGTGGCATGGGGTACTGGTGCCTACGCTCGTATCAGAAAACAATTCAATTTGCCGATTGGTCGTTTTGAAGGTATTGAAGAAGCGTTATGCCGCATTGCTGGTAAAGTTTATTCTTCAGCAGCTGTCTCAACTATGACGGCATTGGCTGTTGATCGAGGTGAACGACCTGCTGTTCCTTCAGCAATTGCTAAAATGCATACTACTGAAATGGCCCGTAGCATCATACAAGATGCGATGGACATTCATGGTGGCAAAGGCATCATCATGGGACCTCGAAATTATCTGGGTCGTGCTTGGATGGGTTCTCCTATATGGATTACGGTTGAGGGGGCTAATATCCTGACAAGAAGTATGATTATTTTTGGACAAGGTGCCATTCGTTGTCACCCCTACGTACTGAAAGAAATGGAAGCGGCTCGTCTTGAAGATCGTGATGAATCTTTACGTCAATTTGATGATTTATTGTTTAGACATATAGGATACAGTTTCCAAAATGGAGTACGCTCCTTCTTTCAGGGTCTTGGTACCTGGCGGTTTGAACGCAGTCCTGGTGATAAATTCAGCAAGAAGTTCTACTCAAAAATTACTCGTTACAGTGCTGCTTTTGGTTTTGCAGCGGATGTGTCAATGTTAAGTTTGGGAGGGTCGATGAAGAAGCGTGAAAAAACTTCTGCCCGATTAGGTGATGTTTTGAGTCATTTATATATGGCTTCTGCAGTATTGAAAAGATATCGTGACCAAGGTTCCCAACATGCGGATCAACCCATTGTTGCTTGGGCATTGCACAATCACTTTTACGAGATTGAACAGGCGTTGAAGATGCTGAGTTACAATTTTCCTAACAAGGCAGTGGGAATTTTCTTACGTCGGGTGATTTTTCCTTTGGGTACTCACGAGTTACCCCCCGGGGACCGATTAGGTCACAAGGTGGCGAGTTTATTACTTTTCCCTAATGAGACACGCCAGCGTCTAACTGATGGTATTGACCGTGATGAATCTGAACATCACTTGGTAGCTCATATGAACAGAGTGCTTTCTAAAGTGATTGATACAGAGCCATTAGAGCGACGTGTATTGAAAGCCATTAAAGGCGGTCAAATAGATGAAATTGATCCATCATTACAGTTAAAACAAGCTCTTGAAAAAAACATTATCAGTAAAAATGAACATAATCTGTTAGTAAAAGTACGTAAAGAAGTAGCAGAGATCATTGCCGTGGATGATTTTCCATTCGATGCCTTTGATCGTGCCCAGACTCAAATTCCTGATGATGAACAAGATAAAGTAGCTTAAATAATGAGTTGACCTTGAAATACTGACGTTTGGACTTTCATGATCCATTGAATATAGTTCTGCAATCCGTTCTTATGCCCTATTTTTGTCGACCATACGGACGGATTTTATTTTTTCAAAATCAAAATAATAACCTCATATATGACCCGTTTTTTAGAAAAACACGGTGGAGCGATTATGGGGACTATACTTTTATCATTAAGAGATAAAGTCAAATAGTCGTTAGTTACATCGTTTATGTATGAGGTGAGACGTGAAAACGAAAATCAAATTATTTTTTTAGGGCTGTTATTTCCTGTGCTATCGGCACTAGCAAACAATAACCAACTACAGGGTACGCCACTTATAGTAACGGTTGGACCAATGTCTGATTCAGCTTGTGACTACAATAGTCTAGCCACTGCTTTGCTTAATGACCCTGACCAGCAACGTATTTTCAGAGTGGCAAGCAATGGTTCTCCTTATGAATCCAGTATTGTGATATTTGCTGATTACCCTTCACTTACCATTGAAGGTGGCTATGCAAATTGTTCAGATGCTGCAGCAGGCATAACATCAGAAGTAATGCGTCCTATTATCTATTCCACTAATAACATCGGTATAGATTTGCTAGCACAGTCCGGAGATCCAGTCACTATTACACTCTCCAACCTCGTAATAGTGAATAATGTGGTTGGTCTTTGGGCATCAAGGAATGCACCAACCGATTTGGTTCTTGAAAATGTCGAGATCAAAAATAACAGTGGTCGAGGGGTGATTATTGATGGAATAGACGTAGATGTAACCCTGATTGACTCTCATATAACAATGAATCAGGGAGGTGGTCTCAAATGCGAAGACAGCGCATTGAGCTCTGTCAGAATTGAAGGTAACAGTTCCATTAATAGCAATATCAGTAGCTACTCTGGGGGTGGTTTAGAAATCAAAAATGGTTGTGATGCCCATATCTACGCACCGGCCTCAATCAGTAACAATTCAGCAAATGATCACGGCGGTGGTGTTCATGTCGCAGGTGGTTCACGATTATTTTTATATGGGGTAATCGTAGATAATAATAAAGCTGATGCTGATAACGACTTTAGTGGCTCAGGTGGTGGTGTTTACGTCACTGGATCAGAAAGTTATGTTTACGCTCCCAATACAACTTTCGAGTTAAATAGTGCTTGGTTAGGTGGTGCTTTTATGGCAGATGATCAGGCTATATTTCAGACATTTGCAGAATCTTCTGAAGAGTATCCATGTTTGGAGTCAGGACTCTGTGTTGGGTTATACAATAATACAGCTCAGTTCACTGGAGGTGCGTTTTATGCTTCAAATGGAGCCAATATTTTAATAGCTCATGCTTACATTAGTGGTAGTACAGCATTATCCTCTGCGGTTGGAACTGTTGAAAGCAGTGCAATTGTGGATATGGAGGGAGTCATGGTTGTTAATAATGGTAATGCTCAATCTAATGAAAATACATTATCTGTCAACAGTTCAGGTGTGTTAAATCTGAAACATGTGACTTTAGCTGATAATTATGGTGCCTCGAGTCATTTATCAGTAACTAACCCTGGAAACTTGAGTGTGAAGTCCAGTATCATCCACAGTGAGAATCAGACATTTTCGGTCGTTTCTGGTGATCTTTCATCATTTGATATAGAGTGTGTGATCGTCAGTGAAACTGATTCTTTTGGACCTCCAGGAAGTACGGTTGAGGTTAATGATCCTTTATTTGTTGATCGGATGAGTGGTGATTATCACTTGCGTCCTGAGTCGCCTGCGATTGATTATTGCTATCAGGCTGCCCAACTGACTGTGGGTCTTGGTTATGATCTGGATTTTGAAGAGCGTAATCACGACATTGTTGATATAGTTAACAAGCATGGTGCTTATGACTTGGGTGCAGATGAAAGCCATTATGACAGCGACCTGATTTTTAGAGACGGTTTTTAAACGAACTGAGTTTTTAATGACTAAATATCGTTAACTAAATCGCAAAAAGCGAGCCTGATCGCTGGCTTTTTGATCGAGCGATATAGCTTAAATGATATTTAGTCCACTTTGAATTACCTTTTTGAGGCCTGTGTTTTAAATAAGGTGAGCTCAAGGATGAAAAACCTAGGAAGGCCGTTCGATTATTCGTTATCCAGTTGAGATTTAATATAAGCACGGGCGAAGCGTATTTTCTCGTTGACTGAATTTTCAGAACATTCGAATAGTTTTTCTAACTCTTTGTTGGTTAAAGAGGTGTAAAACTTCAAAGATACCATTTGAGCGATTTCTTTATTTCGTTTTTGTAAATTGTTGAAAGCTTGCTCTAAAGCAAAAATATTAATTAATGAAACGTCAACCTTGATCTCCAGTCGGTCAAAGTCATCGATTTCTGTTCTTAAAAGCTTTCCTCCTCGTTTAATGGCTTTTTTCTTACGTAGGTTATCGATCACAATGTCTCTCAGTATTTGAGTAACTAGAGAAAAATAATGGTATCTTGAGCTGAACAGTAAATTGTTTTTTTTATATAGCTTCAAAAGCGCATCATGTAGAACTTCTCCTGCATCCATTGTTACTGGCCCGTATCTCATGATAATGGAGTTGGCAATTGTTTTTAATTCATCATAAATCTCAGAAGAAAGGTCCAAAAATAGGTTATTATTTAACTCTTGTGTAAAGTCATTAAGCACATTACTATCCACATCGCACACCAAATATTTTATAAACTTAAACATCCCACCGAAAAAAATGCATGGATGGGTCATTTATTACTTATGAATCCAGATCATTTGATTGTAATTTGTGAAGTAATAGACAAAAATGTGTCTAGCAAGATTGAAATACAACTAACAGTGTAAACAATAGCCGGGAGGCTGAGATGAAGAGCTTGGTATATTTTATGATGATTGCTGTTTTGGCAGCATGTGCTCGTACACCTGAGTTTTCACGACCTGACTATTCAAAATTTGTCACCAGTCAGGAACTGAAATCAGTGGATAGGATCAGGCAATTTAAGATGATCGGTTGGCATCCATTGGATGACCACTTTTTTATTCTCAGTGCTTCAATAAAGCGTCATTATTTGATTGAAATGATGGGATTTTGTCATGATTTGTCATACGTGCAAACGATCAGACTTAATCAATCTATGCGGGGTATATTGCAAAGCAAGTTTGACTCAATTACCATTGATACCTATCCTAATCCCAGTCGTCAATGTACCATTGGAAAGATTTATGAAATCACTCCAGAGCAAAAATCAATGTTGGTGAGCGACAAGAGGTCTTATGAGTAAATTGCTAAAAAGACCTTCTTGGGTTTAAAAATTTCAAGGTAACTTCCATCAAAGAATATTCAATAAGTTGAAAGCGGATTGGCCTGCAAATTTTGCTTCATTGCCCAGTTGTTCTTCAATGCGTAGCAGTTGATTGTATTTGGCGATACGATCAGAACGGCATAGCGAGCCAGTTTTGATTTGGGTGGCAGAGGTAGCCACCGCCAAGTCAGCAATGGTATGGTCTTCTGTTTCTCCTGAACGGTGAGAAATCACAGCGGTATAATCTGAACGGTAAGCCAAATCAATAGCGTCTAAGGTTTCGGTTAATGTTCCGATTTGATTGAACTTAATGAGAATCGAGTTAGCAATCTGTTTGTCGATGCCTTCTTTAAAAATATCCGTATTGGTGACAAACAGATCGTCTCCAACCAGCTGAATACGTTGACCTAACACTTCGGTCAGATGTTTCCAGCCTTCCCAATCACCTTCATCCAACCCATCTTCGATGCTAATGATGGGATACTGATCTACCCATGACTTTAAAAAGCTGGTAAAACCTGCAGCGTCGAGTTGTTTACCCTCGCCTGTTAAATGATAGATGCCATCTTGATAAAACTCTGAACTGGCAACATCCAGCCCCAGATAAATTTCTTTACCAACTTTATAACCAGCTAGGTGCACGGCTTCAAGAATAGTATCAACTGCTTCGACATTGGAGCGCAAATTAGGAGCAAAACCACCTTCATCACCAACTGCTGTAGACAAGTTTTTGGACTTCAAGACACTGCTCAAGGCATGAAAAATCTCGGTACCAGCTTGCAGTGATTGTGAAAAAGAGTCAAAACCAACAGGTAATATCATAAATTCCTGAATATCAACGTTGTTATCAGCATGGGCACCACCATTGATGATGTTCATCATAGGGACAGGCAAGATGAACTGGTTTTGTGTTGAAATGCTTCTAAATAGTGGTATTTTTCTATGGTTGGCCACTGCATGTGCATTCGCTAAAGAAACACCCAGTATGGCATTTGCCCCTAAATGGCGTTTGTTATCAGTGCCATCAAGATTGAGCATGATTTGATCTAATTCTCTTTGATCAGTAGCATCTTTACCTATCAGTGCATCGTTGATTATTGTTTTAACATTGTTTACAGCCTTCAGGACACCCTTGCCCAGATATCGATTTTTATCTCCATCACGCAATTCAATCGCTTCACGGGCACCAGTTGAAGCGCCTGATGGTACAATCGCACGACCAAAAGCACCTGACGCTAAAGTCACTTCTGCCTCTAATGTTGGATTACCTCGAGAATCTAATACCTCTCGGGCGTGTATTTGCTTAATTCCAGTCATCATTTTGCTCCTGAAATGGTTGTGATTTTACGGTTTGATCAATTGTTTTTAGGGTATGCAATAAGTCAGCCATCTGATTCAGTTTAACTGCATTGGGACCATCAGATTTGGCATTGGCTGGGTCGGGATGGGTTTCCATAAATAAACCTGAAATACCGACCGCTGTAGCGGCGCGAGCCAATACAGGCACATATTCACGTTGACCGCCAGATGAACCACCTTGGCCGCCTGGTAGTTGTACCGAGTGAGTTGCATCGAACACTACAGGACAACTGGTTTCTCGCATCACGGCTAAAGAACGCATGTCTGAAACCAAATTATTGTAGCCGAAACTGACACCTCTTTCACAGACCATGATTTGTTTGTTACCAGTAGAACGAGCCTTTTCCACTACGTTGATCATATCCCATGGAGCCATGAATTGCCCCTTTTTGATGTTGACCGGTTTTCCTGCTGAGCACACTCGCAAAATAAAGTTGGTTTGTCTGGCCAAGAAAGCGGGTGTTTGTAAAATATCGACCACATCCGCAACTTCTTCAATAGGTGAATCATCATGAACATCAGTAATTACTGGTACACCGACTTGTTTTTGTACTGCTGACAAAATGTTTAAACCTTGTTCTATACCGAGTCCCCTGAAAGACTTCAAAGAGGTGCGGTTGGCTTTGTCGAAAGAAGATTTGAAGACAAAGGGGATGTTTAATGAGTCGGTCAGTTCTTTTAAATGCCCAGCGGTATCAATAGCCAGTTGCAACGATTCTATTACACAAGGACCAGCCAGCAGGAAAAAAGGTTGGTCTAATCCTGCTTCAAAATGACAAATCTTCATGCTTATGCTCCTGTTTTATATTTCAATGCCGCAGCAATATAGCTACTGAAAAGTTTATGACCATCACGTGGTGTTGAGTTGAATTCAGGATGGAACTGGCAAGCTAAAAACCAAGGGTGTTCAGGTATTTCAACCATTTCTACCAGTTTACCATCTTCAGAATGGCCGCAGAATACCATCCCAGCATCAGTTAACCGATCAGCATAGTTATTATTGAATTCATACCGGTGTCTATGGCGTTCAGAAATTACGGTCGTTCCATAGACTTTATGGGCTAACGTACCTTCTTTAATCAAGGTGTTTTGAGCCCCCAATCGCATGGTGCCACCAAGGTCAGATTGGGCATTTCGGATGTTTTTTTGACCCGCTTGATCCATCCATTCAGTGATCAGACCGATGACAGGGTGTGCTGGTTTTTTTGCATTTTCTGTGGTGTTGGCGCCAGTTAAGTGACAAACGTTGCGGGCAAAATCAATGACAGCAGCATGCATACCATAACAAATGCCAAGATAGGGAATGTTATTTTTTCTGGCATAACCAACAGCGAAGACCTTACCTTCAAAGCCCCGGTTACCAAAGCCTCCTGGGACTAAAATGGCGTCTACATCTTCGAATTCAGACTCGTCTTTGGTTTGTTCCAGTGTTTCTGAGTCGATGTGCTTGATGTTGACATGTGTTTGGTTAGGAATTCCTGCATGGCGTAGCGCTTCGTTTAGTGATTTGTAGGCATCTGAGTGATTCAGGTATTTACCCACCATGCCAACAGTTACCTGGTGATGAGCATTGGCCTCTGCTTTAACTACGTGCTGCCATTCCGATAAATCTGCAGGTCTACAGTTCAATCCAAATCGTTCTACCACTAGATTATCAAAGCCTTCTTTTTGTAATTCTTCAGGGATTTGATAAATATTGTCACAGTCCAATACAGGGATGACTGCTCTTGCTTCAACATTGGTGAATAGCGCTATTTTTTGTTGCTCAGATTCTGGGATCGGATGTTCTGCACGACAAAGCAAAATGTCTGGTTGAATACCAATGGAGCGTAATTCTTTAACAGAGTGTTGAGTTGGTTTTGTTTTTAGTTCACCGGCGGCACTGATGTAAGGTACTAGGGTTAGGTGAACGAATAAGGTGTTGTTGCGACCTTCTTCGACGGCCATTTGACGAATGGCTTCCATAAAAGGTAAAGACTCAATGTCACCCACCGTTCCACCAATTTCTACCATGATGACATCAAACCCTTCAGCAGCCTGCCGTACTTTCATTTTGATTTCATCAGTGATATGAGGAATGACTTGAACCGTACCACCGAGATAGTCACCACGTCGTTCTTTGCGGATTACTGATTCGTAAATCTGGCCTGAAGTGTAGTTGTTGTTGCGTGACATTTTGGTACGAACAAAGCGTTCATAATGTCCTAAATCAAGGTCAGTTTCGGCACCGTCTTCAGTGACAAAGACTTCACCGTGCTGAAAAGGGCTCATGGTTCCAGGATCAACATTAATGTAAGGGTCAAGTTTCATTAAAGTGACCTTTAAACCGCGTGCTTCCAGCAATGATGCCAATGAAGCGGCGGCGATTCCCTTTCCAAGTGATGATACAACCCCACCTGTGACAAATACAAATTTAGCCATGTTGCGTTAAAAGATAGTGAACTCAGAAAGGAGCTGTATTATAGCGGATGGCTGTTTTTAATACCACGAAAAGGGCTCATTTAGTCATTCTAGAAGAGGGCAGAGGTTAAAGTTATTCATTCTCTGCACTGACTTTTGACACTGTTAGACCAATCAGATATGTGCTATTTTGATTGTTAACTTGCTTCTTTAAAAAGGAACTCTTGTGGAACTGTTGTTGGGCGTTATTATTCTGTATATCGTGATCAAATGTTTTGGTTTCGTACTATTGTTATTGGTGTTGCCCTTGTTAATGGTCATGACAGTCTTTGGTATTTTGTCTTTGGTTTTATTATTGCTTAGTGTTTTGGTCTTCGGTTTTGTCAAATTGTTATTGTTACCAGTTTTATTATTGTTGCTGGCACCTCTGGCTATTTTCTCTTAAAGCATTTTCATTAAACTTCATAAGTTGTTGATTTTTATAAACATTAATATTTTTTATTTGTTTAAAAAATATTAATGGTTCAAATTTGGCTACTGTTTTAATTCATATTAGAATAATTTAATTTAATTTGAATTTTTTTGACCTTCTTCTGCGAAAAAAGTCGATGACTATCAGTGTGTGATTGAAAGTTTTTAAAAATGAGAGCTGTGCTTGATCCATGTAACTAAAAAAAAACAAACCCTAATTTGCTTTTGATCATTCTATATATAAAACCACAGAGTCAAGCACAACTCCAAACACAAAAGGAGTTTAGATATGAATATATTGAATTCATTGACTGTTGGTGTGCTTATGTGTTTTTGTTTATCAGGAGTTTATGCCCAGAATGATGAGCAATCCCGCTTGAAGCAGCGGACACCCCATAATAAAAATCAATTTGAAAATATGACTTATGATGAAGACTCGGTTCGGATTGTCTTCAAGTTACATGATGGCAGTGGCGTTAGGTCGAGAAATGGTCTGTTGTATATTGATCAATCAGCTCAAGACGAACAGAAATTAAAAAAACGAGGTGTGCAACCGATGAAGGTTGCGGAACAAGTGTCAACACTGAATCAGCTTATTAGAAGTAGTGAACTTGAATCTTTTTTGCTGTTTGATGGCAGAGAGAGGGAGTTGTCTGATTGGAGTGCACAAGCTGAACGATATTGGGGAGAAGAATTGGCGGAATTATCTACATATCAGCAGTTGGTTCTTCATGACGGTGGTCGAAGTCCTCGTTTACCTGAGTTGATCCGTGAAATCCGAACTTTTAATCTTGTTGAAACGGTTTATATGGAACCGATTGCTTTACCACATTTAGATTACCTACAAGGTGAAGAGACACCTCCTGATCCTCATGTTTGTAAAACAGCCCCTTTAGATGAGGAAGCTGGTGACCTTACATCCTATCAAGGTTACCGTGGTCCAGGTCCGGTTGGGTTAGGTGTCGATGCGATAGCCGCTTTACCTGGTGGTCAAGGAGCAGGTATTCGGATCATTGATATTGAAGGTGGCTACGATGACCACAGTGACAGAAAACAGGCACAATATACTGTTGGTAATATAAATCAATATTACGAGTCGCATGGCAGTGCCGTTCTGGGCGTGATAGGAATGAAAGACAATGGCATAGGCTTGACGGGACTAGCACCAGAAGCCTGGTTAGGTTTTCGTGCTATCTATAATGCTAACTTGTTTGATGATTGGATTGAAGCAAATAGTTCAAGTGCCAATGTTGCATCAAACATTTATTGGGCAGCCCAACATTCTTTGAATGGTGTGGTTTTAATCGAGTTACAGCGCCCTGGCCCAATTGATCCTAATTGCCACTGTGGTAATACGTGTGCAGCCATAGCTGTTGAGTTTTGGCCGGCTGAATTTGATGTAATCAAGGCGGCAGTAGGTAATGGAGTATCTGTTGTGCAGGCAGCTGGTAATGGTGGAAGAAATCTTGATAGTGGGGTTTTAGGTGTCTGTAATGGTGGTTGTTTTGATCGGGATAATCGCGACTCAGGTTCTGTTTTGGTTTCAGGAAGTCTCAGTGATGGAGTAACACCCGTGTGTGAGATATATGGAAGCCCCAACTATGGAACCCGAATCGATGTCCACAGTTGGTCAGAAAATATCGCTACAGCCGGTTATAAGGATTTGTATGACAGTGATATGATGTGTAACGATTATCAGGCTAAATTTGGTGGTACTTCTGGTGCTTCAGCCTTAATTGCTGGAGTGGTGACAGCTTTGCAAGGGATACATTTGGCTTACTCTGGAGAAAAAATGGATGCCTTAGCGCTCAGAGACCTTTTGCGGGATACCGGTTATCCTCAAGTGGAACTTAAAGAGCCCATTGAAGGCGGTCAGAATATATTAATTGGTCCCCATCCAAATCTGGAATTGGCAGCGGATATCATCTTAGGGAATTAATATGCGTTTTTTAGTATCGATTTGCTTTGGATCGTTGATGTTGATCTCGGTTAATGCTCAGGAATCCCAGAGAGTCTTACCATTTTCCAAAAACTGGGCCAATCAACTGGCCCAATCGGATCAAATGCATGATCGTCTTGTGATTAAATTTTCAGAGCAATTAGGCATTAGGTTAAGGCAAGAAAATTTTGTTTCAACACAACTGGATGATCCAGATGTACAGCAGCAGCTGCGAAAAGTAATGACTCTGATCAGTCAGTTCAACTTGAAAGTTGAGCGGTTGTTCACCGTTTCAGAACGAGTCCTTGATCGCTTTAGCCAAAATGTTTCTGGACAATTAAATAAATCAGTTGCAGATTTGAATGGCTATTTTCAGTTAGTATGGCGAAACCAACCTGTAGATTTAAATTTAGCTGAATTGGTAGTTGCTTTGAATCGTTTTGAAGTCATCGAAGTGGCTTATCTGGAGGCACCAACAGTTGAGTTGCAAAGTGCTTTGCTTGTCAATGACTTGGTGATGCCTGGAACCACACCGCTGTTGGTGCAGCATCAGGGATATTTGAAAGATGCGCCCATTGGTGTCGGTTTAAGTGGTGCTTGGGATACACCAGGTGGTACCGGATCAGGCATCAGATTAATGGTTTATGACAACAATTACAATGCTAATCACGAGGATTTACCTGATTTATTTGTTAGTTCCGGAGTTAATCCTGGCGTTAATCCGGATCATGGAACAGCAGTGCTTGGAATACTTGGTGCCAAACACAATGGTTTGGGTTTAAAAGGAGCTGTTTATGATGCTGAGATTGGTTTTCAAAAGTCAGCTACTGTAGTTCAATCCCATGCTGATTTATTGTTTAAAGCAGCTAATTATTTGGACTTCGGAGACATTTTGGTCATTGAAGTGGCTAAAAAGGTTAATGCTTTGGGCTTTGAATGTCCTTGTAATCCAACACAAGCAAACGCTGTACCTTTGGAGTTTTACCCAGCTGAGTTTGATGTCATTTCGACACTGGTAGCCAGTGGAATAGTGGTCGTTCAGGCTGCTGGTAATGGTTGTGTTGACTTTGACAGTGTTGTTTTTGAAGATCTTTATGGTGTTGATCACTCAGGGGCTTTCTGGGTCTCTGCAGGGTTGTCTGATGTCAGAGCCCCAACCTGTTACGCTAACTATGGTGAACGTGTTGATTTTCATGCTTGGGGTGAATCAGTGGCCGCATTGGGATTTGTTAGAGAGGAAGAGGAACCTTTATTTGATAAAGGTTTGAATCGGCTTTACGGCTCAAATTTTGGTGGCAGTTCTTCAGCAGCTCCTATTGTTTCGGCCTGTGCTGCGAGCATTCAGGGACAGGCATTAACTAAGTATGGTGAGGCACTTGCTCCAGCGGAGTTGAAAGCATTACTTTTGAGTAATGCCCAGCCGCAAATAGAGGACTTTGACCGACCTATTGGTCCAATGCCTGATGTGGGTACTTTGGAACTTTAGATATGACTTGTGACCTCGGTATGATTTTCGATGAAGAATCACACTGAGGTCCCTCTGTGTTCAAGTGTTTGGATTAAAAGATGATCACCAAATCAGGCCACAATAACAATATACCCATCATCAATAGCTGTAAAATAATGAATGGTGTTACACCACGATATAATGTGCGGGTGTTAACGTCAGTGACTCCCCGCAAATAGAACAGGGCGAAACCAAATGGTGGTGTCAGGAATGACGTTTGTAGATTAATAGCAATCAACACTCCCAACCAAACAGGGTCAAACCCCATCATCAATAACACGGGCCCAATGATCGGAATGACCACAAATGTAATTTCTATAAAATCGAGAATAAAACCCAGTAAGAACAGTACCAACATCACTAACAATAAGGCTGAATACTTACCACCTGGTAAATTACTTAAAATGGCATGAACGGCTTCGTCGCCTTTGAAACCTTTAAAGACCAAAGAAAACAAAGCCGCACCAATTAGAATCATGAACACCATCGATGTTACTTTGACTGTTTCTTTAAGAGCCGATTGCAACATGGCCATGGTTAATTGCCCATGCCAAGCAGCTAATGTCAAAGCACCAACTGAACCCACTGATGCAGCCTCTGTAGGTGTGGCCAGACCAGTGATAATCGATCCCAGTACTGCCAGGATCAACAGCAAAGGAGGCATCAGTGATTGAAGTAAAGTCTTGGTTGAAACGGTGGTTTCGAGTACTACCCGAGGCATCGCCTGTGGTCGCCAAATCCTCACTGCTAACAAATATAATGCATACAGCAGTACCAAAAATAGGCCGGGCATCAGCGCCCCCATAAACAGATCTTGCACTGATACGGTCTTAGGGTTGAAAACATTCAAGGATAATTGTGCTTGTTGATAAGCGTTGGAAAGCACATCACCTAATAGCACCAACACAATAGATGGAGGAATGATTTGACCCAAGGTGCCCGATGCACAAATGGTTCCTGCTGCCAAACCTTCATCATAACCGTGTTTCTTCATCACAGGCATTGCTAATAAGCCAAGAGTCACTACAGTTGCACCAACAATTCCTGTGCTGGCTGCCAGCAACATTCCGACCAGCAATAAAGCAAAGCCTAGTCCACCTCGTTGACCGCCCATTAACGCTGCCAGACTCTGCAGCAGTGATTCTGCCAGTTTCGCTCGCTCCAATACTACGCCCATGAACACAAAAATGGGCACGGCCATTAAAGTGACATTATTAAGAATACCATTGAGACGATTGGGCATGGCAGCCAAAAAGGCCCCATCAAACCAACCTGTTAGATAACCAATCCCTGCAAACCACAAAGACACGCCGCCCAAAGTGAATGCTACTGGAAAGCCGGTCATTAAAACCAGCGTTACTGCTATAAATAGCATCAAGGCCCACCAGGCTTCCATTACCTGTTCTCCTTAATGGCCTGAATACCTTTGATTAGATCAATCCCAAACGCCATGGCCAAAGTCAGTGGCATCATCAGTAATAGAGTTTTGAACATCCACACCAATGGCAGACCTCCAGTTTCTGCAGATTGCTCCCAACGTGACCAGGCATCAACGACATAGGGCCAGCAAGACCATAATAAAAACAGTATCATGGGTAAAGCTAACAATAATATGCCCAACAGATTTACCCATCGCTTTTTTAATATTGAAAAATTTTGATAAAAGACATCGACACGTACGTGCCGGTCACTCCTCCAGGCATAAACCATGCCCAGCATTAAAGCTGTGGCGTGACAATACAGTGCCAACTCCTGCACCGGAATCGACACCACGTCAAATAAATTGCGAGAGACTACTGTTACAAAACTGAACAATACCATCAGCAAGGTCAGCCAACCCAACAAAGTACCATAACGTTCTATCAATTTTCGATCAGCCATGTTTAAAAAATCTAAGAATCTTAACACATGGCTATCGGCCTCAAGCCATTTGGAGATATAGAATGTGTCTTAACAGACCCTAGATTTGGATCCTATAAGACAAATAGAGGGCGACCTTGATGATTTTGGCCGCCCATGACCAAAGCTGAATTATTCTGTTTCAAACCCATCAGTAAAAATTAAATCCGCATCTTGCCAAATCAGTTCATCCAAATGCAGCATCACTGCTTCAGAAGTATTTTTGGAAATGACGCTACAGCGTGCTGCTAGAGCCGCAGGATCGGTCCATAAAATACCCTGGTATTGTAGCCACTGACCAGGTGCGATGGTTTGAGTCAATGTCGTAGAGTCACTGCTTAACACATCACTACAGTCAATTTGTGAAGATGAAGCACAGCTAAGTATGATTTCACCAGTCATGATTTGCATCAAGTCACCCAGCACATTGACGCCAATACGATATGGCCAGTTACTCATGACTGATTGGCATTGTGAGACACCGACATTTGAACCATTAGGACTGACAATTTCAATACTTCCGGAAATCTCGGCACCATTAACATCTGGCTCGGTAACCTCGGAAACCATCACTTGCATGTCTCCTTCAACTTGCCACTCCCATGGAGAGGGTACGAAATCTAATGGATCACAAGAGTCAAGGTAAGCGTTTTCAAAAAGATTGGTTTGGTCAACTCTGAAAGGGTGTATCAGATTATTGCTAATAAAAAACTGATTCGACAACTCAAGGGTGTTACCAGCTGCATCTGTGATGCCATCACAAAGGAACAAGCCATAAACACCGCTATTGAGTTCCTCAGCTAAATCAAGTATAACTTCAGGGTTGTTGATGAAGTTATCTGCGGTGATCATCGATATGGAGATCTCGCTGTCATCGCCTAATGGCGAACCACATTGTAAAGTCTGTATGTCCTCATCGAGACCAGCATCTATAAGCATGTAATTTTCGAATTCGTCCAATCCTTGGAAATTACCTTGATCATCGAGCAAGGACAAACGGAGTTGATTAACCGGTATATTAATTTGTTCACAAGCTGAGATGGCCTGGTTGCTTACTTCATCTTGGACAGAAGTAACCAATGGTCTGATGATGTCAATAGGTGTCAATACTGTGTCATCATCAGGGTTCGGTGCATTGCTGGCACTTAAGTGAGCTGTGTTTGACAGTTCTGTCAAAGGGCCATTGATGTTGCTATCAGTTTTAACCGCAAAGAAGGCATTGCCTTTGTCATGGCCATCCAGTGAACCCAGAGTCAATATACACTGTGAACCTGCGAAGTTATTGGGTGTACATGCCCAACCAGGTGTACTACTGGCTGGTTGGAAAGTGGTGAAATCAGGCACTGTTTCTTCCAATGTGACATCAATGGCATTGCGATTACCATCATTAAAGTAAATCAAAGTGTAATTGATGATTTTATCCAATCCTGCAGTAATCCCGCCATCAGTTTTCACCAGCCTCAAATCAGCATCAGCGATGACAGGAGTGATGTCGTTAGCTACGACAGTGGTTGCATTGGTGGCAGTGATAGACACAGTGTTGTCCAGCTCGGTGATGAATTCATCGACTGGGTCAGTCAGCTGTAATGCAAAAGCCACGCTACTATTCTCTCCACCTCCCAGTGTTGGTATGTCATATGTACAGCTATCGAGAATACAATTCCATCCAGGACTGCTGTTACTGGGGTCAAAAGATGTTTGTGCCAAAATGCTTTCATTAATGACCACAGTATCCGCATCCTGGTTACCCATATTGGCATAATCTATGATATAGATGATTGATTGACCAGGCTCTACTGACAAACCACCATCGGATTTGCTCAGTGTCAAAACAGCTGAAGAGGTGATGGGTGTGGTGTCATTGGCATTGACTTGTGAGGCATTACTGGCTAGTGCACTGGCACCATTCGATACTTCAGTTGTTCCCGCTGGCACTGATGTGATCACGTCGACCACAAAATCAATCACTACTGCCGTTCCCCCTACTGTCCCAGCATCATAAGTACAGATTGAACCGGCAATGATGTCATTACAGTTCCAGCCAGGGTCACTGGCTCCGACATTAAAGCTGGTGAGTGTAGGAACGGTTTCGGTGATTACTGCCTGGTCAGTTAGTTCATTACCTGTATTGGATAACGTCACTTGATAAGTAATACTGTCTCCAGGTATGGCAGTGATATCTCCATCTGATTTAGTCAGAGAAAGGGTTGCTGCTGCAGTGATGGGTGTGTCATCGCTGGCCATAATGACATCAGCTGTGTTGTTAGCGGTTATGCTGGCACTGTTACTTACTTGAGTGGTTCCAGCAGATACATAGTCAACTACCTGAACAGCAAAAGTTACTTGACCGTTGCCACCTGGTGATAAGTCGTTCGGATTGATTGTACATGTGCTACCCGCATTGTTATTGGGTAAACAGGCCCAGCCTGGAGTACTACTGCCGGGCAGAAAAGAGGTATTGACAGGCACTGTTTCTGTGATTTCAAGTCCAGATGTTGCACCAGTGCCTGGTGCATTATTGAAATCCAGTGTGTAAGTGATAGTACCTCCAGGAATGGCACTGACATCGCCATCATCTTTAGTCATACTCAACATCGGTCCTGGCAGCACTTCAATACCTTGGTAGCCATTGGTTTGTACCAAAACGGGATTCTCAATATTGACGTTGTTGGCTTGTTCTGTATTCAGATCAACATCATATAGGCTCCAGGTGCCACCATTAGGTCGACCAATGAAAAAGAATAAACTTGATTGACTGTCGAGTGCACTGAGTCCAGATGCTGTAGTTACAGGATCACCAAAATCAATTTCTATATTAGCAGCCTGACCCGGTTCACCACCCTCTTCTATTTCGGTGAAACCGATTAAACTTCTGGCACCGCTGCCCGGTGTATAAAGCACCCACAGCACATCAGTGCTCTTATCCCACTCCAGCCCATAGATAACACTGGGTGTAAAAGCACCCCAAAAATCTTCAAGTAATAAAGCATAGTGCGTATCAGCGTTGTCGGTGTCAATTACATACAAACTATCCTCTATCATCACAAAAACTCGATTATTGGCAGAATCTCCTGTTAATAATCCGCTGGCAAGTGCTGAACCTGATGGAGCAATGGCGGCATCATGTGGTGTAACGACACCAGTGGTCGGATTGATGATAGCCAATTCTATGTCAACACCTCGATCAAACAAACCATATAAAATACCGTCAGGTTCATCATACCAAACACCCCAATTGTTGCTGGTGGTGTAACCAGCGGTTAATAAAGGGTTAGTCAAAGTGATACCAGAGCTCAGGTCAACGGTATAAATTCGGTCCTCATTACTGCTGTTTCTGGCAACAAAATAAGATCGATTGTCATTAACATTCAAGGCCGTAGCCCCTGTGGTCATCGCCAGCGTCCCGGTTTCAACTGATGTCGAATTGCCTAGTAGAGATATGTTGCCATCTGATTGATTGATGGTGCCTATTTGTCGGTGACCAATGTTTGGGTTAGGCAAACCAAAGACACCATAAATTTCTTGGGCCCATAATTGACCAGATAACAAAAAAAGTAAGCCAATGACCGAAATTTTAACATTCATGAACTCCCCCCTTGAATTTGAATGGATAAAGGGCACCTCACTAATAGAGGTACCCTAGACATTGTAACAAAAAAACCAGCCGATTAGATGATGAAATCCGAATTATCCACGTGAACGGGCAAAGACCAGAGCAGTCACTTGTCTGACTCCGTTTTGTTTTAATGCTTTTGCGCAAGCACGTAATGTCTGGCCTGTGGTCAAGACGTCATCCACTAGCAAAATACGATCAGCATCTAAGGGTTTTAAACAACCAAAGGCACCAGATACATTATTTTTCCTTTGTTTTGCTCTCAGTGCTGCTTGCATTTGAGTATTTTTTGGGCGAAAAAGTACATCGGTGATTAATTTTCGATTTTCAGCTTTAGCAATACTTTGAGCAATCATTGCCGCTTGATTATAGCCACGTAATAATAAACGACGTGGGTGTAACGGGACAGGAATTAAGGGTACCTCAACAGCTATGCTACTAAGCAGAGGAATCAGTGAATCTGCCATTAACTGCGCAGCGGATAATTGTTGTCCAAATTTCAATTGATGAACCCAACGATCAACCGGGTATTGATAAAGGGTAGCATAGATTACTGTGTCGAATTCTGGTGGTGAAGTCATGCATTCGCCACATTGGGTGGCGTCAGTATTTGGCAGTGGTTTACCACATTGATAACAGCGGTAAGTTGGTTTAATCATCAGTTGATGACAATCCTGACAAAGTGCTTGTTCCGCAGGACTTTGGCAGACAGTGCATCGTAACATTAATCTTGAGCCAATTGCGCTGCTTCAGCCAGATCGACACTAACTAAACGAGAAACACCGGCTTCACGCATTGTGACACCCATTAGCTGATGAGCAATTTCCATGGTGACCTTGTTATGGGAGACGAATAAAAATTGCACTTTTTCTGACATTTCTGCAACCATAGCTGAAAAACGACCTACATTGGCATCATCCAATGGTGCATCAACCTCATCTAACAAACAGAAAGGTGCTGGATTAAGATTAAATATAGCAAAAACCAAAGAGACTGCAGTCAGGGCTTTTTCCCCACCTGATAGTAACTGAATGGAAGAAACACGTTTGCCAGGGGGTCTTGCCATAATAGCGACGCCAGTAGTCAATAAGTCATTACCAGTTAATTCCAGATAAGCATGGCCACCACCAAACAATCTTGGGAATAGTTGTTTGATGTTGCTATTGACAGTTTCAAATGTTTCTTTGAATAGCGTTCGAGTATCTTTATCAATCTTAGCAATGGCGCCTTCCAATGTCGATAGTGCTGCCTCTAAGTCATCATTTTGTTCATCCAAATAGGCCTTACGTTTGGACTCTTCTTCAAATTCCTCAATCGCAGCCAAATTCACAGGCTCTAATCGGATGATGCTGTGATTTAGCCTTTCGACCTGTTCTTCTTTGCTTTCAATTTGTTGATTGATGTCTTGCGAGAGGTTGTCGGCTTCTTCCATGTCTTCAATCATTTGGGCCGCGTGAAATCCTTGGTCTTGCAGCTGCTCGTAGAAAGCAGTGGCTTTCATTTGGTTAGACTGTGTAGTGAGGTTGGCTTGTTCCAATGCAGATCGGGCATTATCTATCCGTGACTGGTGATCGCTTCGGGCACGTTCCAGTGTGTCCAGTTCCAATTGAGAAGCAACCACAGCCTCACGCTTTTTATCACGGGCTTTTTCTGTTTCAATGCGTTCAATGATTAATTGTTCCAGTTGTTTCTGTTTCCCCGATAGTGGGTCTAGATCTTGGCTCATCTGTTTTAGCAGTTGATCTTTTCGTGTCATGGATTGTGCCAGATTGTCTTGCGTTCTGGCCATGCTTTGTTGCAAAGCTTGCGCCTTATTTTCATGTGAGGACAGACCGATTTTTTGTTGATAGTATTGATTCGATTTATCGTTCAACTGAGATTTGGATTGTTGGTACTGTTGTTGAATACCCTGTTGTTTTTGTTGTAATTGCTGTTTAGTGATTTCTAAAGAGGCAATGGCATTCATCGCTTTTTCAAGCTGTCCACGTGACTCTTTGATGGCTGCTTCATCTTGTTCCAGTGCCCCAGCTATTTGTTGGTACTCTGCTGATTTTTGTTCTGCTTGTTTGAGTAATTGTTCAATGGTTTGTTGCTTGTTCAGTAGTAGACCGCTGAGTTCGGAAAGTTTTCGATGAGACATGTTCACATCCAATTGCAACTGCTCTATTTGGGCTTGTTGCTTCAGTTGCGTTGCCTTGTTGTTTTCAAAATTTTGCTGGGTTTCTGTTAAGGTCTGCTCATTGATTTCGATGTTCTGTTCTAATATTCTCAGTTCCTTCTGTCGAAGTAGAAAGCTATTTTCATGCTGTCCTATGTTCAAATGTAACCAGTGTCGATTAAGCCAGTGTCCATCAGGGGTTACCACGGATTCACCGGCTGTCAGCTGAGTGGCCATTTGTTGTGCCTGGTCAAGGTCATTGCAAATACGAATGTTGTTGAACCAGTCCAAAACAGCATCAGGTGCTTTAACACATTCGGCCAGAGTGCCGGTTCGAGGTGCCAGTTGTCCTCTGTCTGCACGAATGGTGGTGGTCGCACCAAATGACCAATTTGCCATCACATCTTGCCAGTTGGTTTCATTGGTAACCAGAGCTTGTAATCGTTCTTGTAACACGGTTTCCACTGCCAGTTCCCAACCAACCTCCACTTCAATCAAATCTGACAACCTTTCACTCAGTAGTTTCGGATTGGATTCAATCCAAGTTTTCAGTTCGGGGTTATCTTTGGCTTGAGCGGCTTGCTGTAAGGCCAATAGTGAACCACGTTTACCCTTAGCCTGATGGAGTTGTTCTTGACAGTCGTTGATGGCTTGTCTTAGCAACAGTCCTTCAGCTTCATTGTCATGTTGAGCTGATTTGGCGGCTTTGAGAGCGGTTTCCAATTCTTCATGCTTGTTTTGTTGTTGCTCATTTTGTTTCTGAATATGTTTTAGTTCTGTATTCAGTTGTGACATTTCACCATCATCATTTTTAGGCTGTACTTTTTGCAATCGTTCAGATAGTCGCATGACTTGATTTTCTAAAGATTGGATTCGGGTTTGTTCTACTTCAGCGATTCTCTTTTGTTCATTCAATACGGTTGTGTTTTCTTCCCATAAACGCCGCCAGTCCTCCATATGTGTTTCACTTTCACTGTGGAGCGTTTGTACCGACTCTAATTCCAGTTCCAAAGCTTCCATTTCTGGTTTTAAGGATTCAATGGCCATTTGTTGTTCCTTAAACTGTAATTGGTCTTGTTGCAATTGTCTGTTCGCTTGAGAAATGTTGGTTTCTGTCTGTTCCAGGTCTCGTTTATGTCGTTCTGAAAGCGCTTGAGAGTGGGCAATGGTTTGTTCAATTTTACCGATTTCACTGTTGATTAGATAAAGGTGTTCTTGCACTTTGTTACCGGCATCTACTAGGTTTTGGTGAGTAGTCCGCTTGGTCTCAATATTTTTTTCACTGTCTGTTTGTCCAGACCTTGCTTGTTCAAGTGCTGTTTTTAATTGAGCTACCTGATTTTTACAGGTTTCCGCTTGTTGGTTCCATTGATACCAGCGTAAAGCCAAAACCTCTGCTTTTAAAACTTTAAATTGATCTTTGAGTTTTTTGTAACGTTCGGCATTTTTTGCCTGTCTTTGCAGGTGTTGTAGGTGTTTACCCACCTCTGTACGTAGGTCATCCAGACGTTCCAAATTTTCACGTGTTCGTTGGATGCGTCGTTCGGTTTCACGACGACGGTCGCGGTATTTGGAAACACCGGCAGCTTCTTCAATATAGCCACGTAGATCCTCTGGCTTAGACTCAACAATGTTGGAAATCATACCCTGCTCAATGATCGAGTAGGATCTGGGACCTAACCCGGTGCCCAAAAACAAGTCAACGATATCTTTTTTGCGACATTTGTTGTTATTTAGGAAGTAGAATGATTGGGCATCTCGATTAACTTGCCGTTTGACAGAAATCTCGTTGTAGTTGGCATACGCTCCTCCGACCTGACCATCAGAATTGTCGAAGATAAGTTCAACTGTCGCCAAGCCAACAGGTTTTCGAGATGCTGATCCGGAAAAAATCACATCGGTCATGGATGCGCCACGGAGCATTTTAGCTGAGGTTTCTCCCATCACCCAACGCACCGCATCAATGATATTTGATTTACCACAGCCGTTGGGTCCAACCACTCCGATAAGATTACTGGGTAGCAATACTTCAGTTGGATCTACAAAGGACTTAAATCCTGCTATTTTGATTTTCGATAACCGCATCGGAAGATCATTCTATTCCTTTTTATTTTAAGTTTATTCGGTTTTGTTGGGTAAACTTGCTATTTATCTGTTAATTAGTTATCTTTCCGTCCTTTATTTTTACTCAAAAACGATCATGACAACAACACCCAGTGCCGATTTAGAAGTTTTCCCAAATCCCAATCCGGAGAGGGATTATACCATCATCATTGATATTCCAGAATTCACTTGTTTGTGTCCTAAAACAGGACAGCCTGATTTTGCTACCATCAAATTAGAATATACACCAGATGAACGTTGTGTTGAACTGAAGTCACTCAAACTTTATATGTGGACCTTTCGTGAAAAGGGCGCTTTTCATGAGGCCGTCACCAATGAGATTTTAGATCACTTGGTAGCCGCTACCAATCCGCGTTGGATGAAAGTGACGATGAAGTTCAATGTCCGTGGAGGTATATATACTGACGTGATAGTGGAGCATAAAAAGTAAGTTCAGTTAAGGTAAAAGTGTTTCCATTAATAGAGAAGTATTGTCGAAGTTTGTGTTTCATTCCCAACAGGCGATGTATTCTAAAAATGGGTTAGCGTTGGGGTTAAGATGAAGTTACTTAGGCTAATGGAATTGATAGCGAAGGTTTTCCTTGAATTTTCAAAAAGTCAGGTGTTTGTTGGGCTTGCATCAGTACTCGAACAGCGACATCAGCACACGAGCCGCAACCACTGCTACAACCTGTTTCTGTTTGTAGCTGTGAAAGGCTGGTGACACCACCCTCAGCGGCCTCTTTAATGTCTTTTTCCGTCACCCCGTGACAAACACAAACGTACATGGCTTCTAATAAATCAATAACTGTGTGCCATTCTAGTTGCAAATAGGAATGATTGTCAACACGTTTTGCAAAAAGGTCATGCCCTCGGTGGGTTATCATCCTGCCGATAGACTTAAAAGCGAGGGGATTTAAAAATCCAATGAATTATCAATGGGGCAGATTGGCTGGCTGTATGATTACTTTGCGCTGATTACTTGAATCCAAGTATCATATAAAAAAATAACAGGACAATACCAATGGCCCAACCGTTGTCCTCAGGCTTGACCCGGACAGTAGTGGGTGAGTTACACAGCTGCTGTCACTGGCAATTATTAGGTCTCAAAGTTACAATGCCAGGCATGAAAGTATTGGGAATAGAATCTTCTTGCGATGAAACAGGTATCGCCATCTATGACAGCGAAAATGGTTTACTGGCCGACCAGTTGTATAGCCAAATCGAGTTGCATGGGCAGTATGGTGGTGTCGTCCCTGAGTTAGCATCACGTGATCATGTGCGGAAAATAGTTCCCTTGATTGAACAAAGTTGTCAAGAAGCCGGATTACAGTTGAGTGACATCGATGCAGTCGCTTACACTGCCGGTCCTGGGTTGATTGGTGCTTTGTTGGTAGGTGCTTGTGTCGGTAGAAGTATTGCCTGGGCTTTAGATAAACCGGCGATAGCAGTGCATCACATGGAAGGTCATTTATTAGCTCCACTGATGGAAAAGGATAAACCTGAATTTCCGTTTTTGTCTCTGCTGGTATCAGGCGGTCATACCTTACTGGTCGATGTTAAAGGTTTGGGTAATTATCAGATTTTAGGTGATACCTTGGATGATGCAGCTGGAGAAGCTTTTGATAAAACGGCCAAATTATTGGGTTTGCCGTATCCAGGTGGCCGTCACATCGCGGCCTTGGCTGAACAGGGTGATGTTCATCGTTTTAAGTTTCCGAGGCCAATGTTGAATAGGCCTGGCCTTGAATTCAGTTTTTCTGGACTGAAAACCTTTACTCGGGTGACTTGGGAGGAACAACTGCCACTTTGTCAAAATGACAGTGAAATGGCACAGTTAAAAGCTGATATTGCAGCTTGTTTTCAGTTGGCAGTGGTGGACACTTTGAGCAAAAAGTGTTTACGGGCTATTAAGCAAACAGGCCACCATTCCTTGGTGATTGCCGGTGGCGTCAGTGCCAACTTGGCGCTGAGAGAACAGCTGACCATGATGGGTCAAAAACACCACTTTAAATCTTTTTTTCCCAAGCTAAAATACTGTACTGATAACGGTGCCATGATTGCGCTGGCTGGTGCCCTGAGGCTTCAACAAGGACAGCACAGTGTCGATGAAGGTATTCGTGCTTATCCTCGATGGAATCTGGAACAAATTGAGGCACCATGACTACTTTTTTACCTCAAGAAATCATTCGCCACAAACGTGATGGTAAAACTTTGAAAGCGGCTGAAATCGAGTTCTTCGTCAAAGGCATCGCGAATGACAGTATTTCAGAAGGTCAGATTGCCGCTTTTGCAATGGCTGTTTATTTTCAAGGGATGAATGTCGCTGAACGCCGCATTTTGACTGATGCCATGATGCGCTCGGGCCATGTTATGGACTGGACCTCTTTTAACCTCAATGGTCCGATATTAGATAAACACTCCACTGGCGGTGTCGGTGATAAAATCAGCTTCATGTTAGCGCCTATCATGGCGGCTTGTGGTGCTTATGTGCCGATGATTTGTGGTCGGGGTTTGGGGCATACTGGTGGTACTTTTGATAAATTCGAAGCCATTCCAGGTTACAACACCACACCGGATTTCAAAACATTCCAATGTGTCACTGCAGATGTGGGTTGTGCGGTGATAGGGCAAACGCCGATGATTGCCACTGCTGATCGACGTGTTTACGCCACCCGAGACATTACGGCTACAGTGGAGGCTATCCCATTGATCACTGCTTCGATCTTATCGAAAAAGTTAGCAGCTGGATTAGAAGGACTGGTGATGGACATCAAAACTGGCAACGGCGCCTTTGCTGAAACCGAGGATTTTGCTGTCGACATCGCCACCAGCATTGTCACAGTATCGCCGATTCCAACGGCAGCCATTTTAACTGACATGAATCAGGTGATAGGTTATTGTGCTGGTCATGTTACCGAAGTGCAAGAGTCACTGGCCTATCTGAAAGGTGATCAAGGTGAACCCATGATGCATGAAGTGGTTCTGGCTTTGTGTGGACGTCTGCTTTGTTTGGGTGGTTTAGCAACAGACCAAAGGCAGGCTGAATCTCTGGTAGAACAGGCCTTGTCTTCAGGTTTGGCTCTGGAAAAGTTTGCCAAAATGGTAGCAGCGTTGGGTGGCCCCACCGATTTTGTTGAACGCAGTCAATCTTATTTAACGCCCGCCCCTATCATCGAAGATGTTTTCATTCAAGCGCCGGGGTATTTACAGCAAATGAATAGCCGCGAGGTCGGTCTGTCGATTATCCAGCTTGGTGGTGGTCGAAGGGTGGCCACAGACACCATTGATCACTGCGTCGGTTATTCCAATTTTGCCAAAGTGGGTGATTATCTAGATCATCATAGACCCCTTGCCACCATCCATGCCCGTGATGAGGTCAGCCTTGAGCGAGCCAAATCACAGCTATTAGCCGCCGTGACGATGACAGCTCAACCACCTCAACCAGCCAGCATGATCATCAAAACACTTTGATTATCACAAGATCAAAATTGACAACAAAATAAAAAGCCGGCACAAGTCCGGCTTTTGAAAAATTTCTGTTATTTATAGTTAATCAGTTATCCCCTTCAAAATCATCTTCGAAAATCAGGTCATAAGCCCCAGCCTGGTACTCATCGGCACCCAAATCATAGACACCACCATTATCAACACCATCCTGATCATAACCGCGAGACTGGCCATCGATGTCTCCTGGGTAAGTAACATTGACATTGGCCGCACTGGTACAAAAATCGATGGCTGGAGAAGAGGCTTGGAGGTGGTAGTCACCATTATTTGCATCCACGAACAAAGGATTACCTACTTGTACAGTACCGTCAGCTGTAAATGAATCTGTTTCATTGACAAGTGCGCAGGTGATGTTAAATGAAACCATACCGCCATCAGCAAATACCAGTTGATCTTCGTAAATGATACTGGATGAAATATTGATGGAAGCATCTTCTCCATAAATTGATGAGGTACTTACGTTATTATCTGTTAGGGTGACATAGCTCATATTCAAGGTGGTGTCACTACCTTTAGCAGCTACTATATAATCTGCACCGTCAGTATTAACATTATCGCTAATAATACTGTTTTCAATGGTAACAGTACCACCAGAATCAACTGAACCAAGAGCACCTTGAACCAGATTATGATTTAGTATCCGTGACTGTGTTAGTAATAAAGATGCATTATTCCTGATACGAAAAGCATTATTCAAACCTGCCCCATTTCCTTCAAGTCTCAAGCCATGCCCACTTATTTCAGCACCTTTAGTCGCATAGAAAGCACCACCACTGCCCGCTTCATTCAAACTCAAGCTTGTCGTATTGTTAGAAAGCTGTGATTGGGTCAATGTGACAGAGGTTCCTTCATCTGTTGCGTATACACCAGCACCACCACCAATAATGTCGCCTAAAGCGACATTGGATTGAATATTTACACCATGTAAGTTGACTTGAGCACCTGAACTAACATAAACACCACCGCCCTGCCGTTCGGCTGAATTACCAGTAATACTTGTTGATGAAACATTTACTTGACACCCATTATTCACTAACATACCGCCTCCAAATGCTAGAGAGGTATTGTTAATCAGTTCACTATTACCGATGATTGTTATCGAGTTCATTGGCCCACTACAGGCTAAACCGGAATCACTGTTCTGGTCAATCATTATGTTATCAAGAACCACTGTTTGAGCACCTCCATTGAAAGTTACACCACTCTTGCTATTTTGTAAGGTTCTCACATTCTTCAAGGTTAAGTTGACAGTGGTATTGGCCACTAGGATGCCATGACGCCCTTGTTGCACGTTCATGTTTTCCAAGTTAATCGTTGAAGGCTGGTCGCCAATAATTCTGATCACTGAAAGATTATCGTCCGGACTGAAAAGATTGAATACAGCTTCTGGATTTTTAATGTTTGCCTCTGCGTTTTCACAACTGGTGTAGCCTCCGATGATATCAACATCTAGACTAACCAGAGCTAAATTTTCCATGTAATTTAGATTGTTGACCACCCGAATTTCGTTGGCATCACCGTTAATAACATCATCAAGGGCATCTGCTATGTTGTCATGATTACAGTCACCAAAGCCCACCGTCACAACAGCCTGTAATTGTGAAGCTGTTATTATCAATAGTGTTAATAAAATAGATTTCATTTTTTTCTCCTTTAGTTTTATCAATACATACTCTCCACCGAAAAAAAATACCAAAAGGGTCATAAAAATGTTCAAAAATGAAATTTTGCTTACTGGATTGCTGTTTTACACACTAAAGGAGCAGAAACTTTAGGTAATCCTATGTGATTGAATAATCAGACAAACGTATATCGGGAAGCGCAGTGACTTCAGCATAGGATGATCATAGATAAAATTAAAAATGTCTGATAGACAGCCGCCTAAGCACTTACTATAAAAGTACAAAGGTGCCTAGGCGGTTGGCTTCGAATGACTTTGGTATGACCCTAATTAAAGTGATCACTGAGGTGCAAATCAAAAACGAGGTTTTTCTTCTTCGTTGTTGTAGTTTTCAATCGAATCAATGATTTCTCTCTTGGCTTCTTCCACGCCACCCCAACCTTCGATTTTAACCCACTTACCTTTTTCTAGATCTTTATAATGTTCAAAGAAATGGGCAATGGTATCCAAGGTCACAGGATTGAGATCTCTTACATCGCTGACATGGCGATACAGTTCGCTGATTTTACTGACAGGGACAGCAATGATTTTGGCATCCTCACCGCTTTCATCAGTCATTTTTAAAACACCTACAGGACGACATTTAATGACCGAGCCAGGTAACAACGGGGTGGGCATCACCACCAAAACATCAACAGGATCACCATCGCCACATAAAGTATGAGGAACAAAACCATAATTACAAGGGTAACGCATCGCTGTGTTCAAGACCCGATCAACCATGATCATGCCTGAGTCTTTATCGACTTCGTATTTAACAGCTTCTCCATTACGAGGAATTTCAATCACTACATTGATGTCATTGGGTACATCTGAACCCACGGGAATATGTCTGATCGACATGCTTTATCTCATATGCTTATAAAAGCGGGGTATTATAGCTACAGTGGCGTTGATCTGCAGGCTTTTAACAAAGTTTTCGCGGTTAATTAGTCAGTCCTGAAAAAGTCCTTCCTGGCCTTTTCCAGCATCGGTCAAAAGAACCCTTAAGCGCAAAAGTGTGATTTTGCTGATGTTTTTTGACCTTACTTGAGCCTGATGGCTCAAGGTGGCACCTCCCTGTGCCACACCATCGACCATAAAAAAGTTTCTGGAAAACTTTTTCACGTTAGCCTGAGAGCCGCATGGAAGCGGCGAATAAAAATGCATCGTGACACCTGTTTCCTGGCCGAAAAAATGTGCAAAATTGAAGTCACTCTTTATATTTAACAATAAGTTACGCATTTTTCAGGTTCGACTAATTAATAGCAAGAGACCTCTGCATAAGTCGTAAATCAAGATAAAAAGTCTAAAATCCTCAACTTTTGCGTCAGCAAACTGAGCAATAACAATTATGTCAGGACATTCTTGTCAGTCTTACGGCGGCAGATTTTGCGTTGGGTATGGCTTCAGGTTTGTGTAGAGTGATTTTTACTTTTTTAATGGGAAAGTTATTCAGTAGCATCTGACAGCATTTTTCAGCCAGTGCTTCGATCAGCTCGAACTGTGATAAGCTGATCATGTGTGTTAACTTTTGGCTGACAGTGTAGTAATCAAGGGCATGACTGATGTCGTCACTTTGACAAGCCTGATGACAATCAAAACTTAAATCGAGGTCAAGTATAACAGGTTGTTTGCTTTTTCTTTCCCACTCATGAATACCGATGGTGGCATCTACTTTCAGTCCTCTTATCAGTATTTTGTCCATGCTAATGGACAATTTGCGGTAAACCAGTAGTCAAAACCCATCGTTTTTCGCCATCTATGTACTGCCATATTTGTTTGTCAATGGTGATTTTTTCTCTTTTGGTGTGAATGTTATATAGTTTCAACTCAACATTTTGGATGATACTGTTTTCATCTTTACCTGGTAATATCGGTGCTGCCACATACGAGCTGATATTAAATTGTTTGAGTCGCTCAATTTCCAGTCGAGTTGGTTTTTTAGCTGTTGAAATATCTGGAGCTAAAAATGTCAGTGCTCTGTCATAATCAGCCCAGCGCATGACCTTTGCATATTGATACAAGGTGTGATCCAATGCCTGTTTTTTGCTCATTCGACCACCACAGCCGGTAATCAATAATGATAAGCATATAATAATAATGAATTTTTTCATGGTTTTTTTAGATAGAATCAGTCGCTCAGTATGTCATAAATGAAGTTAAAAAAAAATAATTTTGAAGCCCTTTGTTTGATTCTATGGTTTGGTAAAATCAATTAAAAATAGTAGATTAAAGCCTAAGTCACAGTTATGTGTGGTGCGACAGTTAGTAAGTCTTATAATTAGGACTTAGTTGTTTTTCACTATACATGACGCAAATGTAAAAGGTTTTAATAATTTTTTGTTGATAGGTCGATTTTTTTCGGTTGTGTTAAATACGCAACTTACTATGGGAGACAATAATGAAAAAAACACTACTGGTATTGGCTTTAACTCCTTATTCAGCGGCTCATGCTGATGATTGGCAAAATAAAGTTTCAAGCGCTGTAATGAGCCAATTAAAGTCGGACAAATCGGACAAAAAAATTGAGCTGATTTTGAAATTGCAAAGCCCAAAACTTAAAGTGAATAAATCGTCTCAGAGAATTGAGAAAATCCAACAGACTGTAAAGCAATTAAAAGAAACAGCGAAAGAATCACAAGGGCCTTTGATTGACTACCTCAAGAAAAATAACATTGAGTATCGATCTTTTTGGGTAAACAATAGTGTGGTTATTAAGACGAATACCAGTGAAATACCCAATATTTTGAAACGCAAAGAAGTGGTTCATGCTTTCACTAATAAACGTATCGGCTTAACCTTACCTACCATACAAGAAAAGCAAATCCAATCACTGTCAGCCATTGAATGGCATGTCAGTAAAGTCAATGCACCTGATGCTTGGGCGCTGGGATACAGAGGTCAGAATATTATTCTCGCGGGTCAAGACAGTGGCTATCAATGGGATCATCCAGCGTTGATTAGTCGATACCGGGGCTGGGATGGGCAAAATGCTGACCATAACTACAATTGGCATGACAGTATTGATAATCCTAATATTGATTGTGGTGATGAACCTTGTGATGATCACAGTCATGGGTCTCACACCATGGGTATCATGATAGGTGATGATGGTGGCAACAATCAAATTGGTGTGGCGCCGGATGCACAATGGATTGGTTGTCGCAATATGAATCAGGGTAATGGTACCCCAGAAACCTACATGGAATGTTTTCAATGGTTTTTGGAACCTACCGACATGAACGAACAAAACCCAGACAGTAGTTATGCCCCACATATCATTAACAATTCTTGGGAATGTACCTTTTCTGAAGGTTGTGTTGATGAAACCGTTATTTTGAGAGACCTAGTGAATAATGTAGTGGCTGCTGGCATTATGGTGGTCGTCTCAGCTGGAAATGGTGGTGCCGGCTGTAATACCATCAACAATCCACCAGCCATATATGACAAAAGCTTTACTATTGGTTCAACTACCTCAACTGATGATATTTCAGGTTTCAGCAGTCGTGGCGCTGTTAATATTGAGGGCGTTAATGTCATCAAACCAGATGTTTCTGCCCCAGGCAGTACTGTACGTTCAGCCAACAATAGCTCAGGTTATTCAATATTCAGTGGTACCAGTATGTCAGGACCTAATGCAGCGGCTGTAGCGGCTTTGGTGATGTCAGCCAATTCCTCATTAGAGGGTCAGCCAGAATTGGTAGGCAAAATCCTTACCCGGACAGCTGAGCCCTTGACCAGTGAGCAGACATGTAATGATGTCCCTGGATCTGATATCCCAAATAATACCTACGGGTGGGGACGAGTTGATGCTTTGGAAGCAGTTAATTTTGCATCAGATTTGATTTATTTTGATGACTTTGCCCGTTAGTTAATTAGTCAATCCTGAAAAAAGCGATTATTCATGAACTGATTTTTGATTAATTCTAATCACTAAACTATCTGTTTTGCGGTTGTTATGGTTAAACCACAAAAAAACCACCCAAATTTGGTCCATTTTATCCAAGACCAAGAAAGCAACCATCCACTTTCTCAAGTTCCAGGCACAAGCTGCCATCAAGAGATTGATGGCATCGCCTTGTGATCCTTTGAGCCAGTTTCTTGAGAGCCGGTAGTCATGTTTTAAATGCC
>JAUIGR010000070.1 GCA_030430025.1 Gammaproteobacteria bacterium
GCTCAAGTAAGGTCAAAAAACATCAGCAAAATCACACTTTTGCGCTTAAGTGTTTTTTTGACCGATGTTGGAAAAGGCCAGGAAGGACTTTTTCAGGACTGACTAATTAAGACAGGGCCAAGAGTTTTTTATACCTTAATCACTGTTATTAACCTTTACACTCATAATATAGTAACAGGCTGACATTGAGTGATGTATTAAGCATATCCAGCCCTGCCGTTGATGGAGCTCCAGTGTGTCTTACGCAAGAATCCAATAAGCAGATTCACATCTCAAAATACTGATAATGATGGCATATGATACAGCTTTTGTTGAAGTATCTCCTGACTTAATATTTTTCAATGAATTTGAATTTAGTTAGATAGCATTATTGGTCGACTGCATATTATTTTAATCAGTATGCTAGCTCATGCCAGATAGCCACCGTCTACGGCTAGATTGGCTCCAGTGATATAACTTGCGTCATCTGAAGCCAGAAACAGAAAGGCAGGTGCTATTTCTTCAGGTTGTGCCATCCTGTTCATTGGAATTTGTGGCATAATCATTTTCAATAGAGCTGGATTTTGAGTTAAGGCAGAGGCAAATTTAGTATCAGTTAATCCCGGTAATATCGCATTAACACGAATACCAAATTGGGCACATTCTTTGGCAAAACTCATGGTCATTGACATGATGGCTGCTTTGGAGATTGAGTAAATAGCTTGGTTTAAACCTGGCACTTGACCATTAACTGAAGCAGTGTTGATGATGATGCCTGCTTGTTGTTCTCGCATCAGCTGTCCTGCCAGTTGACTCATATGAAAATACCCTTCAATATTAACTTCTATGGTTTTTTTCATGGCATCATACTCGGTATCCAAAACATTCCCAAAATACGGGTTAGCTGCCGCGTTATTAATTAGAATGTCTAGACAACCATATTGTTTTTTGATCTGTTCGATTAATTTGATTCGTGATTCTTTTTCTCCGTTATGGCATGCAATTGCCATTGCTTTTCCACCGAGTGATCTGATGCCGTCAACCACTCTTTCGCATGAACTTAAAGAACGGGAACTGATGATCACAGTGCCACCAGCTTGTGCAAAGTGTTCAGCTACTGATTGGCCAATGCCACGAGATGCGCCTGTTACCAAAATGATTTTATTATTGAATGAACGTTTCATGGTATGTATTCCTTTGCTTGTTTTAACATAAGATCACGAATATAACCCAAATGTGCAAATTTTGGATTGTGATTTTGGCCTAGTTGATAACGATGAAAAATTTGTTGGGCTATAACGGCTAATCTGAATAAACCAAAAATGTAGTAAAATTGAAAGTCATCTAACTGGAGTCCCGTCAACTGACAATAATAGTTAACCAACTGTTCTCGACTCCACATTGATTTTAAATGGGTTGGCATCATCGCAATCTTTTTCATTTCACAGCTGTCTGCAGATTCCACCCAATAAGCCAAGGAGCAGCCTAAATCCAGCAAAGGATCGCCGATGGTAGCTAATTCCCAATCCAGGACACCAATGATTTCAGTGCCATTGAAGACTACATTATCAAATTTGAAATCGTTATGAATAGGGCACAGTGGTCGTTCTATCTCACTATTTTTAAATAACCATTGACTTATGTTTTGCGCCAGTTGGTCATCCGGTTTGACTTTGTTGTATCTGTCAGTCCAGCCTGAAATTTGGCGGGCTATGTAACCAGGCCCTTTACCGAATTGTTGCAAAGAATGCGTTGAAGTGCGGTGTAACTTGATGTGAGTTTCGATAAGATTCTGACATAAAATAGGTATGTCTCTATCGTTATATTGCTTTGGCAACTGATCCCTGATGATCGTTCCGTTAATCGGTTTCATGAGATAGAAAGGTCGGTCAAAAACGTTCTGATCATCACAATATATAATGACCTCAGGACATAGCGAGAAGACAGGATAGAGTGCTTTTTGCCAGTCAAACTCTCTTTTCATGTTATGTGATCCACGGGATTTTGTACCTGGAGGTGATGTGCGTAGTATATAAGATGCGTTGCCTGCTGTTACGGTATAGGTTAAGTTACTTGCACCTGCCGGAACTGTTTTAATCTGCCAAAGACAATCGGTGTTGAATTGCCTGTTGATATAATTTGAGATTATCTCTTTATCCATGCCTTCAAATTTTCATATATTGTGTCAAGGTCCTTAGGTAGCGAAAGTGCATGAAGTTAATATGATTTCAGAATTTGCTTTGCTAAAGAAAGTTGATGAACTTCATTAGGACCATCGTATATCGTTGCTGCTCGTTCTTCTCTGTAAAAGTAAGCGATGATGTGATCATCACTCATACCCGCACTTCCTAAACACTGTAAACTGTGATTGATGACTTTTTGCAACATATCTGCACAGTGAAACTTGATCATAGATATATTAAATCGAGTGGCTTCGAAGTTTGTGTCATCTATGTGTTTGGCAGTGTTGAGGACCAGTGCTCTAGCAGCTTGGATTGAAGTATAGGCATCAGCTACTTTGGCTTGAATTAGGGCTTGATCTGCTAAAACTTGCTGGTCAGTAATTTGTCTGTTCTTGACATGTTTACACATGAGGTCAAAACACCGATTGGCAACACCTATCCAACGCATACAATGATGAATTCTTCCAGGTCCCAGTCTGTGTTGAGCCAGTTTAAAGCCTTGACCGGCTTTTCCGATGAGATTGTTTACTGGTATATGACAGTCTTTGAATTCAATTTCTCCATGAGAAAAGTAGCCATGACCACTATGACCCATTACAGGTATGTTCCTGATTAGTTTCATTCCAGGAGTGTCTGCAGGAACTAAAATCATACTGGCTCGTAAATGTTTAGGAGCACTGGGGTCAGTGATTGCCATCACTATCATGAATTGGGCACCATCAGCTGATGTTGTAAACCACTTGTGGCCATTAATCACCCATTGGTCATTTTTTATCTCAGCAGTTGTACTGAGAAGTGTTGGATTCGATCCTGGATTATTGGGTTCAGTCATGGCAAAACAACTTCGAATGTCACCCAATTTCAGGGGTCTTAACCACTTATTTTTTAGTTCTGCTGAGCCGAATTGCTCCAATAATTCCATATTGCCGATATCTGGTGCTTGAAAACCAAAAGCATAATGTCCTAGAGGAGAACGGCCGACGATTTCCGATAAAAGCCCCATATGATAGAGCGGCATGGGTTTCAATTCGGGATGAGTTGGCCACCAGTTTTGATATTTTACCTTTTTTCTGATACGAGAAAGTGCGGAGTTAAGTTCAGACCATTGTTGACTTAATAGTAATGGTTCTAATGGAATGACGTGTTCATCAACAAACTGGCTAATGGCTGGTAAGTCAAACTCAATCACCCCAAACCCTTTTCAATTGACTTTTATCACTGTTGTAAAGCATCATGTCTGCCATTATACATGTTTCGAGTTAGTGTTCTTCACATTAGTTTGAATCTGAAGTCCTAAAAAAGACAGTAAAGCGAGAATAAAATGAGTGGTGATTCAACCATCAAGCAACGACCAACAATGCTTATAACAGGTGCAGCCAGTGGTTTAGGGGCGGCATTGGCCCAATTAGCTGTCAGTCGATATGAGTTGATTTTAGTGGACATTGATAAAGAACGTGGTGAAAAAATCACTGATCAATTGAATACAGAGAGGCATCATGCCACTTTTTATTATGCCAATGTTGGACGATTGAAAGACTTAGAACAATTGGTGCAAAGGATACAATCCAAATATCAAACATTAGATGTTTTGGTTAATAATGCAGGGGTAGCTAGTTATGGCTCACTTGAAGATGCTTCGGAGCAAGAGTGGCAACGTTTGATAAATATTAATTTATTGAGCGTGGCGCGATTGACTCGGTTATGCTTGCCTTTACTTAGAAACAGTCAAAAAGCAGCCATCATCAATGTGGCTTCTTTTGCAGCACTGGCTCAAATGCCTGGTATGATGGTTTATAACGTAGTTAAGGTGGGTGTTTTGTCATTGAGTGAATCGTTACGGGCTGAGCTGATTTCAGAAAACATACAGGTCAGCTGCCTGTGTCCTTCATTTTTTGCAACTAATTTAACTGATTCAATGGATCAATCTTCGCCTCACGTCATTGCTACCGTCAAACGATGGATGGCTAATGCTTCAGTTTCGGCAAGTCAAGTGGCTGCTTTGATTTTGGATGGAGTTAACAGTGGAAAGTTTTTACTGCTTATGGATAAAAAAAGTCGAAATCAGTACCGTTTGTTGCGTTGGTTTCCTGAGTTTTTCTTTAAGCAAAAAGTTAAGTTTATAAAAGTATTGAATAAAAAATGAAAAATTGGATGGTATATGGTGTCAATGGGTATTCGGGTCAATTGATTATTGAGCGTGCTGTGATGCTTGGTATGAAACCGTTATTAGCTGGACGTAATCAATCTAAGGTGGCTGCATTGGCTGAACAGTATGGACTGTCCTATCGGATATTTTCCATTGATGATATACCTGTAGATGCCTTGACTGACGTTGATTTGGTTTTGAACTGTGCAGGACCTTTCTCTCAAACAGCCAAAGAAATGGTATCAGCTTGTTTAGTTCAGAAGTGTCACTATTTGGATATTACCGGTGAGATTGATGTCTTTGAATGGGTAGCTTCACAACATGCTACAGCTTTACAACAAGGGGTTATTTTGTGTCCAGGCGTTGGGTTTGATGTCATTCCAACTGATTGTTTGGCTATCATGCTCAAAAAAGCCTTACCGGATGCGACTCACCTTGCTTTGGGATTCGATTCTCGTTCAGGTTTTAGCCCAGGGACAGCAAAAACGTCGGTTGAAGCTTTACCTCAGGGTGGCAAAATCAGGGTAAGTGGTGTTCTTAAAAGTGTACCTTTGGCCTTCGAAACGCGTCTAATAGATTTTGGTGCTGGAGAAAAACTAGCCATGACCATTCCATGGGGTGATGTGGCTACAGCATACAGGAGTACCAGAATTCCAAACATAGCGGTTTATATTCCAGCTTCTCAAGGTCTTATTAAGCGATTGAGGCGGCTGAATTGGATTAAATGGGCCTTGTCTTGGAGTTGGGTGCAAAACATGCTTAAAGCCAATGTTGATAAGAAAGTGAAAGGCCCCACGAAAAAACAAAGAGATACACTGAAAACACAGGTATGGGGAGAGGTTATTAACTCATCCGGTGAAACCAAGACTATGAGAATGACTGTCGCAAATGGTTATCAACTCACGGCTGAAGGTGCTGTGTATGTTGTTCAACAGTTATTAAAAGGTACAGATCAGGCGGGTTATTTTACGCCAGGTATGTTGATGGGTGATCAGTTGATTATGCAGTGTTCGAGTAGTAGCGAGGTGCATTGATACTTCAGTCTATATACCGGTTGCTAGATGATCATTTGGATCTTCAGAATCAATGAGAAAGGTCAGTAAGTAGTCAGTACTGAAAAAGCCCTTCCTGGCCTTTTCCAGCATCGGTCAAAAAACACTTAAGCGCAAAAGTGTGATTTTGCTGATGTTTTTTGACCTTACTTGAGCCTGATGGCTCAAGGTGGCACGTCCTTGTGCCACACCGTCGACCGGAAAAAAGTTTCTGGAAAACTTTTTCACGTTAGCCTGAGAGCCGCATGGAAGCGGCGAATAAAAATGCATCATGACACTTGTTTCCTGGTCGAAAAAATATGGAGATTGTAATAAATTTATCTTGTCCAACAATAACTTATGCATTTTTCAGGTTCGACTAAATAGTGCCTATCAACGCCGTACACCATTGCAAGTGTTTTGCAATTAATGATTTACATACCTATGGGCGAGCCAGGTGGGATAGTGATTGATTGGCTTTGCTTTGACTGCCATTGACCATCAAAGTAAGACTGTACCTCGTAGCTTGCCAGTTGCTCAAAGGCACTGCCTTTTTTCCATTGTTTTTGGGCTTTTTTCAAGTAGTTATAAATAAGCGCTTTATTTTGCGCACTGAGTTGAGGATGTTCAGCAAGCATTAACACGTTTTGTAGGAAGAGCCAGTTGATACTATTCTGTATCGCTTGATGTTTGGTGTCTTTGTGGAAATGTTCCCAGCTGTGATTATGGATGATGGTTAGTAATTGACTCACAGAGATGATGGAGTTATCCCGACTGTGTTGTTCATATAAACGATTAATGCGTTCAGGATGCAATAGCAAACCAAGAGTGTGTCCGGATGCAGTTTCAACAGCTGCCAGCATATCAAAATTTAGGCCAGTTCTGTGTTTAAAGTGTTCACGATCTCGGTCGCTGCCTTCAACTGGTGGTAATAATAAATTCAATAATTCATCAGACAATGTCAAAGCATCAACGGTTATAGTGGATAATAAAGCGTCAAGCGCTGCTCTTTGGTGTTCTCCATCAACAATTTCAGCAGCCACATGTTTTTCTCCTTTGATGGCATAATGGTAATTGACGCCAGCTACCAATTTTACTGCTGCTTCTACTTGATAACGATGAAATAAGTACAAAGGCACGAGAAGTCTTTCCAAATCAGCGATTGGCTCCCCCTTCTCAATGCTATTGATGCCAAACTGTTTCAAGGCCTGATCTCTTACAGTCATGACATCAAGCAGGGTTTGAGCAGCATCCTCACCATTATCCCATAAGTGTGCTCTTGGGTGTGATCCACCTGGGCTTCGGGCATCACGGTCAGCAATGAATACCAAACCATCATTGGTTGCCTGTTGGAGGATATGTTCAAGTCCTTTTGTTTCAGCTTCAGTTGAAGCAAATGATTGATAAAGGTAATTAATAGCGACTTGGTCCCAGGCGCCGATACCAGCATCATAGGCATCAGACAAATCGACCTGACCATTTTTTAGCTGTACTAAAGGGTGAGGGTAGTCCATTACTGATGCACGGTCATTGCTACTGGCATAGAAATTGTGAATCAAACCGATGGTGTGGCCTACTTCATGTGCTGATAGTTGACGCAGTCGTGCCAGTGCCATGTCTTGCATGATCTTGGTTGGTTCTGTGGCGTTTGCTTTAAAAGGTGAAAGTAATGCTTGGGCGATCAACATATCTTGTCGTACTCTTAGTGAACCCAGAGTGACATGACCCTTCAATATCTCACCACTGCGGGGATCAACCACACTGTCACCATATGACCAACCTCTGGTAGCACGATGAACCCATTGAATGGTGTTGTAACGAATATCCAAAGGATCGGCATCAGGTGGCAACATTTTGACCTGATAACCGCCAGGAAAGCCAGCGTTTTCAAACGCCTCGGTCCACCAGCGAGCACCGTCCAGCAGTGCTGATCTAATGGGTTCTGGTGTGCCAGAATCTAAATAATAGATAATGGGATCAATGATTTTTCCTTGATCATCTTTTTCAAGTCGATGGCGAATGACCCATTGTTTTTTTATTGGTTCTCCCAAGGGTGCAGCAAAATCGTAAAATGTCACAGGAATGCCGCCAGAACGGGGGTCAAACATTCGTGGAGTCATGGGTTTTTTTGGTAAGCGAACGAAAGAATGATGGGTTCTTACTGATAAGGCTTCAGCAGTTGGTGTGACAGATCGTAAATGTTGACCGGCTTGAGAGCCAGTTAGAGTGATCAGTGCCTCAAATTCTGTATTGTCAGGAAAACTTTTACTGTTAGCCATATATATCGCTGATCGTTGTGTGTCGAGACTATAATTACCTTCATTCAACCCCTTTAACTGATCAGATATGTTATGTGAATCCCTCAATAGAAAATCGGTGAAGTTGACTAAAACAGCTTTGTCATTGGCCGCCATTATTTCACCAGCCCAAAGCACGGATTGAGCAAAACCATCGGTCACCGCTCGCTGCTCTGCTGGATTGTCGCTGTAGGCGCGATAGATTGAGTTGGGTTGGATCAGAAATATTTTGTTGCCGAGTTTTTTGAACTGGACCATACGCGCATTACCAATCTGGCCTCGATCAAGGCCAATGTCATTCGCACCCACGCCAGATTGCAAATAATTGATGTATAGAAAATCCTCATCAAAACGTTCCACTTGAAGCCATATGTTACCTTTTTGTTCATCCCAGAAAAAATCAAAAAAACCAGTGTGATTTTGCATTCCCTGAGTATGTTTCTTCAAAGACTGTGTATGAGCGTTGCTGCACAATAGTAAACAAAGGCATAAAGCCACGATCTTTTTCATGTCATCCTCGATCCATTAGTTCTGGGTTATTCTAACCGAATCATCTGGCCGGTGATATAATGCCACCCATGAATATTGAGCAAATGATCAAAGCGCGTGCTAATGGCCAGTGTGAATTGTGTGGTGCACAAGATGGGTTGAGTGTCTATGAGGTGCAACCTGTCAAACATTTGGATATAGAAAGTTGTGCCTTACTTTGTGCTACTTGTATGGTACAAATAAAAGACAAAACTCAAACGGAGGTTCACCATTGGCACTGTTTGAATGACAGCATGTGGTCTGAGGTGCCAGCTGTGCAGGTCTTAGCATGGCGTATGTTGGATCGGTTGAAGTCTGAGGGATGGCCACAGGATTTGTTGGATATGATGTATTTGGATGGTGAACGACTGGCGTGGGCTAAAGCGGGTGCTGATATTGATGAGTCGCATGCGCACAAAGATTGTTATGGAACTTTACTTGCTGTGGGCGATACTGTTACTCTGGTGAAAGATTTGAAAGTTAAAGGTGCAGGCTTCACTGCTAAACAAGGTACAGCAGTTCGCAACATTAATTTGCCATCAGATGATTACACACACATTGAAGGAAAAGTGGAGGGTCAACGCATCATGATATTAACTCAATATGTAAAAAGATCGTCTTGATGCTTGGCAAGTATAGACTTGTATTTGAGGTTGAAACAAAACAAGAAGTTAAAGTTATGCAAAGGTCTCTAAGGGTTAAATTGCGAATGTATCATTATCATTGGCATTCATAGTAAGTCCTTGAATTAGATTGAAATTAGACTCACATCTGGCGTTTATTCTACAAATCTGTAATAGAAAAATAATTAATTAATTCTTGACTCAGGAAATTGTCAATGTACAATTCGCCATCTTTATTAAATGGCCTTTGCGCCGATAGCAAAAAAATACAATGAATTTACATTATTTCAACATAAATAAACAAGCGACATGTCCGAGTCATGACTCGAATGTGCTGCGTGGTATGCAGTTGATTTAATGCCTTTCACATATTCTAAAAGGCATTGGATGGCCTTTCAGGAATCTTTTACGTAAAGCCCGATTGGTCATTCCATCGGGTTTTTTTATGCCTGAAAATTTAAGGTGGCTGAGCATGACGGAGCGCTCAGTGGTCTTTTAAGAATTCAAACACCTGTGGAGCTGTCTCTGAATGGCAGTCCGGTGCAGCCAACTTGTTGGTGTGTATGCCTGGTGTTGAATGCGTTAGATAGCCAAATGGTAAAGGCAGTCATTTTAGGTATGACCGTACGTAAGTACTTGGAGGTTCGATTCCTTCTCTAATTTTGATAGCTCAGTGGGTAGAGCAGCAAACTCATAATTTGTCGGTCGCAGGTTCGACTCCTGCTCAAAAACCAGCCGAAAGGCACCAAGGCGAGAGCCCTATCTAATGTTAGACGTGTGACGTCTTTAAACATCACAAGTCAGTCTCGGTCGGGTGGGTGAGAAGCCTGTGGTTGCAAAACACGCAGCTATGACAAGGTCGTTAACCGACAGCGAACAGACAGGAAGGCGATGAATTTCATTTGCTTTCATGCCAATGGTGCATTGGTCTGCTTTCTGAGCCATGTTGCTTGGATTGAGAAACCAAAAATTGAAGCTGTGATACAGGATCAGGATGTATCAGACACACTGGGAGAGTGGTGCAGTTTCAGGATGTGGTGGAACCAGAACAACCCATGATTGGCCACTGTTTGGGCGTGAGGCTGACTTTTCTTAAGTTAATCATGACGGTACTGAGGCTTCGACAGGCTCAGCTGGCTTGATTACAAAGCCAACGCAGGAAGGTCTGCGGTGGTGCGGTAGGTGAGAGAGCGTAGAGATGTTGTTATCAGGATGGCTTGATGGCGGTGGTAGGTAGGCGACAGAAAGGAAGCTTTGCCGGTGTCAGGTGGTCCTGGCATCGGTTTGGATTTGAAAGAATCCAAATTTATAGAGACCCGAAAGGGCATTTTTAATTTGACACGAGGTTTTAATGACTGAGTTTACATAAATGGTGCAAGGAATGATTTGCACAGGAAGATAGAAAAATGATTTTTAGAAAAAGAATAGTGATTGCGGACAATGAACGAGCTTTGTTGTTCAGAGATCGACAATTAGTAGCCGTTTTGACAGCGGGTGTACATCAATTTTGGGATGTCAGTGACCACCTAAAAGTGCGTATATTTGATATCACCGCGACTGAAATCACCCAGAAAGATGTCAAAGTGTTATTAAGAAATAAAGCAAGCTTGTGCGAAGCATTCTACACAGTGATCAGCACCGATGAAAATGAGGTGGCTTTGATTTATGTAGATGGTCAGTTTACTGATTTAATCAAACCTCAGTCTGAAAAATGGTTTTGGAACACCGAAGCCAAAGTTGAGATCAGACGCATCAATGTCACTGAGCAGGTAGAAGTATCTGCCAAAGACATGAAAGTGTTGGCCAGAGCTGCCAAAGCTTCTGTTTTGTCTGCAGGTATGGTGATCAAAGAAGTAACCAACCAACAAGTCGGTTTGTTGTTTATTGATGGTCAATTGGTCCGCGTTTTGAAAGCCGGTAAATACGGTTTTTGGAACTACAACCAAACCATTGTGGTTGAAATTGTTGAGACCCGTGCACAAACCATCGAAGTGGCTGGTCAGGAAATTTTGACCAAGGACAAAGTCAGCTTGCGAGTTAACTTG
>JAUIGR010000071.1 GCA_030430025.1 Gammaproteobacteria bacterium
TGACAACCAATGGAAAGACTGTGACAGCGTGGTATTCCTAAATCACTGTCACCAATTGATACAAAACCAAGGCTTCCAAGTTGGCAACATCGACTGCACCATCATCGCAGAAACCCCAAAAATCAACCCGCACGTCAAAACCATTCAAGCCAGACTCGCTGAAATCCTAAGCACAGAGAAAAACCAAATCAGCATCAAAGCCACCACCACCGAACAACTCGGCTTCACCGGCCGCCAAGAAGGCATCGCCGTGCAGGTGGTTTGTTTGTTGGAACAACGAAGTTAACAAATCCTACTGGATTTAGAATCTAAACCTGTAAAATTTGGAATTTGTAAGTGTATTTTTTGGAACTGAAATGACCATTTATGAGGGCAACAACAAATTTTTTTACCCAATATTTTTAAAGTTTACCTTTAAATTATATGGGTGACCACAAGAACACAGCCACTTAAACTTTTGCTTAAAAAAACCATCCACTGGAAAGCCGAAAAACGGCTACCCAGTTATAGTTCAATCGCCCTATTTAATCACAGGACTCAATCATCCAAATCCCAAAGCTCGCGACTGATCGCATAGGGTGTATCAAAACCATGACGGTAAATCAGGTCATCACCGAAGTCGCAGTCGATCAGCACATTGTCCACATCATCGCCATCGAGTGTGCCCATGTCATTGAGCACATCACAGGGCTGGATGGGATTGTCTGGCTGGCTTTGGATGGTGACTTCATAGCCGCTTTCGTCATCCAAAGGGGTGGCAAAAGCAAAGGCGCCATCAGCTGTGAGGATTAAATCATCTCCACCATTGTTTTGAATCATTATGCTGTTACCCGGGATTAAATCCGACAGATAGCCGCCGATAAAGTACTGGTTGATTTCGCAAGTTATGTCGATGTCGGTGACATCGTCACCCATCAATGTGCCTGTGCCATTACTGATTGAGCAGCTTTGGCTTGGCGTTGTGGGCGAGTTCAATACCGTGACCACATAGCTTGAACCGTCTTCCAAAGCATTGTTGAACTCAAAACTGCTGTTGTTATCAACCACCAGGTATTGCTCACCACTGTTCAGTGACAAGGTCACCGAATTATCAGCTGCCAAACCACTGACAGCACCGCCAATGGTATGGACATCAGTCACACAGTTGACTTCAACCGTATCAACATCACCACCCGCGATTTGGCCTGAACCCTGGGTGACGGTACACAACTGATTCGGCTCGGTTGGCTGGGTCAAAACAGTAACTTCGTACATGGTTTCATCATCAATCGGTGAAGTAAAGGTGAATGAACCATCTTCTGAAACGGTCAGGTTATCACCTACATTGTTTTGCAGAATAACTTCATTACCAGCGGCCAGACCTGAAACGTTACCACCGACCGAGTATTGATTGGTGACACAAGCCACTACCACGCTGGTATCATCGTTACCTGCCAATACACCAGAACCATCTCCGTTGGTTCCACCGGTGACTGTACATGTCTGATTCGGTGTAGTTGGGTTGGTCAGGACGGTGACAGCATAAGGTGATTCATCATCCAACTGCGTAGCAAAGTTAAATGAACCATTGGCTGAAACGGTTAAGTCATCGCCGGTGTTGTTTTGCAAAATAACTTCGTTACCTGCGGCAAGGCCTGAAACATTACCTCCGACTGAGTATTGGTTGGTGACACAAGTCACTACTACGCTGGTATCGTCATTACCTGCCAATACACCAGTACCATCGCCGTTGGTTCCACCAGTGACTGCGCAGGTTTGGTTCGGTGTGCTTGGGTTGGTCAGGACAGTTACAGCGTAAGGTGATTCATCATCTAATTGCGTGGCAAAGGTGAATGAACCATTTGCAGATACGGTTAGATCATCACCGGTGTTGTTTTGCAAGATAACTTCATTGCCTGTGGCAAGACCTGAAACAATACCACCCACTGAGTATTGGTTGGTCACACAAGTGATGGTGATGGCCACATCAGCACCATTTAAGGTTCCAGAGCCATCGCTGTTGGTGCCGCCAGTGACGCTACAGGTTTGATTCGGTGTAGTGGCGTTGGTGGTGGTCACGACATAAGCAGTGCCATCATCAAGTGTGAATGAGGTGGTGTTGGCAATGTCGCTCACAGCATTGGTGACTCCACCGTTGGAAACCTCGACAGAGTTTCCAGCGGCCAAGCCGTTAACTGTGACATTGAGGTCGTAAGTGTTGGTGACGCAGGTGATGGTGATCGTTACATCTGCACCGTTCAAAGCTCCACTGCCATCGCCGTTGGTTCCACCGGTGACACTACAGGTTTGATTTGGTGTGGTGGCGTTGGTGGTGGTCACAGCATAGCCTGTTCCATCATCCAAAGTGAAAGAGGTGGTGTTGGAAACATCACTCACAGCATTGGTGACTCCACCATTGGAAACATCCACAGAGTTGCCTGCGGCCAAGCCGTTAACTGTGACATTGAGGTCATAAGTGTTGGTGACACAAGTGATGGTGATGGCCACATCTGCACCATTCAAGGTTCCACTGCCATCGCCGTTGGTTCCGCCTGTGACGCTACAAGTCTGATTCGGAGTGGTGGCGTTGGTTGTGGTTACTGCATAGGCACTGCCATCATCAAGCGTGAAAGACGTGGTGTTGGTCACATCGCTGACAGCATTGGTCACTCCACCATTGGACACATCCACAGAATTGCCAGCAGCTAAGCCATTGACTGTGACATTCACATCATACTCTGATATCAAATTAAATATGTAAGCTGATCCCGAACTACTGCCGTTGTCATCATTAAAAGGAGCCCCCACAAACACGCGATTACTCGAGAGGCTCACTGAACGACCAAACTGATCTTGTGCTTCACCATCACTGGCACTCAACTTGTTGCTTTGATTCCAGTTTACGCCATCATAGTCATAAATATAAGCTGAACCTGAATTTCCTCCATTATCATCATCATAAATCGCACCCACCAAAGCACGGTCGTCTGAAAGAATAACTGACCAGCCATAGTAATCATATGGAGCACCGTCATTGGCAGTAAGCTTGGTGCTTTGGCTCCAGCTCATACCGTCATAATCAAAAACATAAGCCGAACCTGAATCACTGCCGTTATCATCATCCCATCTTGCTCCCACCAGGGCGCGGTCGCCGGACAGGCTCACTGAATAGCCAAAGGAATCATTCGTTGCTCCATCACCAGCCACCAGCTTGGCACTTTGGCTCCAACTCATACCATCATAGTCATAAACATAGGCCGAGCCTGAATCAGTGCCGTTATCATCATCCAAATAAGCACCCACCAAGGCACGGTCGTCTGACAGACTCACTGAATAGCCAAACCAATCAGTAGCCGCACCATCACCAGCGGTCAGCTTGCTGCTTTGATTCCAATTCATACCATCAAAGTCATAAACATAAGCAGAGCCTATACTACTGCCGTTATCATCATCACCATAAGCACCCACCAGTACACGGTTGCCGGATAGGCTCACTGAATAACCAAAGTAATCAGTTGCCTCGCCATCACCGGCTAACAGCTTCGCGCTTTGGCTCCAGCTCATACCGTCATAATCAAAAACATAAGCCGAACCTGAAGAAATTCCATTGTCATCATCAAAAGGAGCGCCCACCAGTACGCGGTCGCTAGATAGACTCACCGAAAGACCAAACCAATCGTCCACGGCACCATCTGAAGGAGTAAGCTTGGCACTTTGGCTCCAATTCATCCCATCATAATCATAAATATATGCAGAGCCTGATTTAATGCCGTTATCATCATCTTTATAGGCTCCCACCAGTGCACGATTACCTGACAGGCTTACTGAATAGCCAAAGCTATCACCCACAGCACCGTCTGATGCAGTGAGCTTCGTCTCCTGCACCGCCATCTTTAATGACGACCATTTTTTGTCACTCACCCCATCGGACCGCTGCTGGTCGAAATTGTCACTGGCCAAAACCAATGATGAAAATAACGGCATCAACAATAAAATCACTGCTGTTTTCAATACTTGCTTCATGGCTTTTCCTCTTTGTTAATCTGTGCTTATTCAATATACACTGTGCTCAATCACTCAAACCCACTGCGAAAAATACCACTGGGGTTGGGTGTGTTGCTGCCATTGGGGTCTTCGATGATGGCGGTGTAGTTTGGGCTGCTGGCATCGTGGACGTTGATGGTTTGTCCGGCGTTGGCGGATGCCCCGTATGTGAAGGATTCACCACTGCCGGTCAGGGCTGTGGTGTTGCCTTTTTTCAGGACATAATTTGAACCTGCCCAGCTGGATGTGGCAAAGCAGATCAGAATCAGTAACCATCGAATGTTGTGCTTTTTAGGTTTGTACTTTTTCGGGCTGTTTTGTCTCATGGGCAACTCCTTACGGGCAGGTGTTGGTCAGGAACTGGTAGGTGCCAGTGGTGTTGCCGGCGCAGGTGGCTGTGGGTATCACGCTGTTACCCGCCGCCTGTACACTGCCTGATAGGTGTGAATTCAAGACAATGGCATTCAGTGGACCCATTCCATCACCGCCCCAAAGGTTGACCGATGCGGCATTGTTGATTGAATGCAAGGCGCTGTTGCGGATGATTATTTCTGAATCTTGTGCAAAGTTTGAAGGCCACAGTGTAATGGTTTGGTCGGTACTTTTCAGGGTCGTTTGATTCACTTCTATTTGAAAATCGGTGCCAGCGATGGCGTGTGTTTCTGAATTGGTTCCGGTGACTTCGATGTGTGAATGATTCAACTGCATCACTGAGTTTTGGGGCGTGATGGGGTTGCCGAAATCATAGCCGAATGAGATGCCCCTTGATTTAGTGTTGGAGTCTTGGCCTTCGACTTTGATGTTGACGTTGGACAACACCGGTCTGCCGCTCCACAGGTTCACACCGAACTGGTAATCGGCGGTGCCTTCGATGTTGATTTGGCCGTTTTGCGCTGTGAAGGTATTTTGTGGAAACTCAGCTGTTGTGCCGTAGAATAAACCCTGATTTACAGCTGTCGAACCTGTAACCGTAGTCTTGAAATTGCTCAAAGTTGCCTGGTTATTATCAAAAAATTGAATTCCCAATGAATATTCTGATGTGATTCCAGAAATGCGGGTTTCAACATCACTGACAGATCCTCTACCCCATGCTTGTAGCCTGAAGCCGATGGAGTTGGCACCATCGCATTGGACCTCAGCATCCACGTTTTCGATGTTGAACACGGCACCACCCACATCGACACCACGACAAGTTTGACTGCCGGCCACTTTGGCCTTGATGTTTTGTAGGTTCACTTGTTTGACCACTTCTGATGGGTCGTTCAAGACTCCGCCACTGTGAACACGCACACCATAAGCGCCGTGTCCGCCATTGACTTCTGTGTTGATTGTGTTGATCTGTAGCTCTGAGTTAATCACATACAGTCCGGTTCTTACACCATCTGTGATGGTTCCTGCCAAGTTTTTGAGATTAAGGTCAGTTAAATTAACATCAACTATATTATCAACAAAAACACTGGCAGATGGGTCGTTAAAATCTTGCGAAGCCCCTGAGCCTGAGTTGTTGATGGTGAGGTTTTTTAAGTCGCTGTTATTTGCCATGGTGATGGTGTGTTTGCCACTGGATGTGATGGTGGTCAATTGTGCATCGAATCCTTGTAACTGACTGTGTTCGTGTAAGGTGATGCCTTGAGCACCAAGGTCATACTGGCCGGGTTCAATAAATATCAATATTGGCTTGTCAGGAGTTGCGACACCAGCCATGGCAACGGTGTCGATGAGTTGTTGGCCATTGGCTGTTGGGCTGCCTGCACCCCTAACAATCAAAACCTGATCATAAATGCTATCTGCCTTGTACGCATAAGGCACGGTGTTGAATGGCTGTCGCGGCGACATTTCACCGTCGTTATCGACATTCATGCCGAGATAAACCGATGTATTGAACAAATCGAAACTCAAAGAATTCACCGCACCCAACTCGACACTGAAACTCCCCTCAACCACTTCGACTGTTTGCGTTTCACTCCAAATGGCCGTGCCCCCGGTGTCTTGTTCGTACAATGCGAAGGCAATCGGCAAAGTGGCATTGACCAGATTACCCCCGCCATCGGCCAGTGTGCCGACGTAGTTGATCTTGGTGGGTGTGTCTGCCCATGCTTTGATAGCAAACAATAGGGTTATGATTATCAGCTTAGTATGTTTCATTTTTTGACCTCTTTATTAGTTTTCAAAACTGTTTCCAAAAATACCAATTTGTCTGTCATTGACAGTTAAATTATTTGAAAAGTCTTGATCATTGGTGCTGTTCGGGATGGCTATGCTGGCGGCTAAGGGAGATAGGCTTTCTGTTTCTGAGACTGTTCCATTGACGGTGAACACCACATAAGAACCAGATGGTAAATCAATGGACTCGACCATATCGCCATTAGATACACCTTTATTGTTAATCGGACAACTGGCACCTGAGAAAGCTTCACAACTCCAAGTGACATCACTCAATTCATGAGGAATGACATGAAAAAGTGTTGAAGACATGGCATCACCAGGGCCTATATTTTCTGCACTCAAGGTGTATTGTGTGACTTGCCCTCCAGGCAATAAGTCTGTTGCAAAAGACATTTCTACATTTAGATTTATCTCTTGTCCGGGACTTGTATCAGTGAACTGAGAAACTTCACTGGACTGTTCAGACACTAACAGATTTTGATTATTTTCATGACTGTTTGTGAATGAATCTATTTTGAAGTGATACTCGGTGTTGGGGCTGAGCCCATCTATAAGTGTGTGATTAAGTGCTTTACTGGATACAGATTTAGCTAAAGTGTAAGGACCCGCAGCATTTGTCGCATAATTTATGTTGTATCCACCTTGATCATTTAAATACTCAATCACATCCCAACTCAGACTGATGCTTTCATCACTGACAGAAACAACGGACAAATTTTGCGGGATTATAGTTTGTGTTTTTGACCAGTCACAAACACAATGAGTATCTAAAAAATCATTTAAGGCTTGATCATCTGTAGTTAGTGAATTGTATTGAACTGAACTCTTGTCATATTCAAACCAAAAACCTGGTTGTGGTATTCTTAAGTTAATCAAGTTTGTTAATGAACTTGGTATGATTCCTGTCAACTGATTATTTTGCAGCCTAAGTATTCTTAAACCTGTGATATTACCTAACTCAGCAGGAATGCTTCCTTCCAATTGATTATTGTCAAGCAGTAATTCCTCCAGAGTAGAAATATTACCCAGTTCTGGAGGAATTGTTCCTGAAAACATATTGCTATTCAAATGAAACCATTCCAATGATGACAGGTTGCCAAAACCGGGATGGACTGGGCCAGTCAATTGGTTATTCCAAACACTTAGTCTGGTGAGGTTGACAAGCTGAGTTAACTCAATTGGTAACTCACCAGTTAAAAAATTATCGTTGAGTTCTAGTCGAGTTAGAGATGTTAACTGCCCCAAGCATGCTGGCACGCCTCCAGTGAGTAAGTTTTCTCCTAAATCAAGAACCTCTAGGGTTGAAATATTGCAAAGTTCAGTGGGAATTTCTCCATCAAATGAGTTTCCAGCAACATGCAGAAACTCTAAGTTTGGCATATTACCTAGTTCTGGAGGTATGGAACCTGAAAAGTTATTTCCTCCTATTGATACAGAACTTAAATTTGCCATAGTCGTGATTTCTATTGGAATATTCCCCTCCAGTTCATTCACTGCCAACTCTAAATAATACAAGTTATTAAGGTTCGCGATCTGCACTGGTATCGAACCAGTTAACTGATTTCTAATAAGTTTCATACCAGTTAGATTTAACAAATTACCAATTGAAGATGGAATCTCACCGGTTAGCTTGTTAAAACGTAAGTTTAATTCTGTTAAATTTGCTAAGCCTCCTATCTCTTTAGGAATGTTTCCACTTAACTCATTAGAGTCTAATTCCAACCATAATAGATTGACTAAATCTCCAATTTCTGAAGGAATTACTCCAACTAAATTGTTTCTTCCAAGATCCAGTTCAATCACAACACCCGTATTACAAGTCACTCCATACCAAGCATTATCACAAGGATCACCCACCAGCCAATTGGTGTTATCTGTCCAATTGTCACCATCTGTTGAGTTGTATAACGCCACCAAAGCATCACGTTCTGACTGTGGCACCGCTGACCATGAATGAAATGAAATCAAAACAGCAATTAAAATTATATACCTGAACTTCTCCACAAAATATCTCCTGCTTAACTACGAACTTTTTAAAACCAGCCGTCACCTGATTTAAGCACTTGGCTTTACTTGGTATTTCTACCACTTGAAATGAATTTTGTATGTTAGAAACACACACCCTTGTTATAACCATACCTACAGTGAACTAATTTTTCCATACCCCAAATGGGGTATATTTAGTTGGAGATGAGGCGTTTCAGAAGTTCGATTTGGTTGGTGGTTTCAGTTTTTTTGAAGACGGATTTCAGTTGGGTTCTGGCGGTGTGATAGGATCGATAAAGCGATTTCGCGGCTTCTTGTAGTGAATTAACTTTAAATAATGTTAATACCAATTGCGCTTCTGCCTGGGTCAAGCCAAATTTGGCTGCCAGGCCTGATTCGTATATTCCTTGGGGCAAGGAGTTGCCGATATAGCCATCCAGTTCTATGGCTCGACAGATATGGGTGCAATAATATTGAAGCAGGTGAACTTCTTTATCAGTGTAATTTTTTGATTCATTGTATTTTGGAATACCAATCTGAACAGTGACTCCAGAATCAGTTGTTAAAATGCCGCCAATGGTTTCCCCTAAACCGAATTTTTTCCAAAAATCATTGTAATACTCTGTCTTTTTTAGCTCTTTGTGAGACACAAAAGCCCTGCCGTATTGGATGGTGTTTTTTTGGTAAATTGGGCTGGCTAATATGGCATTCCATGGATCTATCTGAAAATAGTATTGTTCATACTGTTGCCATACAGAGTCATTATTTGAAGTCGCCGATATGAGCATGGGCACTTGTTCTGGTTGTGCCACAAAAAGACAGGCCAGCGCAGCATTCATTTCTTTTCTTAATTCTTCAACCACTTCGCTCCATGTGCTTTTCCCTAACGGAATATCATAAATCAGTTCAACAATGTAAGAATCAAGCCTCATTAATCAACTCTAGTAAAATAGCGAACCGCACCAATTGTGTTGTGTTACTGATGTCCAGCTTTTTGTAGATGTTTTTTCGGTGGGTTTTTACGGTTTCTTTGGTGATGAATAATTGTTCACTGATTGTTTTACTGGTACTACCATCAGCAATTAGCCTGATAATTTGTTTTTCCCGTTTGGTTAGGGTTTGGAATCTCAGCCATTTATTAAGGTTTTCTTCACCTGCTGGTAACAATTCTTTGAATACTTTTTGGAAAATAAGGCTTTCTGTAGGGAAAAATGGAATATTGAGCGTTTGCTCTTCATCTAATAACAGCTTACTGGTAAAAAATGGGGTCGTTTCGCCATTGAGTGGAATGGCTTGCAGATAATGACAAAGTGCATCGTAATCATTGCTGTTATGCAGTTGTACTGCTTTTTCGCAGGCTTCTTTTAAGAGTGATTGATTGGCTATTGTGTCTAAATAAGCTCTTCCTTTGGTTAACAGCTCTTCAACTTCCTTACCTTGGGAGAGAAATGCTTCATTGAAAAAATAATAGTCTGATGTTTTTCTCGCGCAGATATAAACTGGAAAAGGGAAGTAATCTTGAAGTTGAAAAAACAGTTTAGGGTCTTTTTGATAGAGATTTCTTAACCTGTAGGCGAAATGCTGCCCTTGATTATTGAACTCTTTTTCCGTAAATATCCTCACCCTTTCAAAACTTTATCTGCTATCTCCGTAATTATTCTAACAAATTTTTCAGGTTTATCTATACTGGGAAAGTGCCCGCAACTCTCTATTTCAATGATTTCACAATGATTTTTGCAATTTTTCTTCACCATATCGAGATATTCTCGATTCAAAGTTGGGTCTGAATCTCCCACAATGACAAATTTCGGCATAGCAAGCTTGGTAAAAATTGAATATTCATCGGCCAACTTGTTTTGTGTAATGTCCAATGCAACCGCGGTTCTTACCATTGGATTGGTTAGCAAAAAATCTTCAACAATCATGTTTGCCTTACTGCCATCACTCAGCAGAATATCCATGGCTTCTAATAGCTGATTTTCTTGCGGATTTTCTGCAAAGTAAACATTCAATGTTTCTATTGGATTAAAAGCTTCTGTAAAATTAATGGGGTGTTTTACAGGTGGCGTTCCCATAATCACCAATCCTTTGACTTTTTCTTCTTCAGTGGCCACTTCTATGGCCAAATGACCCCCCAGTGAGTTACCTACCAATAAAATATCACCGTTAATTTTTGCAATTTGGTCAAGAATAAATTCCTTTTGAGATTGAAAAGAAAAATCATTCAAGCCAAACTTTGGACTTTGGTTATCTCCATGACCTTTCAGCTCTATGGCTTTAACATTCCAAGCAAGGTCTTTCATTGCTGCTAATTCAGCAAAAACGTTTGCGGAAGATGAGTTACCATGAATGCATACTATGGTTCCTTGTTCGTCACCTTCTTTGTGGTTTGTCATCAATTTATAATCCGATTAAACATTCCTTTCTAATTTTAGCATCAATGAATTGTACGATCATGTTAGAGAGTGTTGGCAATCAGGTCATCACTCAAACAATGATTTATAAATAGTATCAAACCGATAATGGTAGTAGTCTTCGAACAGGGCTTGGACCAATATGTCGTATCCAGCCGGAGCGAGGTGGAAACAGTCATTGA
>JAUIGR010000072.1 GCA_030430025.1 Gammaproteobacteria bacterium
CGTTTAATGATGAGCTAGATACAATTTCACGGAAAAGATTTGAGAGTTCAGATAATGAATTTACAATTAAGGGATATGCGACCCGGGATAAAGGTGGTGATAAGATCGGGCATTCATGGGTTGAAGTTCTTGATGGCGAAGGAGTTACTATGGGTGCTGTTGGAGGTTACCCTCATTTTAGCTCAGGAAGTTCCGAGTGGGATCTGTTCAATGGAGACGGGGTTGACTTTAAAATTTATGATGACTCTGGCTATTATGAGGAAGCAACAAAAAGGCAAGCTTTGATAGTCAGCTTTGAATACAAAATTAATAACCAACAACTTGATAAAGTGAATCATGTAATAAAACATTTGAATAGGCGGCCAAATAATACATGGTCGGCAATGTACTTGAGCCATCATAAGAAGCCGGTAAATAAACAGGCACATGACGAACATATGGATCCCCCAATGCATTCGTTTTCAGATACTCAGATTCAACAGTCAGCTGAACCAGCTGACCCTTGGGATAGTCTTTACCATGATTAAACAGAGACATTCAAAAAAAGTTGCAGTTTTTCGAGGACTGCATTTTAACTGATACTGACCTCAACACAAAAGCTGTTTAACTCCAGTTCTATGTCTTATTCCAGAATTCTCATAATACCAGGTTAATAATTGAAAAGTGACATTCACTGTGTATAATCGCCCTCTCAAAAACACACACAACACATGACGATTGTCCCATTAAACATGAGAATAGCACATGTTAATGCGGATAATTGTTATTATCTACAGGAGTACGCTCATGCAACTAAAATGGATACTATTCACTTCCTTGGTATTTTTATCGTTCAATTCAGGCGCGCAAGTTACCGTTTCTGAAGATATTCGTCTACAAGTCACAACGCAAGTGATCGCAGAAAGTGGCTATTATGATGCTGTCCTAATAGAAGAGCGAATTCGTGAATGGCAAATAGCACAACCTCAGCCGAAAGCAACCGGTGAGCTAGTAGCCACTGGCTCATGTCAAACTGGTTGTGTCCAAAGTGATGGAAATGCCAACCTACCAGAGCCCAGAAACATTAAACTTAAAGGAAAGCAAAAAGATGGCAAACTGACTCAACATTTCATTGTCCAATGGCGCTCCCCCGTTAATTTACCTGATCGTAGTCCTTACCAATTAAGTCATTACATCGTTCATCTCTCCCAAGATGGCGGAAATTATGAACAGTATCGTATTGACGCTGAATTCAAAACCAATGGTCGTATAAAGACCAAACAAAAGTTAAAACTCAGAAATATCTCTGAAGGTGATTACCAGGTTCAGGTACGTGCAGTTTATATCCAACAAACATTTGATGGTTCGAAAGCCTCGGGATCGAAAAATGTTTGGATTGAAAACAGCGAATGGTCCGAATCAAAAAGTATGCCATTAAAAGGTGACCCTGATACAGTAGGCAGTTTGCCCGGTAACAGTATACTGAAAGCTTGTTTACTTGATGACCAGAACAACACGCCCAATGAGGTAGTTCAATCATCCACCTTGTTAGCAGACATCACCTATATCAAATGCATTAATAAAAATTTGACCAATAATGAGATTAATGAGCTCAGTTTGTTTAGCGGGTTATTACAACTGAACATTGCCCAAAACCCTGCTATTACAAACATCTCCCCATTGGGAGATTTGGTACAACTGAGTTGGCTTAAAATTAACTACAATGATTTGGTTGACCTGACACCATTGAGCTCCGTTGATTTATTCGATTCATTAGAGAGCCTTTATCTGGGCCAATTGAAATTGACACAAATTCCTGTGTTCCCTGATTCAGTGACCTATTTGGAATTGGTTCGCAATAAAATATCTGATAATGCAGGTGGTTATTGGCCCGACCATGCCATGAACACCATCAATTTCAGTAACAATAAAGCCCATTTTTCAGGATCGGAAGGATATTTGAGTGATGGCCCTTTGATTATTAATGACCAGCTTTTGGTTAACTTGGCACAAAATAATGTGCAGGTTAAAACGCTTAAGTTACATCATACTGTCATCACTGATTTATCTAACCTCGAAGGCATAGCAGGTTTGGAAAACTTAGACTTTTGGAATGGTCACCTCAATGAAGTACAGAATTTTGGCAATATATCCGGCTTCTGTAGCTTAAGTCTTCGCAGTGATCGTTTGGTGAGAATCAAAAAGAAAAGGCCCGTACAATTCTTAGATTTAAGTAACAATCCCCAACTAAAAAACGTTAATTTACTGCGAAACAATGACCCTGATCACCAATACCGTCCTTTAAGAACGACTCTGACTGATTCCAATGCGTTGAATTGTGTTGTACACAACGAAGTTTCAGACAGTATAGAACCGTACTTAAGTAATTTTGCCACAATCGATCCTTTCAATTTAGAAAACAATCAGCCTGCACAGATACCCAACTGTCCCTATTTAGCCTTACCCCCTATGCTCAATCATGCCGAGCACTGTAAACCGAATAAACCGTACTTCACCTCAGTCTATAAAGACCCGAATTCGACCAGAACTTTCGTTGAGTGGGGTAAAAACGACACACATGATTACGAAAGATGGGGTGTGACTCATTTTAAAGTGGCTTTTTACCATAATACACAGTTGTTGAAAGTGGCGCTTGTTGAAGACATCAATCATGCGTTGATTGAAGATGATGTGGAAGCTAACCAGGTTGAAGTCGCCGCATGTACGTCATTTCAATGTGGTTACAATCAAACCTCAAATTATCCTTTTGGTTATGGATTGACTGCCATTAACAATCTCGAACAACACTGGAATAACAATGGGCACGTTCAATTTGAGTTCAGTTATGACCAGGCTGTTTTTCTTCAAGGTAAAGGTAAACCAGACTACTTCGAAGTCATTACTGCTTTTCCACAGCCTAATAACATACCGTCAGTAGCGACCATACCCGTAGCAGGCCATCAACCTTCATGGTTCTCATTGTCCATTAATCCCGAAGATTATATTGGCGACAAGTTTTACATCAGGGCCTGCAGACATGATATTGGTTGTGGCAAAAATGCCTCTGTAGTTATAGAAAAGCCTCAGGACAATACATCGATAGGGACAGCCTCTGATTTTAATGCCAATGTGTCGAATGGGACACAAATTACACTGTCTTGGTCACCGGGTGTCGATTGGGATCTGGTTGATTACATCGAAATCACGGAAACTCAACCTGAAATCGGCATGGGTCATAGAGTAACCATTGACAGTACTTTAGAACCAAACATCAACGAAAGAACATATGTTTACTATACCGATGAGATAAATCAACCAATGAAGCTCGAGCGTGTTACTAATGGGCACTATACCTACCACCTCAGGGCTTGTCAACGGGATAGAGAAAATGGGGACCGTTGCTCACCTACAGTAACACAACAAACTCAAATCAATCGTTTCGGTGCGTCTTATACACCGGGAGAAATTAAACCTTACAATTATTCGGGTGATCAGCGGGTATTATTTTCAAAAGAAACTTCAACAAACTACTGGGACTGGCCTGACAATGTCAGTCATGATTATGCCTCGAACCCAAATTTAACAAAATTATACTACTTTAATTTTTATTATGATTACTCGAATAACTTTAACAAAAGACCAGACTACTACTATATTGAGAAACTTGACGGTTACCCAAATTACTGTTATGAAAAAATCATAGATAAGCCTGAAAGCCCGAATGATGATCCTGTAACATCTTATTACCCAATGTCATCATTTACAGTTGAAGACACAGGATACAGTGCCAAAATTTCCACAGAAAAAGCCTGTTACTTCCCCAAAAGACAAGGAAAATGGGGTATTTCTGCTTGTTTCAATGGTATTGGTTGTGCCGATGCCATGATCGTCGACATGAGCAATGGATCGGTTGAATATTTAGATGAAAATAATACCGATTATTTTGCCACTACATTGGTTGAACTGGGCAATGTAGCCAATAATCTGCCATCTGAGATTGATAAAATTCCATCCGGCCATTACTGGAATGCCAATCAAGCTGGAACGGGTTGGCAGTTTTATTGGGCCACGCACATAGATGAATATGAAGATTGTCTTAAACAAAATGAACCAGACAGTGTCTGTCAAAATATAGATCATGGTGTGACTTATGACTTAATTGCTTACTGGTTTGGCTATAAAAAGAAATATGCTGATAATCAGGGTCAAATTGACTATGGCTTATACAAATGGACACCGGTCTGGTATAAAGCCAAGTTAAAAGAAGTGAGTCCCAACTATTATCAGGGAGACTTGGTTGACTATTCATTTGCCGATGGTATTGATCCAGTTCATTTTGGCACTTTGAAAGTCAATTTATCAGATCAACCAGATGAACTACAGGACATTCGTGTCATCATTGATATCAATGCTGAACATCTGGAAACACGGTTAGAAAACAGCATGCACAGTCAAATTTGTGATGTCAATATAGACTTCTATTCAAACTATACATGTTCTTTTAAATTACAAAATTATACATACAGAATGGTTGATGGCGGACAGCCCCAGTCGATACCATCAGGTCATTTCGGTAGCGGCAATGATAAAGATCATTATTCCGGTGTTTGGGAGTACGGGATAAATTATCAAAACACTTTGGTTCCAGAAGCCGTGTTGATTACAACCATTCACCGGGATTTTGAAGTTTCTTGGGTCGCTACATTTGACACTGCAGGTGAAGCCATCTGGGGTGTTTCTCATTCTTGTGATGGAGAGGGTTGTACAGGAACACCAACAAACAACTATTTCGAATCTGGAATAACCGATAATGAGGGCTTAAACCTATATACGTCTCCCGAAGGGTTCAGTCCTCTCAGTAGGACACCTGTTGGGTTCTGGGATAATGATCCAGCACTGACCATCGGTCAGTTAGGCCGTTGTTTCAATAGTAACGATTTCAATTGGGGTGGTTTGTATCTGGATGCCAGTACAAATATTGACTATGGAGAACAATACAGCACACGGAATATCAACAAGCAAATTGGAGGTGGTGATGGTTTTATTGGCCAGTCGTGTGAATCGGCAATCAATGAGGGTGTTGTAGAGACTGTTAATAAAGTGGCAGGATTACACTTCATCAGTTTTCAGATCAATGACTACCCAATCACCGATTTCGATGCCACCTGCGATCCGAACATTGATGGCTATTGTGCGATCCGGTTCAGTTGGTATACTGATTTGAACTTTGAAGACATCGTCCCTTATTACAGTGTCGATGGTAATGATTATGTACCACTGGCTGATTTATGCGATGCGCCGATCCCCACAGGAAAAGCTGTGAAAAGATTTGACTGCCCAATAGAAACACCAGGTACATATCAGTTTCAACTAAGAAAAAACTTATACACAGCACCCGGAACAGAAATCATAGCACAATCAGGCCCGTTGTTTATCTTGCCATGCCAATCAGGTGTTTGTAATGAAGCATACAATCCAGAGTTTGCGATACCACCAGCACCAGCATCACATACATTATCCAGTAATGATGCTTCGAGTTTGGTTGGTTTTACCAGCGGTGCTACCAGTGTCGATATCAGTGGTGCCGCTACTTATAACCTACCGATTTTTGCACCAGCCAGCACTGGTGGCCTAAAGCCACAACTATCACTTTCTTATTATTCCAGTGGTAACAATGGTATTGCGGGATTGGGTTGGTCTATAGGTGGTTTATCTGCTATCAGCCGATGTCTAAAAAATGTTGAACAAGATGGAATCAATATAAATGAACATCATCCCATTGCATTTGATAACACTGATGCTTTTTGTTTAGATGGTCAAAAATTACTCCAGCTACCGAATAACATTGATAATGGAGAACACGGTGCAGAATACCGTACTGAATCAGAAACAATGACCAAAGTGGTTGTCAACGCCAATGACACTACAGGGCCAGACACCTTCACTGCCTACCTTAAAAATGGTGAAATCAGAACCTATGGCTCCGTTGATATGAATTTTGACGCACAGGTCAAAAATGCCGATAACAGTGCTGTGGTGACTTGGTTGCTTAACAAAATTGCAGACAGAAATGGGAACGAAATTTGGTTTGAATGGGATAACAGTGTTAATGGTGAATCTTACCTGACCGATGTTAAATACACCATCAGAGGATTCAGTAACCCCCAAAATGTCATTAGCTTCTCCTATCAAAACCGCCCTGATGAAGTCATCAATTATGCTAATAATAGAGTCAGCAAGCTATATAAACGTTTACTTTCGGTGACAACTCAAAAACGATTATCGCAAGTTTCCCCGTTACAAACCGTGCGAAAATTAAAGCTCACTTATCAACAATCACCACTATCAGGCCTATCTCAGCTGGCTTCCATTGAGGAATGTGCCAATGACAACCAATGTTTAAAACCCGTTGACTTTGAATACTCAAGTAATGGGTCAGAAATGGGGTTCAATAACAAAAAATCTTCTGGTCATATCCTCGGTTTTGCCAAAATGACCACTTCGTACAAGCCGATTGACCTCAATGGAGATGGACGACTGGAGATTCTATATCCTAGGTATAATGTTGATAACATATCAAATCCAGAAATTCGATTTGTGGCCGCTGCCAACTCAGATTACATCAACTTAAAATCAAACGAAGGTTCTTGTGCTACAACAGACAATGGTTACTTTAACAGAAGTTGTAATTTCGATATTCAACCGACAGAACCTGAAGACAACAACCTGACAGCCAACGACTATTATGTTTATGACTTTAATGGCGATGGTTTTGAAGACTTATTCAGTCCAGTCAAAGAACAGGGTGGAAATAAATCAGAATGGAAAGTCAGCTATTCAAATGGAGAAAAGCTTTGCCAATCAATAGCCTCAGGTCCAGGATGTAAAAACCAAGAAACTACAGGCATTGAATGGAGCGAAAATGCAGGAGGCACTAACTTCATTGATTTTACAGGTGATGGCAGGCCTGACCTCCTGAAGATGCATGTCTTCTCTGGATCGACCAGTTATCATGATTATACGCCTCTTAATTCACCATCGGGAACCATATATGCCAGCTACCTGGATCAGGTCACCAAGACAATCAAGGTTGACCACAATAACAGTGAACAAATTGCAGTGACATTAGACATCAGTGGTTTGCCACTTGATATCGATGACATTTATTGCCTTGATAACAATAACACCAATCCAGGATACCCATACATTCCTTGTGAAGACATTACTGCTGGAAATGAGAATCAGAATCCCATCAATTTGCCTTCAGTTGCTGAGGTCAGTTCGATCAGTGCCTTAGCCAATGATTTTAATGGCGATGGTTTGAGCGACTTACTCGTATCATACCGTTATGTATTTCATGATTTGGCCTGTGCTGGTGGAAAATCGGCTGGCATCAATGACTCAGTCAAAGGACAATCTTATGACTTATATGATTCTGCCTGTTGGGTTAAATGGTATGCCGTCCATACTTATGAACCGATAGACAACAGCACGGGAATATTCAGGTTTTCAGAAATACTGGGAATGTCGGTGGGATCTGACTTAGACATGTTGGTCTCAAATGATGGCGGCCAAACAGCCATTCCATATGTCAACCCTGATTTAGATTTTAGTCCGAAAAGCGAAATCACAGTCCAAGACCTGAATGGAGACTATTTGGCTGACATCATCACAGACGAAGGCATCTTAATTAACAATGGTCAGGGTTTTGAACCTCATTTATTATTTGATCGATATGATGCCAGTTACTCTGACCATTTTGGCCCTTATTATCAATACTCAGATGTGCAAGAGGCATTCCGCAACTTGACACGCTTCGTTGATTACGACAGCGATGGTGATCTTGATTTACTCTACCCAGGACCAGAAACCCAAGACAATCAGGTCTACTATCGATTAAAACTCCTGGAATACAATCAAGTCGATGGTTATCAATATACTAATTACATCAACACAACGATTGTCGCCAGCCACAAAAGAGATGGCGAAAATGCGGCTGTTGTTCATAATTTGTTTATGGACTTTAATGGTGACGCACATACTGACCATTTATTTATCAAAGTCAGTCCAGGAGATACCAAATTCACCGAATTTGGAAAAGGTGCATGGCAAGCCAGAGACAAGCTGGTCAGTATTGTTCAAACCGCTGAGAACGGAATAGAGAATGAAACCAACTTTGTCTATGAATCAGCCACCTTACCTACCGTTTATGCTCGAACCCATGATGGCTATCAAGCCAACTGGGGCCATGGTTCAGCTGTTTTTGATATCAAATCTTCTGAATACCTGGTCAGAGCACAAAAACAAAAATCCCCAACAGAAACCGATGCTGGCCATTACTCCTCGATTTTTTATCATTACAAAGGTCTGAAAGTACAAGGAGGAGGCCGTGGCTCGCTGGGATTTGAAACCCTGACAACCGTCGATGTGCAAAACAACATCAGCACCAGCACCAACTACCTACAAGAATTTCCCTACACAGGCAGTCCTCAAAGCACAGAAAAATACCATCATCAGGCCATCAACTCACCGAATGGCCAATTCAGCTGCAGTGCCAACATCCCTATTTGTCATTTTAATAGCTGTAGTGGTAACAGTTGTCTTGATCCCCTCATTGATGGCCAAAACTTTGATCCCATCAGCCTGGGAATTAACACTTATGAAGCAGTCAGCCCAGCCAGTAACGCAGGCAGCGTCTTTGTCTACATGAATGAATCCATCGAAGATCAATTTGAACTCGATGCAAACTCACCGCATGTAACGACAATCACCACCATGGATTATGATAACAAAAACAATCCAGCCTCATTTCATGGCAACATCAGCATGACCTACAACAAAGTGTGTTTATCCTACGAAAATAACAGTTGCACTGTGCTGTCAAGCACCCGTACCGATAATTACTACAATCAGAATGAACAAAATGTCGCTGCCTGGATACTAGGAAGATTGACTTCAAGCACAGTCACAGTCAAACGATTTGATCAACAGGCTGGCTCAGGTTACTTATCAGCAACGAACACCACCTCTTTTGACTACAATGACCTAACTGGTCAGCTGGAAGAAGAAGTATTGAACCCTTCGCTATCAGGTTCTTTGTATCTGAAAACCATACACAAACATGATGCCTATGGTAACGAAACAGACACCATCCAGTGCTCCAAAACAGTAGTCAATGCCGGCCACTGCCATGAAAACTACACACCCCCTGCCCGCTTTGATAATCAGATGGACCTCTACCGTCGAACAGAAAGGGCTTATGATGATCAGTGGCATTTATACCCCAAATGGCAAAAAGAACTTTTTGGTCATAAAGACAGCAACTCAACACTCATCAAGGTAAACGAGATCACCAGCAGAGACATCCATGGCCAGCCACTGACAGCAATCGATCTGATCTCAGGGATCACCAGTGAATATCAGTACGGCCTGTTTGGTGAACTGCAGTCAAGCAAAAACACCACTGGTTCCAAATCAGAAATATTCAACTACTGGTGCCTACAGAATGATGGTCATCACTGTCCTGCTGATGCAGTCATGCTAACGGTCAAAGAAAACGCAGGCGCCCCCATCTCAAGAACCTATCAAGATGCCCAAGGTCGGGTTGTCAGGAGCCAGACACAATCACTGGGTGACAGTGGTAACCCCGGTGCCTGGTCGACCATAGACAGCTATTATGATCAATCAGGCCGAAACAGAAAGATTTCCGAGCCCTATTTCAGAAGAGCATCTGATGCAGCAATCATTGGTGTCAGGTATTATTCAATCAACAGTTATGACGACCTAAATCGGGTAATACAAACCAGTAACCCCTCTCACACGGGTGGTCAAGCGATATCAACCATCACATACAATGGCCTGTCCCAAACCCACATCAATGCCAAAGGACAAAAGAAAATCACTCACCACGATCCATCAGGGCAAGTGGTGCTGATCGAACAATTCTTGAATGACCTGAATAACAGTTACAGCGAAATCAGCTACCTATACGGACCGAAAGGAAACCTAATCAGCATGGATTCGAATGGTACCGAAACGACAATGACCTACGATCAATTAGGCCGTAAAACATCGATGCTCGATCCCGATAAAGGTGATTGGTACTATGTTTATGATCCATTGGGCAACCTCATTGAACAAACCGACGGACTGGCTCAGGTTATCAGCAATCGATATGATGTCAGGGGACGTTTAGTCGAAAAAACCGGCAGTAACCTAATCGGTGAACAGTTACTCGAAAACTACTGGAACTATGATCAAATCGACCAGTGGGGCAAGCTGCTACATGAAGTGTCGATCACTCATCAAAATTCACAATCCGAGCCCTGGCAGGAACAAATCGATAAAATGTATAGCTATGACGATTATGGCAGGGTATCGATCATCGGCACTTTAATCTACGACGGAGAAAACGGCGGTTTTCCGGCTGCTTACAGTGAAAAAACCACATACGATCAGTATGGCCGTATTTTCCAGCACCTGGATGCCTCGGGTTTTGGTACCATGTATGGCTACAGCAATTATGGTTACCAAACCCATATTTATGAAGCAGCCGCTTGTGATGATGCCATGGGTACCGGCACTTGTCAGACAGTCGATGGCAATG